>NZ_JBEPQK010000001.1:0-833239 GCF_040547805.1 Bradyrhizobium sp. LA6.1 | reverse complement strand
TCAATGAAGCGCTTCATCCGAGACCCCCGCAAATCGTGCGGGAATCATACCGCGAGAATCACGTCAAGCGCCGCGTTTTTACACAGCCAGGGTCAAAAGCCGACACCGCGCCAACGCCCAAACACGTCAGCTTAGGGTCACAAGCCGAAATCAGCATCGAGCAACGCCACGTCTGCGAAGGGCCACAAGCCGACATTGCATACTGCGCCGTTGATGGGAATTGGAATGAGACCAGTATTTCCCGGCAACCGCAGCACTCATGGGGGGAGACCCATGATGGGGCAAGCTCGCGCTATCCTTTCGAGGTGTTCCGGCCTGTAAAATCGAGCGAGCTTTGGAACGAGTGTGGAGACGCGGAGAGCCGGCCTCGCTTCCACCAGGCGTGCACCGATCATCCGGGCTTCCTCGACCCTTCCAGACATCGCGTGGCATGCCGCCAGAATAAATTGTGCGTTGAGATAGTTGGGCCGGTGCAGCACAGCCGACTTGGCCCATGACGATCCGTCCTCGTATCGATCCGTCAAGAAATGCGCAAACGCTATTCCGGTCTGCAGCAGAAAAAGAAACGGATCCATGGGGCTTAAACGCCCCCCGGCGTGGAACTGCTTAAGCGCCGCCTCTATGTCACCGCGCCGTATGTGTTCCCAGCCGATCGTATACCGTGCGACAGCCAGGTTCGGGTTAAGCTCATGCGCTCGGGAGACGAGGGCCACGCCATCGTCGATCTCATATAATACGGCGCCAATTGCCTGCCCGGCTCTCACGAGTACGGTTGGATCATCCTTATCGAGCTCGATTGCACGCCTTGCCAACCGTCGGGTGTCGTTCAGTTCCTCATCCGCGTCGATCGTCCAGCCGAAGATCTTTGGTTGCAGATAGCAATAAGCACCAAGCGCGTATGCTGAGGCCAATCCGGGATCGATCTCGACAGCAAGACGGATCAGTCTGAGGGCTTCAATATTCTGTTCGCGGGTGAATTCATAGAAGCTCGAGAGTGCACGCAGATAGTAGTCGTAGGCCTGAAGATTTTCGGTTGGCTTGCGTTTTGCGCGCTCGATCTCGGCGCGCTCCAATTGAGGAAAGAGCGCGCTAATCACGCTACTCGTCACTTGGTCCTGCAGATCGAAGATATCTTTGAGCTGGCTGTCGAACCGGTCCGCCCAAAGATGAGCACCCGTCGTCGCCTCGATCAACTGCCCGGCAATGCGAACTCGATCGCCGGATTTGCGCACACTGCCCTCGAGCACATACCGAACGCCCAGCTCGCGCCCGACCTGCCTGATGTCGATAGCCTTGCCTTTGTATGTAAAAGTGGACTGTCGCGCGATGACGAACAGCGATTTGGACCGTGAAAGGCCAGTGATGATGTCCTCGACCATGCCGTCGGCGAAATACTCCTGCTCTGGATCGGAGCTCAGGTTGGTGAATGGCAGAACGGCCAGCGACGGTTTGTCGGGAAGTGGGAGGGCGGGTTTAGCCGTCTCCCTCTGGATTTCTATTACCGCCACAGTGGGGGCGCCGTCAGCCTCCTGCACCATACCGATAAAGCGATAGCCCTTCCTTGGCAGCGTCTTGATCAACCGCTGTTTCTCCCCGGAATCGCCAATTGCGGACCGAGCGGCATTCAGGCGGGTCGTCAGCGCGGCATCCGACACGCACCGCCCCTTCCAAATGGCTGTGATGAGCTCATCCTTGCAAACCACGCGCTCGCGGTTGCGGATGAGGTAGTCCAGAAAGTCAAAGGTCTGTGGCGCCAGGGCCACGACGTTTGCGTCGCGGCACAGCTCGCGGCGGCCGGAATCCAGTTCGTAGTCTTCGAAGAGATAGCGCAAGACGCGAAATCCCTTGGACGGTCTCCGGTCAGGCCCGGCAACCACTTGGAAAATAAAGAATAAGCTGTCCGTAAGGAAAATGTAAGCAGCAGATCAAGCGCGCCGGGCCGGATTTTGGCAGCATGCCAGGGTGGAAACACGGTGCCCGAGGATACTGCGATGAGCATGATTTATCAGACAACGGGCTTGGTCCAGACGGCAGACTCCCAGCGACGCAATGTCAGCGTTTTCAGGAATTGCTGGAACGCTTTTCAAGAGTGGCGGAAATGGGAGCGGCTGAGGCGCGATCTTTACAGCCTAAATGATCAGGAGCTGAAGGATATCGGGATTACGTATGGCGAGATCGACTACGTGGCCTCGAACCAAAATACTGACCCGCGAGGCATACGATCGGTCGGATGATGTCGACCTCCGGCAGCGGTGGACGGACCGTCGGAAATTGATCGACGCGAGCCGCTTAGCGGCCCAGATACCGGCTTCCGGTATGGGTCACAAGCCGAAATCAGCATCGAGCAACGCCACGTCTGCGAAGGGCCAAGAGCGGCCGTCGCACGCCAGCCCATGAATAAGAGAGGTCGCCTCGCGAACGACCTCTCCTTCGTGTCCGGCAATGTATGCTTATTTGCGATCAGCTTTTTTGAACGGCGGCGGCGGCTTTGCGTATCACGTCGATAACCACATTTGGCTGGGAGAGCATCGGCACGTGGCTGCTCGCCACTTCGGTGACCGTCGCTCCCATGCGCTTCGACACCCAGCGTTGCAGATCCGGATGCACAGTATGGTCTTGCGTGGCCAGAATGTACCAGCTCGGCTTCGACCTCCACGCGATCTTGTCGGCGCTGAGCTTCTGTTGCTGGAACAGATTGTAGACGGGCGCATAATGGGTGGCCCAAACCAGCTTCTGGTCTTCCGCGGAGAGGTCTCCTGCGAAGAACTCGGTGCCGCTCGGAAGCATCCAGGCGCGCCCATCGGCGACCTCGACGCGAGAGAAGATATCCGACGGATACTTGTCGAGCTGGTCCTGCACGGTCTCGCCGGCATCCGGAGCGACCGCAGCGATGTAGACGAGACCGACCACGCGCTCATCGGTGCCCGCGCCCGTGATGGTGGCGCCGCCATACGAATGGCCGACGAGAAGGACCGGGCTGCCAACGCGATTGAGTGTGCGCTTCACCGTCGCCAGATCCTCCTCGAAGGAGTCCAGGCCATATTGAACGGCGATCACTTCGTACCCGTCGGCCTGCAATGCTGGAATGACTTTGCTGAAACAGGAGCCATCGGCCCAAATGCCGTGACAGAAAACGATCGTTGGCTTGGTTTGCGCAGACATACTGCTTTTCCTTTTTTGCACGAACTTCAGCGATGGAGGGCATTGCAAGACCAACTCGGTTGCCGGGGCCCCCATTGCGAAAGTCAGACTATTCGTTCATAAATGGCCGATTAGACGTCTTTCGTTCGGTTCTTTCGCGATCCAAAGTCCTGAATGACAACGATTCTAGAAAGAACGGCCGGTCTGCTGGCCTTCGTGCGGACGGTTGACGCGGGTTCTTTCGCCGGCGCCGCGCGATCGATCGGCGCCAGCCCCTCGGCAGTATCGAAAAGCGTTTCGCGCCTCGAACATCGCCTCGGCGTGCGCTTGCTGCAGCGCTCAACGCGCACACTCAGCCCAACGTCCGAAGGCGCCGCTTACTACGAGCACGTCGCTCCCCATCTGCGCGCGATAGAGGAAGCCGACGACGTCGTGCAGGTTCCGGGAAACGTCCGTGGCGTGCTTCGGGTCACTGTGCCGAGTACATTTGGACGCCCGTTGATTTCCGCATGGGCGGGCTCGTTCCTGGACCGCTATCCGGACATCAAGCTTGATCTCAGCGTCACGGACCGCCGTGTCGATCTCATCCGCGAGGGTTTCGACCTCGCTGTCAGAATTGGCGAATTGGAAGACACAAACCTGATCGGCCGCTCGTTAGGTGTCCTGCAATATGTTCTGGGCGCATCGCCGGAATACCTTCAGCGTAGAGGAATCCCGCAGTCGATCGACGATCTCACGCAGCATGCCTGCCTTCGCCATCTGCTTGGTGGCCGGCCGCAAGCATTTACTTTTGCGGACGGCACACGGGTCATCCCCAATGGCCCCTTCGATAGCGACGATGCTCAGTCGTTGATTGAGGCGGTCATAAAAGGCGTTGGCATCACGCAGTTCATGCGCATCGCAATCGAGGACGAGCTCGCCGCCGGGCGATTGAATGTCGTGCTGCCGGGCATACCGATGTTCACCACACCGGTCTACGTCCTGCACGCATTCGGACGACAACTCCCCCTGCGAGCCCGCCTGTTCATCGATTTTCTTGTCGACGCCTTGGGCGTGTCGCGCAATTTGTCACTCTGAACTTTAGGAACTGGCCAGAAACGGGTCCGACGCGCGAGCAGGGATTTCCGCCTGATCCTCTCGGCCAGTGACATCTAAAGCGCGGGCAAGCCGGGCGGCGGCTTGCGCATGTTGGTGGCCTGCTCATAGGCGTAGGCCAGACGCAGCAGCTTGTGCTCGCTCCAGGCACGGCCTGCGAAGGTAACGCCGAGCGGATAGTCAGGCGTGTCCTTGTCGTCTGCTCCCGAAATGAAACCGCCCGGCACCATGACGCTGGGATAGCCCGCCTTCGCTGATATCACGCAGCCTGCGGCGCCGGGAAACAGCACCGCGTCGAGCTTGTGCTGGTTCATGTAGGCGTCCATGCCGCGCGTCTTGGCGGAGAGTAGGTCCATGGCCCGTGCCGACTTGTACTCGCGCTCGCTGAGATCGCCCCTGGTCATGTTGGCGGCGAGGAACAGGTCCTGGCCGAACCGCAGCGCCGTCTCCGCGTTCGCCTCGTTGAAGGCCACGATGTCGGCCATGGTCTTCATCTCTGTGTTCGTCGCCCAATCCCTGAGGTAAAGGTTGAGATCGCGCTTCAGCTCGTAAAGGAAGACAATCGGCGGCGTCGCCGGATTACCCTTGTTGCGACTCAGGGGATTGCGATTGAGCACGTTCATGCTCGTACCCGGCCCGCCGATCCAGCCAGATGTTGGCATGTTGGCACGCACGATGATCGCGCCGAGATCCTCCAGCACCTTGATCGCGTCGGCCATCACCTTGGCCGACCTGGGCGGCAACTTGCCGTAGTAGCGGTCGTTCAGCGGGTCGGCCGGGTCGCTCGGCACGCCGATGCGCGCGCCCTTCATCGCGTCGGTCGCGAGGTCGGCGGTGTAGTCGACCGGCCGCCGCTGCCGCTCGGTCGCGGGGTCGAGTGGGTCTTCGGCTGCCAGCACGTTCAACAGCATCGCCGCGTCGCGCACCGTGCGCGTCATCGGCCCTGCAGTGTCCTGGCTGTGCGAGATCGGCAGGATGCCGGCGCAGCTGACCAGCCCAACGGTCGGCTTCACGGTGACGAGGCCGTTTTGGCTGGCGGGATACAGCAGCGAGCCGGAGGTCTCGGTACCGATCGAGGCCGCGCACAGACCGGCGGCCACCGCGACCGCCGAACCCGCGCTTGATCCGCCCGGCTGCACGACCGGAATGCCGTGATCGCCCATCAGCGCCGGCGCGTAAGGGTTCTTCACCTGGCCGCCGAGCGACGAATAGCCCGAGGGCATGTCGGTCGCGAGAATGTTGGCGAACTCCGTCAGGTTCGCCTTGCCCAGGATCACCGCACCGGCCTTTCGCAGCAGCTTGACGATTGTCGCGTCTCTCCTGGCGCGCGCGCCCTCCAGCGCCAGCGAGCCCGCCGTCGTCGGCTGCTTGTCGCCGGTCGCGATGTTGTCCTTCACCAGGATCGGGATGCCCGCCAGCGGCCGCTTGGCCGACGGTTTTGTGTCGTCGAGCTTGACCGCGATCCCGAGCGCGTCGGGATTGAGCGCGCGCACGGAGTTGAGCGCGGGCCCGTTGCGGTCATAAGCTTCGATGCGCGCGAGGTAAGCTTTGGTCAGCGCCGTGGCAGTGACCTGCCCGCTGGCCAGCGCATGAGCGATATCGCTCATCGGCGCATTGTCGAGCTTCAGGGTGATCGGTGCTTCAGCGCTGACGACAGCCGCGGCGATGCCGGCATCGCGGCGGGATGGCTTCTTCATGGCGTGCCTCGCCTGACGGCGCGTCCCGAACCATGACGCCGCGATGATCGTATATTGCCGGTGTTTTGCCCGACGGGTCAACCGCATCGCATGGCTCAGCAAGCCATCGAGCGGACCGCGCAAGCCATTGAAATATCTAACCCCGGCTACTGTGCATGGGGTTGTTTTTCAGGTTTTTGTTTTGGGTTGCCAAAAAAGATTGACCTCTCCCCGATGGGGAGAGGTCAACGTTGAAGCGACAGGTTCGACTCGATCGAACGGCCCCTACTCCCAGGACCAGGTCGAAAAATCGTTCTCGTATTGTGGGACGTCCTTCCAGACGCCCTTCAGCTTCTTGTTGGTGATGGTGATGAGTTGAGGCTGGTACAGGAAGCCTGCGACCGCGTCGGTGGCCAGCATGCGCTGGGCATCGCCGAGCAGCTTTGCGCGGCCGGCCTCGTCAGGCGTCGACACGATCTGCTTGTAGAGCGCGTTGAAGGCCTCGTTGTTGTAGCCGAGGTAGTAGTCCGGCTCGGTGATCTTGACGAGGTCGAACGGCTCGACATGGCTGACGATGGTGAGGTCGAAATTATGCGGACCATTGCCGGCGAACACCTGCGACAGCCACTGCGCCCATTCGACATTCTCGATCTTGGCGATGATGCCGACCCTGGCGAGCTGCGCCGCCAGGATCTCGCCGCCCTGCCGCGCATAGGACGGCGGCGGCAGCTTCAGCGACAGTTCGAGCGGCGTGGTGACCCCGGCTTCCGCCAGCAGCTTCTTCGCCTTCTCGGGATCGTAGGGGTTGATGCCTGTGGTGTCGACGAAGCCGAGCGCGCCGGGCACGTAGAAGCTGCCGATCGGCGTGCCGAAACCATCAGCCGCGCCGTCGACCATCGCCTTGCGGTCGATCGCGGCGAGGATGGCACGGCGCACGCGGACGTCGTCGAGCGGCTTCTTGCGCTCGTTGATGCCGACGATGGTCTTGGCACGGGAGCCGCCGACCATGACGTTGAAGCGCGGATCAGCCTTGAACTGTCCGATGGCGCGCGCAGCCGCAACGCGCGGGAACGCATCGACGTCGCCCGAGAGCAGCGCCGCGGTCTGCGCCGCCGGATCGGAGATGAAGCGGATCGTCACCTTCGACAGCTTGATCGCGGCGGCGTTGCGATAGCCGGCCCATTTGGTCAGGGTGATCGAGGAGCCCTTGGCCCAGGCCCCGAGCTGATAGGGCCCGGTCCCGACCGGCTGCGTGCCGTTGGTGGCTGCACTCTTCGGCTCGACGATCGAACCGCTCGCCTGTCCGAGCAGGAACGGCAGGTTCGGCTCGGAATATTTCACCGTGATCACGACGGTGTCGGCGTCGGGCGCGTCGACCTTCTCGAAAGCCTGGTACAGGCTCTTGTCCTTGTTGGTGCTGGTCGCGATCGCGTTGCGCTCGAACGAGAACTTCACCGCCGCGGAATCGAAGGCCTCGCCGTTCTGGAATTTGACGCCCTTGCGCAGCTTGAACGTGTAGGTCTTCAGGTCGGGCGAGGCGGTCCAGCTCTCCGCCAGCAAGGGCGAGACGGAGCCGTCTTCGTTGATCTTGGTCAGCGTCTCATAGATGTTGTAGAGCGTCACTTCGGCGATCGCGGCCGCGGCGGCGATGGTGGGATCGAGCCCCGGCGGCTCCAGCGCCATCGCCATGACGACGCTGTCCTTCTTGCTCTGCGCCAGCACCGGCAGCGGTGCTGCGACAAGCGCGGCGGCAAATGCGACGATCGATAATTTCTTGAGCATGCGTAACTCCCCGGCCTTCTTTCGTCTCAAGCCTACGCCAATTCGGTTGCGGACACTAACCTTCCATGGCCGCGTGCGGCAATGCCATCACCGCCTCCGCCTTGTGGCAGGCGGCGAGATGGGCTTCGCCGACCTTGCGTAGCAAGGGCGGAACCTCGCGGCAATGCTGGTCGGCCAGCGGACAGCGCGCGACATAGGGGCATCCGGCAGCAGTCACCGATTGCGAGGCGATCGCCTGGGCCCCGCGCCGGCGCCGGCCGCCGCCAGCGCGCGCCCGCGGCACGGCATCCAATAGCGCCCGCGTATAGGGATGGGCACAGCGCTCGAACAGGTCCTCCGGCCTGCCCTGCTCGACGATCCGGCCGAGATACATCACCGCGACCTCGTCGCAGAGATAGTCGACCACGGCGAGGTCGTGGCTGATCAGGATGTAGCTCAGGCCGAACTGCTCCTGGAGGTCCTGCATCAAATTGAGCACCTGCGCCTGCACGGAGACGTCGAGCGCGGAAACCGGCTCGTCGGCGACGATCAGCTTCGGCTGGGTGATCAGCGCGCGCGCGATCGCGATGCGCTGGCGCTGGCCGCCGGAAAATTCGTGCGGATATTTGTCCATGTCGGCATCGCGCAGGCCGACCTGCCGCAGCACCGCGGAGACGCGGGCGCGGAACGTGGTGCGGTCGGCATCTTCCAGCACGGTGAGCGGCTCGGCGACGATGCGCGCGATGGTCTGGCGCGGATCGAGCGATCCGTAAGGATCCTGGAACACCATCTGGAAATCGCGGCGCGCACGGCGCAGCTCGTCGGGTGAGATGCGGTTGAGATCTCGCCCGAGCAGCGCGACCTGCCCCGACGTCGGCCGCTCCAGCGCCATCACCACCCGCGCGAAGGTCGACTTGCCCGAACCGGACTCGCCGACGACGCCGAGGCTCTTGCCGGCATCGACCCGCACGCTGACGCCGTTGAGCGCGCGCACCTGGCCCGGCGGGCGGAACAGGCTTTCGCGCGGCAGCGTGTAACGCTGCTCAAGATTCTTGACGTCGAGAAGCGGCGCTGCGGTCATGCGGGCAGCGCTCCGACATTCGCGGCCATGGAGACATCGGTGCGCACACAGCGCACGCCGTGACCGGGACCGACTTCGATCATCGGCGGCAGCGCCACGCGGCACTTGTCCTCGACCAGCGGACAGCGGTCGCCGAACGTGCAGCCGGCAGGCAAGTCCGCAAGTTCGGGCACCGTCCCCGAGATCGTCGTCAGCCGCGTCCCCTTGCGCGCGCCGAGCTTCGGCCGGGCGCGGAACAGGCCCTGCGTGTAGGGATGGCCCATCCGGCGGAACACCTCGTCGGTCGGCCCGCTCTCGACGACCGTGCCGCCATACATCACCATCATGCGTTGCACGTTCTCGGCGATAACGCCGAGATCGTGCGAGATCAGGATCATCGACATGCCGCGCTCCTCGACGAGATCGGCGATGAGGTCGAGGATCTGGCCCTGGATGGTGACGTCGAGCGCCGTGGTCGGTTCGTCCGCGATCAGGAGGTCGGGCTCGCAGGCGAGCGCCATCGCGATGGTGACGCGCTGGCGCTGACCGCCGGAGAACTGATGCGGATAGGCGTCGATCCGCCCTGCGGGATCGGGCAATCCGACGCGGTCGAGCAAGGCGATCGCTTCCTTGCGCGCCTGCGCCGCCGAATATTTCTTGTGACGCCGCAGCGGCTCGGCAACCTGATGCCCGATCGTGTGCATCGGGTTGAGCGCCGTCATCGGCTCCTGGAAGATCATGCTGATGCGGTTGCCGCGCAGCTTGCAATAATCCGCATCCGACAGACCGGCGAGCTCGCTGCCATCAAGCTTGATGCTGCCGGTCACGACAGCACTGTCCGGCAAGAGGCCCATCAGCGACAGCGCCGTCACCGACTTGCCGCAGCCGGATTCGCCGACGAGACCCAGCGTCTCGCCGCGCTTGAGGGCGAAGCTGACGCCGCGCACGGCCTGCGCCGGTCCGCGGCTGGTGTTGAGGCGAACGCCGAGATTGGCGACCTCGATCAGCGGCAGGGTTGAGCGCTCCCCCATCGTCATCGCTCCCGCGCCAGTCGCGGATCGAGCAGATCGCGCAGTCCGTCGCCGAGTAGATTGAGCCCGAGCACAGCGATGGCGATCGCCGCACCCGGATAGACCGCAAGCATCGGCGACTGGAACAGCAGCGTCTGCGCATCGTTCAGCATGCGGCCCCAGGACGGCTGCGGCGGCTGCGTGCCGAGACCGAGATAGGACAGCGCGGCTTCGGCAAGGATCGCGAGCGCGAACTGGATGGTGACCTGCACGATCAGGATCGACAGGATGTTGGGCAGCACATGCTCGATGGTGATGCGGAATTTGCCCTTTCCCGACGCGCGCGCGGCCAGCACGAATTCGCGCGCCCAGATCGCGTTGGCGGAGCCGCGCGTCAGCCGGGTCAGCGTCGGTATCTGGAAGATTCCGATCGCGATGATCGAGGTCACCATGCCCGGCCCGACAACGGCGGCGAGCATGATCGCGGAGAGCACCGCCGGAAAGGCAAAGGTGAAATCGGAGAAGCGCATGATGATTTCTTCGGTCCAGCCGCGCTTGGCAGAAGCGATCAGGCCGAGGCAAACGCCGAAGGTGAGACCGATACTCACGGCGATGATGCCGACCAGAATGGTCGAGCGCGCGCCCGCGAGCAGCAGCGAGACGATGTCGCGGCCGAAGGAATCGGTGCCGAGCCAGTGCGCCGCCGACGGCGGCCGAAGCTTCGAGGCGATGTCGATCTCATAGGGCGACCACGGCGTCCACACCAGCGACAGCAGCGCCGAGGCGAGCACCAGCAGGCTCAGCGCGCCGCCCAGCACAAAGCTGCGGTGACGCAGCGCGCGGGCCCAGAAGGTGCGGGCCGGCAGCGGACGCGTTGCGATCGGGGCGTCGACCGAAGTGGTCAGTGGCGCGCTCACAAATCGTGGACCTTGATGCGGGGATCGATGAAGGCGTAGAGCACGTCGACCACGAAATTCACGATGACGACCATGGCCGCAAGCAGCATCACGCAATTGCGCACCACGATCAGGTCGCGGTTGGCGATCGACTGGAAGATTAGGCGGCCCAGGCCCGGCAGGTAGAACACGTTCTCGATCACGATGGTGCCGGCGAGCAGATTGGCGAATTGCAGCCCCATTACCGTCATCACGGGGATCATGGCGTTGCGCAGCACGTGGCTCCACAGCACCTCGCGCTTGCCGAGACCCTTCGCGCGCGCCGTGCGGACGAAATCTTCGCGTAGCACTTCGAGCACGGCCGAACGCGTGACGCGCGCGAGGATCGCGGCCTGCACCACCGCGAGCGAGATCGCCGGCAACAGCAGCGACTTGATGCCGAGCCAGATGCCATCCTCCCAGCCGGGAAAGCCGCCCGCCGAGAGCCATTGCAGCCGCACCGAGAACAGCAGGACCAGCAGGATCGCGAACCAGAAGTTCGGCAGCGCGATGCCCACTTGCGTCAACGACATCACGCCGACGTCGCCGAGCTTGTTGTGGTTGGCCGCGGTGTAGATGCCGGCCGAGAGCGCCAGCGTCACCGTGATCAGCATCGACATGATCGCGAGCGGAACGGTCAGCACGAGCCGCTCCGCGATCAGGCTCGCGACCGGCGTGCCATAGACATAGCTGTTGCCGAGATCGCCGACGAGGAGGCCCTTGATCCATTGCAGATAGCGAACCGCCAGCGGCTGGTCGAGCCCGAGCTTGACCGTAAGCGCGCGCACCGCGTCGGCCGAGGCATCCGCGCCCATCAGCATCTGCGCGGCATTGCCAGGCAGCGCATCCAGCACCAGGAAAATGATCACGGATGCGCCGACCAGCGTCGCCAGCAAGGTCAACAGACGTCGAAGAAAGAATACGCTCATGCGCGCTCGGCTTCAGGGCTCATCCGCCGCACGATCAACATGTCCGGGCGCCGGAGGCAAGTCCTTTGCGGCATGTGCCTCACCTCAGCCGGGCCGGCGGGACAGAAGATCGTGCGAGGCCTCGAACAGCGCGCTCACGCGCAGCAATTCGGCATCGGCACGGAAGCGCCCGACGAGTTGAAGCCCGATCGGCAGGCCGTCGCGGCCGAAGCCGCAGGGAAGACTGATCGCGGGGTGCCCGGTCATGTTGAACGGCATGGTCCAGGGGAACCAGTGCGGCCGGACGCTGTCGAAGTGCTTGCCGTCGATCTCGATGGTGCCGAACAGGTCCTGGTCGATCGGCAGCGCGGTGCGGGTGATGGTCGGCATCGCCAAAAGATGCCCGCGCGCAAGCAGGGATTGCACGCGGCGGAACAGCGCGGTGCGCGCGAACATCGCCTCCTGATAGGCGACGCCGCTGACATTGGTCGCGAGCGCGACCTGCTTGACGAAGGCTTCGCTGAGGACGTCGCCATGCTCGGCCACCAGCTTGGCGAAACGCGTACGCCAGACGGTGTGGTTGATGGCGCGCCAGATCGGCTCGATGTCAAACCCCTCGCCGGAGAACTCCTCGAGCTCGGCACCGAGACCGGCCAGCCGGTCGAGGCTCGCCTTGAAGCTGGCCGCGACATCTGACGACACCGGGCGGCCGGGAGGCGACTCGCAGAACAGGATCCTTTGCCCGCGCAGATCGCCGCGCGGCGCGGCGGTGCCGATGAAATCGGGCACGGGCACGCCGATCGACCAGGGATCGCAGGAGTCCTCGCCGGCCATCGCCTGCATCATCAGCGCGGTGTCGGCGACCGTGCGCGTGGTCGGCGTGACATAGGTCTGGTTGCCGAAGGCGTCGAGCGCCTGGCTGTGCGCGATCACGCCGTTGCTCTGCTTCAGCCCCACCACGCCGTTGCAAGCGGCGGGAATTCGCGTCGATCCGCCGCCATCGGTCGCAATCGCAAGCGGCGCGATGCCGCTCGCCACCGCCACGGCCGCGCCGCCACTGGAGCCACCGGAGGACCGCTCCGCACTCCACGCATTGCGGGTGCGGCCGAACAAGGGCGAGTCGGTCAGGCATTTGCTGCCGAATTCGGGCGTCGTGGTCTTGCCGATCAGGATCGCGCCTTCCGCACGGAGCTTTGCCACCGCAACAGCATCCTCGGCCGGCACGTTGTCTTTGTAGGGAACGGCGCCGAACGTGGTCTTCACGCCGCCAGTGTTGACGATGTCCTTGACGGTGACGGGAAGGCCATGCAGCAGGCCAAGCGGCTCGCCCGCCATCACCTTGCGCTCGGCCGCAAGCGCCTGCGTCATCGCCTCGTCGCCGCAGAGCGTGATGAAACAGTTCAGCTCGGGCTGAAGCGCCTCGGCGCGCGCGAGCACGGCACGGGTGATCTCGACGGGCGAAATCTTCTTCGTGGCAACGAGGCCGCGCAGCTCGGTTGCGGACAGCAGGCAGGGATCGCCGTTCATCGTCAAATCATCGCTCCGAAGCCGGCCCTCGTTGGCCCAAGCATTGACAAGGCATTGACAGCGAGAATGACACTTCTGTTAACTCAGCGTCCAATACCATTTTGATGGTCAACCCATACGTTTTCGGTATGCCAATGGATCTTCACCGGCTTCGCTATTTCGTCGCCGTGGCCGAGGCGCGCAGCGTCGGCAAGGCCGCCGAACGGCTGCGGATGGCCCAGCCGCCGCTGTCGGTCCAGATCCGCAAGTTAGAGGCCGAGGTTGGCGCGCCGCTGTTCCGCCGCGGCACGCGCGGCATGGACCTGACCGAAGCGGGCCAGGCCCTGCTGGTGCGCGCCGGCGAGGCGCTGGCGCTCGCGGCCGACGGGGTCGAAGCCGCGCGGGCGGTCGCGGCCGGCAGCCGCGGGCGGATTTCGGTCGGATACATGTTCGTGCTAGCGAACGCGATGCTGCCGCGCCTGATCCCCGAGCTGCGGCGATCCATTCCCGGCGTCGACCTCGACTTCGCCGAGCTCAGCGCCTCGACGCGCGAGGCGCGGCTGCTCGACCGCAGCGTCACCGTCGCGCTGTGCATGCCGGCGATCCACCATCCCGAGATCCAGGTGGCGCGGATTGGCGCGCAGCCGTTCATGCTGGCGATGCCGAAGCACTCGCCGCTTGCGCGCCTGAGCGCAGTGCCGATGGCGCGACTCCAGGGCCGCCCGCTGATCGCGCTGCCGCCGCCGGAGCAAGACCCCGCCTCCTCCGCGGTCGCAGCCCTGCTGCGGCGGCATCAGATCGTGATGCCGATCGCGAGCCGGGTGGAGACGGTGCATTCGGCGATGAGCCTCGTTCTCGCCGGCGAGGGGCTTGCGATCCTGCCGGCCTGCGCGAAGCTCGGCGCGCCGCAGGGCATCGTGTTCAGGCCGCTGCGGGATGCCGCCGACTCCATCGATATCGCCGTGTGCTGGCGGCGGGATTCGCAGAGCCCGCTGATCCGCACCTTCCTCAAATGCGCCGAGAAGGTCGTGGCGCGGCTGTGATGCGGACCCGGGCTAGACGCTCCACGTGACTTCATGGCTCCACGGCGGATCGGCGCCCGGGCGGGTACAGGTCATGCCGGCGCATTTGGCGGCAAAAGACAGCGCGCGGCGAAGCTCGTCCGCGCCGATGTCTTTCAGCTGCTGCCGGCTGATGCGGCCCTGCTTGTGCAGGGCGAACAGGAGCGCAGCCTGAAAACTGTCGCCGGCGCCGATGGTGTCGGCGATCTCGACCTTCGGCGCCTGAACTTCGACCTGCCCTGCGCTCGCGTGCCAGGCAATGGCCCCGTTGTTGCCGCGGGTGATGACGACGAGGCTCGTGCCCTGCCCCAACAGCACCTTCGCGCGCTGCTCGTGGGGCTCCTCGCCGAAGAGATACGCGAAATCGACATCCGACATCTTGATGAGATCGGCGTGGCCTGCGAACTCGGCCATGCGCGCGAGATAGCCCGGCTTGTCGCTGACCAGATTGGGCCTGCAGTTCGGATCGAAGGAGATCGTCGACGACGCGCGCGCGTCCGCGATCAGGGCTTTCGCCTCGGCCGCGCCCTGGTCGTTCACCAGCGTGGTCGATCCGACATGGATGGCCTCGACCGTCGCGAACGGAATTGTGCCGCGCCGGTAGGTCCAGTTTCGTGTCGCGGTTTCGGCATCGTAGAAGGCGTAGTGCGACTCGCCCGCAACGATGCGCACGAAGGCAAGCGTGGTCTGGCGGTCGCTGCGGGTGGCCAGCCCTAGCTCGACGTTCGACGCGGTGGCGTGGTCGGCGATCATTCGTCCGAACATGTCGGTCGAGACGCCGCCGACAAATCCTGTCGGCGCGCCGAGCCGCGCCATGCCGATCGCGACGTTGAGGCAGGAGCCGCCCACCGCGGGCATCACCGCCTCGCGCCCCTCGGTGTTTCGCGTCGGGACGAAATCGATCAGCGCATCGCCGCAGGAAATCAGCATCCGTTTCAACCTCTGGCGATGTCGCGCATCGCCGCACGGCTGCCGCGATCGACCTCGCGGAGCAGCTTATAGACGCCGCGCTTGCGTGTGTGAAACGCGGCCATCTCGGGTACAGTCGGCTCGCTCTTCCGTCCCAGCGCCGACATCTTCGCCATGGTCTCGCCGATCGAGGCATAGGCACCGCCGGCCACCGCGCCGAGCATCGCGGCGCCCAGCAGCACGGGTTCTTTGGTTTGCGGCAGCGCGACGGTGAGACCGGTGGTGTCCGCCATGATCTGCCGCACCAGCGGACTGCGGCTCGCGCCGCCACCCATGATCATGATGCTGGAATGGACGCCGTGCGCGGCAAAGGCCTCGATCACCTCGGCGAGGCCATAAGCCAGACCGCAGAGGCCGGCGACGAACAGCCGCTCCATCGCACCAACGTCGCTGTCGAGATCGAGGCCCGCGATCACCGCGCGGGTGTCGGGGTCGGCGTAGGGCGAGCGGTTGCCGATGAATTCGGGAAGCACATGGACGTCACGGGCGAGCAGCGCGGCACGGCTGACGTCACCGGCGCGCGCGATGATGCGCCGCTCGAGGTACTCGATGAGGTCGACGCCCTCGCTCCGCGCCGCCGCGCTCGCCTCGACATGGCCGGGATGCGACTTGAGGAGATGGTCGATCGCCGCGCCCGCAGCCGACTGGCCGCCTTCGTTGAGCCAGAAGTCCGGCACCATGCCGGAATAATAAGGGCCCCATACGCCGGGCACGAAGCACGGCTCCTTCGTCGTCGCCATGATGCAGGCCGACGTTCCCATGATGTAGGCGAGGCGGTCGCTGACATCGCTCGTTCCGGCCGATCCGTCGCGTCCGCCGATCGCGCCGATGCCGCCGGCATGGGCATCGATCAGCGAGGCGCCGACCGGCGTGCCCGGCGACAGGCCGAACTCCGCAGCCGCAGCTCGGGTGAGGCCTTCGCCGAGCCGCGTGCCGGGCGCGACGATCTCGGTGCCGATGCGGGCGTATTTCTCGCTGACGAAATCGGAGAGGCCGATGCGCTTGAAGAACGGGGCGCTCCAGCCGCCACCGTCGTGTGCGAGGTAGTTCCACTTGCAGGTGACCGTGCAGGTCGAGCGCTGCAGCGACCCGGTCGCGCGCCAGGTCAGATAATCTGCCAGGTCGAAGAAATGACCGGCGGCATCGAAGCTCGCGCGCAAGTGCCGCTTCAGCCACAGCAGTTTCGGCATCTCCATCTCGGGCGAGATCGAACCGCCGACATAGCGCAGCACCGCGTCCCCAGTCTCGTTGATCAGCCGTGCCTCGGCCGTCGCGCGATGGTCCATCCAGACGATGACATTGCGCTGGTGGTCGCCGGAGGCACTGACGGTGACCGGCTCGCCTTGCCGATCGAGGACGACCAGCGAACAGGTGGCGTCGAAACCGATGCCGCCGACGCTGTCGGGCGCGATGGCAGCCTCCGCCATCGCGGCCCGCACCGACTTTACGCAGGCGTCCCAGATGTCGGACGACGATTGCTCGACGATGTCGCCGGCCTCGTGCCAGATCCGGATCGGATGCTTGGCGGTGGCAAGGAGGGTGCCGGCCTCGTCAAACACCCCTGCCCGCGTGCTCGTGGTCCCCACGTCGACGCCGATATACGCTCGCGGCATTGTCGCTCCCGGTCGCTCTCGTCAGTTTTGACGCAAGCCTACCAGCAAGTGTAGCCGCCATCCACCAGCACGATGCTGCCGGTCATCAGGCTCGCGGCCTCCGAGGCCAGGAACAGCACGACGGAGGCGATCTCCTCGACCTGCCCCATCCGCGCCATCGGGGTTCCGCCGATCCAGGCGTCATACATTTTCGGGGTGCTTTTCACGAAAGCATTGAGCGGCGTGTCGATATAGGTCGGCGCCACCGCGTTGACGCGGATGCCGCGCGCGCCCCATTCGGCGGCCAGCGACTTGGTCAAATGGTGCACGCCGGCCTTGGAGGCGTTGTAGAAGCACTGCTCCTGCGGCTTGTTGACGATGAAGCCCGACATCGAGCCGACATTGACGATGGCGCCGCTCTTGGCCTTCAGCATGTGCTTGCCGAATTCGCGGCAGCACCAGAAGGTGCCGTTGAGATTGACGTCGATGACGTTGAGCCAGTGCTCGTCGGTGACGGTCTCGGCCGGCGTCTCGCTGCGGGCGATGCCGGCATTGTTGACGAGGATGTCGACCTTGCCGTGGCGGGCGACGAGGTCGGCCGCGACCTCCGCCACACGCTTCGTGTCGGTGACATCCATGATCGCCGTCTCGATGTCAAAACCCTTCGCCTTCAGGCTGGCCTTCGCGCTGTCGGCAACCTTGCTGTCGCGATCGCCGATGATGACCTTCGCGCCGGCTTCGGCCAGCGCTTCCGCGCAGGCGAGGCCAATGCCTTGCCCGCCGCCGGTGATGAACGCGGTCTTGCCGCTCAGCTTGAATTTTTCGAGATACATGGTGGTCTTTCCGTTTCTTGCCGTCTCTTGCCGTCTCTTGCCGTCTCTTGCCGTTTCTTGTCAGCCCCGAAGCGCGTTGCCGCTCTCGTCGAAGCGATGGATGCGCGCGGGATCCGGCACCAGCGACACGTGGTCGCCGGCATGCAGGCTCAATTCGCCGATGTAGCGCGCCGTCAGCATGCCGAGCGGTCCGGCATCGACATAAAGGAAGGTGTCGCTGCCCAGATGCTCGGCGACCGCGATCGTTCCCTGCCAGCCGCCGGCGCCGTCGCGCTCGATCTTGAGATGCTCCGGCCGCACGCCGATCGTCGCCGCCCCCTTCTGCAAGGCGTGCTCTCCAGTGACAAAGTTCATCTTCGGCGAGCCGATGAAGCCGGCGACGAAGAGATTGGCGGGCCGCTCATAGAGCTCCAGCGGCGAGCCATATTGCTCGATCTTGCCGCCGTTGAGCACGACGATCTTGTCTGCCATGGTCATGGCCTCGACCTGATCGTGCGTGACGTAGATCGCGGTGGTGCCGAGCTGCTTCTGGAGCCGCGTGACTTCTATCCGCATCTGCACGCGCAAGGCCGCGTCCAGGTTGGACAGCGGCTCGTCGAACAGGAACGCCTTGGGCTCGCGGACGATGGCACGGCCGATCGCGACGCGCTGGCGCTGGCCGCCAGAGAGCTCGCGCGGCTTGCGGTCGAGATAGGGCGTGAGGTTCAGCGTCGCGGCCGCGGCCTCGACCTTGCGGTTGGTTTCATCTTTGGAAAGGCCTGCCATCTTCAGGCCGAAACCGATATTGCCGCGCACGCTCATATGCGGATAGAGCGCATAAGATTGAAACACCATCGACAGCCCGCGCTTGGCCGGCGGCGTGTCGACCACGTTCTTGCCGTCGATCAGGATCTTGCCGCCTGAGACGTCTTCGAGCCCGGCGATCAGCCGCAGCAGCGTGGTCTTGCCGCAACCGGACGGGCCGACGAACACCACGAAGGAGCCGTCCGCGATCTCGAGATCGGCGCCCTTGATGATGTGCACGGGCCCGAAGGATTTCTGTACGTCCTGAAGTGTGATCTGACCCATGATCCGCCCGCCCCTTTACTTCACCGCGCCGAAGGTGAGCCCGCGCACGAGCTGCTTCTGGCTGAACCAACCGAGGACGAGAATGGGCGCGATCGCCAGCGTCGAGGCCGCCGACAGCTTTGCCCAGAACAGCCCTTCCGGGCTCGAATAGGAGGCGATGAACGTGGTGAGCGGCGCGGCGTTCGAGGTCGTCAGGTTGAGCGTCCAGAACGCCTCGTTCCAGGCCAGGATCAGATTGAGCAGCATGGTCGACGCCAGCCCCGGGATCGCCATTGGCGTCAAGACGTAGATGAGCTCGCGGCCGATGGTGGCGCCGTCCATGCGCGCGGCTTCGAGGATGTCGCGCGGGATCTCCTTGAAATAGGTGAAGAGCATCCAGATCACGATCGGCAAATTTCCGAGGCACAGGATGAAGACGAGGCCGATGCGGGAATCGAGCAGGCCGAAGGTCTTGAAGATGAGATAGATCGGCACCAGCACGCCGACCGGCGGCATCATCTTGGTCGAGAGCATCCAGAGCAGGATGTCCTTGGTGCGCTTGGTCGGCGCGAACGCCATCGACCAGGCCGCGGGGATTGCGATCAGCAGCGCGATCAAGGTCGAGCCGCCGGCGATGATGATCGAGTTCATCGCGTGATGCAGATAGTCGCTGCGCTCCTGTACGGTGGCGTAGTTTTCCGTGGTCCAGTGGAAGAACAGGAAGGACGGCGGAATCGCGAAAGCCTCGAGCTCAGTCTTGAAGCTCGCCAGCACCATCCAGAGGATCGGGAAGAAGATCAGGAAGCCGAAGAACCACGCCCCGATCGTCGATACCACCACCCGCTGCGTCGTCGCCATCCGCGCCATGCTCTCATGCCTCCAGGTTGCGGCCGACGATGCGGACGAGGAAGAAGGCGACGATGTTGGCGATCACAACAGCAACGAGGCCGCCGGCGGAGGCACTGCCGACATCGAACTGGATCAGCGCCTGCGAATAGATCAGGAAGGCGATGTTGGTGGTCGACAGTCCGGGACCACCGCCGGTGGTGACGTAGATCTCGGCGAACACCGTGAGCAGGAAGATGGTCTCGATCAAGATCACCACTGTGATGGGACGCGCCAGATGCGGCAGCGTGATGTAGATGAAGGCCGAGAGCGCGCTGGCGCCGTCCATCTCGGCGGCCTCCTTCTGCTCCTCGTCGAGCGATTGCAGCGCGGTCAGCAAAATGAGCGTCGCGAAGGGTAGCCATTGCCAGGCGACGATCAGGATCACCGCGAACAGCGGCGCGTCGGTGAACCAGTCGATCGGTGTCAATCCGACCAGTTTGGCGAGCCAGGCGAATAGGCCGGAGACCGGGTGCATCAACAGGTTCTTCCAGACGAGCGCGCTCACCGTCGGCATCACGAAGAACGGCGCGATCACCATCAGCCGCACGATGTTGCGGCCAATCACGGGCTGATCCATCAGCAGCGCCAGAGGGATGCCGAGCAGGATCGTCAGCGCCAGCACCGAGCCGACCAGCACCAGCGTGTTCTGGAGCGAGGCGAGGAAGGCGGGATCGGTGAGGAAGTAGCGGAAATTCTCCAGGCCGACGAACGCCTCGGAGCCGGGATCGAGCAGACTGTAATGCAGGGTCGAGAAATAGATCGTCAGCGCCAGCGGAACGATCATCCAGATGAAGAGCAGCCCGACCGCAGGCGTCAGGAGCGAGCGCGCAAGAAACTGCGTCTGCCGGGTTGCCATCCTTGGCGTCTCCGCTGGGAGGAAGAAGGCGGCCATCCATTCGGGGCTGGCTGGTGGATGGCCGCCAGTTTGAGCTCAGGAGGGAGAGCTCGGGTTCACTTGATGTAGCCGGCGCGCTTCATCTCGCGCTCGGTGGCGGACTGCGCCGCGGTAAGCGCGGCATCGACCGTCATCGATCCTGCGAGCGCGGCGGAGAATTGCTGGCCCACCTGCGTGCCGATGCCCTGGAATTCGGGGATCGCCGCGTATTGCACGCCGACGTAAGGCACCGGCTTCACGGTGGGCTTGTTCGGGTCGGCAGCATCGATCGAGGCCAGCGTCAGCTTCGCGAACGGAGCGACTTTCAGATAGTCCTCGTTCTGGTAGAGCGAGGTCCGCGTGCCCGGCGGCACGTTGGCCCAGCCCTCCTTCGACGCCACGAGCTTGGTGTAGTCCTTGCTGGTGGCCCACGCGATGAACTTTTCGGCGGCTTCCGTCTTCTTGGAGCCGGCGGGGATCGCGAGGCTCCAGGCCCACAGCCAGTTGGCGTTCTTGCCGAGCCCAGTGTTCGGCGCCAGCGCAAAGCCGACCTTGTCGGCGACCTTGGACTCCTTCGGATTGGTGACGAAGGACGCCGCGACCGTGGCATCGATCCACATCGCGCACTTGCCGGCGTTGAACAGCGCCAGATTCTCGTTGAAGCCGTTCGAGCTCGCGCCGGGCGGGCCGGCTTCCTTCATCAGATTGACGTAGGTCGTGAGCGTCGTCTTCCATTCCGGCGTGTTGAACTGCGGCTCCCACTTCTCGTCGAACCAGCGCGCGCCGTAGGAATTGGCCATGGCCGACAGGAACGCCATGTTCTCGCCCCACCCGGCCTTGCCGCGGAGACAGATGCCGTAGGTGCCGGCGCTCTTGTCAGTGAGCTTCTTGGCGGCGTCGATGACGAAATCCCAGGTCGGCTTTTCCGGCATCTTCAGGCCGGCCTTCTCGAACAGGTCGGTGCGATACATCACCATCGAGCTCTCGCCATAAAACGGCGCGGCGTAGAGCTTGCCGTCGACGGAGACCGCGTCCCTGATCTTCGGCAGCAGGTCGGCGATGTCGTAATCGGCGCCGAGATTGGCGAGCGGCACCAGCCAGCCCTTCTTGGCCCAGATCGGCACCTCGTAAGTGCCGATGGTGAGGACGTCGAACTGGCCGCCCTTGGTGGCGATGTCCGTGGTGACGCGCTGGCGCAGCACGTTCTCCTCCAGCGTCACCCATTTGACGGTGATGTCTGGATTTTTCTTGGTGAATTCGCTGGTCAGCCCCTGCATGCGGATCATGTCGCCGTTGTTGACGGTGGCGATGGTCAGGGTCGTTTCGGCCATCACAGGGACGGCCAGCAACAGGCAAGACGCGCCGCAGACGGCGCCGAGGACGTGTTTCACGGTGACCTCCCTAGGATCGCGCTTCTGAGCATATGCCCACGCGTTGGGCGTATGTTCGGACGAGGTGCGGCGCTTGTCAAGCAGGCGCGCGGACGTTCCCGCAACTTATGAGTGCTGCGGTGCGGGAGGGGATGAAGATGTTGCCTCGCCCACAGCTGTCATGCCCCGCGAAAGCGGGGCATCCAGTACTCCGTGTCGTCTATTGGTTTGCCCCAAGAGGCGCCGCGGCGTACTGGATCGTCCGCCTTCGCGGACGATGACAGTGTCGGGGGTGATGAGACCGTCAGCCTTGCTGACGCTGGAAACGCGCCCGCCCTACCGCTCCAAAATCGCCCTTGCCGTCGCCTCGTCCGTGATCAGGCCGTTGATCAGGTGCCCGTTCAGCGCGGCCGCGATCGCCGGCACCTTGGCCGCACCGACCGCGGCGCCGATCGTGGTGGTCTTGGCCGGCACCTCCGGCGGAATGCTGGTGAGGCGCTTGTTGGTGCCGGCCTTGAGCAGGCGGCCCTTGGAATCATAGGCCCAGCCGGTGATTTCGCCGATCGCCCCCTGCCGCATCATCTCGAACAATTCGTCGCGGGTGACGAAGCCGTCGATGTGGATTTGCGCCTTCTGGTCCATCTGGCCGATGCCGACGAGGCGCAAGTCCGCCTTGGCGGCGACCGCCTTGACCTTTGCGATCGGCTCGATCCGCACCATCTTGTTGCGCTCGTCCTCCGACGACATCAGGAACGGCAGCGGCATCGGGTAGTGCCGCGCACCGGTGCGGTCGGCGAGCCGGCCGACGGTGTCGTAGAAGCTCGCCGAGCCGTCGGCGGAGATGTTGCCGACCAGCGAGACGATCTGGTGGTTGGGCCGGTCGATCGGCGTCACGCGCTCGACCGCGGCGCGCACCGCCCGCCCCGTGCCGAGCGCGACGATGACGGGCGTTTCCGACCGCAACGTCGAATCCAGCAGATTGGCGCAGCGCTCGGCGATGCCCGCCGTGGCCTGCGGCGCGGCAGGATCGGCCGGCACCACCTCGCAATGGCTGAGGTCGAAGCGCGCCTTCAGGCGTGCCGCCAGTTCCATGCAGGCGGCGATGGGATGTTCGAGACGGAAGGTGATGAGACGCTCGGCGAGGCACAGCGAGACCAGCCGCTGCGCGGAGGCCCGCGAGACCTGGAGCATCTTTGCGATCTCGTCCTGGGTGTGACCGGCAATGAAATAGAGCCAGCCGGCACGCGCGGCATCGTCGAGTCTGGACTTTTCGTTCTCGACGGCCATGGCGGCCTATGCCTCCCAGAAATCGCTCATGCGCGCGAAGACCCGATCGGCCCCGGCGCCGGACAATATAGCCTGCCCGTCGCGCCCGCGATAATGGCTGCCGCCGACAAATCCCCAGACGGTCATGCCGGCAGCCTTCGCGGCCAGCACGCCACTGACGCTGTCCTCGATCACCAGCGTGCGCGCAGGTCGCGCGCCCATCTTCTCCGCCGCGTGGAGAAAGAGATCCGGCGCGGGCTTGCCGTGCGTGACCATCTGCGCCGTGTAGAGCCGGTCGCCGAAATGGGGCGCGAGACCGGTCACCCTCAGCGACAGCGCGACGCGGTCGAGATCACTCGACGAGGCCACGCAATTCGGCACGCGCAGTCCGGACAGGACGGTATCGGCATCGGGAATCGGATGGAGCGCCTTCTCGAAGGCGATCAGTACGCGCGACTTCAGCCGGACGGGAAAATCGGCCGGCACCGCCTGGCCGAGTTCGCGATAATGCTGGGTGACCGCGCTCGTGCTTCGTCCGAGAAACAGCTCGAGCGCCTGCGCGAGTGTCAGCGATATCCCAAATCCGGACAGCTCGTCCACAAGGCACTGGCAGCTCAAGAGCTCGCTGTCGACGAGCACGCCGTCGCAGTCGAAGATGACGAGATCGGGCCTTTGCCGGCTTCGGTCCATCCGGCCATTCGATCATATACCCATGCTTTGAGCAATAGTTCACCGAAGAGGGCGCATGGCGGGCTCTCCGGGGTCAATGGGCGACCTGTCGATAGATCGCAGGCAGCGCCGCAGGCAATCGACGGATATTGCCGACGATGGCGTAGCCACTGCGGCCGAACAGCGTCGGGACGTAGGATTGCGCCGTCGCATCGATCGTCACGCCGAAGACCGCGATGCCGAGCCGCCGCGCCTCCTGCACGGATTTGCGGGTGTCCTCGACCGCAAAGCGCCCCTCGTAATGATCGACGTCGTTCGGCTTGCCGTCGGTGAGAACGAGCAGCAGCTTCTTGCGCTGCGGCTGGCGCGCCAGCTCGGCCGAGGCGTGACGTACCGCCGCACCGATCCGTGTGTAATAGCCAGGCTTCAGCGCGCCGATCCGGCGCTCGATCGCGCCACTCATCGGCTCGCCGAAGGCCTTGACCGTTTCGAGCCGCACCCAGGAACGCCGGCGTGAGGTGAAGGTGAGGATACTGTGGTGATCGCCGCAGGCCGACAGGCCGTGCGCAAGCACCAGCAGCGCCTCCTTCTCGACGTCGAGCACCCGATAACCGTCGACCCAGGCATCCGTCGAGAGCGAGACGTCCACCAGCAGCGTGACGGCGAGATCGTGCCCTCGCGATCGCATCGCCACATGGACCCGATCGAGACTGCCTCCGCCACTTCCGGCGCGGAGATCGCACCGCGCACGCACGAGCGCGTCGAGGTCGAGGTCGTGCCCATCGGCCTGGGCGCGCATCAATTCATGACGCGGCCGCAACACCTCGAAGCGGCGGCGCACCTGGCGGATGTGCCGGCGCATGGCGTCATCAGGCGTCCAGCCCTCACCCAGCTCGGAGGCCGCACCCGCGAGCACGCGGCAATGATCGGGCAGATAGGAGCCGCTGCGATAATCCCATTCGGGATAGCTCAGGTCCGCGTTCAATCGCGATACATCGAGGGCTTCCGGCGGCAGGTCGAGATCAAATTTGAGCCGGCTCGCCGGCTTGCCGCTGCGGCGGCTGAGCGTGATCTCCTCGAGGTCGTCGGCTGCCTTCTGCGCATCCTCGTCCTCACTGTCGTCTGCGGGGCGGTCGACGTTGATCATCTCGGCCATCGCGAGGATCTTTTCAAAGCGATTGAGCACGAAAGGATCGCGGCGATTGGTACCGTCTTCGCGCTCACGGACGGCAAAACGCTTGCGATCGTCCGATGGCGCTGGCGCGGCGGTCGGCACGCACGCGTCATCGCCCGCATGTGCGGGCGACAGCTCGCGCGTCCAGCAATCGCCCCAGAGCGGGCATGGCAGGATCGAACGGTAACCCGGCGGCGCCTTGTCCGGCAGTGGCCCCGTCCCCATCATCGCCGGCCACAGCTTTCCCACCGGCGGCGTATCGGCGCCGAGCAGAGCAAGCACGATCTGCTCCATGTCCTGCTCGATGCGCGGCAATGGCCGGTGCGGCCGCGCCATGGCCGTGGCCGCGGCCAGCCGGGCGTAGTCCTCGGCAAGGCCGGGACATTCCGTCAGCACAAGCACCGCGATCTCGCTGGCCCGCCGCAGCGTCAGCAGATCGCGCCGCAGCGGATCGGCCTCCGCGATCACTTCGACGGGTGCAAAGGCAAACCACGCGGCCAGCCACCGGTACAGCGCAGCATTCAGCCCGCGATCGGCGAAGATCGCGATGTTGTCGGGCAGGAAGATCGTCGCGGCGTCACGCCCTGGTTGCGCGAGCCGCTCGTCGCCGAGCCCGATGCGCTGCCGCCATCCGAGCCGATGCCCAGTCCGGCGGGCACTCGCGCTCGCGATCTGCACGCCCGTCTCCCCGCCAAGCGCGCGGAACATGATCGCGATCCGGCTGCGCACCTCCGCGAGCGACACCGCGTGTTCGGCATGGGCCGGATAGCTCGCGGTGCCGCCAACCAGACGATGCCAGGCGCGGCCGACGGTTTCTTCAAGCTCGAGGAAATCGAGCATCGCATCACCCTCAGGAGATCACGGCGCGTGCGACGTCGAGCAGCGCCGCCTTGACGTCTGCGTCATCGGTGAGCGGTTCGATCATCCCGGCCAGCACCGCATCGGCGATTGAGGCTCCGGCCGCAATCAGGGTGGCGCAATAGACCACGAGACGGGTCGAAACGCCCTCCTCCAGGTCGTGCCCCTTCAGCGCGCGCAGCCGGCCGGCCAGCAGGACCAGCGGCCGCACATAGTCGGGCGCAAGCCCGCTCTCGGCCGCGACCACCGCGATCTCCTGCTCCGGGGCTAAGAAGCCGAACTCGATGGCAACGAAGCGCTGACGCGTCGACGGCTTCAACGCCTTCAGCAGCGTCTGGTAACCGGGATTGTAGGAGACCACCAGCATGAAGCTCTTCGGCGCGACCAGCTCCTCGCCGGTCCGCTCCAGCGGCAGGATACGGCGGTCGTCGGTGAGCGGATGCAGCACCACCGTGACGTCCTTGCGCGCCTCCACGACCTCGTCGAGATAGCAGATGCCGCCTTCCCGCACTGCCCGTGTCAGCGGACCGTCGGTCCATACGGTGTCGCCGCCCCTCAGCAGGTAGCGGCCGGTAAGATCGGCGGCGGTGAGATCGTCGTGGCAGGCGACGGTGTGAAGCGGCAATCCCAGCCGTGCTGCCATGTGAGCGACGAAGCGCGTCTTGCCGCAGCCGGTCGGTCCCTTCAACAGGACCGGGAGCTGATGCCGCCAGGCGTGCTCGAACAGCGCGCATTCGTTGCCGCTTGCGGCATAGGCCGGTAGCTCGGCTGCGGGCGCGGGCGGCGCCAGGGTGTGAAGTGCTGCTTTCATAAACTTTCTCCAAAGATCTGGGAAAGGCGGCCACGTTCCGCGGCCGCCTTCGCGTTCATTCGGCCGGTTGGAGCACGCCTGGGATAGTCGCCTGCTTCTCGCGGCCGGGCACCAGCACCGCCCAGACGAACATCAATGCCGAGATCGCGACGAACACGCCGGAGCCGAGCCGCACCCAGTAGAAGAAGGCAAGCTGGTCCTGCACGTCCATGTAACTCTGGCCAAGCACGCGCTGGAGATGGACCTGAATCACGCCGGCAAAGGTCAACGCGAAAGTCATGGTCATCATCGCCGTGCACATGATCCAGAAGCTGGTCATGCTGAGCCACTGGTTATAGGGCGCACGTCCCTTGATCTGCGGGATCGCATAAGCCATCACCGACAGGTTCAGCATCACATAGGCGCCGAAGAAGGCGAGATGGCCATGTGCGGCGGTGACCTGCGTGCCGTGGGTGTAGTAGTTCACCGACGACAGCGTGTGCAGGAAGCCCCAGACGCCGGCGCCGAGGAACGCCATCACCGAGCAGCCGACCGACCACAGCAGCGCGGCGCGGTTCGGATGCTTGCGGCCGGCCTTCCAGGTCATCTGCACCGTGAAGATCACCATGGTGAAGAAGGGCGCGACCTCGAGCGTGGAGAACAGCGAGCCGATCCACTGCCAGTAGCCTGGCGCGCCGATCCAGTAGAAATGGTGGCCGGTGCCGAGAATGCCCGAGAACAGCGCAAGGCCGATGATGACGTAGAGCCACTTCTCGACCACCTCGCGGTCGATGCCGTTGAGCTTGATCATCAGATAGGCGAGCACGGACGCCATGATCAGCTCCCAGACGCCCTCGACCCAGAGATGAACGACATACCACCAGTACATCTTGTCGACCGCGAGATTGGCCGGATTGTAGAAGGCGAACAGGAAGAAGATCGCAACACCCCACAGGCCGAACAACAGGATGTTGGTGACCGTCGTCTTGCGTCCCCTAAGCGCCGTCATCGTCACGTTGAACAGGAACATCAGGCAGACGACCACGATGCCGACCTTGATGATGAAGGGCTGCTCGAGGAACTCGCGGCCTTCGTGGTAGTGGAAGAGATAGCCGACCACGGCCACACCGGCTGCGCCGAAGAACATCCAGAACTGGATCTTTGCGAGCAGCGGGCTGTAAAGCTCGGTCTCGGTTTCCTCGGGCAGCAGGAAGTAGGTCGCGCCCATGAAGCCGATCAGCGACCACACGATCAGCGCGTTGGTATGAATCATCCTGACGATGTTGAACGGCAGCAGCACCGACAGCGTGTTGGGCAGAACGTAGATGGTCCCGGCGAGGAGGCCGAACAGGACCTGCGCCAGGAACAGGGTCAGCGCGCCGTAGAAATACAGCATCGCGACTTTCTGGGTTTGATATTTCATTTCGGGTTCTCTCTGTCTTGAAAGAGGCAAGGTCTTGAAAGAGGCAAGGCCCTGAAAGAGGAAGGCGTCAGCCGGCCTTGTTCGGCGGCCACTCCTGGCGCTTGATCTTGCTGGTCCATTGCAGGAAGTCGGCGAGATCGTTGAGCTCCTGGTCGGTGAGGTTGAACTGCGGCATCTGGCGCCGGCCCTC
Organism: Bradyrhizobium sp. LA6.1; assembly: GCF_040547805.1. Lineage (NCBI taxonomy): Bacteria > Pseudomonadati > Pseudomonadota > Alphaproteobacteria > Hyphomicrobiales > Nitrobacteraceae > Bradyrhizobium > Bradyrhizobium sp. LA6.1. Next base: position 805,143 of record NZ_JBEPQK010000001.1, on the reverse strand, counting down.
CGCGCCCGAGGGCTGCGATTGCATCCAGGCCTTCAACGTCTCGCGCGCACCCGCCGGATCCTCATTGCCGCCCCAGCGATCCCAGACGTTGCCGACTTCAGGGGCGAAATAGGCGCCCTCGCCCAGCAAGGTGTGGCAGTTGATGCAGGAGTTCCTCTCCCAGACATGCTTGCCGCGCGCGACCGACGATGTCAGCGTCGTCGCGTCTGTCGAGGTCGTCACCATGTAATAATGGCTGTGCGCCGTCAGCCCGATGAAGATGGCGAAGAAGAAGGCCGAACCGCCGTAGAAGACGTTTCGAGCCGCCGACTTGGTCAGGCGTTCAGCCATTGCCAGTCCTTTCCGTTGTGAGTCCAGTCTTGAGGAAGCAGTGATGCTGTATCTTGCCGATTAGTGCCGACGGGTCTTTGTCCGGGCGCAATGAGCGCTGCGTTGACGGCGTCAGATCAATGCGACGACGGCGGAGGCGAGCCAGGCAAACAACACCACGATGAGGATCCATGCGCTAACCAGACCGCGCCAGAGCGCCGGCACGGCGCGGAGATCCATAAAATCAAGTGCAATGCGGCGGCCCTTGATGGCGGCGAAGGTCAGCAACAAAGCGTCGCCGAGCAGCGGTCTCGGCACCAGCTGTGGCAGCAGCACCGTCGCCAGCGCGAGGCCGATCAGCACGAGCCAGGTGATGTCGAGACGGCCGGGCATGATCAGCGCACCAGATAGAGGATCGGGAACATAACGATCCAGACCAGATCGACCATGTGCCAGAAGGCGGCGCCGGTCTCGACGCCCGAGATCTCGGCGCGGCGGCAGACCACGGCAAGGATGATGATGCCGAGGCAGACGTGCAGGAGATGGAAGCCGGTCAGGAGGAAGTAGAGCGTGAAGAACGGGCTGGTCTCCAGGCCGATCCCGCGACCGATCTCTTCGGCATATTCGGTCAGCTTGATCGCGATGAAGAGGCCGCCGAGCGCCATGGCAATCAGTAGCCAGCGGCGCGAGGCCTGCTTTTCATTGGTGCGCGCAGATCTGGTCGCCCTCGCCGCGGCCCAGCCGCTGGTCACCAGCACGATTGTGTTGAGGCCGGCGAGATTCGCGTTGAGCGCCGCCTGCCCCGCCGCGAACACAACGGGATGGATCGCCCGGGCAACGACGAAGGCGCCGAGGAACAGGCCGAAGGCGACGAGCTCGCTGAAGATCAGCACCCAGATCATGGGATCGCCGGGGAGATCTTCCAAGATTCCCCAGCCGGTTCCCTGTTGTTCGCAATCTGCCGCAGACATCGTCTTTCCGGATCAGGAAGCCAGACTTAGCTCAACCGTCCAGTTCGGAATTTGTCGCAGGACAAACTCGGGGCCACCGGCGGAGATGTTTGCGCCGACGCAACGTCCCGCTCGCCGGAGCGCCGTACGAACAGACTCGGGGTTCGCAAGGAGCGGTGAGCAATGACATGAGCGATGCACAGATCGGGCTAATGACCGCGACACCCATCATCATCGCCTTCGCCATCGCGCTCCGGCGCATGGGCGTGCTGTCGACGGTGGCGACGGTATCGGCGGTGAGCCTCTCCGTCGCGATCGCGACGGTGCTGTTCACGACGCAGTAGCCGGGCACTACCGATGAGGAAACGATCAGCTATCGCCGGTCGGGCGCCGTTCTCGGCAGGATGAGCTGAAACCGCGTCCCCGCGCCGGGCAGGCTCTCGAGCCGGAGCTGCCCACCCAGCCGGTCGACGACGATGCTGTGCACGATATGCAGACCGAGGCCGCTTGCGCCGTCGTGCCGGCGCGTGGTGAAGAACGGGTCGAAGGCCCGCCGTTCCACATCGGGAGCCATGCCGCAGCCGTCATCAGCAAACAGCAGCTCAACGTGGTCATCATTGACCGCACGGAGCGAGACGTTGATCGTCCCGGTCTCACCATCGGAGAACGCGTGCGTCATCGCATTGACTGCGAGGTTGGTGAGCACTTGGCCGAAAGGCCCGGGATAGCTGTCCATGGCGAGATTCGTTTCGCAGTGGAGGCTGAACGCGATGTCGCGCACCCGCAACTGCCGCTCGAACTGCGACAGAACCTGGCCGGCCAGCTCGCCTGCGTCGAAGCTGCGCCGAAGCGACTCGGTCTGGTCAGCCGCCACCTGCTTGAAGGATTGCACCCGCTCGGCGGCGCGACCGAGATTCGTGACCAGCTGCGCCGACGCATCGCTGACCAGTCCCAGAAACCCTGTCAGTGTCGAGCGCTTGAGATTACCCCGCGCGACCTCCGCCGCGAACTGCTCCGCCTTGCGCTGGAGCGTCGATGCCACCGTCAGACTGCTGCCGAGTGGCGTGTTGATCTCGTGCGCGACACCGGCAACCATGCGCCCGAGCGCCGCCAGCTTTTCCGCCTCGATCAGGGTGTCCTGGATATCGCGCAGATGGCGAAGCGCGGTCTCAGCGGCGTCCCTGGCGCTGCGAATCTCCCGCTCGGCGCGCTTGCGTTCGGTGATCTCCTCCGCCGCCACATTGACCGCGACAATCTCGCCATCCGGCATTCGCAGCGGGTGCCAATAAGTAACCCAGGAACGCTCCTCGACCTGATCGGCCCGCTGTCCCGCCACCTCGATACCGATCACGGGCTCGCCCGTCGCGACGATCGAGCGCACAATCTGCTCGACGGAATCCGCCAGGGCCGGCACGCAGTCCCTGACCGTATGTCCAAGATGGCCTTCGACGGATATGCCGCAGATCTCGGTCAGACGCTGGTTGATCAGCAAATAGCGGCAGTCCGGCGACAGACAGGCCAACCCGATCGGGGCGGTGTCGTAGATCAGCTGCAACGCCGGCAAAGTCGAGACCAGCATCAACTCCGAAGCCGGCGATGACCTCACTGTACTCGTCACTCAGGTTCCCCGTGGTCCCTTGCGTCGACCACATGAGATTAGCACGGAATTGACGATCGGTTGATCTAGATCAAGAAGACGCGCCGGCGCCTCTCGTTCCGAGGCTCTGGCGTGAATCGCCTCGTTCAAAACAGAACAAAGGCCCCGATCAATAAACCTGCAGCAAAGGAGCCTAGCCCGAGGGTGCAGACGGAAACGATGCGCAAGAGGATGCGAAGCCGGCCCTCAAATTCATCGTCTGTCATCTCGTGGATATGAGCCGCCACTGGTGCTGCCCTGCCCGTGCCCTGCTCGGCCCCCCCCGGATCTAGTCCCCAAATCATGGTCATCGCGAGGCATCGGTTCCGGTCGCGATGCCGTGATCGAAATTGACGAAAATGGTAGTCGCCTGGCGGGGCGGCGCCAGAGCCTCCCCCGCGACGTGATTTTGCGCCTACCGCCGCTGGTTATACACGTCGATGCACACGGCCCCGAGCAGCACCAGGCCCTTGATGACCTGCTGGTAGTCGATGCCGATGCCGAGGATGGACATGCCGTTGTTCATCACGCCCATGATCATGGCGCCGACCACGGCGCCGCCGACGCGGCCGACCCCACCATAGGCCGAGGCGCCGCCAATGAAGCAGGCGGCGATGACGTCGAGCTCGAAGCCGAGGCCCGCTTTCGGCGTCGCGGTGTTGAGGCGCGCGGCAAAGACGAGGCCGGCAAGGGCTGCGAGCACGCCCATGTTGACGAAGGTGAGGAAGGTCAGCCGCTCGGTCTTGATGCCCGACAGGCTTGCCGCCTTGGCGTTGCCGCCGACGGCATAGATCTGCCGGCCGATCACGGTGCGGCGGGTGACGAAGCCGTAGAGCGCGATCAAGGCGCTCATGATCACCAGCACGTTCGGCAAGCCGCGATAGGTCGCGATCAGGTAGGTGAAGTAGAGCACGGCGCAGGCCAGCACCACGCTCTTGCCGAGGAAGAACGCGTAAGGCTCGACCTCGATGCCGTGCGACTGCTCGCGCGCGCGGCTCTTGGCGCTGGCATAGACCAGCCCCAGCGCCAGCACGGCGCCGATCAGCATCGAGGTCGGATGCAGCGTGCCCGCTTCGGGCAGGAACTCCGGAATGAAGCCCGACGACAATTTCTGGAAGGTCGGCGGAAACGGCCCGAGCGACTGCCCCTGCAACACCGCGAGCGCAAGTCCCTTGAACACGAGCATGCCGGCCAGGGTCACGATGAAAGACGGTATCTTGAAATAGGCGACCCAATAGCCCTGCGCCGCGCCGATCGCAGCGCCGACCACGAGGCAGGCGATGAAGGCGAGCGTATAGTCGACCTTGTACGTCACCATCAGCAGGGCGGCGACCGCGCCGACGAATCCCGCGACCGACCCGACCGAGAGGTCGATATGGCCGGTGACGATCACGAGCAGCATGCCGAGCGCCATGATGACGATGTAGCTGTTCTGGAGTACCAGATTGGTCAGGTTGAGCGGCTGGAGCAACGTGCCGCCGGTCATGACCTGAAAGAACAGCATGATCGCGATCAGCGACATCAGCATGCCGTAATTGCGCAAATTGTTCTTGATGAAGCTGCCGTGCCGGCGCTCCTCGGGCAGCGACACCGTCTTGTCGGTCATGGCTGCAATCCTCCCATCTCCGCGGCCTCAGGCACGCCGTTTCCGTTGCTTCGTTCGTTGCGCATGATGGCGCGCATGATCTTCTCCTGCGTCGCCTCTGCGCCCTTGAACTCCCCGACGAAGGCGCCGTCGTTCATGACGCAGATGCGATCGCAGATACCGAGCAGCTCGGGCATCTCCGAGGAGATCACCACGACGCCGCGCCCGGCCTCCGCAAGCTCGTTGATGATACAGTAAATCTCGTATTTGGCACCGACATCGATGCCCCGGGTCGGCTCGTCCAGGATCAGGACCTTGGGATCGGTCATCAGCCATTTCGACAGCACCACTTTCTGCTGGTTGCCGCCGGAGAGCTGGCCGGTCTCCTGGTAGACGTCGGAGCAGCGGATGCGCATGCGGCTCCGGTAGTCGCTGGCAACCTTCAGCTCGGCGATGTCGTCGATCACCCGGCCGGGTGCGACCTGGTCGAGGCTGGCGAGCGTGATGTTCTTGCGGACGTCATCGGCCAGGATCAAGCCCAGCTGCTTGCGGTCCTCGGTGACATAGGCAAGGCCGGCGTCGATCGCAGCCGCGACGCTCGGCAGCACGATCTCCCTGCCCTCGAGCCGGATCCGGCCGCTGATAGTGGTGCCCCAGGAGCGGCCGAACAGGCTCATGGCAAACTCGGTGCGGCCGGCGCCCATCAGCCCGGCAATGCCGACGACCTCGCCGCGCTTCACGCCGAAATTGACGTTCTTGATCACCTGCCGCTCGGGATGAATGGGGTGATAGACCGACCAGTTCTCGACGGTCAGGACAGGCGCGCCGATCTTCGCGCTGCGCTCGGGAAAGCGATGGGCGAGATCGCGGTTGACCATGCTGCGGATGATGCGGTCTTCCTGGATCGGCTCGCTGCGGCAGTCGATGCTGTCGACGGTGCGGCCGTCGCGCAGCACGGTGATGTGGTCGGCGACCTTGGCCACCTCGTTGAGCTTGTGCGAGATCAGGATCGAGCCGATGCCCTGCTCGCGGAAGGCCATCAGGCGTTCGAGCAGCGCGGCGCTGTCGGCCTCGTTGAGGCTCGCGGTCGGCTCGTCCAGGATCAGCATCCGCACCCGCTTGGACAGCGCCTTCGCGATCTCTACCAGCTGCTGCTTGCCGACGCCGAGGTCGGTGATCAGCGTATCCGGCGATTCCTTCAGGCCGACCTGCGCGAGCAGCTCGCGCGTGCGCCGGTAGACCTCGTCGCGATCGATGACGCCGAATTTGGACGGCGGATGCGACAGGAAGATGTTCTCCGCGATCGACATCAGCGGGATCAGCGCCAGCTCCTGGTGGATGATGATGATGCCGAGCGCCTCGGAATCGTTGATGTCGCGGAAGCGGCGCTCCTCGCCCTCGAAGACGATGGTGCCCTCGTAGCTGCCGGCCGGGTAGACGCCGCTGAGCACTTTCATCAGTGTGGATTTGCCGGCACCGTTCTCGCCGACAAGCGCGTGGATCTGCCCGGCCTCGACCGAGAAGTTCACGTCACGCAGAGCCTGCACGCCTGAAAAGCTCTTGCTGACGTTGCGCATCTCCAGCATGGCGGTCATGATTTCACATCCCTCGATCGCTGCTAGTTCACCTCTCCCCGCTTGCGGGGGGAGGGAGAAGAGGCTCTCCCCGCAAGCGGGGAGAGGGGAAAGAAAGAAGCTTACTGGAACTGCGACTTCTTGTAGTAGCCGCTGTCGACCAGAGTCTTCTCCCAATTGTCCTTGTAGACCACGACCGGCTTCAAGAGATAGGACGGCACCGTCTTGGCGCCGTTCTCGTAGGTCTTGGTGTCGTTGACGGTGACCTGCTTGCCGGCGAGTGCGGCGTCGACCATGTCGGCGGTCACCTTGGCGAGATCGCGGGTGTCCTTGAAGATGGTCGAGTACTGATCACCGCGCAGCATCGCCTTGATCGAGGGCACCTCGGCATCCTGGCCGCTGATGATCGGCATCGGCTGGCCGGCGCTGCCATAGCCCACGCCCTTCAGCGACGAGATGATGCCGATCGACAGGCCGTCATAGGGCGACAGCACCGCGTTGACCTTCTTGTTGCCGTAGTAGGCGCTGAGCAGGTTGTCCATGCGCGCCTGCGCGGTGGCGCCGTCCCAGCGGAGCGTCGCGACCTTGTCCATGCCCATCTGGCCGGAGACGACGACGAGCTTGCCGCTGTCGATGTACGGCTTCAGCACGCTCATCGCGCCGTTGTAGAAGAAGTAGGCGTTGTTGTCGTCGGGCGAGCCACCGAACAGCTCGATGTTGAACGGGCCCTTGCCGTCCTTGAGGCCAAGCCCCTGCACGAGCGACTCCGCCTGGAGCACGCCGACCTGGAAATTGTCGAAGGTCGCGTAATAGTCGACGTTCGGCGTGCCGCGGATCAGGCGGTCATAGGCGATCACGGTGATGCCTTTTGCTTTCGCCTGCTTGAGCACGTCGGACAGCGTAGTGCCGTCGATCGCGGCGATCACCAGCGCTTTCGCACCCTTGGTCACCATGTTCTCGACCTGCGAGAGCTGGTTCGGGATGTCGTCCTCGGCATATTGCAGGTCGGTGTTGTAGCCGCGCTCCTTCAGCACCTTGACCATGTTGTTGCCGTCGTCGATCCAGCGCGCCGACGATTTCGTCGGCATGGCAATGCCAACCGTCGCCTTGTCCTGGGCGGAGGCAGTGACGCCTGAGGCCATCGTCGCTGCGCCGACAAGCGCCAGCGCGAGAAATGTCGTCTTCAGTTTCAGCATGTTTTACTCCCTTGGGTGTCAGACTGTTTCTTCGTTTCGTCGAGAACGTTGGTCGTGTGCGGCTGCGAGCCTCCTATGCGAGCTTGACGTCAGGCTCCGCGCGACCACGCGCAGATGCCTGCAACAGGAAAGTGCGGCCGGCCTGCGGATCGGCGGCGCGCGCCGCCGCGTCCATATCCTGCCAGGCCGACGTGACGAGGAGGCGCGACAGATCAGGGCCCACGAAAGCGGGGCAGCTCGACTGCTTTGCCGGCACGCGCAGCGAGCGCAGACGCTCGCCTCGCGGAGAGTAGACATCGATCCGGCCCGCACCCCAGCAGGCGTTCCAGATCTGCCCGTCGGCGTCGCACACCGAGCCGTCGAGGCCCCCGATGCCGGTGTGGCGCAACAGAACGTCCGGCTCGCCTCGCGGCAAGCCGGTCGCCGGATCAAGCGGAACCGCGTAGAGCACGGCGCGCGCGGTGTCGGCGAAGTAGCCGGTCGCACCGTCCGGTGAAAAGCAGATCGAATTGGGAATGGTGATGCGGGGGAACAGCATCGATATCTTGCCGCGATGGAACGCGTAGATCGCGCCCGCTCCCGCCTCCGCATTGCGGCCCATGGTGCCGATCCAGAACGTGCCGGACTGGTGCACACGGGCATCGTTGGAGCGCGTCGCGGGATTGTCGGCTTCAAGCGGACAGACCAGCGTCAACGCGCCGTCGGCGAGCTTGCGGATGTAGAGGCCGTCTTCGGCGACGATCAACTGGCGCTCGGCGTCGATGCGCCCGAGACCGCTCGCCATCCGGCCGAGCGCGTGGACGCGAATGCTGCCGCTGCCGAGATGCGCCTCGAACAGCCGCCCCTCGCGGATATCGAACCACCAGGCCGTGTCGGTGCTCAAATCATAGGTCGGCCCCTCGCCGAGATGGCATGGATCGTCCGAAAGAACCGAGGTCGGCACCTCTTCCATCATGGCGTCCTCACTCCAAAGCGATAGACCGTGTGATGGCGGTAGACCTCGCCGGGATTGAGGCGCGGGCTCGGGAAATCCGGCCGGTTCGGCGCATCCGGCCAGATGTGCGGCTCGAGACACATGGCATCCGACTGCCGGATGAGCTTGCCGCCCTTGCCCGAGATCGTGCCGTCGAGATAGTTGCCGGAATAGACCTGAAGGCCGGGCTGATTGGTCAAGAGCTCCATGATGCGCCCCGAACGCGGCGCCTCCAGCCGGGCCGCGAGAGCAAGCTTGCCGTCACGCCCGAGACAGTAGGTATGGTCGTAGCCCTTGCCGTTCTGCAATTGCTGATCGCGCTCGCGGATGCGCGCGCCGACGGCCTCGCCGTCGCGGAAGTTGAACGGCGTTCCGGCCACCGCGCGCGGCGGCTCAGGCAACGGAATGGCGGTGGGATCGATGGCGAGGAAATGCTCGGCGGCGACCGTCAGCTTGTGGTCGAGAATGGGCGTGCCTGAGGTCGCGCCTTCCAGATTGAAGAAGCTGTGATTGGTCAGGTTGACGATGGTCGGACGGTCGGTTCGCGCCTCCATCGTCAACGACAGCTCGGCCGGGCCGGTGACGCGATAGGTCAGGCGCACGTCGAGCCGGCCGGGATAGTTTTCTTCGCCATGCGGGCTCGAATAGGTGAGCGTGACGCCCGGCTCCGCGCCGTCGTCGATGGCGGCTATCTCCCAGAGCTTGCGATCGAACCCGTCGAGGCCACCATGCAGCGCATTCGGACCGTTGTTGACCGGAAGCTGCACCGTTTCGCCGTCCAGCGAAAATCGTCCGTTGGCAATGCGGTTGGCGTAGCGGCCGACGGTGGCACCGAAGAACTTTCGTTCGGCGAGATAACCGGCAAACGTGTCATGGCCGAGCACGACGTCGTCGTAACCGCCTTTGGCGTCCGGTGCGATGAGCGCCTGGATCACCGCGCCATGGGTGATGATGCGGGCTTCGAACCCGCCCTCCCCGCGCAGCACGATGCGCTCGACGTTGCGGCCGTCCGGCAGCGTTCCGAAGATGTCTTTTGTTATTTTTGAGCCAGCCATGTTCAGTCCACAAACGGTTCGACGATGTTACGCTTGCCGAGCAGGAAGGCATCGGCAACGAGACGCAGCGGCGCCAGGTCGACATCGCGCGCGCCGGTCGCGGTGAGCTTGACGAAGCGCCCGTACAGCTCGCGATATTCCTGATCGGGCGCCTCGGCAACGGTCTCGCCGTCGATCGCCATGCGCCGGCCGCCACCCGACAACGTCATTCGGCCCTGGTCCGTCTCGACGAGAATATCCCAACTCTGCGGTCCGGTCTGGCGGAAATCGAACTCGGCGGTCACAGGCAGGCCGCCGATGTCGGTCAGCGCCAGGTTCGCGGCGATCGGGGCCTGGCAATTGGCTGGAAAGGCCAGCTCGGCCGCGGTGACGAACACCGGCCGGGGCAGAATACGGGTCAGGATCGAGAGCGCGTTGATGCCGGGATCGAACACGCCAAGCCCGCCCGGCTCCCAGATCCAGCCCTGCCCGGGATGCCAGACGCGGACGTCTTCCTTCCAGTTGATGTGCACGGACTTGATCCGCCGCGTGAGAAGCCACGCGCGCGCCGGCTCGACCGCGGGCGCATAGCGTGAATGCCAGGTCGCAAACAGCGTTCGCTTGGCCTCCTCCGCCATCGCGATCAGCGGGTCGAGCTCGGCGACGCCGGTGCCGGGCGGCTTCTCCAGCATCACGTGCTTGCCCGCAGCGAGCGCCGTGGCGGCCTGGGCACGCCTTACCTGCGGCGGCGTGCAGAGCGAGACGGCATCGATCGGCGGTCCCTTTTCCAGCAACTCCTCGATGGTCGCAAAATGCGGCACGCCCGGCAGCGATGCGTTGCGGCTCGCGACGGCCGCGAGCGTCGCGCCCGCCGTCGCAGCAATCGCACCGACATGCTGGTCGCGCGCGATCTTGCCGAAGCCGACGATGGCAATGCGAAGTGCGGTCACGCTTTTTCTCCAATATCCGCGGACGGCAGCGCCTCGGCCTCGTGGCGGCGCATACCGTTGTGAATGACATAAACCATCGCTTCCGAGGCGGTCTGGGCGTCGCCGGCGGCGATGCCATCGACGATCTTCTGGTGCCAGAGCAGCACGGTGTCGCGGTCCTCCGGCTCGACCGGTGCGCTGAGCAGGAAGGAGGCGCGCAGGGCGGCCTCGATGACGTGGCCGATCGAGCGCATGAACAGATTGCCCGAAGCGCGCGCCACCGCAACATGGAGTGCGAGGTCGGCGTCGGCAAAGCCGACGGAATCGGAAGCCTCAAACCGCATGCGGTCCATGCAACGACGGAGCTCGGCGAGGTCGTCTTCGGACCTCTGCGCCGCCGCCAGCATGGCCGCGCGCGGCTCGACCGCGAGGCGAATCTCGGCGAGGTCGTTGAGGAAGCGCTTGTCGATGCCGGCGTCCAGATGCCAAGCCAGCACGTCGGCGTCGAACATGTTCCAGGCGGCGCGCTCGCGTACGACGGTGCCGACGCGGGCCTTGGTGGTGAGCAGGCCCTTGGCGACCAGGGTCTTCACGCTCTCGCGCAGCACCGGCCGCGACACGCCGAACATCGCAATCATCTCGGCATCACCAGGCAGGCGCGTTCCCTCGGCGTAGCGGCCGGCGATAATGTCGACGCCGATCGAGCGGGCCACTTCCGCATGGTTGGAGTGAGCCCGGCGCGTCGGGATGACGACGATGCGCGACGTCATGTGGCTGCTCCTGCGCGCTTCGCCGCCGGCCGCCGCGCGAGCGCGACCAGCCCCTGCTGCAAGGCGATGAAGGCGAACAGTAGCACGCCGGTCGCGATCTTGGTCCACCAGCTCGACAGCGTTCCGTCGAAATTGATGTAGGTCTGGATCAGGCCCTGGATCAGCACGCCGAGGAAGGTGCCGATCACCGAGCCCTGCCCGCCCGTGAGCAGCGTGCCGCCGATCACGACGGCCGCGATGGTGTCGAGCTCGACGCCGACCGCGGAGAGCGAGTAGCCGGCGCTCGTGTAGAAGGAGAACACGATGCCGGCGATGCCCGCGAGCAGGCTCGACAGCATGTAGATCCTCACCGTCATCTTGCCGACGGCAACGCCCATCAGGCTCGCGGTCGCCCGGCTGCCGCCGAGCGCATAGACATTGGCACCGAACCGGGTGAGATGCAGCAGCAAGGCGCCGCCGATCACGATCACGAGCATGATGATCGCAATCGCGGTCAATCGCCCTCCGCCGGGCATCCGCAGCGCGAAGTCCGACACGGTGGAATAGACCGGCGCGGTGATCGGCACCGATTCCGTCGAGAGCAGGAAGCTCGCGCCGCGGGCCAGGAACATCCCCGCCAGCGTCACGATGAACGGCGGCAGGTCGAATATATGGATCACCGCGCCCATCGCGGCTCCGAAGGCCGCCGAGAGCGCGAGGATCGCGACGAAGGCAAGCAGCGGCGGCACGCCCCAGCGCTCGATCGCAAGCGCTACGAACACCGTGGTGAAACCGATCACCGAGCCGACCGAGAGGTCGATGCCGCCGGAGATGATGACGAAGGTCATGCCGGTCGCGACGATGCCGAGAAAGGCGTTGTCGGTGAGGAGATTGCCGACCACGCGGGTGGAGGCGATGTTGGGGAATTGCACGGCGCAGAGCGCAAAGCCGGCAACCAGCACGATAGCGGTGATGAGGACGGGCGGCAGGCCTTTCATGCTTTGGACCTCCGCAGCCGCGCGGCGATCCCGGCAATCCCCGAAAATTTCGGCGATTGCAGCAGCAGCACTGTCATCACCACCACCGCTTTGACCAGCAAATTGAACTCCGGTGGATAGCCCGACAGCAGAATGCCGGTGTTCATGGTCTGGATGATCAACGCACCGAGCACGGCCAGCACGAGGCTGAAACGGCCGCCGAACAGGGAGGTGCCGCCGATCACCACCGCGAGGATGGCGTCGAGCTCGAGCCAGAGGCCGGCATTGTTGGCATCCGCGCCCATGATGTCGGCCGCCGCGATCACGCCGGCGAGCGCGGCGCAGATGCCGCACCAGACGTAGACAGCCAGGATCATCGCACGCGTGCCGACGCCGGCAAGCTCGCTCGCCCGCGCGTTGCCGCCGGTCGCCTCGATGAGCAGTCCGAGCGCCGAGCCGCGCACCACCGCGCCGGTGAGAATCAGCATGCCCAGGGCGATCACGACCGGCATCGGCACGCCGAGCACCGCGCCATTGCCAAGCCAGACCAGATCTGGCGAGGAGAAGGTCACGATGCGCCCCTCGGTAATGAGCTGCGCGATGCCGCGTCCCGCCACCATCAGGATCAGCGTCGCCACGATCGGCTGCATGCCGAGCACCGCGACGAGAAATCCGTTCCACAATCCGCAGATCAAGCCAGCGCCGAGCGCGGCCGCAAGGACCACGGCCAGACTGTGCGTGTCGGCAAGGCTCGCCGCGATCGCGCCGGAGATGGCCATGACCGCACCGACCGACAGATCGATGCCGCGCGTCGCGATCACCAGCACCATGCCGAGCGAGAGCAGCGCCACCGGCGTGCCGCGGTTGAGCACGTCGATCAGGCTGCCGAACAGCCGGCCGTCCTGGAGACGCAGATCGAAGAATTGCGGCGACACGATGCGATCGACCGCCAGGATGACGATCAGCGCGAGGATCTGGGCAAGGCCGCGGCGCGGCAACAGCGCTGTCATGCCCGGCCCTCATGCGCGACAGCGGCGCCATCGGCGGCGATAGCCGCGAGAATGTTGCCGACGTCGATCGCCTCGCCCGCGAGCACCTCGACATGGGCGCGGTCGCGCAGCACGACCACGCGGTCGGAATAGGTCACGATCTCATCCAGCTCGGAGGAGATCACGAGCAGCGCCAGCCCGTCGTCGCAGAGCTCGCGGATCAGGCGGATGATCTCGGCATGCGCGCCGACGTCGATGCCGCGGGTCGGCTCGTCCAGCACCAGGAGGCGCGGCGAGGTCGCGAGCCAGCGCGCCAGCAGCACCTTCTGCTGATTGCCGCCGGACAGCAGCCCCACGGCGCGCTCCGGATCGGGCGGGCGGATGTCGAGCATCTTGACGTAGCGGCTTGCGATCTCGTCCTGCTCGCGGCGCGACAGCGGCCGGTGCAGGCCCCGCTTGGCCTGGAGCGCGAGCACGATGTTCTCGCGCACGGTGAGCTCGGCGACGATGCCGTCGGTCTTGCGTTCCTCCGGGCAATAGCCAAAGCCGTGGCGCACGCCGTCGCGCGGCGACTGCAGCCGCACGGGCGCCCCCTCCACCCTCGCCTGCCCGCCATCGGCGCGCTCGGCGCCGAACACCAGCCGCGCCGTTTCGGTCCGGCCCGAGCCGAGCAGGCCGGCGAGACCCACGACCTCGCCATGGCGTAGCTCGAGATTGAACGGCGCGACATAGCCGGCCTTGCCGTAGTTCTCGAAACTCGCGCAGACCTCGCGCGCCTGATGCCCTCCCGCCGACGCGCGGGCGCTGGTGGTCTCGGCCAGCTCGCGGCCGAGCATCATCCGGATCAGCTCGAGCCGCGGCAGCGAGGCGGTCTCGCGCTCACCGACCAGGCGGCCGTTGCGCAACACCGTGATGCGGTCGGAGATCTCGTAGACCTGATCGAGGAAGTGGCTGACGAACACGATGCCGATGCCGCGCTTGGCAAGCTGGCGCATGATGCCGAACAGGATCTCGACCTCGTGGCGGTCGAGGCTCGCCGTGGGCTCGTCCAGGATCAGCACGCGCGCGGAAAGATCGACGGCCCGCGCAATCGCGGTGACGTGCTGGATGGCGACGGAATAGCTGCCGAGCGGCGCGGCGACGTCGATATCGAGGCCGAAGTCCGTGAGAAGCGCCTTGGCGCGACGCCGCATCTCGCCTTCACGTACGATGCCGAAGCGCATCGGCTGCCGGTCGAGGAACAGGTTCTGCGCGACCGAGAGATTCGGCAGCAGATTGACCTCCTGGTAGACGGTGGCGATACCGGCCTGGAGCGCCGCCTTGGCCGAGCGCGGCGCGACCTCCTCGCCGCCGAGCCGGACGATGCCGGCATCGCGGGGGAATACGCCGGTGATCACCTTGATCATCGTGGATTTGCCGGCGCCGTTCTCACCGAGCAACGCATGAATCTCGCCGGCGCGAAGCGTGAAGTCGACCTCCTGCAACGCACGCACAGCACCGAAGCTTTTGCTGATCCCGCGCACCTCCATCAGGGAAGGAGCAGGATCGGGGCTGTTCTCCATAACGACGTCACTCCCACCGGCGTCCGCTTATGCTGCGGACACCCAGCCTATTCGTTCGCGCAGCGGTTTCGAAGGGGGCTGCCGGACCACAACGCGCGGTCCGGCGCGGCACCCCGCCTCAGTAACCGAGGCCCTTCTTGCTGTCGTAGATCTTCTGCGGATCGTCAGCCGCTGTATAGAGCTTGGAGTCGGTCTGGATCCACTTGGGCGGCACCGTGCCCTTGTCCTTGAAGGCCGCGATGGCATCCAGCGCGGGGCCGGCCATGTTCGGGGTCAGCTCGACGGTGGCGTTGGCTTCGCCGGCGGCCATGGCCTTGAAGATGTCGGGGACCGCATCGATCGAGACGGTGAGGATCTCCTTGCCCGGCTTGAGGCCGGCTTCCTTCATCGCCTGGATCGCGCCGACCATCATGTCGTCATTGTGCGCATAGACGGCGCAGATCGACTTGCCGCCGCCTTCGGCCTTGATGAAGCTCTCCATCACCTCCTTGCCCTTGGCGCGGGTGAAGTCGCCGGTCTGGCTGCGCACCACCTTGAGGTTCGCATGCTTGGCGATGGCGGTGTCAAAGCCCTTCTTGCGGTTGGCGGCGACGCTGGCGCCGACCGTGCCCTGCAATTCGACGACGTTGCAGGCTTTGCCGCCGACGGTCTTGGCCAGCCAGTCGCCGGCAACCTCGCCTTCGTGCACGCTGTCGGAGGTCACGGCGGTGAGATAGAGCTCCTTGCCGGAGGGATCGATGTCGCGGTCGAGCAGCACGACCGGGATCTTGGCCTCCTTGGCCTCCTTCAGCACCGAGTCCCAACCGGTCGAGACTACGGGTGCAAGGAAGATCGCATCGACGTTCTGCGCGATGAAGGAGCGGATCGCCTTGATCTGGTTCTCCTGCTTCTGCTGCGCGTCGGCGATCTTGAGATTGACCTTTCGCTTGGCAGCCTCCTGCTTGGAGACCGACGTCTCGGCCGCGCGCCAGCCGGATTCCGATCCGATCTGCGAGAAGCCGATGGTGAGCTCGGCGGCGCTGGCCGGCAGCGCGAGCAGCAACGCGGCCGTGGCGCTGGCCGCAAAGAGGGCTTTGAGGGTCATCAGGCGTGTCTCCCAAGAAGTCATCTTGTGTTATCTCGGGCGCCGATCGGTAGCATGGCACCCGCAGGCCGACCTTTGAGGCGGCGGGAGGGACTATTTCACGGAAGATGAGTTCCGACTAGTCATATTATTTGACTATTAGCGCAAAACTTCGATTTGGCGGGATGGACGGTTCAATGACACGCCCAGCGCGATTTTGTTCCGTGGATGCAACGGGGAGATGAAGGAGTATGTGCGGCTCGCAACTCTCCTCCGCGTCATTGCGAGCGCAGCGAAGCAATCCAGAAACTGTCCACGGAGGGACTCTGGATTGCTTCGCTGCGCTCGCAATGACGGTGTGGATAGAGTTCGGCGTAGGTCGACCAAATCGACTCGCGGAGAGTCCGCGTCACCCGGATTGCATCTTCGATGCAATCCGGCCTCTCCCCGCGTGCGGGGAGAGGCGAAGGGCAGCGGAGCTAGATCAGCTTCCGTTGCGCGAGGTTCTTCATCAGCGCGCCGATTCCAAAAGTCCAGGGCTCGCACTCGTCGCTGGTGCGCATGCGGTTGACGAGCTTGCCGAGCTGGGGCGCTGCGATCGTGACGATGTCGTCGCGCTTGTGGGTGAACCCCTGCCCCGGCGCATCGCGATCCTTGACCGGCGCGAACATCGTGCCGAGGAACAGCACGAAGCCATCGGGGTATTGATGCACCTTGCCGATCGTCTGCTCGACGAGGTCCGTGGGGTCGCGGCTGATCATGCTGATCGAGGAATGGCCGTCGAGAACGAAACCGTCCGCGCCCTTCACGTTCAGGCTGATATCGAGCTTGCGGGCGTCGTCGAGTGTGAAGGTGTCGTCGAACAGGCGCAGCAACGGACCGATCGCGCAGGAGGCGTTGTTGTCCTTGGCCTTCGACAACAGCAGCGCCGAACGCCCCTCGAAGTCGCGCAGATTGACGTCGTTGCCGAGCGCGCCGCCGACGATCTTGCCGCGGCTCGACACGAACAGCACGAGCTCGGGCTCGGGATTGTTCCAGGTCGACTTCGGATGCAGGCCGGCATCCATGCCGGTGCCGACTGACGACAGCGTCGGCGCCTTGGTGAAGACCTCGGCATCCGGACCGATGCCGACTTCGAGATATTGGCTCCAGGCGTTCTGATCGATCAGCACCTGCTTCAAATGCATCGCCTGGTCGGAGCCCGGCTTGAGCTTCGACAAATCGTCGCCGATCAACCGCGTCACTTCTTTCCGGATCGCTTCGGCCGAGGCCGGATTGCCCTTGGCGCGCTCTTCGATGACGCGCTCCAGCATCGAGATGGCGAAGGTGACGCCGGCGGCCTTCAGGGTCTGGAGATCGAGGGGCGCAAGCAGCCACGGCTTTTTCGGATCGCGCCCATCCGGCGCCGTGTTGGCCACGATCGCTTCGAGATCGCAGATGCGCTCGCCCTTGACCGCGGCGAGCGCCTTGGCCGGATTGTCTTCCTCGCAGAGCGCGCTGACGGTCGGAAACTTGGCGGTGACGTCGAAGACGCCGTCTCCACGGACGGCGACAACGGCCGGGCCGTTCGCCTGCGGCAGCCAGACGCGGCCGACCAGCGTCCCCTTCGTTCCATCCTCGGGGAGAAGATCTCTAACAGACAGTGTCGTCATGGCCGCGTCCTCGCTCTTTCTCGGATCGGCCGCGCTCAAAGTGCAGCCGATCCCATTGGCGAAGACCAATAAACGTCTGGCAGGGGAAGTCCAGACCGGCAGCGAAGACCCGCTATGCCCCTGCCCGCGCCTTGCGGGCCGCGATCTGCTGGAGCGCCCAGCGCGCGTTCTTGCGGACGTCAGGGTCGGCATCGTCGGCGATGACGGCCAGGAACGCCTCGCCGTCGGGATGGGCGATCTCGCCGAGCGCCGCCGCCGCCTCCTTCCGCAAATTGGCCTGGTCGTGGTTGATGCAATTGCCGATCGGGCGTACCGCGCGCTCGATCTTCATCTTGCCGAGGCTGCGGATCGCCTTCAGCCGCACCTGCCAGAATTCATCGGCGAGCGAGCCGACAAGCTGATCGGCCGCGAGCGAGCCGTTGACATTGAGGCCCAGCGTTTCCGCGGCCATCTCGCGCACCATCCAGTCCGAGTCCTTCAGCCCGCGTGTGATCGTCTCGGCCGCGGGCTTCAGCTGCGAGAAGGCCAGCGCGCTCACTGCGGCGCGGCGCACATGGGCGTCGGGATCGTTGATCAGCGCGGTCAGCGCGGGGATGGATTCCTCCAGCTTGAGGAAGCCGATCACGCCGATCGCCTGCACGCGAACGGCCGCATCCTGATCCAGGAGCGCTTCCAGTGCCGGCTTCAGCGTGTCCTTGCAGCGCAGCTCCTTCAGCGCGCGCAGCGCGCCCATGCGGACGAAGGCATGGGCGTGCTTGACCAGCGGCAGGATGATCTCGGCGCAGGCCGGATCCTTGAACCCGGCCATGCTGTCGGCCGCGGCCGCCGCCACGATTCTTTCGGGATCGACCAGCAGCTTGACCAGCCCACGCGCGGCCTCCGGCCCGTCGAACTCGCCAAGCGCCATCGCGACCTGCTGGCGCACGCCGGCATCGGGATCGACGACCATGTTGGCGAGATGCGCGACGGCTGCGGGATCACCGGAGTGACCGAGCGCAATGATGGCGACACGGCGCTCGGCGGGATCGGCGGCCTGAAGGCGCTCATCGGCGTCTTCGAGGTCGTCATAGGACTCGAAAGGGCTCGACATGATCACCTCAGCAGATAGGGAATGTTGACGGTGACGGCGCCGGTCGGGCAATCGGCCTCGCAGGGCATGCAGTACCAGCACTCGTCATAGGCCATGTAGGCCTTGCCGGTCATGTCGCTGATGCGGAGCACGTCGAGTGGGCAGACGTCGACGCACACGGTGCAGCCCTTGTCGGCGATGCATTTGGCGTCGTCGACGACCACCGGAACCGATGTCTGATAGGACGCGAGAGGCATTTTATGTCTCCTGTTGCGATGTTGCGGTGGATCAGGCGGAGGCGCGGATGCGCTGCTTGTCGTAGAGGTCCTTCTCGTCGTCGGCGATCGGCACGACATAGGGCTCCACGGCGCGCTTCTCGCTGGTCATCTTGCCGTTCTGCTTGGAGAGCAGCGTGTGGCAGAACCAGTTCTCGTTGTCCTTCTCCGGGAAATCCGTGCGCCAGTGATAGAGGCCCCAGCGGCTCTCCTCGCGGTACAACGAGGCGTGCACCGCCATGTCGGCGCAGTCCATGATCGACTGCACTTCGAGCGCACGAAGCAGCTCGTGCGCGTTGCGCGCGATCATATGCTCCTGCATGTCCTGCCGCGTCTCGGCCAGGCGGCGCATGCCGAGCTCGTATTTGCGCGTGACCTTCGGCGGCTGGAGATAATCGTTCACCAGGCGGCGGGTCTTGTACTCGACCTGGTTCGGCGGAATGCCGTCCTCGCGCTTCGTTGGCGCCAGCACACGGTCGCGCTCCCTGGCGACATCGGCCGCGTCGAATTCCGCGAAGTCGTGGTTGTCGGCGAACTCCATGGCATCGATGCCGGCAACCGAACCGTTGGTGAAGGCGCCGAGCATGTAATTGTGCGGCACGCTCGCCATATCGCCGGCGGCGTAGAGGCCGGGCACCGTCGTGCGCGCATTTTCATCGACGAACACACCGGAGGCGCTGTGGCCGGAGCAGAAGCCGATCTCGGAGATGTGCATCTCGATCGACTCGCTGCGGTAATCGACGCCGCGCCCCTGCTGGAACAGGCCCCGCGTCGGCCGCTCGACCTTGTGCAGCGTGGATTCGATTTCCGAGATGGTGTCGGGATGGAGATGCTTGAGCTGGAGGAACACCGGGCCCTTGCCTGACAGCAGCTCGTTGTAAAACTCCAGCATCATCTGGCCGGACCAGTAGTCGCATTCGATGAAGCGCGATCCCTCGTTGTTCGCGGTGAAGGCGCCGAAGGGACCGGCGACATAGGCGCAGGCCGGGCCGTTATAGTCCTTGATCAGCGGATTGATCTGGTAGCATTCGAGGTTCGCCAACGCGGCACCGGCGTGATAGGCCATCGCATAGCCGTCGCCGGAATTGGCGGCGTTCTCGTAGGTGCCGAACATGTAGCCGGAGGTCGGCAGACCGAGGCGGCCGGCGGCGCCCATGCAGAGGATCACGGCCTTGGCCTTGATCACCAGGATCTCTGCGGTGCGCGTGTTGACGCTTATCGCGCCGGCGATGCGGCCGTCGGACGATTTGAGCAGCCGCGTCGCCATGTAGCGGTTGGAGATCAGGATGCGGGCGCGGCGGAGCTGGCGATAGAGTGCCTTCTTCACGGTCTCGCCGTTCGGCATCGGAAGGACGTAGGTGCCGATGTGGTGCACCTTCTTGACCGCGTAGTCGCCGTTCTCGTTCTTCAGGAAACGGATGCCGAAGCTGTCGAGCTCCTCGATGATCTTGTAGCAGTTCTGCGCGTATTTATAGACCGCCTTCTGATCGACGATGCCGTCGTTGGCGATGGTGATTTCCTTGGTGTACTGCTCCGGCGTCGCGTAGCCGGGGATGACGGCGTTGTTGAGCCCGTCCATACCCATCGAGATCGCGCCGGAGCGCTTGACGTTGGCCTTTTCGAGCAGGACGACATTGGCCTTCGGGTTCTTCAGTTTTGCTTTCAGCGCTGCCATCGGGCCGGCCGTGCCGCCGCCGATGACGAGCACGTCGCAGGAAACCTCCGAAAGTCCGTCGACGATCTCATCTAGTGCCATCATTTGCTCCTGGTTCGCCGGTCCGGCGCCTTTGCATCAGATTTGTTCAGGGGGCGTTCCGGCGATAGCAATTAGTTGTCGCCGGGACGCGATTTGCGCCTCAGCGCTCGACGAAGGCCTTTTCAATGACGAAATGGCCGGGCTGGCTGTGGTTACCCTCGACAAAGCCGCGCGCGGCAAACATCGCGGGGAGTTCCTCGAGCATCGCCGGGCTGCCGCACAGCATGATGCGGTCGGTCTCGATATCGAGACCGGATTGGCCGATGTCGTCGAACAGCTGATTGGAGGCGATCAGATCGGTGATGCGGCCGCGATTCCGGAACGGCTCGCGCGTCACGGTCGGGTAGTAGACGAGCTTGTCGCGGATCAGGGGGCCGAAGAACTCGTGATTGCGCAGGCCGTCGACGAGGTGCTCGCCATAAGCGAGTTCCGAAACCTGGCGGCAGCCATGGGCGAGGACGATGGTCTCGCAATTCTCGTAAACATCGGGGTCCTTGATCAGGCTGGCGAAGGGCGCGAGGCCCGTGCCGGTCGAGAGCAGCAGCAGGCGTTTTCCCGGGATGAGGTTGCCGGTGATCAGCGTGCCCGTCGCCTTGCGGCCGACCAGGATGATGTCGCCTTCCCTGATCTTCTGGAGGCGCGAGGTCAGCGGACCGTCCTGAACCTTGATCGAAAAGAATTCGAGCGCTTCCTCGTGATTGGCGCTGGCCATGCTGTAGGCCCGCATCAACGGCTTGCCCTCGACCTCCAGGCCGATCATCGCGAACTGGCCGTTCTGGAAACGGAAGCCCGGATCGCGCGTCGCCGTGAAGCTGAACAGGGAATCGGTCCAGTGCCGGACCGACAAAACCGTTTCCTTCTGAAATGCGCTCATGCTCTCTCCTCAGCCATCGTTGGCGCACAAGGTTTCGGAGAGAGGAGAGTCCGGCAATTCGGAAGTGAAATTCCCGGTCGATTAGTTTCACATTTCGCAGGTGATGATCGAAGAGGAGGCAGACGACGCCCCCCGCCACGCATCCGCCCCGGCAATTAGTTGCTATTCACGCTCGCCCGCGTCGACATAGAAAGAAGCTGGAGGTTCGTTATGACCATGACCTTGGTGGTGCCGACTGTGACCGACTATGAGGCCAGCGCCGATCTCGCGACGCTCGTCGTGCGCACCACGCAGGACGATGTGGTCGGGATCGCTGCCGAGCAGCTCCGCCTCTCCTGCAAATGCGCCCATTGCACCCGTGCCCGCTTCGACGATCGCTTCCCCGAACGCTTTCCCGGCATCGCCATCACCGAGATCGGCGATCTCGGCTACGGGCTGAACATCTCGTTTTCAGATGGGCATAACAGGGGGATTTATCCAAAGCCGTATCTGCTGAGCTTGGCGGGGCGCTGAGAAACGCCCCTCTTGCTCCGCTGTCATTCCCCGCGAAAGCGGGGAATCCAGTACGCCGCGGCCCCCTCCGTATCCCACTGATGTCTCTGGAATACTGGGTCGCCCGGTCAAGCCGGGCGACGACAGTAGAGTGGAACTGGCACGGACATTGCTCCTCTTTAGAACGATTTGAACGTTCCGGAGGCGGATGATGTTGCAGGCGGCCAATGTGGTTCGCGGGACGGTTCCCGCAACGATCCGGCCTGCCGGCGGCTCCTCGCTGCTGCTGACCGAGAACCAGCAATGGATCGGCGGACCGCCACCGCTGATGGACAAGCTCAGCCAGCGCGAGCGGGAGCTGGTGCTGAAGCAGGGCCGGCGAAAGGTGCTCAACCGCGGCCAGACGCTGTTCAGCCAGGGCGGCAAGCATGACGGCATCTGGCTGATCGAGAGCGGCCGCATCCGCGTGTTCTACACTTCGCCGCTCGGACGCGAGATCACGCTGGCCTATTGGCATGTCGGCAATTTCGTCGGCGGGCCCGAAGTGTTCGAGGGCACCGTGCATCAATGGTCCGGCGTCGCATCCAGCAATTGCAGCGTCGTGCACCTGCCCGGAAAGGAGCTGCGGTCGCTTGCCGTGGAGATCCCGAACCTCGCCATCGGCCTCATTGAAGGCCTCACCTTCAAGGGCAAATGCTATTCGGCGCTGGCGCAGATGCTGGGAACGCGCTCGATCACCCAGCGCCTCGCGCATCTTCTGCTGCATCTGGTCGAGCTCTACGGCGTCGAGGATGCCGACGGCCGGGTGATCGCGGCGGCCTTCACCCATGCCGACATCGCCCACATGGTCGGCGCGACCAGGCAATGGGTCACGATCAGCCTGAAACGGATGCAGGAGAAGGGAATCGTCGTCACCAAGCGCTCGCAGATCGTGGTGTGCCGGGCCGACGCTCTCGAGGAGATGCGCGGCCAGAACGGCGACTAGGGTCGATGCACAGGCAAGCGGCTTTATAGTGCAGGACTGCTCAAGGAGTATGCAATCAGCTTTTCCCGGCAACTAATCGACTGCGACGGTCACTCCGGATTTGCCCTGCCCGCGGCCTCACCCAATCATGGCAACCACAGCACATCCAACCGAATGAGGATGAGAATGGTCCGCCATCTTCCCACGCTCTCGATCGCGATGTCGGTGACCTCGCTGGCGCTACTCCTGGCGCAGCCGGCCTTGGCGGAAACCGTCACGCTCGGCATTGGAACGCAGGACACCACGACCAACACGGTGACCGCCGGCGTCGTCATCCGGCAGTTGCATCTCCTCGAGAAATATCTGCCGAAGGACGGCAAATACGCCAACATCAAGTTCGAGCTGGAGTGGCAGAATTTCACCTCAGGCCCGCCCGTCACCAACGCGATGATGGCGAACAAGCTCCAGATCGGCATGATGGGCGACTATCCGCTGATCGTGAACGGCTTCACCTTCGAGAGCAATCCGGAGAGCAAGAGCCGCCTGATCGGCGTGGCCGCCTACAGCCTGTCCGGCTCCGGCAACGGGCTCGTCGTCCACAAGGACTCGCCCTATTACGATCTCGCCGATCTCAAGGGCAAGCTCGTCAGCGTGCCGTTCGGCTCGGCCGCGCACGGCATGGTGCTGAAGGCGATGCAGGACCGCGGTTACGCCTCCGACTTCTTCCAGCTCGTCAGCCAGAGCCCGGAGGTCGGCTCGACCAATCTGCAGGAGAAGAAGATCGACGCGCACGCCGACTTCGTCCCCTTCGCCGAGCTGTTGCCGTTCCGCGGCTTTGCGCGCAAGATTTTTGACGGCGTTGAGACCAACCTGCCGACCTTCCACGGCATCGTGGTCCGCACCGATTTCGCCGAGAAATACCCCGAGGTCGTCGTTGCCTACTTCAAGGCGCTGATCGCCGCCAACCAGTGGCTGCGCGACGATCCCAAGCTTGCCGCAGAAAAGATCCAGGAGTGGACCGGCATCAACAAGGAGGTCGTCTATATCTTCCTCGGTCCCAGCGGCAACATGACCACCGATCCCACGGTGAAGCCGGCGCTGATCGACGCGGCCGCGACCGACGTCAAGGTTTTGCAGAATCTCGGCCGCATGAAGGAGTTCGATCCGAAGAAGTGGGTGGATGATTCCTACATCCGCAAGGCCTATGCCGAGATGAAGCTCAACTATGACACCCAGCTTGCGAGCACCAGGAATTACGAGATCACGGGCGAAGACTCGTTCTGCAAGAAGCCGATCACCGACCCGCGCAAGGCCGGCGAGGTCTGGGTCGACGAAACCGGTATCGTGCCGTTTGCGTCCGCCGCCTGCACGTTAGGGGCCTATGCCGACTACAAGGCCAAGGGCAAGAAGATCAACGTCGCCTACGTCTTCGACACCACGCGCGGCATCAAGCTGTTCGCCGACCAGGCCTTCTTCGCGGTCGGCAACGGCGAGGTCGCGCCGTTCCTGCTGAAGAAGGACGCCGAAGCCTACGCCGCCAAGATCAGCGGCAAGGTGCTCGGCTTCGACGACGCGGTGAAGGCTGCGGTCGGCGGAGGCAAGACGTGAGCAGTCCCGCCCTCGTCAGACATCCCGAGGACAGCATGCCGGCAGCAACCGCAATCGCCGAGGCGGGCCCCGTGCCCGCCCCTTCCCCGCCCGCGACACCGCCTTCCTTCGGCACGCTCGCGCTGCGCTGGTACCGGCTCAATCGGGCGGGGCTACGCGCGACGGCGATCGGCATCATATCGCTGCTTGCCTTCCTGCTGGTCTGGCACCTGCTCACGACCTATCGCGTCGTGTTCTTCGTGCGCTTCACCAACGTGCCCTCGCCGCTCGCGGTCTATGCCAGCTTCACCAAGGCGATCCACGATCCCAAATTCCTGCTGCACATCCTCCTGAGCTGCCGGCGCATCCTTTTCGGCTTCTCGCTCGCGGCGGTGGTCGGCGTGCCGCTCGGCCTGATCATGGGCCGCTTCAAGCTGGTGCACGAGATCATCTTCCCGGTCGCCGAGGTGCTGCGGCCGATCCCGGCAATCGCCTGGGTGCCGATGGCAATCATGCTTTGGCCGACCAACGAGCAGAGCATCGTCTTCATCACCTTCCTCGGCGCGTTCTTCCCGATCCTGGTCAACACGCTGCATGGCATGTCGCTGGTCGATCCAGTGCTGGTGCGCGCCGCGCAATGTCTCGGCGCGCGAGAACGGTCGATCTTCCGCGAGGTGTATTTTCCAGCTTCGATGCCGCACATCTTCACCGGCCTCACCGTCGGCATGGGCGTGGCCTGGGTGTCGCTGATCGCCGCCGAGATGATTTCGGGCCAGTACGGCATCGGCTACTTCACCTGGGAGGCCTATTCCCTTGTCCAATATGCCGACATCGCGCTCGGCATGATCGCGATCGGCGTGCTTGGCCTTGGATCGAGCCTGCTTATCAGAGGTGCCGGGCAGTTGGTGATGCCGTGGAGGCTGAAATGAACGAAATCCTGACCAAAGCACCGCAGGGCCATATCGAGGTCAGGAATTTCTCCCTCAGCTATGAAAGCATCGAGGGGCCGGTTCAGGCCGTCACCGACACGCAAATTCATGTGAAGCCCGGCGAGTTCGTCTCGATCGTCGGGCCCTCCGGCTGTGGAAAGTCGACGCTGCTCAATGCGGTTGCGGGATTCCTCAAGCCGACCACCGGTGTAGTCACGGTCGACGGCGAGCGTGTGAACGGCCCCAGCGCCGAGCGCGGCATGGTATTTCAGCAATATTCGCTGTTTCCGTGGAAGACGGTGAGGGAGAACGTCGAGTTCGGCCTGAAGATGCGCGGCATGGCGCGCTCCCAGCGCGAGCGCGCGGCGCGCACGCTGCTCGGGCTCGCGGGGCTCGAAGCGTTCGAAAAACATTATCCGGAAAAACTCTCCGGCGGCATGAAGCAGCGCGTCGGCATCGTCCGCGCGCTCGCCACGGGCCCGAAGGTGCTGCTGCTGGACGAGCCTTTCGGCGCGCTCGACGCGCAGACGCGCGTGATCATGCAGCAGATCCTCACCAACATGTGGCAACGGCTGAAGATCTCGGTGCTGTTCGTCACCCACGACATCGATGAAGCGATCTTCCTGTCCGACCGCGTCTACTGCATGACCGCGCGCCCCGGCTCGATCAAGGCGGAGATCCCGATCCCGCTGGAACGGCCGCGGCAACAATCGATGATGATGTCGTCGGAGTTCCTGGCGCTCCGCCGCGGGCTGATGTCACTGATCCGCGAGGAGAGCCTGAAGGCGATGGGCGGCGAGATCAGCGACATGGGCATGCAAGGGCTGAACATCGAGCTGCATGGGCATTCGCTGGCGGATGTGATCTAGCGCCCCATCTCGACGATTGCGCTCTTACTTCCCTTGTCCCCCTGTGGGAGAAGGTGCCTTGCCGAAGGCAAGGCGGATGAGGGGTCTGCTTCGGCAAACTCCCCTCTCAGTTCGGACTCGCGGATAGAACCCCTCATCCGGCGCTTCGCGCCACCTTCTCCCACAAGGGGAGAAGGAAGAGGAGTTCGCAGCCGCTGTGCGCCCCTTACTTGAACCAGTGCACCAGCGCGATGCTGATCCCGAGCAGCAGCATCAGCGACAGTGTCACGGCGGCCGTCACCCGGCCCCCGACATTCGCCAGCACCTTCACGTCGACGCCGAGGCCGAGCGCGGCCATCGAGACCACCGTCAGGAAGCTCGTGATCTTCGTCACCGGCCCGACCACTGTGCCCGGCACGATCTCCAGCGAGCGCAGGGTCGCCAGCGCAAGGAAGCCGAGGATGAACCAGGGGACCAGGCGGAAGAAGCCGACATTGGATTTCTTGGCGCCGGTCTGCCAGCGCGAGGCGACCAGGGAGAGACCGACGACGACGGGCCCGAGCATCAACACGCGCATCAGCTTCACGAGCGTGCCGATCTGCGTCGAGACGAGCCCGGCCGGGACCGTTGCCGCAAGCACCTGCGGCACCGCATAGACGGTCAGGCCTGCGAGGATGCCATATTGCGTGGCCGACAATTGCAGCAGCGGAATCAGCAGCGGCAGACCCAGCACCATCATCACGCCAAGGATCGCCGTAAAGGAAATCGAGGACGCGATCTCGTCGTTGTTGGCGCCGATGATCGGCGCCACGGCGGCGATCGCGGAATTGCCGCAGATGGAATTGCCGCAGGCGATCAGGATCGAGAGCCGCGTCGACAGCCCCAGCATGCGACTGAGGCCGAAGGAGACGCAGAGCGCGATCACAACGACCGCGGCGATCGATGCCAGCAGCGCCACGCCGGAAGCCGCGATGGCGGCGAAGCTGATCGAGGCCCCCAGCAGCATGACCGCAACTTCGAGCAGCTGTTTGGCGCTGAAGGCGATACCGGCCTGCCAGCGCGGCGCCGGTTTCCAGAAGCTGCGCAGCGCCATCCCGAGCAGGATCGCCATCACCAGCGCTTCGACATAGGGGTGCTCGAAGACACCCAGCTCGGCCCGTTCGAGCAAAGCCGAGATACCGGCCACGGCGATGCACAGGAGGATTCCCGGAATCAGCGCCGCGATACGGCTCACGACAGTGGTTGGCTTGGCGTCGGCCGGGTTGGATGCTTGATTCTGCGACACAAATCTCTCCCAGAGGAGAAATATTTATACGCAGTGCCGTCCGATTGGGGAATAAGTTTTCGGCATATCAGGGCCGAGCGAAGTTCTATGCTCAGCCCGGAATAATCGGCTCAGAAGATCAGGCTTTTGGCGAGCGAGGCGACGCGGCTGAAGCTGTCATAGACGCCCGGCTCGAAGAAGGCCGCACGCGCGAGCACGATGCCCGCGACCAGCGACCAGAACACCGTGGTGCCGGCCCGCAGCAGGAGCTTTGACGCGCGCGATCGCGGCTGCGTGTCCGTTGCGGACACCAGCTGCTCGCCGAAGGGCTCAAATCCGGTGCGTTCCATGACCGTCAATCCATCAAATTCTGAATGGAATGTCGTCGTTTCGGCCCCAAACGGCAATGGAAGCGATTGGCGTTTTTGGCCGTCGACGGGGAAACTCCTTCCGTCTGACGAACCCGAGACAACAGTTTTCTTCTTTGGGCCGGTTTGGCGGTCCGGAACCCGGTTACAGCGCCAGATAACGGCGACGGATCGCGTCGTTGGCCTTCAGCTCGTCGATCCCGGCAGCATAGACGATCTGGCCCTTGTCGATGACAGTGGCGTGGCTCGCCAGCCCCAGGCAGAAATGCATGTTCTGCTCGGCGATCAGGACGGTCGATCCGAGCTGGCGGAGCTGCCGCAACAGCTCGCCGATCCGCTGCACGATGATCGGCGCGAGGCCCTCGCTCGGCTCATCGAGCAGCAACAGCGCCGGGTTGCCCATCAGCGTGCGCGCGATGGCGAGCATCTGCTGCTCCCCGCCCGAGAGACGTCCAGCAATGCGATGGCGCAGCGGCTCCAGCAGCGGGAAGACGTCGTAGATGCGCTTGATCGGCCACTCGTCCTGGCCTTCCGGCCCCTTCTTGCGACCGATGACGAGATTGTCCTCGACCGTGTGCTCCGGAAAGATCTGGCGATCCTCCGGCACGAAGCCGAGACCGGCGCGCGCGATATGGTGCGGCTTCTGGCCCGAGATCACCGCGCCGCGCAGGCTGATCCTGCCCCGCCGCGGCGGCGCCAGCCCCATGATCGCTTTCATGGTCGTCGATTTACCCGCGCCGTTGCGCCCGAGCAGCGCCATGGTCTCGCCCTGCCGCACCGAGAGGCCGACGCCGAACAGGATCTGGCTCGTGCCGTAGTAGACGTCGAGATCGGCGACTTCGATAATGGTCGCGCTCATGCGGTGGCCCCCGCATGTTCGGTGCCGAGATAGGCCTCGATCACGGCGCTGTTGCTTCGGATTTCGTCAGGCGTTCCGGTTGCCAGGATGCGGCCGTAGCAGAGCACGACGATCTTTGGGGCGATCTTGAACACGATGTCCATGTCGTGCTCGATGAAGACGACGGTGATTTTCTGCGTCTCCCAGAGCTCGCGCACCTTGTCGATCATGCGCCAGCGCTCTTCCGGGCCCATGCCGGCAGTTGGCTCGTCCAGCAGCAGAACCTTTGGCTCGAGCACCAGAGCGAGCGCAATGTCGAGCAGCTTCTGGTCGCCATGCGACAGCGTCGCGGCGGTACGGTTGCGCTTGCTCGCCAAGCCCAGCAGCTCCATCACATGCTCGGCGCGGTCGCGCGTCTCGGGCAAAGGAAAGCGCTTGTGCAGCACCGCGGACGAGCGCTGGTCGGCGCTGACTGCGGCAAGCATGGTCTCCTGCACCGTCAGCGATTTGAAGATGCTCGCGACCTGGAAGGCGCGGCCGATGCCGTGACGCACGATCTCCGGCGGCGAGCGGCCGGCGAGATCGACGCCGTCGAGCAGCACCTGGCCGGAATCCGGCCTCAAGGCGCCGGTGATCAGGTTGAAGAACGTGCTCTTGCCTGCGCCGTTCGGTCCGATCACCGCCGTGAGCGAACCGTCGGGGAAGTCCAGCGTGACGTCGTTGGTCGCCTTCACGCCGCCGAAGGATTTTGCGAGGTTGCGGATCTCGAGCATCGCTAGCGCCCCTCGCCCGCATCACGCCGGTGCGCGAACCAGTCGGCGACGAAATCCAGCAGGCCTTTGCGCAGGCCCAGCGCGAAGAACAGGATGACCACGCCGAGCACGATGCCGTGATATTCGGTGAAGCGCGTCACGGTGTCGTTGAGCAGAAGCAGCAGCACGGTGCCGACCATCGGCCCCAGGAAGGTCGAGACGCCGCCGAGCATGTTGATGAAGATGCCCTCGCCCGAGATCGTCCAGTAGGCGAATTCCGGATAGGCGCCGGAGACGAACAGCGCCATCACCATGCCGCCCATCGACGCAAACAATGCCGCCAGCACGAAGACTGTCAGCTTTGCCCGCCAGACGTCGATGCCGAGAAAGCTCGCGCGCGCGGCATTGTCGCGGATCATGCGCAACGTGTAACCGAACGGCGATTGCGCGATCTGGCGCATCGCGAGCAGGCCGAGGATGAGAAGCGCGCAGCTCGCGACATAGAGATGAACGTGGTTCGCAAGATTGATGCCGAGGAATGTGGGGCGCGGAATGCCGCCACGCAGGCCCTGGTCGCCGCCGGTGAAGGAGGCCCAGGACAGGATGGTCGAGTGGATCAGCATCTGAAACGCGAGCGTGACGAAGGCGAAATAGATATCCTTCAGCCGCACGCAGATCGCGCCGATGATTGCGGCAATTACCGCCGTGATCGCCAGCGTCGCGACGAAGGCCACGGGAATCGGCACGCCCAGCTTCTGCATGATCAGGCCAAAACTGTAGGCGCCAAGGCCGAAGAACATGCCGTGGCCGAACGAAATCAGGCCGGTGTAGCCGACCAGCAGGTTCAGCGAGGTCGCGAACAGGCCGTAAGCCGAGCAGCGGATGACGAAATCGAGCAGCGCCTTGCTGCCCGTGAACAGCGGCAGGCTCGCCAGCACGGCGAACGCGATCACGGCAATCAGGACGTCGCGATAGCGTTGCAGCGCCACACCGCTGCGCACCGGCGCCAGCGTCTCGGCGCGTCCGGCCTCGAGCTCGGTCATGCCGCCTCCTTGCCGAACAGGCCGGTGGGCTTGGAGACCAGCACGATCACCATGAACAGGTACATCAGGCCTTCCGTGAACAGGGGAAAGCCGAGCGAGCCGAAGGACCTGATAAGGCCGAGCAGCAGCGCGCCGATCAGAGCGCCCAGGATCGAGCCCATGCCGCCGATCACGGTGACGATGAAGGATTCGATCAGCACCGAAAATCCCATGCCGGGGGTGAGCGAACGCACGGGCGCCGCGAGCGCGCCGGCAAGGCCCGCCAGCATGCCGCCGAGCGCGAACACGCCCCCATAGATCAGACCGGTGTTGATGCCGAGCGCCGAGACCATGCTGGGATTATGTGCCGCCGCCCGGATCACCTTGCCGATACGGCTGCGCGACAATCCGATGCCGAGCACGATCGCCACAACGAGCGCGACGCCGATCAGCAGCAGGTAATAAGGCGGCACTACGCCGCCGGCGATGAACAGCGGCATCACCTGGAATGCCGCGGGCATGCCCATCGACCTGAATTCCGGCCCCCAGATGATGCGCACGACATCGTCGAAGATCAGCACGAAGGCGTAGCAGACGAGCAGCTGCATCAGCACGTCGGCGCCATAGACGCGGCTCATGAAGACGCGCTCGAAGATCAGACCGAGAATCGCGGTCCCGGCCGCGCCCGCGAACATCGCCAGCGCGAAGCTCCCGGTGAGCTGATAGGCCGTCATCGCGAAATAGGCGCCGAACATGTAGAAGGCGCCGTGGCTGAAATTGACGACCTTGAGCACGCCGAAGATCAGCGTCAGCCCGACTGCGACCAGGAACAGGAGCATGCCGATGATGAGGCCGCTGGTGGTTTGCGTCACCAGGCAGGCGGAACTGGAGAGGCAGCCGGCGAGCGCGTCGAGATCCACGGGAGCACTTTCATTGCGACGCGCCGGACTTGGCGCGGAGAGCCAAATTGAAACGGCGGAGACGGTCGCCCGTCCCCGCCGCATATCAAATCAGGTGTAGCCCTTGCTCTTCTTCCACTCGGCCTCGAGCTCGAAGATGGTCTTCCAGTCGCCGGCCTTGACCTCGGGCACGTAAGGCTCCTGCGGGATCGTGGTGCCCCAGCCGATGGCGTAGCCGACCAGCGTGTGGTCGTCGCCGCGCATCGTCACGGTACCGTCGGCGCCGAACGGACACTTGATGGTGAGACCCTTCAGCACCTCCGCGATCTTCTTGCCGTCGGTGGAGTTCGCCTTCTTCGCGGCCTCAGCGAGGAACATCACGGCCGTCGCGTTCTGCCACGACCAGTTGGTCGGATATTCGTTGTACTTCGCCTTGTAGGCATCGCCCCAGGCCGCGTTCTCCGGCGTGGTCGGGAAGGTCTTGATGTAGCGGTTGCCGGAGTGGATGCCCTTGGGCAGGTTCTTCACCACGGTAAGCGCGGTGTAGTCGGCCATGTTGACCGCGAACACCTCCATCTGGCCGAACATCGCATAGATGTTGGCCTGGTCGATGTAGGAGGTGAGATCGCCGCCCCACAGGCAGGAATACAGTGCCTGCGGTTTGGCCTGGAGGATCTTCGTCACGACTTCGGTGTAGTCGGGCTGGAACAGCTTAGGCCAGGACTCGCTGATGATTTCGACGTCGGGCGCGAAGCGCTTCAGGTACAGCGTGAACTCGCCGGTGGTATCGCGGCCATAGGCATAGTCCGGCGAGCAGGTTGCCCATTTCTTCAGGCCCTTGGCCTTCGCGATCGAGGCGGCATAGCTGCCGCCGACGATGGAATCGTGGATGCCCTGGCGCACGCAACGGAACGCGTTCGGGATGTGCTGCTTCGGATCGGCCGTGAGCGAGGACGCTTCCGAACAGGTGTGGACGCAGAGCACACCGAGATCGCGCGCCACTTCGTGAACCGCAAACGATCCGGACGACGCCTCGCCGTCGATCAGCCACTCGCAACCATCGGTGTTGACGAGCTCGCGCGCGACGCGGGCGGCTTCCTGCGGCTGGCCCTTGGAGTCACGGATCACCATCTCGATCTGGCGGCCGGCAAGTCCGCCGGCGGCGTTGACCTTGTCGACCTCGAGCATCACCGCATTGCGCGACGACGTGCCGAGCTGCGCGACGCGGCCCGACAGAATCGTCGGCATGCCGATCTTGATGGTCTTGGCTTGCGCGCGCGCCACCCACGGTGCGGCAACACTCATCGCACCGGCGCCCATCAGCGCCAGCGTTGAACGGCGGCTGATGCCCGGCATGCGGGTTCTCGTCATTTTCCCCTCCCTCTTTCGGGTCGGCGTTTCCTGGTCCCTTGCCGGAGATCGTCTCGTCTCCGTGTTCCCAACAATTTCAGAGGCAGGGGGGTGACGTCAAGCCGAAGATGAATTACGAGTCATAATTCATCAAAGGAGGAAACGAGGCCGGTAATCGGCCCAAAACCCGCAAAATGATCAATCTTTCGAGCTTCATCACCTTTCATGCCCAGCGCACGCCGGACCGGCCCGCGCTGAAATATCGCGGCGAGGAGATCTCCTACGCCGATTTCGATGCGCGCATCCGGCAAGCGGCCGGCTGGCTCGCCGCGCAGGGCATCGGCGCGGGCGACGTCGCGGCCGTGCTGATGAAGAACAGCGCGGCGTTCCTGGAGCTCGTCTTCGCCACCAGCCATCTCGGCGCGGTGTTCTTGCCGATCAATTTTCGACTGTCGCGCGACGAGGTCGGCTACATCGCGGGTAATGCCGGCGCGCGGTTGTTGATCGTCGATGAAGAACTCGCCGCGAATGCAGCCGGCGCGAAAATTGTCGTGCTGAACGAAGCCGCGCAGCAAAGCATCACGCACCTCGAGGGCGAGGCCGCGCCAGCGCCGATGCACGTCCGCACGCCGTCCGACCTGATGCGCTTGATGTACACCTCGGGCACCACCGACCGCCCCAAGGGCGTGATGCTCACCTACGATAATTTCTACTGGAAGTCGGCTGACCAGACGATCGCGCTTGGCATCAGCGCCGAGACGCGATTGCTCGTCGTCGGCCCGCTCTATCACGTCGGTGCGCTCGACCTGCCCGGCATCGCCGTGCTCTGGCATGGCGGCTTCATCCGCATCGAACGCAATTTCGAGCCGGAGACCGCGCTTGCGGCGATCGCGGAGGACAAGCTCAACGCGGCATGGTTCGCGCCTGTGATGACCACGGCGATGCTCACCTGCCCCACCCGCGATCGTTACGACGTCTCCAGCCTGAGATGGGCGATCGGCGGCGGCGAGAAGACGCCGGAGGTGCGCATCCGCGCGTTCTCGGAGTTCTTCCGCAATGCGCGCTACATCGATGCCTATGGCCTCACCGAGACCGTCGGCGGCGACACCTTCATGGAAGCCGGCCGCGAGATCGAGAAGATCGGTTCAACCGGGCGCGCCATCGCCCACGTCGAGATCGAGATCCGTGACGAGGACGGCAAGACGCTGCCGCCGAACGTCAATGGCGAGATCTGCCTGCGCGGACCGAAAATCACGCGCGGCTATTGGAAGGATCCGGAGAAGACGGCGGCGGCCTTCTTCGGCGACTGGTTCCGCAGCGGCGATGTCGGCTATCTCGACGAGGAAGGCTTCCTGTATCTGACCGACCGCAAGAAGGACATGATCATCTCGGGCGGCGAGAACATCGCTTCCTCCGAGGTCGAGCGCGTCATCTACGATTTGCCCGAGGTGCGCGAAGTCGCGGTGATCGGCCTGCGCGATGCGCGCTGGGGCGAGCGGCCGGTCGCGATCGTCGTGCTGGCCGAAGGCGCGAGCCTCGAACTCCCTGCCCTCGCCGAGCACTGCCGTACGCGCCTGGCGAGCTTCAAGGTGCCGAAGGAGCTCGTCATTCGCGACAGCCTGCCGCGTAATCCGAGCGGAAAGATCCTCAAGCGCGTGCTGCGCGCCGAGCTGGAGACCTCTGAATGACGCAAGCGAATGCCAAGGTCACAAAGCTCAACCGTGTCGAGCGCAACGCCTGGACCAAGCAGAAGATCTTTGACGCCGCGACCAAGGTCGTCGGCAAGCATGGCTATGCCGAAGCCTCGGTCGCCCGCATCACGGAAGAAGCCGGCGTCGCGCAGGGCACCTTCTACAATCATTTCGAGAACCGCCAGGAGCTGCTCGACCAGCTCCTGCCGAAGATCGGCCTCGACATGGTGGAATTCATCCGCGCCCGCACCGGCACCGCCGATGCAGCGCGGCAGGAGATCGCCCGCTTCTCCGCCTTCTTCGACTTTATCCGCGAGGTGCCGGAGTTCCTGCGCATCCTCAACGAGGCCGAGTTCTTCGCGCCGATCGGGTACCAGAAACACCTCGACAACATCTCGGTCGCCTATGTCCGCATCTTGCGCCGCGCGCGAACGGCAGGCGCGATCGAGGATTACAGCGACGAGGAATTCGAGGCCATCGTCCACATGCTGATGGGCGCGCGCGGCTATCTCAGCCGCCGTTACTCCTATTCGGCCGGCGGCGTCACCGCCGTGCCCGACCACGTCATCTCCGCCTATCGCAAGCTGATGACGCGCGGCCTCTTCAGTGCATCCGGAGATCAGGACACGCCATGAACATCGCATCTCCACAAAAGCCGCTCGATCTCGTCTCCGCGATCGCCGAAGGCGATATCCGCTGCCTGCTGATGGTGCTGGTGCACATGACCGGCGATGAGCGCTGGCTCGAGCCGCCGTACTTGCCCAAGCGCGACATCCGTCTCATTCCCGATCCGGAGGCCGGCGTGCCCCGGAAGGTCCAGGACGAGATCCGTGCTGCAGTGGTCAAGCTGTTTGCCGACGGCACGCCAAAACCCGTCATCACCGATCCCGGCGAAGAGCTGCTGCTCAAGATGATGCGCGCCTGCCTTGGCGAGAACGTCGCGCCGGAATACGCGCCCCTGATGCGCGAAGAGATGGGGTTTGTGGCGCGCGAGCCGCAGTGGACGCAACGCCATTCCGACGAGAAGCTTGCCGCCCAGCATGTGCTGATCGTCGGCGCCGGCGTCTGTGCCATCGCGCTCGGCGTGGCACTCGGCCATCTCGGCATCCCCTACACCATCGTCGAGAAGAACGCCGAGCTCGGCGGCACCTGGTGGATCAACCGCTATCCCGGCTGCGGCGTCGATACGCCGAACCACTCCTATTCCTACTCGTTCGGCTCGGGCAATGCATGGACGCGCTATTTCTGCCAGCGCGAAGAACTGCTCGGATATCTGCTGAAGGTCGCCGAGGAATACGGCATCCGCAAGCATCTGCGGGTCAATACCGAGCTGACAGCGTCGCGCTGGGACGAGGGCAAGCGACGCTGGATCTCGACGCTGAAGACGAAGAGCGGCGAAGAGATTTTTGAATCCACCGCGCTGGTCTCGGCCATCGGCCAGCTCAACGATCCCTCGCGCGCGCATTTCAAGGGCGAAGACAGTTTCAAGGGAACGATCCTGCATTCGGCGCTGTGGTCAGGCGATATCGACCTCGACGGCAAGCATGTTGCCGTGATCGGCACCGGCGCGACATCGATGCAGCTGGTGCCGTCAATCGCCGGCCGCGTCGCCTCCGTCACAGTCTATCAGCGCAGCGCGCAATGGGCGCGGCCCGTTAAGGGCTATTCCGATCCGATCAGCGAGGGCGCGCGCTGGCTGCTCGCGCATCTGACGTTCTATGTGCAGTGGTATCGCTTCAACATGTTCTGGCGCTATGGCGACGGCCTGTTGCCGTTCCTGCGCAAGGACCCGGCCTGGCCGCATCCGGAGCGCGCCGTCAACAAGGGCAATGACCGGCATCGCCAGGAGCTGACCGATTTCATCCTCACCGAGCTGAAGGACCGCCCCGACCTGATCGCCAAATGCGTGCCGACCTATCCGCCCTATGGCAAGCGCATCCTGCTTGACAACAACTGGTTCAGGACGCTCACGCGGGACAATGTCGAGCTCGTCACCGACACGATCGATCATTTCGATCGCGACGGCATCGTCACCGCTGACGGCGAGCATCGCCCCGCCGACATCATCGTCGTCGCCACCGGTTTCAAGGTGACGGAGATGGCGGCACGCCTCAACATCAGCGGCCGCGGCGGCAAGGATCTGCGCGAGGCCTGGGCCAACGACAATCCGACGGCGTTCCTCGGCCTCACCGTGCCGGACTTTCCGAACTTCTTCTGCATGCTCGGCCCGAACTCCGGCCCCGCCCATGGCGGCAGCGTCATCTTCCAGTCGGAATGTCAGAGCCGTTATATCTCCGCCTGCCTTGCCGACATGATCGAGCAAGACGTCGCCGCCATCGACGTCCGTCCCGACGTGCTCGACGACTACGTCCGCAAGGTCGATGCCGAGCACGAGGCGATGATCTGGACCCATCCTGGCATGAGCACCTATTATCGCAATTCGAGCGGCCGCGTGTTTTCGGCGATGCCCTGGCGGTTCGTGGACTACTGGCGCATGACGCATGATCCGGATCTGGGGCAGTATCGGCTGACGAAGGGGTAAGAGGTTGAGGCATTGAGGCGTTGATTGCGCCACGACGGCACTGCACCCTCGCCCCTTGTGGGAGAGGGTGGCTTCGCGAAGCGAAGCCGGGTGAGGGGTTCTATCCCCACGAACGGTAGCGCGAGTGGATAGATACCCCTCATCCGGCGCTTCGCGCCACCTTCTCCCACAAGGGGAGAAGGAAGAAAGAGGAAGCCGCCAATGCCCAGGCCAATTGTCCGCGTCTACACCGACTACAAGAGCCCTTACGCGTTCGTGGCCAACAAGCGGCTATTTTCGCTCGAGGAGGCGCACGGCGTCGAGCTCGAATGGCTGCCCTATACGCTGCGCGTCGCCGAATTCATGGGGACGGTCGAGGAGCGCACGCCGCATTTCTGGCGCAAGGTGCGTTACGCCTATATGGACGCGCGGCGCTATGCCAATGCGCAAGGGCTCGTCATGAAGGGGCCGCGTCGCATCTACGACGCCTTCTATTCCAGCGTTGGAATGCTGTTCGCACAGCGGCACGGCTTCTTCCGCCCTTATCACGACACGGTGTTCCGCACATTCTGGAGCCATGAGCTGGAGATCGACGATCTCGCCGCAATCACGGACGTCATCAAATCTTGCGGTGGCAAGGCGCCCGAGTTCGAAGCCTACGTCAACGGCCCTGCCCGCGCCGAGCACGACCGCATCATCGACGAGGCCGAAGCACTCGGCGTGTTCGGCGTGCCCACCATGGTGTTCAACGGCGAACTGTTCTGGGGCGGTGATCGCATCGACATGCTGATCGAACGGATCGAGCGTCCGGAAACGATCGAGGCCGCGCTCGGCAGCCGCCACCGCAAATCAGTGTAGCCGTTACGCCGCAAGTCCGCTCTCAACCGGGGCAAATTCCAGCCCGAGGCTCTCGGCAACGGCCTTGTTGGTTATGCGGCCACGATGCACGTTCAGTCCGTTGCGCAAATGCGGATTTTCCAGGACTGCAGCAAAGCCCTTGTTGGCGAGCAACAGGCCGAACGGCAGCGTTGCGTTGTTCAGCCCCTGGCTCGACGTCACCGGCACCGCGCCTGGCATGTTGGCGACGCAATAATGCACGATGCCGTCGACCTGATAGGTTGGATCGGCGTGCGTGGTCGGATGCGAGGTCTCGAAGCAGCCGCCCTGGTCGATCGCGACATCGACCAGCACGGCGCCCGGCCGCATCGACTTGAGCATCGCGCGCGTGACGAGCTTTGGTGCACTGGCGCCCGGTACCAGCACCGCCCCGATCACGACGTCGGCAGTGAACACCTCATCCTCGACCGCCTCGATGGTCGAGAAGCGGGTGCGCACCCGCCCGAGAAACACATCGTCCAGCTCGCGCAGACGGGGAATCGAGCGGTCGATCACAGTGACTTCCGCACCGAGGCCCGCCGCCATGCGCGCCGCCTGCGTTCCCACCACGCCGCCGCCGAGCACGACGACGCGCGCTGGCTGCACACCGGGCACGCCGCCGAGCAGCACCCCGCGGCCGCCGGCCGATCGCTTGAGCGCGGCGCCGGCGGCCTCGATGGCGAGGCGGCCAGCGACTTCGCTCATCGGCGCAAGCAGGGGGAGGTGACCGGCCGCGTCGGTGACGGTTTCATAGGCGATCGCAGTGCAACCGGAAGCGAGAAGGCCCTTGGCCTGTTCGGGATCCGGCGCAAGATGGAGATAAGTAAACAGGATCTGGCCTTCGCGGAGCTGGGACCATTCGCTCTTCTGCGGCTCCTTCACCTTCACGATCATGTCGGTGCTGGCGAAGATGTCGCGGGCGTTCTCCGCGATCGCGGCCCCTGCCCGCTGGTACACCTCGTCGGACGCGCCGATGCCGCTGCCGGCACCGGTCTCGACCGTCACCTGGTGCCCGGCCGCGACATATTCGCGGACCGCGCCCGGGGTGAGCCCGACGCGATATTCCTGCACCTTGATCTCCTTGGGCACACCGACGCGCATTTTGGGCTCCTTCCAACGTCCTGATTCACCCCGTCATCGTAGCGATCGGGCCAGTTTGGTTTCGTGCAAATATCCGCTAGCTTCGACCTCCCCGCGCCGGTTTCCGGCGTGCAAACGCCCTTTCACGCTGGAAACGAAACCTTGGCCCTCGACCGGAAAGATCTCGCCATCCTCGCGGAACTCACCACCAATGCGCGGGCCAGCCACACCGAGCTCGCCACCAAGGTCGGGCTATCGAGCACGGCGCTGGCGCGGCGGCAGAAGGCGCTGGAGGACGACGGCTACATCCAGGCCTACCAGGCCGCGCTCGATCTCGCGCAATTCGGCCTCACCACGACGGTGCTGGTCCGCATTGCGCTGGAGAGCCAGAGCGACGAGGCGCTGAAGGCGTTCGAGGCGGAGGTGGTGAAATGCCCGTCCGTCGTGCGCTGCTTCCTGATGTCGGGCACCGACGACTACATCCTGATCGTGCTCGCCCGCGACATCCAGGATTTCGAGCGCATCCACCGTACCGAGTTGTCGCGCCTGCCGCGCGTGGCGCGGGTCCAATCGAGCTTCGCGCTGCGCGAGATCGTCAACCGCGCGGTGCCGACGGTGGTTTTCGGCGAAGCCAAGCGCTGACACTGTGTCGCGGGCGCCACAATTCCCGGCAGGGAACCAAGCGGCCGGTTGTAAGTTGGAGGCCATTGGCAAGCGGAGGCAACGGTGCCTCCTCGTCAGTTCGGCTGACGTCTCGGCTCAGTCGCCGTCGCAGGGAGCAGGACATGAGCGATGTCACGCACGAGATTCCCGAACGCATTCCAATTCATATCGTCGTCAATGGCGTCGGCCACACGCTCGATCTCGTGCCCTGGACCACGCTTCTGGATGCCCTGCGTGACCATCTTGCGCTGACCGGCACCAAGAAGGGCTGCGATCACGGCCAGTGCGGCGCCTGCACCGTGCTGATCGACGGACGGCGCGTCAATTCCTGCCTGACGCTCGCCGTCATGAAGGACGGCGCCGAGATCACGACGATCGAAGGCCTTGCCAAGGACGGAACGCTTCATCCCCTGCAACAGGCGTTCATCGACCACGACGCCTTTCAGTGCGGCTATTGCACGCCGGGACAGATTTGCTCGGCGGCGGGTCTTCTGGCCGAAGGCCGCGCCCGGGATGCCGACGAGATCAGAGAGCTGATGAGCGGAAATCTCTGCCGCTGCGGCGCCTATCCGAACATCGTCGCCGCGATCCAGCAGGCAATGGGACGGCCATGAACAACTTCCAGTATTCCCGCGCCACCGACGTCGCCGACGCGATCCGCCTGCTGGCCGCCGATCCCGGCGCCAAGCTGATTGCCGGCGGCACCAATCTGATCGACCTGATGAAGGAAAATGTCGAGCGGCCCTCCCGGCTGATCGACATCTCCCGCCTGCCGCTCCGCGACATCGAGGAGACGGCCGACGGAGGCCTGCGCATCGGCGCCTTGGTGCCGAATTCGGACCTCGCTTACCATCCGCTTGTCGAGCAGCGCTACCCCCTGCTCGCCGGCGCCATCCTCGCCGGCGCTTCCGCGCAATTGCGCAATATGGCCTCCGTTGGCGGCAACCTGATGCAGCGCACGCGCTGCGCCTACTTTTATGACACGGCGACGCCCTGCAACAAGCGAGATCCCGGCAGCGGCTGCTCGGCAATCGACGGCCTCAACCGCAACCACGCAATCCTCGGTACGAGCGCGTCCTGCATCGCGACCAACCCGTCCGACATGAGCGTCGCACTTGCTGCGCTCGGTGCGCTCGTGCACATCGCAGGTCCCTCCGGCCAGCGCACTGTCGCATTGACCGATTTCCATCGACTCCCGGAGGACAAACCTCATGTCGATACAAATCTCGGCATCGGCGAGATCATCGCGGCCGTCGAACTTCCGCCGCACGGCTTTGCCCGTAACTACAGCTATCTGAAGATCCGCGACCGGCTGTCCTATGCTTTTGCTTTGGTCTCGGTCGCGGCCGCGCTCGAACTGGATGGCAACGCGATCCGCGAAGCCCGCCTGGCGCTCGGCGGCGTAGCTCACAAGCCCTGGCGCAGCCTTGAGGCCGAAGCGGCGTTGCGCGGCCAGGCGGCGACGCCCGATCACTTCTCGCGCGCGGCCGATCTGCTGCTACACGGGGCAACGGCCCGCGCACATAACCGCTTCAAGATCGAGCTCGCGCGCCGCGCCATCGTGCGGACGCTGATGCAGGCTGCCAGCGCCACGCCACAATCACAGGCTCACAAGAAAATCGCGTGAGGGACCGATGAACGCCTATGTCGGAACGCCAACGTCCCGCGTCGATGGCCGCGCCAAGGTCACCGGAGCCGCCAAATATGCCGGCGAATTCCCGGCAGACGGCCTCCTCCATGGCTTCGTCGTCGAGGCCACGATTCCGCGCGGACGTATCGCTCGCCTCGACGCCAGCGACGCGCTGCACGTGAAGGGCGTGGTCGACGTGCTCACGCATGCGCATCGTCCGCCCCTCGCCGACAATGACGATGCCTGGAAGGACGAGGTGGCGCCGGAGAAGGGCTCGCCCTTCCGCCCGCTCTATGACGACAGGATCTGGTTCAACGGCCAGCCCATCGCGCTCGTCGTGGCGGATGACTGGGAAACCGCTAAATTCGCTGCGACCCGCGTGCGCGTTGAATACGACCGGGAGGCATTTGCAACCGATCTCGAATCCGAACATGGCAAAGCCGGCAAAGTGGATCGGCCGCACAAGCCGCGCGGCGACGCCGCCGCGGCGCTGGCTGGGGCCGCTGTGCGGCACCAGGCGGATTACGTCCTCCCGACCGAGCACCACAACCCGATGGAGCTCTATGCGACCACGGTGGTCCGAGACGGCAGCGGCAGGCTTACCGTCTATGACAAGACGCAAGGTGTCCAGAACGTCCACAAATATCTATGCAGTGTGTTCAAAAAGAAGCCCGATGACCTCCGCGTGATCTCGCCCTATGTCGGCGGCGCCTTCGGCTCCGGATTGCGGCCGCAATACCAGGTGGTGCTGGCGACGCTTGCCGCGCTCGAACTCAAGCGATCCGTCCGTGTCGTGCTGACACGGCAGCAGATGTACGGGCTCGGCTACCGGCCGATGACCATTGAGCGTGTCGCGCTCGGCGCAAGGCCCGACGGCACGCTCGATGCCGTCACGCACGAGGCCACCGCCGTGACTTCGCGCTACGAGGATTTTTCGCGCAATGACAGCGGCTGGGCGGAACAGCTGTACAAGAGCCCGAACAGCCTCTTCTCCCATACGCTCGTCGATCTCGACCTCTCCACACCCTGCGACATGCGCGCGCCCGGCGCCGCGTCCGGCGTCTGCGCGCTCGAATGCGCCATGGACGAATTGGCCGTCGCGCTCAAGCTCGATCCGATCGAGCTGCGATTGAAGTGCTATTCGGATCGCGACCAGAGCGAAGACCTGCCCTACACCAGCAAGCAGCTGCGCGAATGCTACGCGCGCGGCGCGGAAGCGTTCGGCTGGAGCCGGCGCAATCCCGCGCCACGCTCCATGCGCGATGGCAAGGAGCTGGTCGGTTGGGGCATGGCGACGGGGGTATGGGAGGCGCTTCAGATGCCGGCCGCCGTCCGCATCGTGTTGACGTCGAACGGCCATGCCGAGGTATCCTGCGCCGCGTCCGATATCGGCACCGGCACCTACACCATCGTGGCCCAGGTGGCCGCCGACGCCCTCGGGCTGCCGATCGAGAATATCGACGTGAGGCTTGCCGATTCGACCTTGCCGCAGGCCCCTGTCGAAGGCGGTTCCTGGATGGCGGCGTCGGCCGCGCACGCCGTGCTGGGCGCGGCCGAAGACATTCGCCAGGAGCTCGCACGGCTCGCCAAGGCGATGCCCGCCTCGCCCCTCGGCGGCGTCGATGCGCCCGACGTGATCCTTGTCGACGGCACGATCGCCAAGGCCGGCGACAAGGCCCGTGCCGTCTCGATCGCGGACGCGATGCGTCACGGCAAGCTCGAGCGGATCGAGAAGCAGAAGCTCAATCATTTCGCGGAGGACAAGTCGCACGCGCGCAACACCCATTCGGCGGTCTTCGCGGAGGTCAAGGTCGACGAAGAATTGGGCGTCATCCGCGTCACGCGCGTCGTGAGCGCGGTCGCAGCCGGACGGATCCTCAATACCAAGACCGGCCGCAGCCAGATCATGGGCGGCGTGGTCTGGGGCATCGGAATGGCGCTGCACGAGGAGACGGTGATGGATCACCGCTTCGGCAGGATCATGAACGCGAACATCGCCGAGTACCACATTCCCGTGAATGCCGACGTTCACGACATCGACGTCATCTTCGTCGACGAACCCGACGACCGGATCAACAAGCTGGGCGTCAAGGGCATTGGCGAAATCGGCATCGTCGGCGTACCTGCGGCGATCGCGAACGCAGTCTATCACGCTACCGGTAAGCGCATCCGGCGCTTCCCGATCACGCTGGACAAGTTGCTGGATTGATCGCCCGTCACACGATCCCCGCTGGATCGGGCGATTGTCATAGAACTGTCATCGAAAGTGCAGAGACCTGCCAGTCTCTGTAGATTCGGGACACACCATGGATTATTTCAAGCGCTTCAACTTCCTGTTCGCCGCACCTGTGTTCGACGCCGACGATCTGGAAGGCATCCGCTTCAACCAGATTATCGAGGAGATCCAGCGCTCCGGCTTCGAGGTCGTGAGGGCCCGCAGACTGGAGGACGCCGAGATCGCGGTGCAGACCGACGCCGCGATCGGCTGCATGGTGGTGGACTGGGGCAAGAAGGGCCTCGAGGGGAAGACCTCGGCGCTGATCAACCTGATGCGGCGCCGCGGCCTCGACTTCCCGATCATCCTCCTGATCCGGCGCAAGCGCTTCGAGGATTTGCCGGTCGAGGTGCTCGACTTCATCGACGGCTATGTCTTCCTCTCCGAGGAGACGCCGACCTTCATCGCTAAGAATTTGATCAGCCGGCTCAAGCAATATGCCGAGACGCTGAAGACGCCGTTCTTCGGCGCACTGGTCGATTATGCCGAGGAAGGCAACCAGCTCTGGACCTGTCCGGGTCACAATGGCGGCGTGTTCTACAACCGCAGTCCGATCGGCCGGGTCTTCGTCGAGCATCTCGGCGAATCCGTGTTCCGCGACGACCTCGACAATTCCGTGCTCGACCTCGGCGACCTCCTCACCCATGAGGGTCCCGCGCTGAGGGCGCAGAAGGAAGCCGCCCAGATTTTTGGTGCGGAAAAGACCTATTTCGTGCTCAACGGCACCTCGACCTCGAACAAGGTCGCGCTCGGCGCCCTCGTCACCGACGGCGACCTCGTGCTGTTCGACCGCAACAACCACAAGGCCGCCCATCACGGCGCGCTGATGATCAATGGCGGCATCCCGATCTACGTGCCGACCATCCGCAATGCCTGGGGCCTGATCGGC
Organism: Bradyrhizobium sp. LA6.1; assembly: GCF_040547805.1. Classification (NCBI taxonomy): domain Bacteria; kingdom Pseudomonadati; phylum Pseudomonadota; class Alphaproteobacteria; order Hyphomicrobiales; family Nitrobacteraceae; genus Bradyrhizobium; species Bradyrhizobium sp. LA6.1. Next base: position 761,053 of record NZ_JBEPQK010000001.1, on the reverse strand, counting down.
CCGATGCGCTGGGACATGCTCGACGAAAAGGCCCTGCGCGAGGCGATCCGGAACCATCCGCTGGTGACGGACAAGGACGCCTGGCGCAAGGAGCGGCCGTTCCGCGTCGCCGTCGTCGAGCAGTGCACCTATGACGGCTCGATCCACAGTGCCGAGATGATCCTGAAGCGCATCGGCCATCTCTGCGAATACATCCTGTTCGACGAGGCCTGGGCCGGCTTCATGAAGTTCCACCCGCTCTATGCCGGCCGCTTCGCCATGGGGCTGGCGAACCTTCCTCCCGAAGCGCCCGGCATCATCGCTACGCAATCCACCCACAAGCAGCTCGCGAGCTTCTCGCAGGCCTCCCAGATCCACATCAAGGACCGCCATATCCGCGGCCAGAAGCGGCGCGTCGAACACCGCCGCTTCAACGAGAGCTTCATGCAGCACGCCTCGACCTCGCCGTTCTACCCGCTGTTCGCCTCCCTCGACGTCGGCGCGCAGATGATGAAGGGCCGCTCGGGCGAGGTGCTGTGGGACGACACGATCCGGCTCGGCATCGAGTTGCGCAAGAAGATCCGCGCCATGCGCCGGGAGTTCGAGGAGAAGGAGCAAAATCCGGATCGCCGCTGGTTCTTCGAACCCTTCGTTCCCGATCGCGTCACCATTCCCGACGTCAGCCGCCCCGGCGCTGCGCACAACGTCGCCTGGGAGACCCTCTCCACCGACGAGCTCGCCACCAATCCGGCGCTGTGGCAGCTCTCGCCAGATACCAACTGGCACGGCTTTCCCGATCTCGCGGAAGGCTTTGCCATGACCGACCCGAACAAGCTGACGCTGCTGACGCCTGGCTTCGATCGCACCACCGGCGCCTATGCCGAGCACGGCATCCCCGCGCCTGTGGTCGCGCAGTACTTGCGCGAAAACCGCATCGTCCCTGAAAAGAACGACCTCAACTCCCTGCTCTTCCTGCTCACCCCCGGCGTCGAGGCGAGCAAGGCCGGCACGCTGATCTCCGGGCTTGTCGCATTCAAAAGGCTGCATGACGACAACGCCTTGCTAGCCGACGTCATCCCTGAATTCTACCAGCGGCGTCAGGCGCGCTATGCCGGCGTGCGGCTGCGCGATCTCTGCGGCGACATGCACCGCTTCTTCCGTGCCGCCGATGTCAGCGCCCTCCAGGCCCGGCAGTTCATGCCCGAGCACATGCCCGAGATCGCGATGTCGCCCCGCGATGCCGCGCGCTATCTGTTCAAGAACGACGTCGACTATTTGCCGATCGAGGCGATCGCGGGCCGCATCGCCACCACGCCCTTCGTGGTCTACCCGCCCGGCATCGCCACCATCGTGCCTGGCGAGCGGCTGACGGAGCGGGCCAAGCCCATGGTGGATTATCTCAAAATGTTCGAAACCTGCTTCAACACGTTCCCGGGGTTCGATGTGGAAATCCAGGGCGTCTACAAGGAGATCGATGCACAGGGCCGCATCGGCCTCTATACTTACGTCGTTGCCGAGTAGGTGCCGATGAACGAAACAGCGATTGCGCGTACAGATGACGAGCCGGTTCAGGTCCGCCCCTCACGGGAGAGCGATGTCGAGGCGATGCTGGCGATCTACCGCCATCACGTCCGCAATGGCGTGCCGCGCGATGTCGAGGGAACCGGCGCGCCCGAACCGGACGATCTGCGCGACCGCCGCAAGAACCTGAAGCAGACCCGCCTGCCGCATCTGGTCGCGACCTATCGTGGCGAGGTGGTCGGCTATGCCTATGCCGTGCTGTTCCGCAAGCGGCCGGCCTATCGCTACACGGCCAAGCACTCGATCTACGTCCACCACGAGCATCTCGGTCGCGGCGTCGGACGGCTGCTGCTCCAGGGAATGATCGATGCGTGCGCGGCGGCCGGCTTCCGCCAGATGATCGGCTATATCGATGCCGACAACGCGCCCTCGCTGGCGCTGCACGAAAAGTTCGGCTTCGCGCGCGCCGGCCTGCTCTGCGGCGTCGCCTATCGCCACGGCCGCTGGTCGGACACTGTCATGGTGCAGCGATCGCTCGGCGCGGGCGTCACCGCTCCGCCGACGCTACCGGCACCGGGCCGTTAAACCTTACGAGGGAAAGTCAGCCGGCTTGACCTGGATCCGGTCGGCATGCAGCGACCAGTGATGCAACGCCTGGTCCTTGCAAAACCTCGCCTTCGCCCGCTCCCTGGCTTCGTTCTCGTCGGTGGCGTCGATTTCGAGCGTGCCCTGGCAAACCTCGATCTGCCGGCCGTACTGGCCGAGCACGTCCTTCATGAACCTGACGACATAAGTTGACATGGGACCTCCTGCCTGCGCCAGCGTGCCCCGGCGGCACTTTAATCCCATTTAGCCTGAACCGGGAAAGGAGATTTTGACGCGGATCAAGATCGGTGACGGTTCCCGCCGCCAACCTAGGCGTCGATACAATCCGTCAGCGATCACGTCTTGATATCGAGGAGGGTCTGTTCTGTCTCGGCGTAGGCTTGAATGACCTTCGCATTGGCGATGAAGCTGTACTTGGCGGCCGCCATTTGAACGAACTCGCTGGCGAGATCGACGTTCGGCGCGGCGACCAGGCCGTCCTCGTTTGCGAAGGGAGCGCTGGGGTCGGATTGTGCGGTATAGCTCGGCGAAACCGTCGACACGGTCGCGACCGTACCGCCTGGCATCGAGCCGCTCGATTGGGAGACCTGATCGACGCGCAACGGCACATAGGCCGCTGGAAATGTCGGGCCAATGCTCGAGCCGCCCGCACCGGCCGATGTGCTCGATCCGCTTGAGGCGGGTAGCGGGCCGGTCGTGCGCACATTGGCGATGTTGCTCGCGGCTACGTTCACACGCAAACTCGCCGCGGAAAGTCCTGACGTCGCAATCGAAAATATGCTCATGGACTTCAACTACAGGACAAGTGATACGCGTTCATTCACGCCATCAGTAAAATCCGCCGCTTTCTGTTTTCATCCGCGTAACCAACGATCGGAGCGCGATCAGGCTTCGCACGCCCCTACCCCGGCGTCACGCCGAACGCCTGCTTGAAGCGCTCGGCGTAGCGCGGCCAAACCTCGGGATTGATGATGCGCGGCGGGCGTTTGCCGTCGAGCGTGTCCAGCACCTGCTCGGCGGCGATGCGGCCCATGTTCTGGCGCGCCTCGATCGTCACGCCTGCGGTGTGCGGGCTCGCCAGCACGTTGTCGAACTGGAGCAGCGGATGCTCGGGCGGCGGCGGCTCCTTCGACCAGACGTCGAGGCCGGCACCGGCAATGCGCTTGTCGCGGAGCGCCTGGAGCAGCGCATCCTCGTCGTGGATGAAGCCGCGCGCCGTGGTGATGAAATAGGCGTGCGGCTGCATCAGCGCGAATTCGCGCGTGCTGATCATGTTGCGGCTTTTCTTGTCGAGCGGACAGGAGATCGAGACGAAATCGGCGCGGCGCAGCAGCTCGTCGAGCTCGACCTTCTCCCCGCCCCGCTCGGCCATCACCTCGGCCGACAAATACGGGTCATAGGCCAGCACCGTCATGCCGAGCAGGCCCCTGCACAGCGCGGCAATGCGGCGGCCGACATTGCCGAGGCCGATGATGCCGACGGTCTTGTGCTCGACCTCGTTGCCGACGAGCTCGTTGCGGTTGACGTCGCGCTCGCGGCGCAGGCGCCGGTCGGACTGGATGATGCGCTTGGACAGCGTCAGCATCATCGCCAGCGCATGCTCGGCGACCGAATGCGCGTTGCCACCGGACTGGTTGACGACCAGCACGCCCGCATCGGTGCAGGCCTCGACATCGACGGGATCGAAGCCCGCGCCATTGCTGGAGACCAGCAACAGGTTCGGCGTGCGCTTCAGGAAGGCGGCATCGACATGGAAATGCGGGGCAAGTTCGTCGCGGGCGGCGCCGATCTGGTAAACATGCGCCGCGTTCAGGATCGGGGCATAGAAATCTTCCGGGCTCTCGTTCTCGATGCGATCGAGCCGGACGTCGGACCGCGCCTTCAGGATGTCGATATAGATCGGATTGGCCAGGTATTTGACGTAGAAGACACGCTTGCTATTGACGGACATCAGGACCCTTCCGGCTCTCTCAAGGAGACCCGCAAGGCCAGCGCACCCCGCGCTCCGTCCATGCGTTCCTCCCGTTTTTGCATTATCGCCGCTTATGACATGGCGGTGCCGGCCACGGCAGGCCGTCTGGCGCAGATCACGGTGCTGGCCCAGACATGTTGACAATCCCGCTGCCTGCGTCAAGTTCGGCAGACCGCCGCGACGACCAGAACCAAGAAGCATGCGCGGCTCAAGGGAGAACGCAATGGCGCTTGCGGAACAGCAGACCTCGCCCCAGGCGGCACAAGGCGCCAGCGACAGGAGCTGGCACGGCATCGTCCTGCAGACCCTGAAGCGGAACGAGATCAGCCTGATCCCTTACGTGCCCGACCGCGTGCTGACGCCGCTGATCAAGAACCTGCACGCCGACCCCTTCTTCACCACCTTTGCCACCGCCCGCGAGGAGGAGGCCGTCGGCATCGTCTCCGGCGCCTGGATGGGCGGACGGCGCGGCGCGGTGCTGATGCAGACCTCCGGCTTCGCCACGCTCGCCAACGTGCTGGCCTCGCTCGCGGTGCCCTACCAGATCCCGCTGATCATGTTCGTCTCCGAGCGCGGCACGCTTGGCGAGTTCAATTACGGGCAATCGCTGGTCTGCCGGACCATGCGCCCGGTGCTGGATTCGCTCGCGCTAGAGCACCACACCATCACCCGGCTCGACGAACTCGAATTCATCGCCGACCGCTCGATCAAGCAGGCCGTCACCACGCAGGCGCCGGTGGCGCTGATCCTCAACCCGCTGCTCACCGGCGGCAAGGTTTTCGACAAGTGAGGCCGGCCAGAATGAGCACAGATTTGGACAACCGCAACACCAAGGTCATGAACCGCTTCGATGTCACCTCGCGCCTGATCGCCAGGCTCAAGCACGAGGAAGCGGTGATCGGCGGCATCGGCAACACCAATTTCGATCTCTGGGCCGCCGGCCACCGCCCGCAGAATTTCTACATGCTCGGCAGCATGGGGCTGGCTTTCCCGATTGCATTGGGCGTCGCGCTGGCCCAGCCCGATCGCCGCGTCTTCGCGCTCGAAGGCGACGGCTCGCTGCTGATGCAACTCGGCGCGCTCGCGACGATTGCGGCGTTGAAGCCGAAGAACCTCATCATGATCGTGATGGACAACGGCATCTACCAGATCACCGGTGCGCAGCCGACACCGGCCGCTGGCGTCGCCGACATCGTCGCCATAGCCACAGGCTCGGGACTTGCCAACAGCGTCTGGGCCGCGGACGAGGAGGATTTCGAGCGGCTGGTCGACAAGGCCATGTCCGCCTCCGAGCCGAGCCTGATCGCGGTCCGCATCGACGACAAGCCGGGCGTGGGTACCACCCGCAGGGATCCCGTTCAGATCCGGGAACGCTTCATGCACGGCCTCGGCGTGCGCGAGCCACTTTAACGTTTCGTCATTAACTACACGGCGATCTGATCCCTGCCCCGTAACAGGCCGTTGCAAATCCGTGCTATCGGCACCGGATGCCCATTTTTGTTCGTTTTTTTGCCTGGCTGCTCGCGGCCGCCGTCACTTTCGCAACCCTCGGCCCGCCCGGCCTGCGGCCTCATTCCGATCTCGGCCAGGACGGCGAGCACGCCCTCGCCTTCATCCTGGTGGGACTGGCCTTCGGCCTCGCCTACCGGAATCGCCGCTGGGCTGTCGCCGCCTTCGCGGTGGTCCTGATCGGCGTGCTCGAGCTGATGCAGTTCTGGGCACCGGGACGGCATGCACGGCTGGACGATTTCTTGGTCGATGCCGGCACCGCCTGCATCGGCTTTGCGCTTGCCGCCGTCGCCGATTGGATCATGGCACGCCTCCGCGCCAGTTCGGCCCTGACGAACTAGGGCCCCGCGGAGTGACGCTCCGCAGGGCCCGGCTGTTCAAAGCCTTCGCGCTCTGACCGATCAGTCGATGATCTTGACGACGCGGCGCGTGCGCGGTTCGACGATGACGCGGCGATCGTTCACGACCGCGTAGCGATACTCGGTATAGTTCGGCACGGGGCGCAGCACCACGGTCGGGGGCAGCGGCTCGCCGACGACGACGCGCTCGTGGATCACGACGGAATCGTCGCGCGGGATTCCGCCAAGCACGGCATTCGGAATTTCGAGGCCCGCGCCGACGGCCGCACCGACGGTGCCGCCGACCATCGCGCCGATCGGTCCGCCGATGTCGCCACCCGCACGTGCGCCGTCCCTGGCGCCCTGTTCGGTCGTCGACTGGGCAAAGGCTGCACTCGACGCCAGCAGCGACACGGCAGCCAGCGAAATCGCAAGACGGGTCTTCATGTCCACACTCTCCAGTGATTGTTCTGCGCCTTCAACCGCGGGGTCGGACCATTGTTCCGGTTCCCGCACGACGAAAGACGCGCCAAATCTGGAGAGTGTTACCGCGTAACACTTATGCCGCGGCGATCTCGTGTCCCGCCATCAGTTCCAGTGCCCGCACCATCGCGGAATGATCCCAGGCCTTGCCGCCATGCGCGGTGCAGGACGAGAACAATTGCTGCGCCAATGCCGTGCTCGGCAGCGACAGGCCGAGCGCGCGCGCACCTTCGAGCGCGAGGTTGAGATCCTTCTGGTGCAGCTCGATGCGGAAACCCGGCTCGAAATTGCGCTTCACCATGCGCTCGCCATGCACTTCGAGAATCCGCGACGATGCAAAACCGCCCATCAGCGCCTTGCGTACGAGAGCGGGATTGGCCCCCGCCTTGGATGCGAACAGCAGCGCTTCGCTCACCGCCTCGATCGTCAGCGCGACGATGATCTGGTTGGCCACCTTCGTTGTCTGGCCATCGCCATTGGCGCCGACATGCGTGACGTTCTTGCCCATCTTGTCGAAGATCGGCTTCATGGTGCCAAAGGCCCGCTCCGGCCCGCCGACCATGATGGTGAGGGTCGCGGCCTTGGCCCCGACCTCGCCGCCCGACACCGGCGCGTCGAGATAGTCCGCGCCCAGCGCCTCGATCTTCTTCGCAAACTCCTTGGTCGCCAGCGGCGAGATCGAGCTCATGTCGACGACGATCTTGCCCTTGGAGATGCCGCTCGCGACGCCGTCCTTGCCGAACAGCACCGCCTCCACATGCGGGGTGTCTGGCACCATGATGATGACCGCATCCGCCTCCTCGGCGACTTCCTTCGCCGATTTGCAGGCGATGCCGCCCGCGGAAATCAGCTCAGGCGCGACCGGCGCGACGTCATGCAGCAGCACGCGATGGCCCGCGGCCAGAAGGTGGCCGGCCATCGGCCGCCCCATGGTGCCAAGTCCGATGAAGCCGATGTCGATCATGTCTACGTTTCCTCAGGTCTCAAATGTCTGCGCGGCGTGCCAGGACAGGCCTTCCAGCGTCGTGGTGCGCGGCTTGTATTCGCAGCCGATCCAGCCGCGGTAGCCGATCGCGTCGAGATGGCGGAACAGGAAGGGGTAGTTGATCTCGCCGGTGCCGGGCTCATGGCGGCCCGGATTGTCGGCGAGCTGGATATGGGCGATTTGGGGGAGATATTCCTGCATGGTCCGGGCGAGATCGCCCTCCATGATCTGCATGTGGTAGATGTCGTACTGGATGAACAGATTGTTCGACCGCACCTCGGAGATCAACTGAACCGCCTGCTCGGTGCCGTTGAGGTAGAAGCCGGGAATGTCGAGCGTGTTGATCGGCTCGACCAGGAGCTTGATGTTCTCGCGCGCCAGCGTCGAGGCGGCAAAGCGAAGGTTGCCAACCAGCGTTTCGTTGAGCTCGCGCGGGTCGGCGTCGGCAGGCGCGATGCCGACGAGGCAATTGAGCTGCTCGCAATCGAGCGCCTTGGCGTAGTCGATGGCACGGAACACGCCGTCGCGGAATTCACTGACGCGATCGGGCAAGATCGCGATGCCGCGCTCGCCCGCTGCCCAGTTGCCCGCCGGAAGATTGTGCAGCACCTGCGTCAGCCCGTGAGCCTCGAGCTGCTCGCGCAGCAGCGCCTTGTCGAAATCGTACGGGAAGAGATACTCGACCCCGGAGAAGCCCGCCGCTTTCGCCGCGGCGAAGCGATCGGGAAACGGCATCTCGTTGAAGAGCATGGTGAGGTTGGCGGCAAATTTCGGCATGATGCTCTCCCCTATTCCGCCGGCTGCAGCACGCCGGGCCGCTTGGTCCCGACCTCGTCCAGCGGCAAGTCCAGCACCTCCTCGAACTCGACGATGTTGTCGATCTCCGTGCCCATCGCGATGTTGGTGACGCGCTCGAGAATGAACTCGACCACGACGGGCACGCGGTGCTTCGCCATCAATTCACGCGCGGTCGCAAACGCCGCCTGCGTATCCTTGGGATCGGTGACGCGGATCGCCTTGCAGCCCAAGCCTTCGGCGACCGCGACATGGTCGACGCCGTAGCCACCGAGCTCCGGTGCGTTGACGTTCTCGAAGGAGAGCTGGACGTGGTAATCCATGTCGAAGCCGCGCTGGGCCTGGCGGATCAGACCGAGATAGGAATTGTTCACGACGACGTGGATGTAGGGCAGATTGAACTGCGCACCGACCGCGAGCTCCTCGATCAGGAACTGGAAGTCATAATCGCCGGACAGCGCGACGATCTCGCGATCCGGGCATGCCGCGCGCACTCCGAGCGCGGCAGGCAGCGTCCAGCCGAGCGGGCCGGCTTGCCCGGCATTGATCCAGTTGCGCGGCTTGTAGACGCCCAGGAACTGCGCGCCGGCGATCTGCGACAAGCCGATCACGGTGACATAGGTGGTGTCGCGGCCGAAGGCCTTGTTCATCTCCTCATAGACGCGCTGCGGCTTGATCGGGACGTTGTCGAAATGGCTCTTGCGCAGCATCGTCTTCTTGCGATCGCGGCAGGCCGCGGGCCACGCCTGGCGCTCGCGCAACCTGCCTGACCGGCGCCACTCCCTGGCGACGGTGACGAAGAGCTCGAGCGCGGCCTTGGCGTCCGAGACGATGCCGAGATCGGGATTGAACACGCGCCCGATCTGGGTCGGCTCGATGTCGACATGCACGAAGGTGCGGCCCTTGGTGTAGGTCTCGACCGAGCCGGTGTGGCGATTGGCCCAACGGTTGCCGATGCCGAGCACGAAGTCGGATTCCAGCATCGTCGCATTGCCATAGCGGTGGCTGGTCTGAAGGCCGACCATGCCGGCCATCAGCACGTGGTCGTCGGGGATCGCACCCCACGCCATCAGCGTCGGCACGACCGGCACGTTGGTGATCTCGGCGAATTCCACCAGCAGGTCCGAGGCGTCGGCGTTGATGATACCGCCACCGGCGACGATCAGCGGCCGCTCGGCGGCATTGAGCATCTCCAGCGCCTTCTCGACCTGCTTGCGCGTCGCGGTGGGCTTGTAGACCGACAGCGGCTCATAGGTCTCGTCGTCGAACTCGATCTCGGCGAGCTGCACGTCGAGCGGCATGTCGATCAGCACCGGACCCGGCCGGCCGGAGCGCATGATGTGAAAGGCCTGGCTGAACACACGCGGCACCAGCGCCGGCTCGCGCACGGTCACAGCCCATTTGGTCACGGGCTTTGCGATCGACTCGATGTCGACGGCCTGGAAGTCCTCCTTGTAGAGCCGTGCGCGCGGCGCCTGCCCGGTGATGCAGAGGATCGGAATGGAATCGGCGATCGCCGAATATAGCCCGGTAATCATGTCGGTGCCGGCCGGACCCGACGTGCCGATGCAGACGCCGATATTGCCGGCCTTCGCCCGCGTATAGCCCTCGGCCATATGCGAGGCGCCCTCGACATGGCGCGCGAGAATGTGGCGGATCGACCCGCGCTTCTTCAGCGCCGAGTACAGCGGATTGATCGCGGCCCCGGGAACGCCGAAGGCAGTCGAGATGCCTTCCTTTTCCAGAATTCGCACGGCAGCATCGACGGCTCGCATCTTCGCCATATCGGACCTCGCTTGAGTTGCGTCAGCGAGTGCGATCATCAGGCGTGCAAGATGCGATCTCAACGAGATCGATTTTATTTTCCACGATGCGGCAGCCGCGGAAAAACCGTGGCGGTCTCAAACGGTTAGATCGACATCGGCGTGAAAGCCGCTCACTCGAACAGCGGCGCCAGCTCCATCTGCGGCACCAGCACGAGACCCTTGTCGGTGATGCGAATTTCCGGAATGACCGATAGCGGAATCAAATTGAAGCCCATGTAGGGGATGGTGCAGCCGGCTTCCGCCCATTCCTTCTTCAGCACCTTGACCGCTTCGGCGACCTCGGTGACCCGTCTGTCGGAGAGCAGGCCGGCGATCGGCAGCGGAACCAGCGCCCTCACCTTGCCGTCGGCGACGACGCAAACACCGCCCTGCTCCGCCTTGATGGCTGATATCGCCGCCTGCATGTCGCCCTCGTTGGTGCCGGCGACGATGATGTTGTGGCTGTCGTGCCCGACGCTGGAGGCGACCGCCCCGCGCTTCAGGCCGAAATCCTTCAGCACGCCGTAAGCGACATTGCCGGCCGACTTGCCGTGGCGCTCGACCACCGTGACGAAGCACAGGCCGTAGCGCTCAAACAGCGACGGCCAATCCTTTGTCGGCTCGATCGCGACCTTCTCATGGATCAGCGTAATGCCCGGCAGCGCGGTCTTGATGGCATTGACGGTACACGCCTTCGCCGGCAATTCCGGCGTCAGCTTGACCTTCTCCGGAAGCTTTACGGTCGCATAGGCCGCCTTCGGATATTGATAGCGTTGCGACAGCGCCTGATCGAGCCGCGGCGTAATCTTGCCGTGCTCGACCACCAGCTCGCCGCCATACCAGGTGCATTGCGGTCTGAGCTGATCGTCCATCAGCACGAGATCGGCGCGGCGGCCGCCGCCGAGCCCGCCGATATCGCCCTCCATGCCGAAGCGTGTGGCGCCATGCAGCGAGCCCATCGACCAGGCCTGTTCGGGCGACATGCCGGCCTTTACGGCCTCGCGCACCACCCAGTCGAGACCGAACAGCAGAAGATCGTCGGCATCACGGTCGTCGGTGCACACGGCCGTACGCTTGTGCGACGCACCGAGCTCGGTGATGGTGCGGATCGCCTGCGGCAGCGAGTGCCAGGGCGTGGTCGGCGGACCGCCGCGCAGAAAAACCCAGACGCCGGCGTCGAGCAGATCGTCGGCGATGTCGCGATCGATCGCCTCATGGGTGTCGGTGACGCCGGACGCCGCATAGGCCGCGACGAATTCACGGCCGTAAACGTGTCCGGACACCGGCCGTCCCCGCTTCAAGGCAGCGGCAAGGATGGCATGACTGCGCTCGTCGCCCATCGTGACAGGCACGAAATCCATCTTCTCGCCGAGCGCGACCGCTTCGGGCCAGCGGTCGAACAGGCCGGCGATCTTGTCCGGCGTGAGGTCGCCGCCCGCGGTCTCCAGTTCCGCCGACGTGGCCGGCACCGTGCTCGGCACCGTCAAAAAGATCGAGAGCGGCGCCTCGCGCGCGTCCTCCAGCATCGCCTCGACACCGGCGACATCCATGACGTTGCCGATCTCGTGGCTGTCGCAGAAGATCGTGGTGGTGCCGTTGAGGAGCGCAGCCTCGGCATAGGCGCAGGCCGTCACCATGGAGGATTCGATGTGGATGTGCGGATCGACCAGCCCCGGCGCGATGATGCCGCCGGCGGCGTCGTAAAGTGGCACCCCGCCCCAGACCTTCTTCGCCGCCCCGGCCGGTTTCACCGCTGCGACGCGGCCACCGGTGATCCAGACCTCCCGACCGGGATGGATGCGCTCGGAATAGGTCGAAAGCACCCGGGCCCCCGTGACCACGAGATCCGGTGCGACGCGCGCGGAGGCGACATCGGCCAGACACCGGGTCATCGAATGCAGCGGTGCGACGGCGAAGCGGGTAAGTCTGGTCATCGGGACCCTCGCGTGGCGTTACGGCCCAGCGATGGTTACGCCCTGCGCTATAGCGGGCAAGCGCAAATATAACGGCAGACCCTGCTTACGCCTTAGGCGCCGAACTGCCCGTCGTCCCCGCCCTTGCGGGCCTGCGCGGGTTCCGCCTTCTCGGCGGTGCGGCGGCAGCGGGCTTCACGCGAATTCGCATCGACCGGCCCTTTGGCTCATCGATCTCAAACGAATTCGTCTTGCGTACGAGGTCACTCAGCTTGCGGAACCCGAACGTTCTCGGATCGAAATCGGAGGCCAGATTGGCGAGCTGCCGGCCGACTTCGCCGAGCGCGACCCAGCCGTCTTCGCTCTCCATCTGGGTGATGACCTTCTTGATGATGGGCGTGGCTGCATCGGGCGGCTGAAGCGACGTCGATCTTGAGGCGGCATCCTGGGTGGTCGCCGGGACGGAGACCAGGTTCTCGGTGTAGACGAACCTTCGGCAGGCCTGCCTGAAGCTCTCCGGCGTCTTCTGCTCGCCGAACCCGAACACGTCGACGCCCTGCTCACGGATGCGGGCGGCCAGACGGGTAAAGTCGCTGTCGGAGGAGACCAGGCAGAAGCCGTCGAACCGGCCGCTGTGAAGCAGGTCCATGGCGTCGATCACCAGGGTTATGTCGGAGGCATTCTTTCCCGTCGTATAGGCGAATTGCTGCTGCGGGATGATGGCGTGCTTCGACAGAATGTCGGCCCAGCCCCTGGACCGTGCATTGGAGAAGTCGCCATAGATGCGGCGGACGCTGGCCTCGCCGATCTTGGCAATCTCCTCGAACAGCCCATCCGCGATCTTCGCAGAGGCGTTGTCGGCATCGATCAGGACGGCGAGACGGGGCGAGCGAAGTTCCGACGGCATGGCGTTTCCTCAACGAGCTGGACGCAGCATTAGAGGACGCTCGCGCCGGGACGGCTAGTCCTCGTTCGCCTTGAAGCGCCCCATCCCCTTCAGCACGAACGGGGCCAGCAGCGCAACCAGCGCGATGCCGAGCAGCGTCGCCGAGATCGGGCTCTGGAGCAACGTCATGGGATCGCCGAGGCTGATCGCGAGCGCACGGCGCAGCTGGCTCTCGGCGATCGGACCGAGGATCAGGCCGACGACGACGGGCGCGATCGGAAAGTCGAACCGGCGCATCAGGAAACCGAGCACGCCGAAGCCGGCCAGCATCGACAATTCGACCACCGAGGGCTTTGCGGCGATGGTGCCCATGGTCGCGAACACGAGAATGCCGGCATAAAGCCAAGGCTGCGGGATCGCGAGCAACCGCACCCACAGTCCGACCAGCGGCAGATTGAGCACCAGCAACATGCAATTGGCGATGAAGAGACTGGCGATCAGGCCCCACACGAGGTCAGGCCGCTCGGCAAACAGCAGCGGCCCCGGGTTGAGGCCGTACTGCTGGAACCCCGCCAGCATCATCGCGGCCGTTGCCGAGGTCGGCAATCCCAGCGTCAGCAGCGGCACCAGCGTGCCGGCGGCGGAGGCGTTGTTGGCGGCCTCCGGTCCCGCGACGCCTTCGATCGCGCCCTTGCCGAATTCTTCCGGATGTTTTGTGAGCCGCTTCTCAGTGGAATAGGACAGGAAGGTCGGAATCTCCGCGCCGCCTGCGGGCAGCGCGCCGATCGGAAAGCCGAACATGGTGCCGCGCAGCCACGGCTTCCATGAGCGCTTCCAGTCTTCCTTGGTCATCCACAGCGAGCCGCGCACCGGTTCGAGCTTTTCCTCGGTGTGGTGGCGCCGCGATGCGACATAGAGCGCCTCGCCGACCGCGAACAGACCGACCGCAAGCGTCGTCACCTCGACGCCGTCGAGCAATTCAGGGACCCCGAAGGCAAGCCGCGCCTGCCCCGTCAGCTTGTCGATGCCGACCAGACCGAGCGTCAAGCCGATGAACAGACTGGTCAGGCCGCGGATCGGAGAATCGCCGAAGGTCGCCGACACCGTGACGAAGGCGACGCACATCAGCGCGAAATAGTCCTCGGGGCCGAAGCGCACCGCGAAATCGACCAGCCACGGCGCGAGGAACGCGAGACCAATGGTGGCGATGGTGCCGGCGACGAAGGAACCGATGGCGGATGTCGCAAGCGCCGGCCCGCCGCGGCCGGCCTTGGCCATCTTGTTGCCTTCGAGCGCGGTTGCCATCGAGGCACTCTCGCCGGGCGTGTTGATCAGGATCGCGGTGGTCGATCCGCCATACATGCCGCCGTAGTAGATGCCGGCGAACATGATCAGCGAGCCGCCGGGATCGAGCTTGTAGGTCACCGGCAGCAGCAGCGCGACCGTCAGGGCCGGGCCGATGCCGGGCAGCACGCCGACGGCCGTGCCGAGGAACACGCCGATCAGAGCATAGAGCAGGTTCATCGGCTGGACGGCGACCGCCATGCCGTGGGCCAGCGCGGCAAAGGTGTCCATCACAGCAGTCGCTCCAGCGGGCCGGTCGGAAGGCTCAGCGTCAACAGCCGGTCGAACGCGAGATAGATGAGGGTCGACATCACGAGGGCGATGATGCTGTCGACGAGGATGGCACGGCGCCCAAACGCCGCCGACGTCGTCACGAACAACGCCGACGTCGCCAGGATGAAGCCGCCGCCGAAGCCGATGATGGCAATGAGGAGCGCGAGGCCAACCAGGATCAGAATCACAGGCACGGGATCGGCGCTCTCGCGCGCCGGCAGATTGCCGCGTAGCGCGTCGATGAAATTACCGATCGCGAGCAGCCCAAGGCCGGTGGCGACCACGACCGGCATCGCCTCCGGTCCCATCCCGTACATCGCAGTGGATTGCAGCCCCCGCGCGTCCCAGACCAGCACCGCGGCGAGACCTGCGAGCAATACAGCGATGACGATGCCGGCGCGATCGACGCGCCGCGGCTGGGCGGGATCGCCTGAGGTCATGACTTGACCAGGCCGACCGATTTCAGCACGTCGGTGACGCGCACGGTTTCCTTCTTCAGGAAGTCGGCGAAGGCGTCGCCGCCGAGATAGGCATCCTCCCAGCCCTTCTGCTTGAGTATCTCCTTCCAGGCGTCCGACTTCACCATCTTCTCGACCGCATCGCTCAGCGTCTTGCGCTGCTCGGGCGTGATGCCGGGAGGCGCGACCACCGAACGCCAGTTGGCGATCACGAGGTCGATGCCTTGCTCCCTAAAGGTCGGGATGTCGCTGCCCGCGATGCGCTTCTCCGAGGTCACGCCGATCGCGCGCAGCTTGCCGGACTTGATCTGCCCGTCATATTCGCTCAGCCCCGAAATGCCCGCGGTGACCTTGCCGCCGAGGATCGCCGCCAGCGATTCGCCGCCGCCGGAGAACGGGATGTAGTTGATCTTCTTCGCGTCGGCGCCGACTGCGCCCGCGAACAACGCGGCCATGACATGGTCGACGCCGCCGGCCGAGCCGCCGGCGAAGGTCACCTTGGCGATATCGGCTTTCACCGCGGCGGCGAGATCCTGCGCGGTCTTGATCGGCGAATTCGCCGGCACCACGATCACCTGGATTTCCTCGGTGAGGCGCGCGATCGGCGTCACCTGCTCGAGCGTGACAGGCGATTTGTTCATGGCGAGCGCACCCACCATGACGAAGCCGTTGACCATCAACTGGTTGCCGTCGCCCTTGGCGCCGTTGACGAACTGCGCGATGCCGACGCTGCCGCCGGCGCCGGGAACGTTGACGACCTGCACGCTGCGCGCGACGCCCGAAGCGACCAGCGCCTGCTGCATCGAGCGCGCGGTCTGGTCCCAGCCACCGCCCGGGGCCGCCGGCGCCATCAGCTTGAGCTCGAGCTGCTGGGCAAAAGCGGGCGCAGCTGCCGCAAGGGTCAGCGCGACGGCTGCGCCGACAAGGCGCGCGGGAAATTTGAACATGGGGGGCATTCTCCAGGGCTCGTGCGGACGTCGTTGATCGGTTGCCGCATTGTGTCGTTTGGTCGCATATCAGCCAAAACGGCCGATGCTGTCCAGCGACAGGCCCGGTTCCTTGTTAGCCAGATTTCGGCATCACCCCGCCGAGCGCGACGGTCAATTCGCCGGCGACTTCGCGCACGATTTGGCCGATTTCCGGCAATCTGTCGTCGGTCAGGCGGCTGGTCATGCCCGAGACGGAAATCGCCGCGAGCGGCTCGGCGCAGTCATTATAGACCACTGCGGCAATACAGCGCAGGCCCATACAGGCTTCTTCATCGTCGAGCGCAAAACCCTGCTTGCGGATCTTCTCGAGCTCCTTGAACAGGTCGCCCGGCCGCACGATCGACTTCTCCGTCAGGCGGGGCATGCCGTGATGGCGGATGACCGCGCCGACGTCCTCGTCCGAATAAGTCGCGAGCACTGCCTTGCCGACGCCTGACGTCACCATGGCGACGCGGCCGCCGACCTGGGTCAGCGAGCGCATGATCTCGCGGCTCTCCATGCGGGTCAGCACGATGATGAACTCGTCGTCGACCACGGCGAGATTGGCGGTCTCGCGGGTGAGATCGCGCAGCTTGCGCAAGTAAGGAATCGCCTGCGTGGAGAAATTACGCCGCCGGGCAAAGCTCGCGCCGACCGTGAAGCTGCGCACGCCGACATGCCATTTGGACTGGGCGCGGTCGAACTGCACGAAGCGGCGGCTCTCCAGCGTCGCCAGCAGGCGGTGCACGGTCGAGGCCGACAGGCCGGTGCGCACGGCGAGGTCGCTGAGGCGATAGCCTTCGTCGTCTTCGGCCAGCGTTTCGAGGATCGACAGCGCGCGGTCGACGGACTGCACGCCGCCATCGCGCGCGTCGTGGTCGGCCTCCGATGGCGATCGAGGCTCGAGCGATTTGCGCCGGATCACGTTCTTGCTCATCGCGACCTGACCGTTCTCCCTCGCCCTATTCTTATTTCCCTCTCCCCGCTTGCGGGGAGAGGGTCAGGGTGAGGGGGAGTCTCCGCAAGGACGGTGACAGTTAGACTCGTGGAGAGTCCGCCTCACCCGAATTGCTTCGCAATTCGACCTCTCCCCGCGCGCGGGGAGAGGTGAATAACCACCCGCTCCGGATCATACCGAAGCGTCTTCGTCGTCTCAGAGCAGCCCTGCCCCGCGCGCCCACTTGTACTTGGCGCCGAGCACCTCGACCGGCAGCTCAGTGGAATAGGCGTAGGCCGGGATGCCGTTCTGATAGAGATATTCGGCGGCTTCCTCGACCTCGACGTCGCCGGCGAGCGAGGCGACGATCGGCTTCACGAAGCCCTTGGCCTCCATCTCCTTCTTCACCTCGACCATGTTGCGGGCGAACACCATCGGCGGCGTGACGATGGTGTGCCAGTAGCCGAGGATCAGCGAATGGATCCGCTCATCCGACAGGCCAAGCTTCACCGTGTTGACGTAGGTGATCGGCGGCTCGCCGCCGGTGATATCCACAGGATTTCCGGCCGCACCGAACGGCGGGATGAACTTGCGGAAGGCCGCATCCAGATCCGGCGGCATCGACATCAGCGACAGGCCGTTGTCGACGCAGGAATCCGACAGCAGCACGCCAGAGCCGCCTGCACCGGTGATGATCAGCACGTTCTCGCCCTTCGGCGTCGGCAGCACCGGCACGCCACGGGCGAATTCGAGCAGCTGCCGCAGCGAGCGGGCCCGGATCACGCCGGACTGCGCCAGGACGTCCTCGTAGATCTTGTCGTTACCGGCGAGCGCGCCGGTATGCGACGAGGCCGCCTTTGCGCCGGCCGAGGTGCGGCCGGCCTTGAGCACGATGACCGGCTTCTTCTTGGAGACGCGCTTGGCGGCTTCCGCGAAGGCGCGGCCGTCCTTGAGGTCTTCGCAGTGCTGCGCGATCAGGTTCGTGTTCGGGTCCTGCTCGAAGAAGGCGAGCAGATCGTCCTCGTCGATGTCGGACTTGTTGCCGAGGCCAACGATCGCCGAGACGCCCATCTTGGCCGAGCGCGAGAAGCCGATGATGGCCATGCCGATGCCGCCCGACTGCGACGACAGCGCCGCGTGGCCCTTGACGTCGTAAGCCGTGCAGAAGGTCGCGCAGAGATTGGCCGGCGTATAATAGAAGCCGTAAATGTTCGGCCCCATCAGGCGGATGTCGTACTTCTTGCCGACCTCGACGATCTCGGCCTGAAGCTCCGGCGCGCCGGCTTCGGCGAAGCCCGACGGAATCAGCACCGCACCCGGGATTTTCTTCTCTCCGCATTCGGTGAGCGCCGCCGCCACGAACTTCGCGGGGATCGCGAACACGGCCGTGTCGATCACACCCGGAACGTCCTTGACGCTCTTGTAGGCCTTGTAGCCGAGGATCTCGGCGGCCTTGGGGTGGATCGGATAGATGTCGCCCTTGTAGCCGCCGTTGATGAGGTTCTTCATCACGGAGTTGCCGATCTTGCCGTCCTCGGCGGAGGCGCCGACCACGGCGACCGCCTTCGGCTGCATGATGCGGCTCATGGCCGCGACGATCTCTTCGGTCGGGCGCGGCTTCGGCTTGGGCACATAGGCGAAGTCGACGACGATACGCACGTCGGCGGCGATCGCGTCCTTGGCCGTCGCGAACACCGGGTTGAGATCGAGCTCGACGATTTCAGGGAAATCGGTGACGAGCTGCGAAACCTTGACGATGACGTCGGCGAGCGCCGTACGGTTCACCGGCTCGCCGCCGCGAACGCCCTTCAAAATCTCATGTGCCTGGATGCCGTCGAGCATCGAGAGCGCGTCTTCCTTGGTCGCGGGCGCGAGGCGGAAGGTGATGTCCTTCAAGACTTCGACCAGCACGCCGCCGAGGCCGAAGGCGACCAGCTTGCCGAACGAGCCGTCAGTGATCGAGCCGACGATGACTTCGGTGCCGCCGGCCAGCATCTGCTGCACCTGGACGCCCTCGATCTTGGCATCGGACTTATATTTCTTGGCGTTGGAGAGAATGGTCTCGTAGGCCTTCTCGGCATCCTCGGCCGTCTTGAGCCCGACGATGACGCCGCCGGCTTCGGTCTTGTGGAGAATGTCCGGCGAGACGATCTTCATCACCACCGGGATGCCCATCGAGGAGGCCATTTTGCCGGCCTCACCCGCCGACCTCGCCACGCCCTCCTTCGGCACCGGAATGCCGTAGGCGTCGCAGACCAGCTTGCCTTCCGGCGCGGTCAGGCTGGTGCGGTTGTCCGCCTTGACCTGGTCGAGCACTTTGCGGACGGCATCTTTGGAATTGGACATATGGCTTCTCCCTTGACCTCAGTTCGTTCTTTCAAAGCGCGCGCGTGTAGCGGCTGCCCGTGATGCTTGCCATTCGCCGCGCTCTGTTCCATGTCGCGGAACGGAGTGGCATAAAGCCCACATTACTCCGCCGCTTTGGATCAAAAATGGCTGGCGATGGCATTTGGTATGCCAGAAGCCAACTTGTCAAGCTGCTGCATGACTTAGAACGCCGCAAAAAATAGCCAGCTTGACATCCTGGCATGTGGTATGCCAAAAACTTTCCCGTTAATAATCCTGTAAAAGACGACTCCCACTGGAGGAGATTCGTCGTGTCACTGCGGAAACCAACCAAGGCGTTGCCGAACATGACCGAGGCAGATATCGCAATCGTTCGTATTGCCCCGGAGAGCAGCTTCAAGAACAAGGCGTATGACGCCTTGAAGGAAGCCATCCTCAAGATGGACATCTATTCGACGCCCGAGCCGGTGATGCTCGACGAGCGCGCGTTGTCCGAACGCCTGGGTGTCAGCCGCACCCCGATCCGCGAAGCCATCGCGATGCTCGAGCAGGACGGTTTCGTCAAAACCGTTCCGCGCCGCGGCATCATGGTGGTGCGCAGAACCAAGAGCGAGATCGTCGACATGATCCGCGCCTGGGCGGCGCTGGAGAGCATGGCGGCCCGCCTGATCACCACCACCGCACGCAAGAAAGACATCACGGCGCTGCGCGACTACTTCAAGGACTTCGGCAAGGACCGCCTGCCCGAGGATCACGTCGAGGAATATTCGCGCGCCAACATCGCCTTTCATCAGGCGCTGATCTCGCTGTCGGAATCGCCGGTGCTGGTCGATCTCACCAACGACCTGCTGCTGCACGTGCGCGGCTACCGCCAGCTCACCATCGGACGCAAGGATCGCACCGCCACTTCGCTGCCCGAGCATCTCAGCATGATCGAAGCACTGGAAGCGCGCGACACCGAGCTCGCCGAGAAGCGCGCCCGCGACCACACCCTTGGCCTTGCCGCTTACGTCGAAGCGCACGGTCAAGAACTGTTCACCTAGCAACGTCCACCAGAAGGGCGAGCCATTCGCCCACAAAGCCTAAAACGGCATATGAGACCAGGGAGACAAGGCCCATGCTGAATACCGCGACCAAGTCCGAAGCACCGGGCACCGAGCAGGAATTGACGGATGGCTTTCATCTCGTCATCGACGCGCTCAAGCTGAACGGCATCAACACCATCTATAATGTGCCGGGCATCCCGATCACGGATTTGGGCCGCATGGCGCAGGCCGAAGGCATTCGTATGATCTCCTTCCGCCACGAGCAGAACGCCGGTTACGCCGCAGGCATCGCCGGTTACCTCACCAAGAAGCCGGGCATCTGCCTCACGGTGTCCGCGCCCGGCTTCCTCAACGGTCTCACCGCGCTCGCGCACGCCACCACCAACTGCTACCCGATGATCCTGATCTCGGGCTCCTCCGAGCGCGAGATCGTCGACCTCCAGCAGGGCGACTACGAAGAGATGGACCAGCTCGCGATCGCCAAGCCGCTGTGCAAGGCGGCCTATCGCGTGCTGCACGCCCAGGACATCGGCATCGGTCTCGCCCGCGCCATCCGCGCCGCGGTCTCGGGCCGTCCGGGCGGCGTCTATCTCGACCTGCCGGCAAAGCTGTTCGGCCAGGTGATGAACGCCGATGCCGGCCAGAAGTCGCTGGTCAAGGTGATCGACGCCGCGCCCGCGCAGATCCCCTCGCCCGCTTCGATCAAGCGCGCGCTCGACGTGCTCAAGGCGGCGAAGCGTCCGCTCATCATCCTCGGCAAGGGCGCGGCCTACGCGCAGGCCGATGAAGAGATCAAGTCGTTCGTCGAGAAGAGCGGCGTGCCGTTCCTGCCGATGAGCATGGCCAAGGGCCTCCTCCCCGACACGCATCCGCAATGCGCTGGAGCCGCGCGCTCCACGGTGCTGAAAGAATCCGACGTCGTGCTGCTGATCGGCGCCCGGCTGAACTGGCTGCTCTCGCACGGCAAGGGCAAGAGCTGGGGCGAGACCCCGAAGAAGTTCATCCAGGTCGACATCGAGCCGCGCGAGATGGACTCCAACGTCGAGATCGTCGCGCCCGTCGTCGGCGACATCGGCTCGGTCGTATCGGCCTTCAATCAGGCGATCAGCACGGGTTGGACCGCGCCGCCGGCCGAATGGACCAAGGCCATCGTGTCCAAGCGTGACGAGAACGTCGCCAAGATGGCGCCGAAGCTCATGAACAACAAGTCGCCGATGGACTATCACGGCGCGCTCGGCGTGCTGAAGAACGTCATCAAGGATCATCCCGAGGCGATCCTCGTCAACGAGGGCGCCAACACGCTCGACCTCGCCCGCGGCGTCATCGACATGTACAGGCCGCGCAAGCGTCTCGACGTCGGCACCTGGGGCGTGATGGGCATCGGCATGGGCCAGGCGATCGCGGCTGCGCTCGAGACCGGCCACCCCGTGCTGGCGGTGGAAGGCGACTCGGCCTTCGGCTTCTCCGGCATGGAGGTCGAGACCATCTGCCGCTACAACCTTCCGATCTGCATCGTCATCTTCAACAATGACGGCATCTATCGCGGCACGGACGTCAACAGCGTCAACGCCGATCCGGCGACGACCGTGTTCGTCAAGGGCGCGCGCTACGACAAAATGATGGAAGCCTTCGGCGGCGTCGGCGTGAATGCCACCTCGCCCGACGAGCTCAAGCGCGCCGTCAACGAGGCGATGGCCTCGGGCAAGCCGACGCTCATCAACGCGGTGATCGATCCGGCCGCGGGCTCGGAGAGCGGCCGCATCGGCAACCTCAATCCGCAGAGCGTTCTGCAGAAGAAAAAGTAAGTCCTCCCCTTCAACCCTTAATTCCCTGCGGTTTGCGGGGGCAGACAGAGTATACGGAGCAACACGATGACCAAAGCGCTCAAGGGCGTTCGCATTCTCGACTTCACCCACGTCCAGTCCGGACCGACCTGCACGCAGCTGCTGGCATGGTTCGGCGCCGACGTGATCAAGGTGGAACGTCCGGGCGTGGGCGACATTACCCGCGGCCAGCTGCAGGACATCCCGAACGTGGACAGCCTGTATTTCACCATGCTCAACCACAACAAGCGCTCGATCACGCTCGACACCAAGAACCCCAAGGGCAAGGAAGTCCTCACCGAGCTGATCAAGAAGTGCGACGTGCTGGTCGAAAACTTCGGCCCCGGCGTGCTCGACCGCATGGGCTTCCCCTGGGAGAAGATCCAGGCGATCAACCCGAAGATGATCGTCGCCTCGATCAAGGGCTTTGGCCCTGGCCCCTACGAAGACTGCAAGGTCTATGAGAACGTCGCGCAGTGCACCGGCGGCGCCGCCTCGACCACCGGCTTCCGCGACGGCCTGCCGCTCGTCACCGGCGCGCAGATCGGCGACAGCGGCACCGGCCTGCACCTGGCGCTCGGCATCGTCACCGCGCTCTATCAGCGCACGCATTCGGGCAAGGGCCAGAAGGTCACCGCCGCGATGCAGGACGGCGTGCTCAACCTCGCGCGCGTCAAGCTGCGCGACCAGCAGCGCCTCGCGCATGGTCCGCTCAAGGAATACAGCCAGTTCGGCGAAGGCATTCCGTTCGGCGACGCCGTGCCGCGCGCCGGCAACGATTCCGGCGGCGGCCAGCCCGGCCGCATCCTGAAGTGCAAGGGCTGGGAGACCGATCCCAACGCCTACATCTACTTCATCACCCAAGCCCCGGTCTGGGAGAAGATCTGCGACGTGATCGGCGAGCCCACCTGGAAGACCGATCCGAACTACGCCAAGCCGGCCGTCCGCCTGCCGCGCCTCAACGAGATCTTCGCCCGCATTGAACAGTGGACGATGACCAAGACCAAGTTCGAGGCGATGGAGATCCTCAACAAGGACGACATCCCCTGCGGCCCGATCCTGTCGATGAAGGAGATCGCCGAGGACCAGTCGCTGCGCGCCACCGGCACCGTGGTCGAGGTCGATCACCCGACCCGCGGCAAGTACATCTCGGTCGGCAACCCGATCAAGCTGTCGGATAGCCCGAGCGAGGTGGAGCGCTCCCCGCTGCTCGGCGAACACACCGACGAGATCCTGCGCAGCGTGCTCGGCTTCAGCGACCACCAGGTCGCCGACATCCACAAGTCCGGCGCGCTCGAGCCGCCGCAGAAGCAGGCCGCTGAGTAAGCCGCACCACGTTGAACGAGACGAAAGGGCCGCCCGAAGGGGCGGCCCTTTTTGCTTCAGAAGACCGTGCGGTCGCGGCTGTGACTAAAAAATGGAAAAACAACCCCATGCACAGTAGCTAACCTGTTGGTCATAAACGATTTCGTATTTCACGAAATGCCTTTTGACACGTCGGGCAAAACAGGGGCATTATGCCATGATCCGACAAAGCCAATATCCTGCCCGGCGAAGAGCGGCCGAGGGGTTGTTCGTCGGACAAACGACCTAACGGCCAGGGCATGATCGGGAAAGAGGCTCAGCGGCTTGCAAAAAGGTCAGAGCGCTTCCAGTCCGAGCCGGCGGAACAACTTTCGATCGGCTTCGTCCTGCGGATTGCCCGCCGTCAGCAGCGTGTCGCCGACAAAGATCGAGTTTGCGCCGGCAAAGAAGCACAGCGCCTGCATCTCGTCGGTCATCGCCGACCGCCCCGCCGAGAGTCGCACGAAAGAGGCCGGCATCATGATACGCGCCAGCGCGACAATGCGCACGAACTCGATCGGACCTATCGGCGTCGCCTTCGCCATCGGCGTTCCCGGAATCGGGATCAGCATGTTGATCGGCACGCTCTCCGGCGCTTCCGGGAGGTTGGCGAGCGTGACCAGCATGTCGACGCGGTCCTGTTCGCTCTCACCCATGCCGAGAATTCCGCCGCAGCACACTTTCATGCCGGCATCGCGGACATGCTCCAGCGTATCGAGACGATCGGCGAACGTGCGGGTGGAGGTAACGCTCGGATAGAAGCGCTCCGAGGTATCGATATTGTGATTGTAGTAATCAAGCCCGGCAGCACTCAGCCGGTCGGCCTGATCCCGGTCGAGCATGCCGAGCGTCATGCAGGTCTCGAGCCCGAGCTCCTTCACGGCTCCGACGACCTCGACAATGGCATCCATGTCGCGCGGCTTCGGATTGCGCCAGGCCGCCCCCATGCAATAACGCGTTGCGCCGCTGTCTTTTGCCTTGCGTGCCTCGGCAACGATCTTCCCGACCTCCATCAACTTGGAGGCTGCAAGAGCGGTCGCATGATGCGACGACTGGCTGCAGTAACCGCAGTCTTCCGGACAACCACCTGTCTTGATGTTCAGCAGCCGGCTCAACTGCACGCGATTTGGGTCAAAATGCTCCCGATGTACGGATTGTGAACGGAAGAGCAGATCGTTGAAGGGAAGCTGGTAAGCCGCCCATGCATCTTCACCAGTCCATCTTTGAGACCTTTGCGGCCTTTCCTTTGCGGGGATTGTCTCCCCGTCGTTCACACCGAGCATTACAGATCTCCTGACATTGCAGCGGGACAATCGCACTATCGCAAACTTGGCGCCAGTCCGCAGGGGTCCTTGGAACAAAAGCGGCGGCGTGCCATTGTTGTCTAAGCCGGCGTGCTATCCCGACGTACGAGCAACGCAGCCGCCAAGGCGAGGGACTGAAACACATCGCAAAAGCATCTGCGCAACGCTGCAGAATTGGCCTTCTTCTCGCCCCGAGAGGTAGCAAGCCCACGCACAGCGTTTGCGGGTGGGAGGCGTCGGCCAGCACCTGTCCTGTCACAGCTTGTTGATCAAAACGAGGTCGAAATGTTGAGAGATCAATCCTCGGATCGGGCCAAGCGTGAAGCCAACAAGGCGTTCAAGCCTGTCAAAACGCAGAAGCCGATCAATGACTATGCGAAGGACCAGCACTCCTTCAACGAGAATCGCGAGCGGCTGAAAGCGGAGCGACTGGCCCGCGAGGCCGAGCCGAAGGACCGCTCTGAATAGGACGCGTTCCCTGCCGGGTCACGATGTTGCATCCGCGCGATGAAGGCTGGCGCTGAGCGCGTCGCAATCGACGCCTGACCGAAAGCGCGATGAGATCGGAATGAATCGTCAACGCGCTTTAGGTTATTGTTTGAGCATGATCTTTTCGGAAAACCGCTTCGCACTTTGCGCTAACGCGGCCCTTCGGGTCCGGATCATGCTTTAGAGCATCGAGAGCACGACGATCCCGTCTTCAAGCTCCCCGGAGGCCAGTCGGCTCCGCGCGATGCGCTCGAACTCCGTCCGGTATTTCTGAAGATAGCTGAAGGCCTGCTTCTGCGTCTGGAACGTGGTCGCAAGGCGGCACATCTGCCGGCCTGCGCCAAGCGCGAGAAAGAAGGTGATTGTGCCGCCGCTGTCCGACTTGATCCTAGGCACGATCCGCACTCTTTGGCATGTGACCGGCCCTCTCCAGATTTTCGTCGACGCAGTTGAATTCGACTATCGCGTCAGCTTTCTCTTGCGCTTCGTCAGGGTTGGTGCCGGCAGCGATGCTTGAAGAGTTGCGTCGGCCGCTTCCTTGGCTTCGCGCAGTTCGCGAAGCCGCGCCATGTTCTTGCGAACATCGACGGCCTGTCTCTCGACGTCCGCCATTGCCCGCGTTCCCTCCTCGGCAGCCAAACGCTGACGGTTGGTACGCGCAATGCTTTGGGGTGACGGTTCAGCCGACTTCTTGCCGCTCATGCTTCACCCACTCCCGCAACGGACAAAACCCGCTCAATCCCTGGGATCGAGCGGGCAGCGTGGCCGTTTCAGTACATCCGTGAAACGGCGCAGGATCTTAGGCCAGCGAGAGATTCTCTGCGCTGACCTTGCCTCGCATCTTGTCGGTCTTGGCCTCGAAGTTGACCTTCTGGCCCTCGGCGAGACCTGAGAGACCAGCCCGCTCGACTGCGCTGATGTGAACGAACACATCGTTGCCGCCGTCGTCGGGCTGAATGAATCCAAAGCCCTTTTGGCCGTTGAACCACTTCACGGTACCTGTCGTCATTATTCTTCTCCAAAGCGCATACGCGCACATTCCGCGTGACACTCACGCAGAACCAGATTCAATTCGTCGATGTCTCTGGAAAAGGAGCCCGCGGGCGCATTCAACAAGGCACAGCGGCTGAACGAACAGCACCAACGTATACCTCATCGGCGCCAGTTGCAAGGCTTGGCGGGATTTAATGCCTCATGGGCTTCGGCGGAACAATTCGGACTTTGCGGATTCAGGCCCGAAAGGCGCCTGAGGCAAGGTGAATTCCGCGTTCGCAGCCGCGATTTGGTGCCGGCCAACTGTGCTGGCCCGAGACGATGTCGCGCTATCGAGCGCTCACCGTACGCCACCAGCAAGCTGCTCTCGGAAGAATTGCGCCACTCTCCCTCCAGCCAATCGACTGTGTGCACCGAAAGACTGCCAAGCTCCACACGTGCCGGCTCCGCCGCGAAGGGATAGCAGATCACACCTGACAGTGCGGGGGCGGATTGGAAGCGTGAACGACTTGCTCCCGGCGTTGGCGTCAAGGCAAAGTGCTGGAAAACAGGGAGGTCAGCATGTCACTGCTTGGTAAGGCCGCCGTCGCGATGTGGTGGAGCGTCCGCCGCGAGCAGCGCGCGGAGTTCGGCGACTGGCATTCCCACGAACATTTTCCCGAGCGGATGAGCATTCCCGGCTTCCGGCGCGGATCGCGCTGGACCAGCACGACGGACACCGACGGCTTCTTCGTGCTGTACGAGCTGGAGCGGTACGAGGTGCTCACGTCGAAGGGATATCTCGACCGGCTCAACGCGCCGACGCCGTGGTCGACCAAGATGATGCCGCACCATCACGGCATGGTCCGCAGCCAGTGCCGCGTCGCCGCCAGCTTTGGCGGTGGCGTCGCGACCTCGCTCGCCACCATCCGGCTTTCGCCGGAGGCCGGGCGCGAGGCGGAGTTGCAGACACATCTCTCGGAGACGCTCGGCACATTGGCGCAGATGCCGGGACTGACCGGCGCCCACCTCCTCCTGACCGACACGCCCCGGACCAGCTCGCCCACCACCGAGCAGCAGATCCGCGGCAAGGACGGCGCCGCCGACTGGATCATGCTGCTGTCGGGTTACGATGCCGACGCGATCGAGCAGGTGACCGCCGACCGACTTTCGCCGGCGGCGCTTGGCGCTCTGGGCGCGCAGGACAATCCGACGATCGGCCGCTACCGGCTCGCCTTCACGATGACGCCGCAGGATGTGGCAACGATCTGACGGATCGGTCGTCCGGCCGGCCGCGAGGTAGAGCTCGCACCAGGCGAGCTCGATTCAAGTGAGCGCGCAAACGCGCCAACCGTTGCACATGGAGGACGTGTTTCAGGTTCTCGTGTGCAGCACGAAGGCGGACAAGGCACGCCAGGTGTAAGCTCAGCTCCCCTCGCCTGCATCCTCATCGCGGCCCTCCTCGCCTGCGACATATTCGAGGATGTCTCCGGGCTGACAATCGAGCTCGCGGCAGATCGCGGCCAGGGTCGAGAAGCGCATCGCCCTCGCCTTGCCCGTTTTCAGGACCGACAGGTTCTGGATGGAAATGCCGATTGCGTCGGCGAGGTCCCCGAGGCGGCGCTTCCGCTTCGCAAGCATGACATCGAGGTTCACGACGATCGGCACAAGCATTCACCTCAGATCGTCAGCTCGTTTTCGGACTGCAGCAGGATGGCGTGCTCGATGACGAATTTCAGCGCCATCAGGAACATCCCGCCCGCGATCGTGCCGATGTCGACGTTGTAGGACGGCAGGAAGAACTTGACGTCGCCGATCTCGTGCAAGGCATAAGCCACCGCGTTGCTGGTGATCAGGTCGATGAACGGCCAGATCACCAGAATGATCCCCATCCACCACACACCCTGAAGCGTCTCGGACGCGAAGATCCGGCCGCGTGCGAATCGGTGCACCATACGGTGCAGGATGCCGATCAACACGGCGAAGAACGAGAGCTGAAGCGCAAATAGCGTCCAGAACAACAGCTGTCCCGGGCGCGACATCTCGAGCGGATTGGCGACAAGGCCTGCGCATTTCACCTGGTCGGGACCAAGGCTCGCCGCGATCGAGGCGGAGGCGGTCGTGCTCCGGAGATAGGCGAGCCACACCACCACCGGCAGTGCCGCCCAGATCGCCCAGAACGCAAGATCGAGACGCCGGAACCAGCTCTGCCGGGCCTCACGTACCGATATCTCCACCACACCCATCTCCAAGCACTCCGCAATTTCCAGGCAACCACCCTCCCCCAATATGCATGTTCCGCACAATTGACTCAACCTTAAGCGCGATATATTGATCGTTTATCATGAAATATTTCATGACAATTGGTCCAATATGGAGCCCCCATGCGTTCCACCCTCGTCCGGCACCTGCTCGCAGCGCTGTTGTCCATCTCCCCGCTTGGAAACGCTGAAGCCGCAACGGCCAGCGGTCCCGCTGGTGTCTGGCTGACACAGTCTGGCGACGCGAGGATCAAGGTGAGCCGTTGCGGCAATGCGCTATGCGGCCGGGTCGTCTGGCTGAAGGAGCCGATCGATAAGAAGACGGGCAAGGCGCAGCTCGACGACCATAACGCCGATCCTGCATTGCGCGGCCGGAAGATCGTCGGCATCTCCCTGTTCATCGACATGCAGGCTGCCGGCGAAAATAAATGGTCGGGCAGGATCTATAATGCCGACGACGGAAAGACCTATGCGAGCACCGTCAGCTTGCTGCCATCCGGCAGTCTCAACGTCCGGGGCTGCATGGGAACGTTGTGCGCGGGTGAAGACTGGACGCGGTGAGCGGCAAACCGATCCAAAACAACGTCCAAGATAAGTTCCAAGACGACAACAAAAACAGCATCAAGGGCCGCCGGTTTCGGCGGCCCCCGTTTATCTGCAACGCCATGTCGGATCGGCGGCATCCCGGTCGTCCTTGAGACATGAATGGGCCGTAGACGCCAAGGTCGGACCCATCGATGCAAGAGGATGAAGGAACATGCCCAGCACTGTACGTCTGCACCGCGTTCTCTCGACCAGTCCGGAGAAAGTCTATCGCGCCTTCCTCGAGGCGGATGCGCTGGCGAAATGGCTTCCGCCGAACGGCTTTACCTGCACCGTCCATCACCTCGAGCCCAAGGTCGGGGGCACGTTCAAGATGTCGTTCCGGAATTTCACGACGGGCAACAGCCACGCCTTCGGCGGCGAATATCTCGAGCTCGTCCCCGGCGAACGTCTCCGCTACACCGACAAGTTCGACGACCCAAATCTACCCGGCGAAATCCAGGTGACCGTGACGCTGAAGAAGGTCTCGGTCGGCACCGAGGTCGACATCACCCAGGCCGGCATCCCTGACGTCATCCCGCCCGAGGCCTGCTATCTCGGCTGGCAGGAATCGCTGCGAAGCCTCGCAAGGCTCGTGGAACCGGAGATCAATCAGTAGCGGCGAAATCAGTATCGTAGGGTGGGCAAAGCGCAGCGTGCCCACCGATGCTCTCTCAACCTCGGAAAGATGGTGGGCACGGCGCTCCGCGCCATTGCCCACCCTACGGCACTGATGACAGCTCTCCGTCGTCATTGCGAGCAGCCAAGCAATGGCGGCTGTTGTTGGGCTACGCGCCCGCCTTCGGCGTAATCCCACCGCTTGCGGTCCATCGATCGGGGTCGGGGCTGTGTCCGATCAGCGCAAGGCCGTAGGCGATCGACTCGAACTGGTCGCCCGACATCAGCCGTTCGTTACCGAACCGCTCGGCAAACAGCTTTCTGACGGCCGGAACGAAGGAAGTCCCGCCGGTCAAGAACACCTTCTCCACCTCGCGCGCGGTGATGCCCGCTTCGCTTAGCACCTTGTCGACGGTGGCACCCAGCCGGGCGATGTCGTCGGCAATCCAGGATTCAAAATTCTTCCGTGTGATGGTCGCACCGATGTCGACGCCGCCCCCCTTGAAGCGGAAGTCCACCTCGTCCCGCGCCGACAGCGCGACCTTGGCGTCGGATACCGCGCGGTAGAGCGAAAAGCCGAGGTCGAGATCGACGATGGTGATGAAATCTTCAAGGAGCTTCGGCTTCAGCGCGCTGCGCGCGAGCTCCCGAAGCTCGCGCAGATCGCCATTGCTCTTCATCATCGCGAGCTGATGCCAGCGCGCGAGGTTGGTGTAGTGGCCGGTGGGGACCGGCAGCACCTTGTCGAACGAGCGGAAGCTGGAGCCTTTTCCCAGCCGCGGCGAGACGACGTGGTCGACGATGCGGTAATCGAAGGTGTCGCCGGCAATGCCGATGCCGGCGTGTCCAAGCGGCTCGGCGCGCAAGGCTCCTCCCGCGCGCGAAAAGCGCATCACCGAGAAATCGCTGGTGCCGCCGCCGAAATCCGCAACCAGCACGGTGGCATCACGCTCCAGCCGTCGGGCGAAGGAGAACGCCGCGCCCACGGGCTCGTAGACATAGCGCGCGTGGCCGGCGCCGAGGCGTTCGAACGCGGCCCGATAGCGCTGCATCGCCAGCGCTTCGTCGGGATTGCCGCCGGCGAACCGCACCGGGCGGCCGACCGTGATGTTGGACGTCTCGAAGCCGAACTTTTCGCCGCCATGGCGCGCCAGCGTGCGCAGGAACGCCGCCAGAATGTCCTCGAACTTGAAGCGCTGCCGAAACACTTGCGTGGTGTTGAAGCTGGAGCTCGCCGCAAACGTCTTGAACGACTGCAGGAAGCGGTAGACGTGGCGGCCTTCGAGGAACGTCTCGATCGCCCATGGACCGCCTTCGGCCTGGGCGCCGGCGCCCGGCCGATCCTCCCAGAAGCACAGCGCCGAGACGTAGACGCTGTGGCGCTGGCCGCCGTGATCGAAGCGGATGGCCTCGACCCGGCGATCGTCCGCCGCGATCGCGACGACCGTGTTGCTGGTCCCAAAATCGATGCCGATCGAGACGGCG
The DNA here is from genome assembly GCF_040547805.1 of Bradyrhizobium sp. LA6.1. Lineage (NCBI taxonomy): Bacteria > Pseudomonadati > Pseudomonadota > Alphaproteobacteria > Hyphomicrobiales > Nitrobacteraceae > Bradyrhizobium > Bradyrhizobium sp. LA6.1. The sequence continues at coordinate 730,011 of NZ_JBEPQK010000001.1, read as the reverse complement.
GCCGAGGCGCTCGACATGAACCACTCTGACAGTTGATTGGAAAAGGGGGCAGACCACTAACGGCTTTGGCTGGGCCTGCCAAGACCTTGAATGTTGCGGTGCGGTTGGATTTGGAACCCGCGCGCCGCTCTGTCCGCGCTCTTTTGCCTCCGTAATGGGGGCCTTTTGGGGCCGATCTCGCAATTCCAGCAGCCCGGCTGGCAATTTTGAGCTCGGTTCGGTCCCTTTAACGGATCATTATGCTGCAATGCGGGAGCATGCATGCTGCTATGCAATGGCATGCATGGACACTGGCATCTGGTATACGTAGATTGCCCTTCGAAATGAGACAGCATCACTGACCGTCTCGAGAAAGGGAATTCAGATGTCCAAGACCGCTTCCGTCGCGCTCGCCCCCTCCGCCTCGCTGTTCACCCGCTTCCTGGCTGCGGTCGACCGCTTCCTGATGGCGAGCGCCGAGATTTCGAATCACAACGGCGACCTGCCCCGCTTCGGCCTGTAAGCAGCGCCTCCCGCGCGGCAAGCGCGACGCGCCGGTTTCAGAACCGTCCACATACTACTTTTGATGAATGGCCCCGCAGGACGGGGCCATTTCTATTTGCGTTGTCCCGAGTCACAGCCGCAACCGATGAAGGTCCTGCGGCATTTGCGCACGGTGATCGGACCAGCGCTTGAACCTTGGCATAATGAATACAAGAATGCCCCTCCAGCGCTCGCAGAAAAATTAGAGGCGCGCCACGGGAGGCTTTATGACGGACATGGTGCAGGCAACGGTTCCAACCGCCGCGCGGGTTAGCGACACGTATCGCTGGACGCAATTGGCGGTCGGTGTAGCGGCGATGGTGATGATCGCCAATTATCAATACGGCTGGACGTTCTTCGTCCCCGACATCCAGAAAAAGTTCGGCTGGGATCGCGCCTCGATCCAATGGGCCTTTACGCTCTTCGTACTGTTCGAGACATGGCTGGTGCCAGTCGAAGGATGGTTCGTCGACAAATACGGCCCGCGCATCGTCGTGCTCGTCGGCGGCGTGCTCTGCGCCATCGGTTGGGCGATCAACGCGCAAGCCACCACGCTCAACGGCTTCTATCTCGGCATGATCATCGCGGGCATCGGCGCCGGCGGCGTCTACGGCACCTGCGTCGGCAATGCGCTGAAATGGTTTCCCGACAAGCGCGGTCTTGCTGCCGGCATCACGGCGGCCGGTTTCGGCGCGGGCTCCGCGCTCACGGTTGCGCCGATTCAGGCCATGATCAAGGACAGCGGATTCCAGACCACCTTCCTGTATTTCGGGCTCGGCCAGGGCATCATCATCTGCATCCTCGCCTTCTTCCTCTACGCGCCGAAGGCCGGACAGGTGCCTCCCGTTGTGCAGAACGCTGCGTTGCAACAGACCCGCCGCAACTATCAGCCAACCGAAGTGCTGCGCCAGCCGATCTTCTGGCTGATGTACTTCATGTTCGTGATCGTCGGCGCCGGCGGCCTGATGGTGACGGCGAACCTAAAGCCGATCGCAGTCGACTGGAAGGTCGACAGCGTTCCGGTGACGCTGATGGCGGTGACGATGACCGCGGTGACGTTCGCAGCCACGATCGACCGCGTGCTCAACGGTCTGACGCGTCCGTTCTTCGGCTGGATCTCCGACATGATCGGCCGCGAGAACACGATGTTCATCGCCTTCGGCATGGAAGGCTTCGGCATCTGGATGCTCTACCTCTGGGGACACGACCCGCTCTGGTTCGTGTTGCTGTCGGGCTTCGTGTTCTTCGCCTGGGGTGAGATCTACTCGCTGTTCCCCTCGACCTGCACCGACACGTTCGGCGCCAAGTTCGCGACCACCAATGCGGGCCTGCTCTACACCGCAAAGGGCACCGCCGCGCTGCTTGTCCCGATCGCCAACTACATGCAGCAATCGTCGGGCACGTGGGACAGCGTGTTCATCATCGCGGCCGGCGCCAACATCCTCGCTTCGCTGCTGGCGATCATGGTGCTCAAGCCCTGGCGCAAGGTCGTGGTCGCGAAATCGACCGCCGCCGCCTGACGCACTCCACCACTCCTTCAAGCACGACGCCCGGCCTCACGGCCGGGCGTTTTCGTTTTTGCAGAACCCGCCTTGGCTACCGCTGACGTGAAGGGAACCGCGCACTTTTCTTGCGCTGCGTCACAAGATTGGGCTTGTCTTCTGGAATATGGTATACCAATGTCCCCGCCGCGCTTGCGACGATAAGCCACAATATTTGCGACACTGGGTCATCTTGCAATCCCAGGTCGCATTCAATCAGGCGCGTTGGGAGGTTATTGATGATTTCCAGCACGGACGGCGCCGTCACAGCTGCGCCTCTTCGCACCGGTTTCCGTTGGTTCCAACTCGCCATGGGCATCGTCTGCATGGCGATGATCGCCAATCTGCAATACGGCTGGACGTTGTTCGTCGATCCGATTGACGCCAAGTATCATTGGGGCCGCGCGGCGATCCAGCTCGCTTTCACCATCTTCGTCGTCACCGAGACCTGGCTGGTGCCGATCGAGGCCTGGTTCGTCGACAAATACGGTCCGCGCATCGTCGTCATGTTCGGCGGCGTCATGATCGCGCTGTCCTGGGTGCTCAACTCCTACGCTGACTCGCTCACCCTGCTCTACGCCGCCGCGGTCGTCGGCGGCATGGGCGCCGGCGCGGTGTACGGCACCTGCGTCGGCAACGCGCTGAAATGGTTCCCCGATCGCCGCGGTCTCGCCGCCGGTGCGACCGCTGCCGGCTTCGGCGCGGGCGCCGCGCTCACCATTGTGCCGATCGCGACCATGATCGTAACGAGCGGCTACCAGCACGCGTTCCTCACCTTCGGCATCGGCCAGGGCCTGATCGTGTTCGTGCTCGCCTTCTTCATCCAGCCGCCGCGGATCTCGATCCCGCCGAAGAAGAAGCAGCTCAATCTGCCGCAGACCAAGATCGACTTCACCCCGCCGCAGGTGCTGCGCACCCCTATTTTCTGGGTGATGTATCTCGTTTTCGTCATGGTCGCCTCCGGCGGCCTGATGACCGCGGCGCAGATCGGCCCGATCGCGCACGACTTCAAGATCGCCGACACGCCGGTGACGCTCGCGGGCTTCCAGATGGCGGCATTGACGTTCGCGATCTCACTCGACCGCATCTTCGATGGTTTCGGACGTCCCTTCTTCGGCTGGGTCTCCGACACGATCGGCCGCGAGCACACCATGTTCATCGCGTTCGGCACCGCGGCGGTAATGCTGCTGACGCTGTCGGCCTATGGAAACATACCGATCGTGTTCGTGCTCGCGACCGCGGTGTACTTCGGCGTGTTCGGCGAGATCTACTCGCTGTTCCCCGCCACCTGCGGCGACACGTTCGGCTCGAAATACGCAACCACCAACAACGGCATGCTCTACACCGCGAAAGGCACGGCATCCCTGCTCGTCCCGCTCGCCAGCGTGATCTCGGCAACGTACGGCTGGAAGGCCGTGTTCGTGGTCGCAGTGGCGCTGAACGCGACGGCGGCGCTGACGGCGCTGTTCGTGATCAAGCCGCTGCGCCGCTCCTTCATCCTCGGCAAGGAAGCCGAGAGCGCCAACGCCGCTACCGGCACCGCCAAGGCCGGCAACGCCAAGACCGAGACAGCGTAGCGACCACACGCCTTTCAATCGGTCGAAAGGGGCGCAGCGATGCGCCCCTTTTCCTTTTTGGCACGATGACAAACGTCAGTATTGCTGCCGCAAGAATTTTCGGATCAGCCAAATCGAATGCTTGACGATTGGCATTATGTATACCACACTTCCCCTGTCATTCACCTAGGGAGGTTGCAATGCTGGTCGGAGACATTCTGCGCAAAAAGACACCGCGCGTTGTCACGGTGCGAATGAACGAAACGGTGGGTATCGCCGCCAAGCTGATGCGCGCCAACAATATCAGCGCGCTGGTGGTCAAGGACGTGGTCCGCTCCGAAGGCAACACCGCGGTCGGCATGTTCACCGAGCGCGACGTGGTGCGCGCCGTCGCCGAGCATGGTGCCAACGCCATCAACGTCAAGGTCTCGCAGCTCGTGTCGGTGCAGCAGCTGGTGTCCTGCAGCTCCTCAGACACGATCGAGCACGTCCGGCATCTGATGAACCGCAATCACATCCGTCACCTGCCGGTCATCGACGATTACAGCCTCGTCTCCGTCATCAGCATGCGCGACATTGCTGCTGCCGTTGACGAAGCGATCAACGGCTCGCCGCAAGCAGCAGCTTAAAGCGTCACACTTCCCCTGCGACTACCGGCCCCGGCTCGGACCTCTCCGAGCCGGACCGGATCTTTCGTCCCAAAATTCCGGACACCCGCGAGGATTTCATGAAGATCTGCATCTACGGCGCCGGCGCGATCGGCGGATATCTCGGGGTTCAGCTCGCACGCGCTGGCGCCGACGTCAGCCTGGTCGCGCGCGGCGCCCACCTTGCCGCGATGCGCGAGCGCGGGCTGACCCTGCTCGCGGGCGAGGAGAAGCACACCGTGCATCCGCGCTGCACCGACGATCCCGCCGAGCTGGGCGTGCAGGACTACATCATCATCACGCTGAAGGCGCATTCGATCACCGGCGTGATCGAGAAGATGCAGCCGCTGCTCGGGCCGCACACCCGCATCGTCACCGCCGTCAACGGCATCCCCTATTGGTATTTCTACAAGCACGGCGGCCAATACGAGAATTCGACGCTGGAGAGCATCGACCCCGGCGGACGGCAGTGGCGTGAGATCGGCGCCGAGCGCGCCATCGGCTGCATCGTCTATCCCGCCACCGAGATCGAAGCGCCCGGCGTGATCCGCCACGTCTACGGCAACAATTTCCCGCTCGGCGAGCCCTCCGGCGAAATCACCTCGGACGTGCAGCGCCTCGCCGATCTCTTCGTCGCCGCCGGGCTGAAGGCGCCGGTGCTCGACCGCATCCGCGACGAGATCTGGCTGAAACTCTGGGGCAATGTCTGCTTCAACCCGATCAGCGCACTGACCCATGCAACGCTCGACGTGATCTGCACCGATCCCTCCACGCGTGCGCTGTCGCGCGCGATCATGGTGGAGACGCAAGGCATCGCCGAGACGTTTGGCGTCAAATTCCGCGTCGACGTCGAGCGCCGCATCGAGGGCGCCCGCAAGGTTGGCGCGCACAAGACCTCGATGCTCCAGGATCTCGAGCGCGGCCGTCCGATGGAGATCGACCCGCTCGTCACCGTGGTGCAGGAGATGGGCCGCCTCACCGGCATCGCCACGCCCGCGCTCGACTCGGTGCTGGCGATGGTGACCCAGCGTGCTCGCATCGCCGGCCTCTATGACGGCGTCTCCGCGCCCGCCGATCCCCGTGCACTGGCGGTGGCGTGATGGCGGGCGAGATGAAACAGTGGCTGCGCTTCCGCCATGCCGGTGCGACCGGCTTCGGCACCCTGACGCAATCAGGCATCAGCGTGCATGAGGGCGAGATGTTCGGCCGCCATGCAGCCACCGGGAAGACGCTGGCGCTGTCGGAGGTCGAGCTGCTCGCGCCCTGCGCGCCCAGCAAGATCGTCGCGCTCTGGAATAATTTCCACGCGCTCGCCGCCAAGCTGAACCAGCCCGAGCCGCCGGAGCCGCTCTATCTGCTGAAGGCCACCACCAGCATCACGACGCCGGGCGCCGTGATCCGCCGCCCCTCTTATTACGACGGCAAGACCACCTATGAGGGCGAGCTTGGCATCGTCATCGGCAAGACCTGCGCCCGCGTTTCGCCGGCGGAAGCCGACAGCTTCATCTTCGGCTACACCTGCGTCAACGACATCACCGCCAACGACATCCTGACCAGCGATCCCACTTTCCCGCAATGGGCCCGCGCCAAGGGCATCGATGATTACGGCCCGTTCGGCCCCGTCATCGCAACCGGCCTTGATCCGGCCAAGCTTGTTGTGCGCACCATCCTCAACGGCGCGGAGCGGCAGAACTATCCGATCTCGGACATGATCTTCACCGCGCAGGAGCTGGTCAGCAAAATCTCCCACGACATGACCCTGCTTCCCGGCGACCTCATCGCCGTCGGCACCTCGGTCGGCGTCGGGGTGATGAAGGAGCCGGTGAATACCGTGACCGTCGCGATCGACGGCATCGGCGAGCTGACGAACGAGTTTCGGCTGTAACTCGCTGCGTCATTCCTAGGCCGCAAATCCATCGTGGGCCCGGAATGAAGGCTCGCCGGCCATTTGCGCCGCAGCCCGGCAAAAATTGATCCTGCGCAAATCGGCGGTCGCGGCTGCCGCTATCCTTCCCGGCAACAGATCGATTTCTGATGCAAGGGAGGATGTCATGTCGAATGCCAGTAATGCACTTCTCTGGGCGGCTCTGTACTTCGCTCTCTCGTTCGCTGCGATCTTCGTGGTCTGGTTCGCCGACAAGATGCGCACGAACTTCCTCGGGAAATGATAGCCCGAGGCTCGCCGGCTCGCGCCGACGCCTGCTGCTAGCCTCCCCGAAAGGGGCCCACGCAGTGCCGTAGCCCGGATGGAGCGAAGCCTAATCCGGGACGGGCGTTTCTGCGCGCGCAGACCCCAGATTGCGCTTTGCTCCATCCGGGCTTACAGGCCTTGCCCCGCTCCCCGGGAAAACCTGGCACCCTGCTCTCCGCCAATCGACTGACGCAACCAGCAGGGGATCGCGCGACCGGAAACATCTGGCAACCCCGCGCGCCCCTTGATCTCGGTTCCGCTCTCCAATAGCAACTATGGCGAGAATGTGTCCCGGGTGGGGAAGTCACGATGTGGCTGTTTTTCGTGGTTGCCTGGTTTGTCCTGCTAGCCGCCATCGCGATCCTCGCCCAGCAGGCGTTTGGCTATGACGTCGCGCACCTGCCCGCGATGTTTGCGGACCTGCCGATGCCGCAGCGTATCGCAACCGGCGCGATCGTGACGCTCGGGCTGGCGCTGATCGGCGCCCCCGCCTGGCGGCTCTCGCGTCAGGACCGGCGCCTCAATACCCTGCGCGACCGCCTCAAGAAAACCCGCGAGGACGTCGTCGTCGCCCACGCCCTGCAAAACCACCTCGACGCCACCGTCCAGCACCTGATCGAAAGCGATCCCCGCGAGGCCGTCTCCGCCCTCCATGACAAGCTGGGCGAGACTGAGCAGCGCGCCCTGCTCCAGCAGGGCCGCAACGAATCCACCGACATGCACGACCAGCTCGCCGAGATCCGCCGGCGCCAGCAGGGGGTGCGAGAGATGGTGGGAAAGGTCGCCGATCAGCGGCGCGCGGTCGAGCCTGTTTTCACCGAGATCCGCGACCGCCAGAACCAGCTCGAACGCTCCCTGCTCGACCTCGAGACCGACGACCGCAAGAATAACCTCGCCGACCGCCTGAAGGACGTGGCGCGCGACGTATCGGCGCTGCTGTCACGGGTGAACGCGGTCCAGGACACTTTCGTGACCCTCAACCAGTACAAGGAAGATCTGGCGAAATCCCATGCCGAGCTGGTCCCGCTGCGCTCGTCGGACGCCGGCATCAATGCCCTGATCGGCGAGCTCGGCCTCAGCCATGACCGGCTGGCCAAAAGCATCGACGAGCTCGAGACCGGCGGCGAGGCGCCGCTCGACACTCGCGTCGAGACGCTCTCGAAGAACAAGATCGAGATCGCGCAGCGCCTCGCCCGCATCGACGACAGCTTCAATATCCTGAAAGCGATCCGGCTCGATTTCGAGGAACTCGGCCAGCGCCAGGCCCAGTTCGAACGCTCGCTCGCCGACGTCGAAACCGACCCCGACGGCAAGACCCTCGTCGACCGCCAGAACGCGCTGAACGATTTCGTCCTCCAGTCGCGCCAGCGGCTCGGCGCGTTGCAGGAGACGCTGGCGACGCTGAACGCCTTCAAGAGGGAGTTGTCGAAGTCGCAGGCCGACCTCGTTCCGCTGAAGGCGCCGGTGTTCGGCATCGAGGCCATGATCGCCGAGGTCGGCGCCACCCGCGATCTCCTTGCGAACACCGTCGGCGAGATCGAGGCGAACGGCGACGTCACCCTCGCCTCGCGCGTCGATGCCCTCGCCAGGAGCAAGCGCGAGGTCGAAGACCGCCTCGCCCGCATCTTCGACAATTTCAACGCGCTCGATGCCTTGCGCAAAGACATCGGCGGCATCTTCTCGACGATCCGGAACAGCTTGAACAGGATCGGGTGAGAGACGCGTAGCAGCAGCGTAGGATGGGTAGAGCGCAGCGAAACCCATCCTACTTTGCCTACGCGGAAGCATGATGGGTTTCGCAAGTGCTCTACCCATCCTACAAACTGCTGCGGGGTTTTCGTTCTACCCAACCCGCGCGTTGCGATAGCTTGTCATGCAAGTTGAGGCTCGGGATCAGCGTTCATCGACGCTTGATGAGCGCACACCAAGCGCACAAACTCCTCGAAAACCTTAGGCCAGTTCGAATCCTCCTCGATGAGACGAGAAATTCGATAGCTGAGATAGGGAAGTCGGCACGTCGTGTTCCAGGACTTTCCGCCGTCAACCGATATCTCGATTAATGCCTGCTCCCCAAAAATATTCGCGAAGCTAAAAGGGCGGTCGATGTCCGAAACAACTCGGAACTGCGGCAGATTCGGAACCGCCCCCCAACGTTGAGAATGAACAAAGACCGATTGATCTTGGAAAATTACAGCGACTGTACTCGGCCCACCGGGCGTAACGATCCATAGTATGACAGCTGCAACTCCGAGCAGCCCAACTAAGATCAGGCATCCGGATGACAGCGCATCTTGGGCCGCCTCAACGGAGGAAATTGCACTAATGAGTGGAAATGTAATCACAGCCCAAGCCGGGATACTAACTAGGAGCGCGATCACTACATACGGAGCTTTTCCAAGAAAGGAACGAAATACAGGAGCCGGATCAAAAAAGTAGATCGCCCCTGCCGATTTGAACAACATACCGGTCTCGCTCCCCGGCCTACGAATTCTCTCCTCCAGAATCTCAATCAGGCCTTTGAAGATGCCCACTTCCCCCCAATACAACCATTGAAAGAATCGGAAAATCAAACGATTGGGGCTCATCGTTCTGCATAGGAAGGAAGCTCAGATTTGTATGGCTCCATTCTTCGTGCATCTCGCCAAATTGGCAGGAGCCATATGCCTAATAGGGTCGTAGCAACCGAACCTGCCAGCGCCGAAAGAATTGCAATCATCTGCCCCTCAACCAGATCCCCACGCTATGCCCTCAACAATAGCAACCTTTGCTTGCAGCGCGAAGGACGATTTGGAGAAGAAGCACCTGCCACATGGCATGACTCCTTACTCTAGAGCGAGATCGACGGATCAGTGAACTGGAACGAGCACCCGCGTAGGTTGGGTAGAGCGCAGCGAAACCCCATCATATCGCTCCGCGCAGATGGCCGATGGGTTTCGCTGCGCTCTACCCATCCTACAGACCTCCGCACTCCGAAACATCCAGACACATCACATCCCTGTACACCCGATCAATGCCGCCAACATGTCCCGCGGGTGCCGCAACTTGGACGCATTCGGCCGCCTTCTATGAGGCGTGTCTGGGGGCACGGCCGTGCCGTGTTTGGACCAAACCTTCTAGGGGTATGACTGTGAAGAAAATTGTAATTGCTCTGGGTGCGACGCTTGCTCTGGTGACGGCTGCGAACGCTGCGGATCTGCCGCGTCGCCAGCCCGTTCCCGTCTATCCTGCGGAGCAGGCGCCGATCGGCAAGATGCCGATTGGCAAGAGCCCGATTGGAAAGGCCCCGATCGGCAAGGCGCCCGGCCCGGTCGCTGCGCGCTACTGACGCGCAACGGAAATACGCGCAAGAAATCTGCGTAAGCGGCCGGTAGTCGAGGGGCACAACGTGACGAACACATCTGATCGATCGGGATCCTGCATCCTCGCGGGATTCGCTCTCGCGGCGATGCTCGCCTGCACCACCCCCTCGGCCTCGGCCCACGAAGCGAACAAGCGCGTTGCCGACGCCAATGCGCTTGCTACGACCGACGCCGCATCACGACCGGCGCCGCAATCGACGCGGCGCTCCGTCGCACGCGCAGAGAAAGGTCCCTACTACGTCGACTTCCGCGCGCGGACGGCGGCGAGCTGGGGCCATGCGTTCGTCTGGTACGGCAAGACCAGCGAGCGCGCCGTCGAAGTCGCGGGCCTCACGCCCGCCGGCGACACTTGGGCCTATGTGCTCGGTCACCTCACCTGGGTGCCAGCCGAAACCGGCGCGAGCTACGGCGATCTCGATCCGGACTATCTGACCGCGAACTACCGCGTCTATCTGAGCGAAGCCGACGCCAAGCGCGTCTTCGCCTATATCAAGAAATTGCAGGCGAGCTCGCCGGTCTGGAACGCTGAGACCACCAACTGCACCGGCTTCATCGGCGACATCGCCGAGTTCATGGGCCTGCAGGTCCCCTACCGCTGGCAGCGCCCGGAAAAATTCGTCAACAGCCTCAAGGAAATGAACGGCGGCCGCCAGATGGTGCGGCTGTCGGCGGAGTAGCCGTTATTCGCCTTTGACATGATTGGCGAGCATTCCTCGACAGTGCTATTGTAGGTGGTGAGCAGGCGCTGCGGGAAAGCGTCTGGCGTAGAGTAATCAAAACTCAATCGAGGCAAGACCGAGGACTATAAGCAACGCGCCCAGGTGCCGCTCATCCGTTCCACAAACCTTCACGGAGGTCGAGATGGCTAACAATCAGACGGGCTCAAGTGCTGACCGGTTGAAGCATCCATTTCTCGAAAAGCTCGGCGCGATACCGGCCGCAGCCGAGGGCCTCTTCGCATACAGCGCGAAGATCGTATGCGGCAAGCAATCCGAGGCAAGCTGCTGTTGTGTCGCCGGCGCCCGGCCGGGCGTGTATGCGACCGAGGTCAACATTCAAAATCTCAACCTGGTGACGGCACCGGTTCTGAAGTTCGTCGTGCCCTTGATCAACTCGGGCGCTGTTGTTGCGCGTGAACCCGACGTCGCCGACCCGACCACGTTCGCTGCACGTCAGGTAGAGGTCATCAAGCTTCCTCCGTTGGGGGCGACGATGGATGATTGCTGCCGTATCGCAGAGATGCTGCTGGGCGCGGCCCCGAGCGGAGACACCGCGCTCACCATCGCTATCTTGACGATTGTCAGCCAATTCGAACTGTCTGTCTCCGTCGTCTACACCGCGAACCCATTGAGCGGAGACGGCATCAGCATCGACGTCGAGTATATTCCATCGCGACTCCTGCGGCTTCGTGGCCAAGGTTGACGCGGGATCCAGTTGGCGCTCGGCCTTCCGGGCACCCTTGGAGCAGCACCTTTGCTACCTCTCCGCCGTCGCCCCTTTTCGCCAGGACGACGGCAGGAGAATACGCCAAGCGCCCCGCACCAAAATTATCCACCCCACGGAATCCCCTCACGCCTCGCATGATCGCCCCGCCCCCACCGCACGGCGGCGCAATAGACATTTCCCGACCCCGGCGGCATCCTGCCGCCATCAACCGATAACAGGGCGCCACGCGAGGCGGGGGAAACAGATCATGCTGCAGACACGGTTCACAAAGCTCGTCGGCGTCGAGCACCCGATCGTCCAGGGCGGCATGCAATGGGTCGGACGCGCCGAGCTGGTCGCCGCGGTCGCGAACGCTGGCGCGCTCGGCTTCATCACGGCGCTGACCCAGCCGACCCCGGAAGACCTGACCAAGGAGATCGCGCGCTGCCGCGACCTCACCGACAAGCCCTTTGGCGTCAACCTCACCATCCTGCCCGCGATCAAGCCGCCGCCCTACGCCGAATACCGCGCCGCCATCATCGAGGCCGGCATCACCGTGGTCGAGACCGCCGGCAACAAGCCGCAGGAGCATGTCGACGAGTTCAGGAGGCATGGCGTCAAGATCGTGCACAAATGCACCAGCGTCCGCCACGCGCTCTCGGCCGAGCGCATGGGCGTCGACGCCATCTCGATCGACGGGTTCGAATGCGCCGGCCACCCCGGCGAGGACGACACCCCCGGCCTGATCCTGATCCCGGCCGCCGCCAACAAGGTCAAGATCCCGATGATCGCCTCGGGCGGCTTTGCCGATGCCCGTGGCCTCGTCGCCGCTCTGGCGCTCGGCGCCGAGGGCATCAATATGGGCACCCGCTTCATGGCGACCAAGGAAAGCCCGATCCATCAGCTCATCAAGGAGAAGATCGTCGCCAATGACGAGCGTGAGACCGAGCTGATCTTCCGCACCATGCGCAACACCTCGCGCGTCGCCAGGAACGAGATCTCGACCAAGGTCGTGGCCATGGAAAAGGAAGGCGCCAAGTTCGAGGACATCCGCGAGCTGGTTGCGGGCGCCCGTGGTAAGATGGTCTATGCGACCGGCAATTCGGACGAAGGCATCTGGTCGGCGGGCCAGGTGCAGGGCCTGATCCAGGACATCCCGAGCTGCGCCGAGCTGATCTCCCGCATCGTGCGCGAGGCCGAAGCCATCATTCGCAGCCGGCTCGAAGGCATGATCGCTCATCCGAGCGCACAAGCCGCTGAATAATCACTGCAAGAAGCGAGAGTAATTCATGAAGGCTTATGTCTACGGCCCTGACGGCGCTCAGATTTCCGACGTCGCTCAACCAAAGCCTAAGGGCACGCAGGTGCTGGTCCGCGTCCGCGCCTGCGGGCTGAACCGCGCCGACACCGGCATGCGCAAGGGCCACGCCCATGGCGCCGCCGGCGGTGCCGGCACCGTGCTCGGCATGGAATGGGCCGGCGAGGTCGCCGAGCTCGGACCGGATGCCAAGGGCGTGAAGGTCGGCGACCGCATCATGGGCTCGGGCGGCGCGGCGTTCGCCGAATACACCCTGGCCGATCACGGCCGGCTGTTCCGCGCGCCCTCGAACATGAACTTCGAGGAAGCCGCCACCCTGCCCGTCGCGCTAGCGACCATGCACAATGCGGTCGTCACCGTCGGCGGCGTTCAGCCCGGGCAAGCCGTGCTGATCCAGGGGGCGAGCTCCGGCGTCGGCCTGATGGCGATGCAGATCGCGCGGCTCAAGGGTGCCAAGCTCGTGATCGGCTCGTCGACCGATCCCTATCGCCGCGGCCGGCTTAGGGAGTATGGCGCCGACCTCGCCGTCGACTCTTCCGACCCCAAATGGGTGGACGAGGTGCTGAAGGCGACGAACGGCGAAGGCGTCGACCTGATCGTCGACCAGGTCTCGGGCAAGGTCGCGAGCCAGAACCTCGCCGCCACCAAGGTCAAGGGCCGCATCGTCAATGTCGGCCGGCTCGGCGGCACCCATGCCGACTTCAACTTCGACCTGCATGCGGCACGCCGGATCGACTATGTCGGCGTCACCTTCCGCACCCGCACCATCGAGGAGGTCCGCGAGATCTTCGACGAGGTCCGCAAGGACATCTGGGGCGCGGTCGAGTCACGCAAGCTGCAGCTGCCGATCGACAAGGTCTATGCCTTCGCCGACATCGACAAGGCGTTCGAGCACATGGAGGCGAACAAGCATCTGGGGAAGATCGTCGTGACGCTGTGATCCCTGGCCGGGCGACGAGCGCGCGGTCTCGTAGGGTGGGCAAAGCGAAGCGTGCCCACCACAGCGGTTGATCAGGAGACACTTGTTGGTGGGCACGGCGCTACGCGCCTTTGCCCACCCTACGAGACTGAGCCAGAGGCATAAGCAAGCATTCAATTCGGAAGCATTCGCAATAGCTTCGCTCCTGCAACTCACTAGCGACTACACCTGTGGATCATCGCTTGATGTTCACCCACGGGCTGCTAAATCCCCCGCCATGACCTCCCACCACAACAAGACCTCGGTCGCCGCGATCTCGATCTTCGCCAGCGGCGGCATGGCGGCAGCCAAGTTCGCGGTCGGGATCGCGATCGGCTCGCTGGCGCTGATTTCGGAGGCCCTGCATTCCTCGATCGACCTGGTCGCGACCATCATCACCTGGGCGGTGGTGCGAGTCTCCGACAAGCCGGCCGACGAAGAGCACCATTACGGCCACGGCAAGCTGGAGAGCATCTCCGCGCTCGGTGTCACCGCCCTGCTCTACGTGCTGGCCGGGGGCATCCTGGTCGAATCCTACAGCCGCCTGCGCGAGGGAACTCCGCCGCCGACCATCTCGGCCGTACCGTTCGTGGTGCTGGTGATCGACATCGTCGTGAACCTGTGGCGTGCCCGCGCCCTGCACCGCGCCGCACGGGAGACGCGCAGCCAGGCACTCGCGGCGGACGCGCTGCATTTCGCCTCGGATGTGCTCGGCTCGTTCGCCGTGATCATCGGCCTGATCCTGGCCGCCCTCGGCTTCTGGTGGGGCGACGCCGCGGCAGCCGCCGCCGTCGCCGTGATGATCGCCCTGCTCGGCCTGCGCATGGCCGGCTCGACCGTGCAGACGCTGGTCGATCGCGCCCCCGAGGGCGCGCAGGAGAAGGCCACGGCCGCGATCCTTGGCGTGCCCGGCGTGATCGACGTCGAGCGGCTGCGGCTGCGCATGGTGGGCGCGACCACGTTCATCGACACCATCGCGAAGGTGCCGCGGACCTATCCGATCGACCGCGTCGAGGAGATCAAGCGCAAGGCGCAGGCGGCGGTCGACAAGGCATTCGGCGACGCCGACCTTACCTTCACCGCCGTCCCCGTCGCGCGCGACAACGAGACCGTGCGCGACCGGATCATGGTCATCGCCCACAATTCAGGCCTCGCCATCCACCACGTCACAGTGCATGACCTCGGCGCCAAGCTGATCGTCGGCATCGACCTCGAGGTCGACGCCGGGATGCAGCTCGACGCCGCCCATGACATCGCCAACACGCTGGAGCGCAGCATCCAGGAGGAGTTCGGCGCGGACGTCGAGGTCGACGTCCATATCGAGCCATTGGAACCGGAACTGCCGTTCGGGGTCGATGCCGTGCCGGAACGAGTGCGGGCCATCGCCTCCGCCCTGACGGAATATGCCGCCGGCGGCGAGATCTACGACATCCACAATGTGCGTGTCCGCAACACCGACGCCGGCGAGATCGTCAATTTCCACTGCCGTGCCACGCCCTCGATGAGCGTGATCAAGGTGCACGAGCATGTCGACGCGATCGAGCGCGCGCTGCGCCGCGCGTTCCCGGGCGTGAAGCGCGTGATCAGCCACGCCGAGCCGCCGCGGGCGTGACGCGAAATGTGCGAGGAGTCACACGTTCTCGTTTCGGACTCACCACGCACGTAAGTTTGCGGACGCAAAATGCGCAAACTGCGCGTTGGATAAGAATAAATTCGCGTTAACGATTCGTTGACTCTCGACAGCCTGCGAAAACTGGATTCAAATCAGGCTTGATTCGGAAGCGATGTGGGGCTGCTTCCGAACTCAAGTTGCAAGCAGGTTTTCCAGGGGGCAGAAGGCATGTCGCGTGCAGACGCCGCGAACGTGCGCGTCCAATCCGATTCGATCAAGGGATTGGCGCAATCGATCGCGAAACCTGCCTATCATCGGCTCCTGATCGCGGAGCCGGCGCTGCGCCGCGCCGTGCCGACGCTGATCATCGCGTTCCTGGTCACGATCTGTCTCGGCGCGTTCGTGCAGGTCGTCGATCAGACGCGCCAGAAGCGGCAGGTGCTCCGCCACGACATCTCGGCGCTGGCCGACCTGCTCGCAGAGCGGATCGATCGCCTGACCTCGTCGCGGCAGGAGCGGCTCAAGAACATCGAGAACCTGCCGACGCTGCTGCCCGATCTGATCCCGTCCTGGGGCACGGCCTCCGGCCGCCACGTCGTCGTCACCTCGGCCGGCGTCGACCGCCGCATCCTCGCCCGCATTCCGATCGACCGCGACCCCTCAGGCAACGACCGCCTGCTCGATGCCATCACCACGGCGCAACTGGTCGCGGCGCCGCCGCGCGACAACAACGTCTCCGACATGACGCTGCCGAACGGCAACGCCGCGATGGCGACCTCGCGGCAGATCAAGTCGCTGCCGGGTCTCGTCACCGTGATCCAGGAGCGCAACGAGCCGATCTGGGGCTCGGACGCCGCGCTCTCGGTGACGCTGTCGGCGACCACCGGCTTCGTCGTCCTGATCCTCGGCTTCGCCTTCCACTGGCAGTCCACCCGCGCCCGCGAGGGCGACCTCATCAACGACGCCGTGCGCGGCCGCATCGACACCGCGCTCAACCGCGGCCGCTGCGGCCTGTGGGACTGGGATCTGTCCCGCGGCCGTATCTTCTGGTCGCAGTCGATGTTTTCGATGCTCGGCCTCGACGGCCGTAACGAGCTCCTCACCTTCGGCGAGGTCAATGCGCTGGTGAAGTCCGACGACATCGACCTGTTCGAGATCGCCGACCAGCTCATCTCCGGGAAGATCGACCATATCGACCAGACCTTCCGCATGCAGCACGTCGACGGTCACTGGATCTGGCTCCGCGTCCGCTGCGAGAAGACGCACGGGGCGACCGATTCCAGCGTGCACCTGATCGGAATCGCCGTCGACATCACCGAGCAGAAGAGCCTCGCCGAACGCACCGTCGAAGCCGACCTCCGCCTGCGCGACGCCATCGAGACCATTCCGGAGGCCTTCGTGCTGTGGGACGCGAGCGACCGCCTCGTGCTCTGCAACTCGCACTTCCAGCGCCTGCACAAGCTGCCCGACAGCGCCGTCATCCCCGGCACCTCCTACGAGACCGTGCTCGAAGTCGGCCGCATGCCGGAGGTGCGCACCCGCCACAACGAGACGGCCAGCCAGGGTCCGGGCGCGCGCACCTTCGAGGCGCAGCTCGACGACGGCAGCTGGCTGCATATCAGCGAGCGCCGCACCAAGGACGGCGGCTACGTCTCGGTCGGCACCGACATCACCCGCATCAAGGAGCACGAGCAGAAGCTGGTCGACAACGATCTGCGCCTGCGCGCCACCGTCATCGACCTGAAGCGCTCCCAGGCCGCCCTCGAGCGCCAGACCAACGAGCTCGCCGACCTCGCCGAGAAGTATCAGCGCGAGAAGACCCGCGCCGAGGAAGCCAATCAGACCAAGTCGAAATTCCTCGCCAATATGAGCCACGAGCTGCGCACGCCGCTCAACGCCATCATCGGCTTCTCCGAGATCATGGGCTCGGGCATGTTCGGCGAGCTCGGCTCGGAGAAGTACCAGGAATACTGCCAGGACATCCTGACCAGCGGCCATTACCTGCTCGAAGTCATCAACGACATCCTCGACATGTCCAAGATCGAAGCCGGCCGCATGAAGCTCGACATGGAAGAGCTCGATCTCGGACAGACGCTCGCGGAGTCCCTCCGTGTCGTCTCCGGCCGCGCACAAGACAAGCATCTGACGCTCGACGCCGGGATCGAGAAATCGATCTCGGTCGTTGCCGACCGCCGCGCGACCAAGCAGATCATCGTCAACCTGCTCTCCAATGCGGTGAAATTCACGCCCGACGGCGGACGCATCGTGGTGCGCAGCCGGCAGCTCGACGACAAGATCGTGCTGATGATCGCCGACACCGGCATCGGGATCGCGCCGCATTCGCTGGCACGGCTCGGCCGCCCGTTCGAGCAGGTCGAGAGCCAGCTCACCAAGACCTATCACGGCTCCGGACTTGGACTTGCGATCGCGCGCTCGCTGGCGCAGCTCCACGGCGGCTCGATGCGGCTGCGCTCGAAGATCGACGTGGGCACCGTCGTCCGCGTGACCCTGCCGCGCGATGCGATCAAGGCGGCGTCCGGGATGTCGGCTGCGGCCTAGAGCATTGCGGGAAGCTCGCCTGCGGCCATCCTTCGAGACGCCCGCCTCCGGCGGCCCCTCAGGATGAGGGCAGAGTGCGCAGCAGCAGTTTCAGCGAACACCGATACAACGGAGCCTCATCCTGAGGAGACCGCGAAGCGGTCGTCTCGAAGGACGAGGCGCTTGCTCGGGCCCTGCCGAACCGGTATCCACTTCGCTCGAAAACGCTGTAGACCCTACAATTGCAGTGACGGCGCGACTTCGCGCGCGACGTTGACCAGCGCCGCGATCAGTGGCGTCATCGGGTCGCGCTGCGGGATCACCATGCCGATGCTGTAATTGACATCAGGGTCGGTGATCGGGATCGAGCGCACCGTATCGGACAGGCCGAGCGTCTCGGCAAGCTTGGCCGGCATCACGCTCGCCCAGCGCCCCGTCTTCACATGCGTGAACAGCACGAGCAGCGAGTTCGAGGTCAGGGTCGGCGTCGCCTCCGCGCCGACCGAGCGGAGCGCGCGGTCGATGATGCGGCGGTTCTGCATGTCGGGCGTCAGCAGGCACAGCGGCACCTGCCCGACCTCCTTCCACGTCACCGTCTCGCGATCGCCGAACATTCCATCCGGCGCGGTCAGCAGGCGATAGCTCTCGTTGTAGAGCGGAATGGTGCGCACCTTGCCGATCGGCTCGTTCTCGATATAGGTCAGCCCCGCATCGACCTCGAGATTTTCGAGCAGCCCGAGCACCTCCGATGAGGTGGTGGACTGGATGCGGAATCGCACCTCGGGATGCTTGGCGCGGAACGGCGTCGTCAGCTGGGCGACCATGCCGAGCACGGTCGGGATCGCCGCGATGCGGATTTCGCCGGAGAGCTGATGCTTCAGCCCGTTGATCTCGTCACGCATGGCGCGGGCATCACCCACGATCCGCCGCGCCCAATCCAGCGCCCGCTCGCCCTCGGGGGTAAAGCCCTGGAAGCGGGAGCCGCGCTGGACCAGCATCACGCCGAGGATCTCCTCGAGCTGCTTGAGCCCGGTCGACATCGTCGGCTGCGTCACGCCGCAGACTTCTGCAGCGCGTCCGAAATGCCGCTCCTTCGCCAGCGCCAGCAGCAGTTCAAGCTTGTCGATCAACCGGTCGTCCCCTCGGATGCCATCATGGCATGCAAGCTAGCACGGCAGGCCATTACCAACACGGAAAAACCGGCAAGCGGAACGCGATTAATTGCATTTCCGTATCGTCCGATTGCACCTTCAAATCGATCGGAATTCGCAATCGCAGCATGAGACAGCTTTATTGATCTTCGAACGATTCCAAATAGTTTGCGATCAAGGGACGCTCAATCTGAGAACAAAGAATGACAGCGGTTTACGAGCCTTGGGACGAGACGCGCGGCGCCGAGATCATCGCCGAACATGCGAAGCAAGAGGGCGCGACGCTGGTCATCCTGCACGCCCTTCAGGAGGCGTTCGGCTACGTGCCGGAGGCGGCGATTCCCATGGTGGCGCAGGCGCTGAATCTGTCGCGCGCCGAGGTGCATGGCGTGTTCACCTTCTACCATGATTTCCGCCACAAGCCGGCCGGGCGTCATGTCCTGAAGCTTTGTCGCGCGGAAGCGTGTCAGGCTGCGGGCGGCGATGCTCTCGCTGCGCGCGCCGAGGCGAAGCTTGGCGTGCCCCTCGGCAACACCACCGCCGATGATCGCGTCACGCTGGAGCCGATCTACTGCCTCGGGCTGTGCGCGACCGCACCGTCCGCCATGCTCGACGGCCGCCTCATTGGCCGGCTCGATGAGAAGCGCCTCGATGCACTGGTCGCGGAGGCACAGCGATGAGCATGCGTCTATTCGTCTCACGCGATGCGGGTGCGATTGCGGTTGGCGCCGACGAGGTTGCGCTGGCGCTGGAGCAGGATGCGGCCAAGCGCGGCGTTGCAGTCGAGATCGTCAGGACTGGCTCGCGCGGCATGTACTGGCTGGAGCCGCTGGTCGAGGTCGCGACGCCGCAGGGCCGGATCGCGTTCGGCCCGGTCACCGAGGCCGATGTGCCCTCCCTGCTCGATGCCCTCGCCAGCAACACGCCGCATCTGCTGCGGCTGGGCGCAACCGAGGAGATCCCCTGGCTGAAGCGCCAGACCCGCCTCACCTTCGCCCGCTGCGGCGTGATCGATCCGCGCTCGCTCGACGACTACCGCGCCCATGACGGCTATAAGGGCCTCGAGCGCGCGCTGTCGCTCGGCTCGGATGCGATCCTCGCCGAGGTCACCGCATCCGGCCTGCGTGGCCGCGGCGGTGCGGGCTTCCCGACCGGCATCAAGTGGAAGACCGTCGCGCAAGCGAAGGCCGACCGCAAATTCATCGTCTGCAACGCCGACGAAGGCGACAGCGGCACCTTCGCCGACCGCATGATCATGGAAGGCGACCCCTTCCTGGTGATCGAGGGCATGACGACCGCCGGCATCACCGTCGGCGCGACCAAGGGCTACATCTACATCCGCAGCGAATACCCGCACGCAGTCGAAGCGATGAACGCGGCCATCAAGGCAGCAAAGCGCGGCGGCTATCTCGGCGACAAGATCGGCGGCTCCACCTACAGCTTCGATCTCGAAGTGCGGGTCGGCGCCGGCGCTTACGTTTGCGGCGAAGAGACCTCGCTGCTGGAAAGTCTCGAAGGCCGCCGCGGCCTGGTGCGCGCCAAGCCGCCGCTGCCCGCGCATCACGGCCTGTTCGGCAAGCCGACCGTCATCAACAACGTGCTGTCGTTCGCCGCGATCCCCTTCATTCTCGCCGAGGGCGCCAAGGCCTATGCCGATTTCGGCATGGGCCGCTCGCGCGGCACGATGCCGATCCAGCTCGCCGGCAACATCCGCCATGGCGGGCTGTTCGAGACCGCGTTCGGCGTGACGCTTGGCGAGCTCGTCGACGACATCGGCGGTGGCACGTTCACGGGCCGCCCGGTCCGCGCGGTGCAAGTCGGCGGCCCGCTCGGCGCCTATTTCCCGCGCGCGCTGTTCGACACCCCGTTCGACTACGAAGCCTTCGCCGCACGCGACGGCCTGATCGGCCATGGCGGCATCGTCGTGTTCGACGACAGCGTCGACATGCGCAGGCAGGCGCGCTTCGCCATGGAATTCTGCGCCATCGAATCCTGCGGCAAGTGCACGCCCTGCCGGATCGGCTCGACCCGTGGCGTCGAGACCATCGAAAAGATCATCCGCGGCGAGCGCGTGAGCGAAAATCTCGCGCTCGTCGAAGACCTCTGCAACACCATGAAATTCGGCTCGCTCTGCGCACTCGGGGGCTTCACGCCCTACCCCGTGCTCAGTGCATTGAAGCATTTCCGGGAAGATTTCATCCCGGCCCCGACCACGCTTCAGGCCGCGGAATAGGAGAACGACGATGTCTCTGATCGAAGAAATCGACTACGGCACACCGCGCTCCAAATCGACGACGATGGTGACGCTGACCATCGACGGGAACCAGGTCACGGTGCCCGAGGGCACCTCGATCATGCGGGCCGCGATGGACGCGGGCCACCAGATCCCAAAGCTCTGCGCGACCGACATGGTCGACGCGTTCGGCTCCTGCCGTCTCTGCGTCGTCGAGATCGAGGGCCGCGCCGGCACGCCGGCCTCCTGCACCACGCCCGTGATGAACGGCCTCGTCGTGCACACCCAGAGCGAACGGCTGAAGAAGCTGCGCAAGGGCGTGATGGAGCTCTACATCTCCGACCATCCGCTTGACTGTCTCACCTGCGGCGCCAACGGCGATTGCGAATTGCAGGACATGGCCGGCGCCGTGGGCCTCCGCGACGTGCGCTACGGCTACGAGGGCGAGAACCACGTCTTCGCAAAATCCCATGGCGAGATCAACGCCGCCTGGATGCCGAAGGACGAGTCCAATCCTTACTTCACCTACGATCCCTCCAAGTGCATCGTCTGCTCGCGCTGCGTCCGCGCCTGCGAGGAAGTGCAAGGCACCTTCGCACTGACCATCTCTGGCCGCGGCTTCGACAGCCGCGTTTCGCCCGGCATGAGCGAGAGCTTCCTCGGCTCCGAATGCGTCTCCTGCGGCGCCTGCGTGCAGGCTTGCCCGACCGCGACGCTGACGGAAAAGTCGGTGATCGAGATCGGCCAGCCCGAGCACTCCGTCGTCACCACCTGCGCTTATTGCGGCGTCGGCTGCGCCTTCAAGGCCGAGATGCGCGGCGAGGAAGTCGTGCGCATGGTGCCGTACAAGGACGGCAAGGCCAATCGCGGCCATTCCTGCGTCAAGGGCCGCTTCGCCTGGGGCTACACCAACCACAAGGAGCGTATCCTCAACCCGATGATCCGCGAGCGGATCGAGGATCCCTGGCGCGAAGTGTCCTGGGATGAGGCGTTCTCGTTTGCCGCTGCCAAGATGCGCGGCATCCAGAAGAAATACGGCCGTGACGCCATCGGCGGCATCACCTCGTCCCGCTGCACCAACGAAGAAACCTATCTGGTGCAGAAGCTGATCCGCGGCGGCTTCGGCAACAACAATGTCGACACCTGCGCCCGCGTCTGCCACTCGCCGACCGGCTATGGCCTGTCGCAGACCTTCGGCACGTCGGCCGGCACGCAGGACTTCGACTCGGTCGAGGACACCGACGTCGCGGTCATCATTGGTGCAAATCCCGCCTCCGCTCACCCGGTGTTCGCGTCGCGCCTGAAGAAGCGGCTGCGCCAGGGCGCAAAGCTGATCGTAATCGATCCGCGCCGGACCGAAATGGTGGAATCACCGCACGTGAAGGCGCTGCACCTGCCGCTGATGCCCGGCACCAACGTTGCGGTCGTGACCGCGCTGGCGCATGTCATCGTCACGGAGGGCCTCGCCAACGAAGCCTTCGTGCGCGAGCGCTGCGACTGGGCCGAGTTCGAGGAATGGGCCGCCTTCGTCGCCCAGCCGAAACACAGCCCGGAAGCCACCGCGATCCTCACCGGCGTCGATCCGCAGGTGTTGCGTGAAGCCGCGCGCATCTACGCCACTGGCGGCAATGGCGCGATCTATTACGGCCTCGGCGTCACCGAGCACAGCCAGGGCTCGACCACCGTGATCGCGATCGCCAACCTCGCGATGGCGACCGGCAATATCGGCCGCCCCGGCGTCGGCGTGAACCCGCTGCGCGGCCAGAACAACGTGCAGGGCTCTTGCGACATGGGCTCGTTCCCGCACGAGCTGCCCGGCTATCGCCACATCTCGGGCGACGCCGTGCGCGACCAGTTCGAAGCGCTCTGGAACGTCAAGCTCAACCCGGAGCCGGGCCTGCGCATTCCCAACATGTTCGATGCCGCAATCGAAGGCACGTTCATGGGCATCTACGTGCAGGGCGAGGACATCCTCCAGTCCGATCCCAACACCAAGCACGTGGTGGCGGCGCTGTCGTCGATGGAATGCGTCATCGTTCACGACCTCTTCCTGAACGAGACCGCAAACTACGCCCATGTCTTCCTGCCCGGCTCGAGCTTCCTCGAGAAGGACGGCACCTTCACCAATGCCGAGCGCCGCATCCAGCGCGTCCGGAAGGTGATGTCACCGAAGAACGGCATGGCCGACTGGGAGGTCACCATCGCCCTCGCCAAAGCCATGGGCTTCGAGATGAATTATAGCCATCCGTCCGAGATCATGGACGAGATCGCGGCACTGACGCCGACGTTTACCGGCGTCTCCTACGCCAAGCTCGACGAACTCGGCTCGGTGCAGTGGCCCTGCAACGAGAAGGCGCCGGAGGGCACCCCGGTGATGCATATCGGCGGCTTCGTCCGCGGCAAGGGCAAGTTCATCGTCACCGAATATGTCGCGACCGACGAGCGCACCGGCCCCCGCTTCCCGCTGCTGCTCACCACGGGCCGCATCCTCAGCCAGTACAATGTCGGCGCGCAGACAAGGCGCACCGAGAACGTGGTCTGGCATGCCGAGGACCGGCTCGAGATTCATCCGCACGACGCCGAGCAGCGCGGTGTACGCGACGGCGACTGGGTGCGGCTCGCGAGCCGTGCGGGCGAAACCACGCTGCGCGCGGAGATCACCGACCGCGTCTCACCGGGCGTCGTCTACACCACCTTCCATCACCCGGACACGCAGGCCAACGTCATCACCACCGACTATTCGGATTGGGCCACCAACTGCCCCGAATACAAGGTCACGGCGGTGCAGATCTCGCCGTCGAACGGCCCGTCCGACTGGCAGAAGGCCTATGACGCGCAGGCGCAGCACTCCCGCCGCATCGCGCCGGCCGAGGCCGCGGAGTAACGGCATGCACGTGCCGGTCCAGGCCATCGACCGCGAGATCTGGCGCGACGGAGTCGCGTCCGAAGGCGCGCGCCTGATCCCGGAGGAGACGCCGCTGGCGCTGACCTATAACGGCGGCACCTATGCCGTAATGATGGGGACGCCGCAGAATCTCGAGGATTTTGCGGTCGGCTTCAGTCTGGACGAAGGCATCATCAAGTCGGTCGATGACGTCAAGTCACTTGAGGTGGTCCGCCTCGACGACGGCATCGAGCTGCGCATGTGGCTGGCGTCGGAAGATGCCGCGCGCATCAGCGAGCGGCGGCGGCACATTGCCGGCCCGACCGGCTGCGGCATTTGCGGCATCGATTCAATCGCCGAGGCCGTGCGGCCTGCGGCCGTCGTCCCACCAGGGTCCAGCTTCACGCCGCAACAGATCATGACGGCGATGCAGGCGATCGCGCCCCTGCAATCGATCAACATGCAGACGCGCGCAGTCCACGCCGCAGCCTTCTGGTCGCCATCGAATGGCATTGTGGCCCTGCGCGAAGACGTCGGCCGCCATAACGCGCTAGACAAGCTCGCAGGTTCGCTGGCGCGCAGCCGGACGGACGCTAGCGTGGGCATGGTGCTGCTGACGAGCCGTGTCTCGGTCGAGATGGTGCAGAAGACGGCCGCAATCGGCGCCCCGGTGCTGGTCGCCGTCTCGGCGCCCACCGCGCTCGCGGTTCGCACCGCGGAGGCCGCCGGCATCACGTTGATCGCGATTGCCCGCAGCGATGGGTTTGAAGTATTCACGCACCAGAGTCGCGTTACGGCTCATCGTGCTCAGGAGATTATCGATGTCGTCGCCTGACCGCCTCGTCTACATGGCCAACCAGATCGGTACCTTCTTCAAGAGCCAGGGCCACGACAAGGCCGTGCCGGGAATCGCCGACCACATCAAGAAGTTCTGGGATCCCCGGATGAAGCGCGCGATCTTCGCCCATCTCGACGCGGGCGGCGCAGGCCTGGAGCCGAACGTGCGCGAGGCTCTTACCTCGCTGAAGCAGACGACGTCCCTTCCAGCAGCGCCGTAAATACGCGCCTCACCTCGCTCTGCGTTTCCTTCACGCGCGCCTCCAGCGACGAGAAGTCGGGCGCATCGCCGGCGCGCGCCATCACGCGCTGAAGATCGGTGCCGGCGGTCTCGGGCTTGAAGCCGTCGCTGACGCAGAGCCGCAGGATCTGCGTCAGGTCGTGATAGAGCCGCGCCGCCGCGCGCAGGATCTCCGCCTCCGATTGCGGGAGCACGTTGAGCTTGGCGGCGTTGTCCAGAACCTGAAGGGTGCTGACGTCGAGAATTTCAGGCTTGTCATGGGCGTGCACGAGCTGGAGATATTGCGCGATGAAGTCGATATCGACCATGCCGCCTGCAGCGTATTTGAGATCCCAATGGTCGCTCTCGCCCTTCTCCTGCGCGATGGCGCGCCGCATGTCGGCGACGTCGTTGGCAATGGTCGCCCGATCGCGACGGCGGGTCAGGACATCGCGGATGATACGCTCGATCCGCTCACGGAATTCATCCGAGGCCGATACCACGCGGGCGCGGGTCAGGGCCATGTGCTCCCAGGTCCAGGCCTCGTTGGCCTGGTAGTCCGCGAATGAGACGAGGCTCGACGCCACCGGACCGGCGCGTCCCGACGGGCGCAGCCGCATGTCGATCTCGTACAGCACGCCGTAATTGGTACGCGTGGTGAAGGCGCTGATCAGGCGCTGGGTGAAGCGCGCGAAATAGTGCGCGCCCTGAAGCGATTTGGCCCCGTCGGAGTCCGGATTGTCGCTGTCGAAATCGTACAGCAGGATCAGGTCGAGATCGGACGATGCCGTCATCTCGCGGCTGCCGAGCCGGCCCATCGCGATGATCGCGGTCTCCTGATCCTTGATACGTCCGTGTTGGGCGGCGAAGCGTTCGGCGACAAGATCGTGCACGGTGTGGACGATGCCTTCGGCGACATCGGCGAAAGCCGTGCTGGCCTGCTGCGCCGAGACGGTACCGGAGAGAATGCGCGTGCCGATCAGGAACAGGCTCTCCTGCCCGAACAGGCGGAGACGGTCGAGAAATTCCTCATAGGAGTCGGCGTCGCGCACCGTCGCGGCCAATCGCGCCGACAATTCTTGCTTGTCCGGCATCGCGCCGAAGAATCTGGGATCGATCAGGCCATCCATGAGCTGCGGCTTCCGCGCCAGCATCTCGCCGAGCCGCGGCGCCGCGCCGAGCACCAGCGCCACGAGCGCGACGAGATCGCGGTTCTGGCCGAGCAGCGTGATCAGCCGCCCGCCAAGCTGGAGTGCCTGGAGGAACTGATCGAACGCCACGACGGCGCGATCCGGCTCCTCGGCCCGCGCGAGGCCGTCGATCAGGGCCGGCACGAACTCGACGAAAGCGCTTCGCGTCTGGTCGTTGCGGAACACGCGGTAGTCGCCTGTGATCCAGTCACGTATGGTCTGCGCGAGTGCGGCCGGCTTCTTGAAGCCGAGCGTCGTCAAATATTGCAGCAGGCGCGGATCGTCAGGACCTGCACTGTAGTCGAGCGCCGGCAGCTTTGCCGTGCCGGTCGGGTCATCGCCCTCGAACAGCTTTTCGTAGTGTCCCTGCACGATCTGGAGCTGCCGCAACAGGTCGCGCGCAAAGGCTTCGCGATCCGGATAGCCGAAGAAGCGCGCAAAGCGCTCGACCGCCTCCTTGTCGTCGGGCAACGCATGGGTCTGCTCGTCGGCGATCATCTGGAGGCGGTGCTCGACACGGCGCAGGAATTCATACGCAATCGTCAGCTCGTCACGCGCGGCAAAGGTGATCCAGTTGCTGGTGGCGAGAATATCGAGCGCGGCGAGCGTCGGCCGCACCCGCAACTCCGGATGGCGACCGCCGGCGATCAGCTGCTGCGTTTGCGCGAAAAATTCGATCTCGCGAATGCCGCCGCGGCCGACCTTGACGTTGTGCCCCTCGACCGCGATCTCGCTCTGGCCGCGATAGGTCTGCATCTGCCGCTTCATGTCGTGGACGTCGGCAAGCGCGGCGAAGTCGAGATGCTTGCGCCAGACGAAGGGCCCGATTTCGGCGAGCAGCGCCTCGCCCGCTTTGGCATCGCCGGCGCAGGCACGCGCCTTGATCATCGCAGCACGCTCCCAGGTGCGCCCTTCCCGCTCGTAATAGTTCAGCGCGGCGTCGCGCGAAATCGCCACTTGCGTCGAGGACGGATCGGGACGCAGGCGCAGGTCGACGCGGAAGACGTAGCCGTCATAGGTACGCTGCTGGAGAATGCGCGCCACGCCCTGCGTCACCCGCACGAAGAACGGCTGCGGCTCGATGTCGGGCGCGAGCGTCGTGGCATCGGGATCGAAGAACACGATGAGGTCGATGTCGCTGGAATAGTTCAGCTCGCCCGCCCCCATCTTGCCCATCGCGAGCACGATCAGGCCGCAGCCCTCTTCCGGAGCTTCGGGATTGGGCGGCAGGATCTTTCCACGTGCGGCTTCCTGCCGCAGCTGGTACTGGAGCGCCGCCTGCACCGAGGATACCGCGACATCGGTCAGCGCCGCCGTCACCCGCATCACCGGCCAGACGCCGCCGATATCGCACAGCGCAGTGAGAAGCGCCGCTTCGGCCTTCATCCTGCGAAGCAGCCGCATCACCTCGGCTTCGTCGCCTGCCGCGAGCACCGCGTCCCTCGCCTCTGCGATCAGCAGGGCGAGATGCGCATCCGGATCGCATTCCAGCAACCGGATCAGCCGCAGCGGGTCAGTGCGCACCAGATCGAACAAATAGGGCGAGAATTCTGCGATGCCGGCCAGAATATCCCGCGCGAAGGGATGAGCCAGCAACACGCCAAGACGGGCTAATTGAACCGGCTCAAGCTCGGCCAGCCAGTTTTCAAGACGTCGTTCATCAGTTGTGGAAGCGGCAATATGGGGAGCTTCCGCGAAGCGCGCGGCCAGGCCCTCTCCATGCTTGTCCGCGTTTCCCGGCGCGGAGTGGTTCATGCCACCTTCTGTGGCACATCCTGCATTGGCGGAGCAACCCTGTCGCCGGCGCGCGCCGGGAGCACCAGCGTGGCGACGAGGCCGGGCTGGGCATCACCCAGCCGCAATTCTCCGCCATGCAATGTCGCAACCGCGGCGGCAAGGCTGAGACCGAGGCCGGAGCCCGGCAGCGTGCGGCTGGCTTCAAGCCGCACGAATCGCTCGACGACATGCTTGCGGTCGGCTTCGGGGATACCAGGGCCGCGATCGGTGACGCTGAGCAGCACCTGGTCGCCCTCGCGCTTCGCCTCGATGATGATCTGCCTGGAGTCCATGCTGACCACGGTTCCACCGGTCTGCGCGACCGGCTTGCCGTACTTGATCGCGTTCTCGACCAGGTTGGCGAGCGCCTGGCTGATCAACTCGCGGTTGGCGTGAACCGGCGTCGGCTCGGCCTTGACCTTCAAGGTCATGCCATCGTCCTCGGCCAGCGGCTCGTAGAGCTCGTGGATGCCGCCCGCGACTTCGGCGGCGTCGAAATCATCCATGTTGCCGCGCGCCTGGCCGGACTCGGCGCGCGCGATCATCAAGAGCGCATTGAAGGTGCGGATCAAGCCGTCGGATTCTTCGATGGTCCGCTCCAGCGCCGCTCGGTAATCGGTCTCGCTGCCCGATTTCGCCAGCGCCTCCTCGGCGCGGTTGCGCAGACGCGTCAGTGGCGTCTTGAGGTCGTGGGCGATGTTGTCGGAGACTTCCTTCAGCCCCGCCATCAGCGCCTCGATCCGCTCCAGCATCGCATTGAGGTTTTCCGCAAGACGATCGAGCTCGTCGCCGCTGCGCCCCACCGGCAGGCGCCCGCTGAGATCGCCGGTCATGATGCGCTGCGCGGTGCCGGTCATCGCATCGATGCGCGTGAGCACGCGGCGCGCGACGAAGATGCCGCCGCCGAGGCCCAGCACGACCACGATCAGGATCGACCATTGCGCGGCCTTGGCGACGATCCCGAACAGGCGCCGCCGCTCGTCGAGGTCGCGGCCGATCAGGAGGCGGAAACCGTTTTCGAGCTCGGTGACGCGCACCAGCGCGCGATGGTCGCGCTCGTCGGCGTCCTCGATCCGCTTGTAGGCCGTCTCCGACCAGCCGCGCGTCGCCATTACGCCCGGCGCCAGCGAGCCGACATTGCCGGCGATCGCCTGCCCGGTCGGCGTGGTCACGAGATAGAGGTTGGCGCCCGGCCGCAGCGCCCGGTACTCGATCGCGAGCACGAGGCCGCGCAGGCCGCGACGGCCGTAGATCTCGTTGATCTCCGAGGTCTCGGCATTGACCGTCTGCGTGATTTCCTCGGTGATCAGCCGCCGCGTATTCCAGGCGAAATAGCCGAGCAGCGAGGCCGCGAAAATCGCAAACAGGAACAGGTAGACCAGCGTCAGCCGGAATGCCGTGGTGCGGACGAGTTTACCGAATGCCGTCACGGATCCGGTACCCAATCAGAGCGCTGCGCGTGCTATCACCGGTCATAGCAACTTCTCATATTCCCTTTTGTTTCAAGCAGTTACCGCATCTTACGCCGCCTAGTTCCCGGCCGTCTCTGGCGAAAAAGCGGCAAGTTGGCGCGACTCTCTTCCGAGGCATCTGGTCAGCGGAATGGAACGTTAAAGTGGCACTCAATTCGAACCAAGTTAAATCCCTGCAAGCTGGCGTTCATGCGGACGGCTGGGCTATCTGGTCATGGGCGGGAGCGGCGATCGGGTGCGGCCTTCCGCTTCACTGACCTTGACGGTGAACGGCGCGCAAATGGTGTTCGCCAGGACCGGCGAACGCGAAGCACGGCCGCGACGTACTGACGTTGGGCGGCGCGCCCAACGATGCCCGCGAATACAAGGTCATCTTGAAACGCGATGGCGTCGATCCGCGCGTCGAGCAGCGTCCCGGCAAGACGTGAGGCTTGGACCGCAAGCCACTGAACTTTGCGAGATCACGGAACGGAACCCGCCCCGGCCGATGCGCCATTTCCTCGACACGCCGACGCGAAAGGACGGCGCGTGACATCCGGCGTCGTCCGCCGCGATAACACATAACATATCGAACGACACACCTACATCAGTTCATATCAAACTGTTGCAAATGTGTATTATTTGTTCGCTAGAGAAAGCCATCAACGTTACGGGGGCTGGCGTCACAACTCGGCGGGCCGGGCTCGGTCATGGCAAGACCATGAGTCGAGATACTCCTAGCTGGTAGAGTTATGCGACGATCAATGCCTCTCCCGCTGCCCTTGGGACCAGACAGGGTGAGATGCCCCGGTCAGGTGGAATTTCCCTGCGGTCGTGGTAGCGCCTTTTTGCTCCGAGCAACCGCCCGCCCGCCGAGGATGTGATCGACGATGGACATGCCGTTGCACAGAACCCGCGTCAACTACAGCGGTGGGCGGGAAGAAGCTTCGTCCTCGATGTCGGCCTTGATCGACCAACTGTCCGGACTGGCCCGGCGGCAGTATCGGGTCATTCTCATCGTGCCAGCCGTGGCCTTAGCCATCGGCCTGCTCTATCTGCTCATCACTCCCTCGCAATACACCGCGACCGCTACGCTTTTGATCGACAGCAGCACGCTGCGGGTCCTGCAGAACCAGTTGCAGCCGCAGGGGGATATTCCGCTCGACACGCTTCAGGTGGGCTCCCAGGTCGAAATTCTCGCGTCGCGCAAGCTGGGACTCGACGTTGTAAGGAGCCTCAAGCTCGCCGACGATCCGGAATTCGCCGGCGGCTGGAGCCTGTTCTCGCGTCCGAACGTCACCTCAAACACGGTGGAAGAACGTGAGCAGAGGGCGCTCGATGAGTTTCTGGCCCACCGCTCCATCACGCGCGGCGACAAGACTTATGCGCTGAACATCTCATACACGTCGCGTAGCCCCGAGACCGCGGCCAAGGTCACCAACGCGATCGCGGAGGCCTATATCGACGACCAGCTCGGCGCAAAATATCAGACAGTCACCCGCGCAGGCGCCTGGCTGCAGGACCGGATCAACGAGCTGAAGTCGAAGGCGGCGACAGCCGATCGCGCTGTCCTGGAGTTCAAGGAAAAGAACAACATTGTCGACCTCGGCGGACCGAACGTATCCGCCGGCAGCGCGAGCCGGCTCATCGGCGAACAACAGCTGTTCGAACTGAACAGCCAGCTCGCCGCCGCGCGCGGCGCCACCAGCGAGGCCAAGGCCCGGCTCGACCGGATCGAGCAAGTCCGGAAAATGGACGTCAGCGAGGGCGCCGTCGCAGATATCCTGAAAAACGAGGTCATTACGCGGCTCCGCAATCAGTATGTCGACCTGTCTGCGCGCGAGGCCAACATCTCGACGAGATATGGTGCGGATCATACGGCCGCGATCAACCTGCGCGACCAGATGGAGGAAACGCGCCGAAACATCCGCGGGGAGCTCGGACGGATCGCTGGCAGCTACAAGAGCGATTACGAGATCGCCAAGACGCGCGAAGAGAGTTTGGAGCGGTCGCTGGCCAGCCTGGTATCCGAGGGCCAGCTCACCAACCGCGATCGGCTTGGATTGGCCGAGCTCGAAAGCTCGGCCAAGGTATATCACACGCTCTACGACACTTTCCTGCAGCGTTATATGGAGGCGATACAGCAGCAGTCGTTTCCGATCACCGATGCACGCGTGATCAGTCCAGCCGTCGCGCCGAAGAAGAAGAGCAAGCCGGTGGCGTCATTCGTCCTTGCCATCGCGCTCACGATGGGCCTGATGGCGAGCTTTGGAATTGCAGCCTGGCGCGAGGCGGTCGACGGGGTCTTCCGCACGGGATCGCAGGCCGAACAGGAATTGGGCGTCCGTTGTCTTTCGGTGATTCCGCTCGCGGCTGGACAAGCACCTCGTGCATCCTCACCTCCGCGATCGATCACGACCGGCTTCGATGCAGAGGCCGGTCGACTGGGTCCGCCACCGCAAACCGTGGAGAACGTGGCGGCGGATACACCCCATTACGCATTCATCGATCCGTTGAAGCGACGCGCAGTCGACGATCCGATCTCGGTCTTCACCGAAGCGTTTCGCGCAATCAAGATGAGAGCGTGGCTGGAATCCACCATCCGCGAGAACAGGCTGATCGGCATAACCTCGACCGTCGCGGGCGAAGGCAAATCCACTGTTGCCGCGAACCTTGCGTCGCTGTTGGCCGATGCCGGTCGACGCGTGATCCTGATCGACGCAGACCTTCGCAATCCTACGCTTGCCCGCTCGCTCACGCCACGGCCGTCAGCCGGATGGCTGGAGGTGCTGAGCGGGAAGATCGATCTCGCACAGGCCACGGGCCGAGACGCCGCCACGGGACTGGCGCTGCTGCCTCTGCTGCTGACCGAAGCTCCGGTCCATTCCGACGAAGTGCTGGCCTCGCAGGGATTTCGAACCCTGCTTGATCGACTGCGCGAAAGCTATGATTATGTTATCGTTGACCTTCCGCCGATCGCACCCGTCGTCGACGTGCGTGCGATCGTCCCGGTGATCGACTCCTTCGTGTTCGTGGTAGAATGGGGAAGCACCAGGATCAAGGCGGTGCGGCGCCATCTGCTAGCCGAGCCGGACCTTCACGATCGCCTGCTTGGTGTGGTGCTGAACAAGGCCGATCTGAGGGTTCTCGAAAAATTTGAGCAGCCGGGTGTTTATCAGAATGGATACTACAGAAGTGGCAGCTAGAGGTGCCGTTGAATTGATGCTGAGAGGGCGCCGCGCCGGATCACCGCTGCGGCGGGAGCGAGCGCTCGGATGAGCAAGCGGATCGCTCTCATCACCGGCGTGACCGGTCAGGACGGCGCCTATCTCGCCGAATATTTGCTGTCGCTCGGCTATGTCGTGCACGGCGTCAAGCGGCGCTCGTCCTCGTTCAACACCGCGCGCGTCGATCACCTCTACCAGGACCCGCATGTCGGCAACGTGCCGTTCCTGATGCATTACGGCGACATGACGGACTCGACCAATCTGATCCGTCTGGTGCAGCAGATCCGGCCGACCGAGATCTACAATCTCGCCGCCCAGAGCCACGTCGCCGTCAGCTTCGAGAGCCCGGAATACACCGCCAACGCCGACGCCATCGGCGTGCTGCGCCTCCTGGAAGCGATCCGCATCCTCGGCATGGAGAAGGAGACGCGGTTCTACCAGGCCTCGACCTCCGAGCTCTACGGCCTGGTGCAGGAGATCCCGCAGAAGGAGACTACGCCGTTCTATCCGCGCTCGCCCTACGGCGTTGCAAAACTCTACGGCTACTGGATCACGGTGAACTACCGCGAAGCCTACGGCATGTTCGCCAGCAACGGCATCCTGTTCAACCATGAGAGCCCGATCCGCGGCGAGACCTTTGTGACCCGCAAGATCACCCGCGGCGTCGCGCGTATCGAGGTCGGGCTGGAACAGACGCTCTATCTCGGCAATCTCGAAGCCAAGCGCGACTGGGGCCATGCCAGGGACTATGTCGAGGGCATGCACAGGATCCTGCAGGCCGACAAGCCCGACGATTTCGTGCTCGCCACCGGCGAGATGCGCTCGGTGCGCGAGATGGTCGAGCTGTCCTTTGCCCATGTCGGCCGCCGCATCGCCTGGTGCGGCAAGGGCGTCGAGGAGACCGGCGTCGACGAGACGAGCGGCAAGACCGTGGTGAAGATCGATCCGACCTATTTCCGTCCGACCGAGGTCGATCTCCTCGTCGGCGACGCCAGCAAGGCGCGCGAGGTGCTCGGCTGGACGCCGAAGCGCAGCTTTGCCCAACTCGTCGAGGAGATGATGGCAAGCGATCTGGCCGAGGCAAAACGGGACGCTGGCAGTGGCAAACGCACCGTTTGAGCTGAGGGGCAAGAGCGTCTATGTCGCCGGCCATCGCGGCATGGTCGGAGCCGCGCTGGTGCGCCGGCTGGCGCGGGAGGACGTGCAGCTCGTTACGGTCGACCGGCGCGAGGTCGATCTCTGCAACCAGGCCGCCGTGTTCGACTGGTTCGCGAAAGCGCGGCCGCAAGTGATCTTCCTCGCCGCGGCCAAGGTCGGCGGCATCGTCGCCAACAACACGTTGCGCGCCGAGTTCATCTACGACAACATCGCGATTGCGGCGAACGTGATCCAGGCCGCGCATCTCAACGGCGCCGAGAAGCTGATGTTTCTGGGCTCGTCCTGCATCTATCCGAAGCTGGCGCCGCAGCCGCTGCGCGAGGATTCCGTGCTATCAGGTCCGCTCGAGCCGACCAACGAGCCCTATGCGATTGCCAAGATCGCCGGCATCAAGATGGCGGAGGCCTATCGCAGCCAGTATGGCAGCGACTTCATCAGCGTGATGCCGACCAATCTCTACGGCCCCGGCGACAACTATCACCCCGAGCTGAGCCACGTCGTCGCCGCCCTGATCCGGCGTTTCCATGAGGCAAAAGTCGCAGGCGCAAAGAGCGTCATCGTGTGGGGCACCGGCACGCCGCGGCGCGAGTTCCTCTATGTCGACGACATGGCGGATGCCTGCGTGCACCTGATGAAGACCTATTCGAGCGCGGAGCTGGTCAACATCGGCACCGGCGAGGACATCACCATCGCCGAGTTCGCGCGGGTCGTAGCCGACATCGTCGGTTATGGCGGCGAGATCAGTTTCGACACCTCGCGCCCCGACGGCACGCCGCGCAAGCTGCTCGACGTCAGCCGGCTCGCCAAGCTCGGCTGGCGCGCGACGACCTCGCTCGAGGACGGTGTGAGACGCGCTTACGCGGCGTATCTGTCGAGCCATCCAGCCGCGGTACGCCAGCTGTCTGAGATCTTGCGCTAGACGAGAAGGGATTATAGGGCGGCCCGAAAGGCCGGTCCTGGCACTAGCCGCTGTCGGGGCGCCGCAAGCGCGTTCCCTGGCGCGCCCGAAGCTCCTCTTCGTATTTCAGCTTTTCCAGCAGCATGTCGGTCACAAGACGTCGCAATTGCGCGTTTTCGAGCTCTAACCGCTTGATTGTGTCCACACTGCTGGCGTCCGACGAACCGAGCGGCCGGCCATCGGCCTCGCCGCGCCGGCCACCGACCGGCTCGGACGACTCGGGCATCTTCTTCCAGCGGTGGTAGGTCATGATGCTGACGCCAAGCGCCTTCGATATTTCCCGCTGGGTCTTCCCCTTGGCCGCAAGTTCGTTGGCTTGCGCCAGCTTGGCCGAAATCTCCTCCGAGGCATGCCTCTTGCCAACCATCGTGGTCCTCTCCGGCCAGAATCTTGCCAGTCCGGACTTAGTAAGCGCGAATCGTGAACGTTTTCAATAGGCCAGCGAGAAATCCTGGACCGGCTATCAGCCGGCTGCCCCGTCAGCGCATGCGTCCGCCGATGCGACGGACATCATAAAGCGCGGTCCCGTGCTCCAACCGGTCGCGCCGCCAAACAGATCATTCCCAAATGTACCAATGTTAACTCGTGCGACGAGGCCGCTTCGAGGCCGATTGCGGCCGGGAAGCTCTGGTCAATATGCGTTGCGCGGTCGGATCAATTCGAACGCCGTCTTCAGCATGATATGGATATCCAATATCAGGCTCCAATTATCAATATACCATAAGTCGAGTGCAACTCTCCGTTCCATGAGCTCGAGCCGCGGCGTGCCCCCGCGATAGCCTTGAACCTGCGCCCAGCCGGTAATTCCCGGCTTGACGTGATGGCGGAACGCGTAGTTCGCGATCATGCTGCCGTACTCGTAGTCGTGCACCAGCGCGTGCGGGCGCGGCCCGACGATCGACATATGGCCCTGGATCACGTTGAGGAGTTGCGGCAGTTCGTCGATGCTGGTCTGGCGGATCAGGCGTCCGACCCGGGTCACGCGCGGATCCTGCTTCGTCGCCTGCACGACCGCGCCGCCGTCCTCCTGGACGCTCATGCTGCGCAGCTTGTAGATCACGAACGGCTTGCCGTTGAAGCCATGGCGGCGCTGCCGGAAGATCACCGGCCCCTTCGACTCCAGCTTGATCGCGACTGCGACGAAGATCAGTGCGGGAGACAGCACGACCAGCGACGTCGCCGCCACGATGATGTCGAGCAGCCGCTTGGTCAGGCGATCGAGAACCGACAGCGGCGCCGGCTGCACCTCCACCATATAGAGCCGTTGAGGCATCGAGGTCTGGTGGCGCAGCACCGTCGACACCGCGCGATCGGGTAACAGGCGCACCGGAAGCGGAATGACGCGCAACCGGTCGAGCAAAGCCTCGATGTCGCGGGGACCGGACCAGGACAGCGCGAGCACGATCTCCTCGGCAGCGGCCTCCCGTATGCGCTTCATCAGCTCGTCTTCGTGCCTCCCCGGAGCAGAGAGTTTTGGCGCTTCGTTTCTCGGCAAAATGATGCGCTCGACCTCGTGCAGGCCAAATCTGGCGAGCAGGTCGCTCCTTCCGAACTGGGCCAGCTCGCCTTGCGTTCCGATCACCACCACTCGCCGCCCGCGGATCGTGCCGGCGACAAGCGCCGAACGAAGGCGTCGTTTCCCCAGCCAGCGCGCGACGAGAAGGCCGGCGCCGCCGATCGCGAAGAGGCAAACGACCGAGCCACGCGAGGCGTTGCCGCCGGATTTGAACAGAAACAGCACGACCGCGAGGACGAGAGCAGCAAGACACCAGCCGGCCAGGACCCGCCCGCCGTCGAGTTCGTCGTCCAGCAGCTGGTTCAACCGGTAGAGACCGAGGAAATGCGCGACCAGGACATAGGCGAAACTCGCCACCAAACCGAGCCCGGCATAGAAGGAGCCGTCGGCGGTGCCACCAAGCGCGCCCTGATAGGCGATGCCGCCGATAGCGCCCGCTGCGACGATGATCGAGCCGTCGACGGCCGCGAACAAGGGCTCGATGAAGCTGAACGGGATCGCCAGACGGACCCGCGATCGGCCCTCGAACGCCGATATCGGCTCACCCGCATTGGTCAGATCGGTCACAATTCGCCCCCGGGGTCGGTTCGCGATCCGGATACCACGGGCATTGTACCATAATTATGATACTTTTACTGTCGATTAACCAATGTATCATCCGTGGATGACGGCGCCTTCGCCTCGTCATCCGATTGACATGAATTTGCAATCCGCCGCGTGCTCAAGCGCGATGAGATCAGGCTGAATCGTCATCGCGCTTCAGGTCATTGCTCGCCTAGCGCGACGGCGCAGCGTCCGGCTTGGCGTCGGGTTTGGGCTCGATCAGCCTGGACAGCGCGATCTCGTTGACCACGGGTGGGGTCTGCTTCAAGAGCTCCGCCACATAGGCACGGCGGTTGGCCTCGATGCGCTCGGCCCGCATCCGCTGCACGAGGGCCTCCCGCACGTCCGCCAGCGGCCGCGTATGCGATGCCTCGGTGTCGAGCAGCTTCAGGACGTGCCAGCCGTCCTCGAGCCGGATCGGATCGGCAATGCCCAACTTCGGCAGGCCTGTGACCTGCCCACGGATCTCGCTGCGCATATCGGGCTCGGCGACCCAGCCGATCTCCCCTTCCCGCCCCGCGGTTGCCGCATCGTCGGACAATGCCTTCGCGATCGGACCGAACTCCGCGCCGGGCTGCTTGATCTTCCGCACGATGTCATCGAGCTTCTTGCGCGCGGTGTCCTCGGCCGCCCTGTCGGCGTCCTTGGCGAGATTGACCACGATCTGGGCCAGGCGGAAGCGACGGGGAACGAGGAACGCGCTGGCGTTCGCCTCGTAGACGCTCTTGATGTCGGCCTCGCTCGGATAGCTGTCGCCGAGCGCCGTGACCGATTGCAGGTAGCTCTCGACGATCAAGGTATCGCGTGCGCGCGCAAGCTGCGTCACGACGACCGGCTGCTGGTCCCACTTCTTGGCCGCGGCCTCCTTGAGCACCAGGCGGTTGGCGAGGATCGCGCGCACCGTCTGGCTCAGCAGCGCCGGATCACGCGCCATCGCAGCCTGCTGGCGCGCATCGAGAAGCTGGATGGTCGCGCGCACTTCTTCCGCGGTGACGTCGCTGTCGCCGACGCGGGCGATGATCTCGCTGCCCTTCACGGCCGCATTGTCCTGCGCCGCAGGAGCTGGTTGGGCCGCCGCCGGAATGGCCGGCGCAGGCGTTGTGCGCGGAACTGCGGGCTGGGGCGGATTGCGCGTCTGTGTGAGTGCCGGCGATGATGCCGCAGCGTGGAGCGCGCCGGCTAGCAGCACGAGCTTGAAAACGTTCCGGGTCATGGC
Source organism: Bradyrhizobium sp. LA6.1 (assembly GCF_040547805.1). NCBI lineage: Bacteria > Pseudomonadati > Pseudomonadota > Alphaproteobacteria > Hyphomicrobiales > Nitrobacteraceae > Bradyrhizobium > Bradyrhizobium sp. LA6.1. The sequence continues at coordinate 691,924 of NZ_JBEPQK010000001.1, read as the reverse complement.
TTGGCCTTCTGTTCGATGATCTGGTCGCGAAGATCCTGGGCGGCGTTCTGATGCTCGACCCGCTTGAACCCGATCACGGGATCGTGGTGGATCACCTTCTCCAGCGGATCCATCTTCTCATATTGCTTAACGGTATCGTCGGCGATCCTGACGAGACGGACATTCTTGGCCTCGCAGGCCTTGGCGCTCGCCTTCCACGTCGTCGCCTCGCCCTCGAACTTGGAGCGCTCTGCGTCCTTGGTCCGCGCAACGCTCGCCGCCTCACCATAGGCGGCCTTCCACTTCTCCAGGGAATCGTCGCGCTCGGCGATCCGGTCGTTGAAGTCCTTCACCGCCTGGCGATAGGCCTGCTCGGCTTCCTTCACCTGGGCGCGATAGCCCTCGATCTGCTTACGCAGGCGGTCGCGCTCCTGCTCGGCCGCGGTCAGCTTGGCCTGGACTGCGGCCCGTTGATCCTCGGCGGCCCGCGCCTGCGCGGTGGCGCTGCGCAGCGCCTCGCGCAAGCGATCGCTTTCCTGGTCGGCATGGGCGGCCGAGGCGACGACGAGCGCCAGTGCAGCAATTGACGACAGACGCAACAGCCGCATGATCAGAACCTCGCGTTGAGATCGAGCTGGACGATGTCGACCTTGTACGGCAGGCCGGCGATGTTGTTCGCGCTCATCCAGCGCACCGAGCCCCAGATGTTCTCGCCGAGGCCGACATTACCGCCGATGAAATAGCCCTTGAGATTGGTGCCACCGAGGCCGAAGTCGGAATCGACGAACGCGTCAACCATCGCGTCGGACTCGAGGTACTTGTAGCCGACATGCGCGTTCCAGTCCCAGAGATGCTTGATCTCCTTGTTGCCGACGGTCATGCGCGCGAGCCAACCCTGATTGCCGCCGTTGTACACGCTCGCGCTGCCGTCTGTCGTTGAGCCGAGATTGTTCACGGCGACGGAAGCGACTGCTGCGCGATCGAAGGCGGTGTTCCAGATATATTCTGCGTCGAGGATGACGTGGATCGGATTGAACTGGGTCAAGTCAAGCTGAGCACTCGCGACAACGGGCCGGAAATCGCTGGCAAGACCATAGTACTGGTAATCAAAGGTCTGCACCGGGATCGGCACGTCTGGAATATTGCGTAATCTCATATAGGTGTTGCCCTTCTGGGCAAAGCTCGGGCGAAGGAGGTCGGTATCGCATGTGTCGCTCGCCAGATACACAAGACACGAACTCGACAGCCGCCCTCTCACGTTCGTGAAGTCGTAGTAGGCGACCGCCATTGTCAGATTGGTTTCGGCATCGAACCTTGCGGCGAACCCCGTCTGCGCGCCGAACAGCCACTTGTCGCGGCTCGGTAGCTTGACCGGTACGACATTGTTGCGCTGCAGATCCGCGATGTTCAGGCCGGCGTTCAGATCGGTGTTGAACACCGGAAAGGCACCGCCAACAAAGAACGGTGTGAAGCCCTCGTCGATCTCATGTTTGGCTTGCACGGCAAAGCCGTCGAAGCCGAGGTCTTTGTACCAAACCAGATCGGTAGGCGACCAGAACGGATTATCGAACCGGCCGACCGAGGCCACGACATCCTGCACGGGTTGATACTTGACGAACGCACGATCGAGCCACAGCGCATATTTGGAGAAATTTCCGCCATTGCCACCGAACGTCTGATTGGTCGAGACCGGAGAGCTATTCTCACCCGTCGCGATCCTCAGACCCGCGGTAAAGCCATCGAACAGATCGATGTCGGCACCAAGCCTGGCCCGGAAACGGAAACGATTGCGATCCTGCGAGACATTGTATGACGGCGGGAAATAGGGGTTGGGCGGGGCGTTGCTCTCCTCTTGGAATGGCGACCCTGTGTTGATGGCGCTAAAATTGGTGAGCGGCGCATTTCCGGCCGGGAAATAATCTCCCTCATACCGCGCGCGGATGTCGCCGTAGAATCGGATCCGCTGCGCCCATTCCGGATATTTGCCGGGCGAAGCCCAATTCTCCTTGTGGGCGCGGTCCATCACCTCGGCCCTGATCTCCTCGCGCAACTGCTTCTTGACGATCTCGGGCACGTAAGTGACGCGCTTGGTGCCGGGCGGCGACGTTGCGTCGGCAGCGCTCGTCGCCTTCTTCTCCGCGCCTTCCGCTTTGGCCGCGGCGTCGCGCGTCGCCTGGCGGGCGACATAGGCTTCGTCGTCGGCCTGCTTGACCAGGACCGCGGCCTGTTCCTCGCTCAACGTTCCCTGCTTCACGAGCAGATTGATCAGATTGACCGTCGCGTTCGATGAAGGCGGCGCGTCGCGCGAGACGGTCGGACGCTTGCCCTGCGGCATCCCGTCGTCCTGCGCCGCGGCGGGGACTGCGAGCGCAAGCAGCACCGCTGCCGTCGCTGCCAGTTCTCGCGTCTTCATTTCACGCCACATGACATCACCTCTTCTGCTCTCAACTCACTCACAGTCACTCGTCTCACCGCACTCACCCCCGGTTCTGGCCCGTGAGGCGGATGATCATCGGCATCGGCATGTCCTTTGGCGGCGGCTCGCGTGCGCGCAGGCCGCCCACCACCTGGTCGCGGATGGCCACGTCGAGCGCACCGTCGCCCGTCGATGGCGACAACTGCACGCGACTGACCCGGCCCGAACTGTCGAGCCACACCCTGGCGACGGTGCGGAACGCGGCGTCGCGAGATTTTTCATTCGCCTGCAGTCCCGCGTCGATCTGCGATTGCAGCATGCTCGCGTACCAGCCGAAGCGGCTGTTGCCGCCGCCTCCGCCGCCCCCGCGTCCCTTGCCCTGTGCAAAGCCGCCGCTGCCCGGCCCGGTGCCGAGACCGAGATCCGGCGGCCCCGGCGTCGGATCCGGTCCGGCATCGGGCGGCGCGTCCTTTGGAATGTCGACCGGCTTCTCCTCGACGACATCCTTGACCGGCGTCTGCTCCATCACCTTTTGCTCGGGCTGCTGTTCCGGCTGCTGCTCGGGCGGGGGCGGCGGTGGTGGCGGAGGCGGCGGCGGTGGAAGCACCATCGTCACCTGAAGCTCGTTCACCTTGCGCGGCGGATCCTTGTCGCCACTCATCACCATGATGACGACGCCGACCACCAACGTGATCACGACCAGCGCCGAGCCGCCGAGCAGCAGATAGCGCCGCCATGCCGGCGGGCCGTCGTCGTCGTTGCTGTCGTCGTCCCACGCCATCGTCCAGTCTCATCGCGCCGACGGCTTGGTCGCCATGCCGACCTGGGTGAAGTTGAGGCGGCCGAGCAGATCGAGCACGTCGACGACGTTCTGGTACTGGGTCTGGCTGTCGCCGCGCACGACGATCGGGAATTCGGGCGTCAGCGCACGCTGCTGCACCAGTCGCTGCTCGAGCTCGGGCAGCGTCACGGGAATGGTGTCGAGGAACAGCTTGCCGTCGTTGGCGACCGTGATCGCCTTGGTGGTCTGCTGTGCGAGGCTCGGCGCCGCGCTCGCCTTCGGCAGGTTCACCTTCATGCCCTGCACGGTCGCCGTGGTCATGATGATGAAGATCACCAGAAGCACGTAGGCGAGATCGAGCATCGGCGTGATGTTGATGTCGTCGTACGGCTTGCTTTCGGACTGGACTTGCATGGGTTCACTCCGCCGCCTGCTTCACCGGCTCTTCCGGCAATTCGTAGGACTCAGCGATCCTCGTGATGAACTCATCGACGAAGACCTGCATCTCGCTGCTGACATCCTTGATGCGGATCGTCAGGTAGTTGTAGGCAAACAGCGAGGGGATCGCGACGCCGAGGCCCGCGACGGTGGCGACCAGCGCGGCCGCGATACCCGGCGCAATCGCATTGACGTTGACGTCGCCGCTGGCTGCGATCGCCGCGAAAGTGATCATGACGCCGACCACTGTGCCGAGCAGGCCGAGGAACGGGCCGCCCGAGATCGCGATCGTCAGCATCACCATCAGGCGATTGAGGCGCTGGCTCTCCCGCACGTAGCCACTGTCGAGCACGGCGCGGATCGACTGGATGGCCTGCGGCGACAGCCGACGGTAACCGCCGCCAGCAAAGCGGCGCCGGATCTCCTGCGCACCGGCCGCGAACAGGCGGTAGAGCGGCGCGGCATGAACCACCTTGCGCTGCTTCTTGCCGAGCTCGCCCCCGAAGCTGGGATCGTTCTCCTGATTGTCGAGCTGGAGCAGCCCTCCGATGTCGGTCGAGGTCTCGCGAAAATGCTTGAGGAAGATCGTGTTGCCGGCCGAGACGCGGTTCAGATACGAGATGCGATCGACCATGACGTACCAGCTGATCAACGCCATGATCCCGAGCAGGCCGATGACGACCCAGCCGTCCAGCGTCACCGAGCGCAGAATCACGCCGAAATAGCCGCCGCTGAACCAGCCCGCGTTCTCCTCGTCGACGCTGAAGGAGATCAGCTTGGCCTGGTCGGGTCCCTGCCCGACCGCCGACAGCTTGATGAACCCGGCCGAGCGCGCGACCTTCGCGATCGCAAGCTCGTCGACGTCACCGGCAAAGCCGGCGGCAGAGCCAGAAGGCACGGCCGCAGGCGGCGTCGCCTGAGCCGCGTCAGCTGCGGGCGCGGCTGCATCCGCGGCGGGAGCTGCCGCGGCAGCGGCGCGACCGAGTTGCGACACGCCGGTCATGGTGGGCAGGGCCGCAGCAAGCGTCGCGACCTGGCTGCCGTCGACGTAAAGGATGATCTGGGCGCCCTTCGCCGTGAATGCGACCTGGTGCCAGGTCCCGGCCGCGATCGCCGCCCCGCCGGCGGCACGCTGCGTATTGCCGCCGCTCGTGACCTCCACGAACGCCACACCGTTGTCCAGCCCAACCGTCAGCCCGTTCGCGCCCTCGCTACGAGAGAACAACACTGCGCCCGGCTGCAGCGCAGTCATCTTGATCCAAAGCGACCAGCTCAGTTCGCCGCCTTCCGCGGTCACGAGCGAGGGCGAGCCGGGAAGCGTAAGCGCAGTCTGCCCGTCGAGGCGCGCGCCCTGCCCGATGATGGCGCCGTCAGCAGCCGGGACCGCGTTCTGGGCGGTGTTCGCCCAGGCGGTGATGTCCTGCGCCGGCGTCGAGCGATCGTTGAAATGATAGACCAGCAGGGTGTCGGGATCGTAGGTGCCCTTCGCCTCGACCGCGGTCGGCGCCTTCTGGTTTCCGTAGTAGAGCCAGATGTCGTTCTTGGTACCCGGCTTCAGATCGGGAACGCCGACCCAGACCAGCGCTTCGCCGAGCAGCGAGTCGTATTTCTCGACATGGTGCTTGAGCGGCGTCTTGTCGTCGCCGGCAACGAAGCGAAGGTCGCCGCCGTCCTCCTTTGCCCCGCCGAAGCGAAAATTGCCGACATGCAGTCGCACGAGAATCGGCGTGGTGCCGATGGCATCGCTGATCCCTGCACCGGACGGACCGGTGTCGATCGTGATCTTCTTGCGCAGCGTCCACTGATCGTTCCACCACGCCGTCGCGGGCGACGGCCACAGCGCGGCGAGGAAGACGAACGCGAGCATCACCGGCGCGCTCAGGCGAAGTCCGGGGCGTGATCCAAAGCGAAGGAGTGACATCTAGAATTCTCCCCAGACCCGAAAGCTGAACCGTGGATGATTGGCGACGGTGACCTGCTGGCTGGTCAGCGGCATACCGACGAAAACAATGCTGTTGAGGTAGCGAAGGGCCTTCATGCGCATGCCGACTCCGTAGCTTGCGAGGTCGAAATGCGATTCCTGATCGATGAGCGGCTTGTGGATTCTGGTATTGCCGCCGTCGGCGAAAGCGAAGAAACGAATGTCGTCGAAGGCGTTGTACTTGATGGATTCGCCGAGCGGATTGGGCAGCTTCTGCTCGAGATATTGTGCGAGATTGGGCGTGCGCAGCTCCAGCGTCCCGGCGACGCCGTAATCGCCGATCACCTCGGATTCGAGATAGCCGCGCACCGTGTCCTGTCCGCCGAGGCTGAATTGCTCGCTGGACACCAGCGGCTGATCCGCCGCCTGTCCCTGCAGTTTCGCGTAGAGCTGGAACCCGCCGGCGAAATCCTGAGTGTGCGAGATGTCGGCATGCAGCGTGATAAAGCTCGCGGTCGCGTCGAAACGCTTGGCGTCGAACTCGTCGCGGCTGGAGCCGATGCCGCGCAAGCCTGCCGTGATCGTTGCGTTGAGCTGCGTGAGCCGCCCCTCGCCCTGCCAGGTTGCGCCATAGGTGCCGACGAGCGGCACATAGGTCACGGGCGAGTCGAAGGCATCGGAGCCGAGCTTGAGCGACTGCTTGAAATCCTTGTAGTCGACCCCGAGGGACAGGGTGTGGAACAGTTCGCCCCTGGACGGCAGCGTCAGCACCGCACGTCCACCGACCACCTGACCGGGGCCGACAACGTTCGAGCCGCCGACTGTCGCGACCGAGCTGTCCGAGGTCAGGCCGTAGACGAGGACGCTGAGCCAGTCGATTTCGGTTCGCGCCAGGTACGACCCCGACACGACCATGGCGTCCTTCGGGTTCATCGGCGAGACCTGGTATGTCCAGGTCATGGAGTGACCGAGCTGCCAGAGATTGTCGTAGCGCATCGAGATGCTGGTACGCAGCGGCGTGGTGCTCGGGCTCTGCTTGTTGTTCAGCTCGATGCTGCCGTGGAGCGGAAGCGTGTCCTCGATGTTGAGATCGACGTCGACGGTGCCGGGCGCGACGCCAGCTCGCAGCGCCGGCGTGACGCGCCGGTCCGGCCAGCGGTTCAGCGCGACGATGTCCTTCGTGACGTCCTGAAAATTCGGCAGCGTTCCTTCCTTCAGTGATGGCGCGCTGCTCTTGACGTTGTCGAGGTCGAAATAACGCGAGCCCTTGACGCGGAGGCGTCCGACCCGGTTCTCGGTAACCTTGAGCACGACGAAGCCGCGCTGCGCATCCTGCTGCGGCACGGCCACGCTGACGGTCTGAAGGCCCTTGTCGTGATAGGCCTTCTCCACCGCGGCGCGGGCCTTCTCGACATCCTGCGAGCTCTTGTCCGGACCGAGGAAGGGATAGACAGCAGCCTCGATCTCGATCTGCGGCAGATTGTCCGCGCCCTCGACACGATACTCGTCGATATCGAAACGGGTTTCCGGTGCTGCCGGCTTGGCCGCCTCCGCCTCACTCTTGGCCGGCTTGGCGTTTGCGGGCGCAGCAGCAGCGGGCTTCGCCGCAGCTGGCTTGCTCGCGTCGGCCTCGGATTTCGCCGCGGCCGGCTTCGTGCAGATCGCGCAGATGATCAATCCGCAGATAGCGAGACGCGAGGCACATGCCGCATCAGACCGACCACTCCGCACAGCGCGCAGCGGCGGCGGCGCATGACGGCGCGCGCCATTATGATACAGACGACGCGAATTCACCTCAGCCTCGATATCATGCTCGCATTGCAGACGCCCTTCGGCGACCGCAGCGTCCTTCGGACAGCCCGAAACCGACCGAGACGCCGGTCTGCGAGGGCCTTATCCGATAGACGTTGTGCGCGCAGGCGCAGCGAAAACTTTTTTACGATGCTCGCGACACCGCTCGATCGTCCGTGTGATGATTTCACGCAACATAACGCCACTATCACTCGATGCCTGTTACTCGATAACAGTTCGTCACATTACCGTTGTGCGGCCTTACTACCGTCCGGCCACAAATTGGGGACTGAGTGAAGTGGGGCGTAGCATGACCATCGACAGCATCAGCAGCTTGCGGACGCTTCTGCTCGCAGAGTATGTCGACTTCGATCGCAGGTTGACGCGCCGACTGGGCTCCTCGGACCTTGCTTCGGAAGCGCTCAACGAAACCTACCTTCGTCTCGAAGGCATGCGCGGGCTTGGGCCGGTGCGCAGCCCGAAGGCTTATTTATTCCGCATCGCGCTCAATATCGCTGCGGACCGCCGCCGCGCCGAGAAGCGCCGCCTCACCGTCGACGAGGTCGATGCCCTGCTCGAAATTCCCGACGACCGGCCCGACGCCGCGCGCGTGATCGAGGATCGCTCCGAGGTCAATCTGCTCAGGCACGCAATCGCCGAGCTTCCCGAGCGCCGCCGACGCGTGCTGATGCTCTCGCGCATCGACGGCATGCCGAACCGAGAGATCGCGGCCCTTCTCGGCGTCACCGTCCGCACTGTCGAGACCGACCTCAAGCAGGCAGTCGAGCATTGCGCTGATCGTCTCAAACGTCCCGTGCGGACCAAATTCGGTTTTCAGCGTCCAGCTTCGTCTTACGTACATAGATATGCCGATCGCGAGCATCCGCTCACGCCCGGCGTGTGCGGGAAAGCGCTGGATCGTGACGAAGCGAAGCCATCAGGTCGATCACTTGGATCCCTTAATCCGTGAAGCCCTTTCATGGATCATGCGCCTCAAGTCGGGCGAGGCGACGCTTGCAGATGCCGAACAGCTTATGGACTGGCGCGGGCGAAGTGCCGCGCATGAAAATGCCTTCCGCGATGCGGTAAAGTGCTGGCGCGCCATCGGCCAGGCGCTTGCGACCGGCCGTCCCGCGCCGGCAAGCCGGCGGCGGCGCGCACCGAAGGGCAAAGCGCGCACCTAATGCATCAGGCCCGACCTGCGAGCCGCAGGTTCCTGCCCCTGCAGCCTGTCAATGCAAATCAGACGGCGTCTTGCGGTCGGCTACGCCGCGCAGGCGCGTGTTCAGAGCAGCGAAATTGATCTTGCTCCCGCCCGTCAGGACGCGACCACGTGCGGGCGCGCCGCTCGCCGAAGTCCGTCCGAACGTCGGTGGTGGAACGGAGCCGGTGACGGCGACGCCGTTGGCCGCCAGATGCGCGCGGACGCGCGTGCAATACTCGACCGACAGATTCGAGAATCGTGTCTCGCCATGGCCGGCGCGATATTTCATCGTCGCGGTGCAGAGATCGCCGTTGGCCCGGCGCCAGGCACCGGCGAGATAGCGAACGCCGTAATGCACGTTGACCTCGGGCGAAGCCAGCTCAGCCGGCGTCCCGGCAAAACCCATCATCCGTGCAGTCGGCAGCATCACCTGCATCAACCCGACTTCGCCGTCCATGCCGACCACGGCGGGATTGTATCGGCTCTCGACCGCCATCACCGCATCGACCAGCGCGGGCGGCAGGCCGAAAGCCAGCGCTTCGCGCTCGACCAGTTGCCGGTACTCGGCACGGCCGGCGCGCCAGTCGCGGCCGAACATGGCGTTTGTGCGGTACGTGAAATTGGCAAGCAGCGGATTTGCGGGAGGGAAATCGGCGGCGGTAAGCGGGCGCGGTGCAAACGGCTCCAGCGCCAAAGGCTCCACAGCGCCATCATCCGCGTCGCCCACGGAAGCCGCGACGTGGCCGATTTCGGCCTTGCTGCCGTCTTCGTGCTCCTGGGCGCGCCCCTCGCCGCTCGCGACGATCAGCAGGCACAGCGCCGCGACCCGCCACGACCAGCGTATGCTTCGACTGGCTTGCAGATGTGAAGCGGATCCAGGCATCAGCGGTGCGGCGGCACGATGGCAGGAGCGGATGGCCTAAAGGGAACGGCCGAACGACCGTAATTTGAGCCATATTGCTGGCGAATCGCCGCCTCGTTCGGGTTGCCGACACGCACGTCGGACGAACGCGCGTCGACCGGTGGCAGGTTGAGCGAAGGATTGACCTTGTTGACCTCGCGCTTGAGCTGCTGATTGATGCAACCGAACGCGCTCTCGTTTCCGATCTGCACATCGACGCAGCGCTCGTATGTGGGCTTCGTCCCCTGCCCGCCGATGATTGTGCCCTGCCGCTCCACCGGCGGATTGCCCGGATTGGCTGATTGGGCCCCCGCACCTCCCGCCGCCGCGAGCGCGACGAGACCGGCCGCGAGAGCGCGGCCCCCCGTACGCGCAGACCAATGCAAAACTCGGCTCATAGCCCCGTTCCTCCACCAACCGGCAGGTTCGTTGGCCGGGCCGCGGGCGAGCATTAACATAATTCGATATCGTCGGATCGTATCCTGCACGATGAGTAACATTTGCGGACCCGCCGTCAAGACGCCTCCTCCGCCTCCATCATCAGAATGCCCGGCCCGGCTTCACTGCAAGACGGTGGTCGTCGAGGATGTCGGCCCCGGGAAGCGGATGTTGTTGACGAGGCTCACTCCGCTCTCCGCGGTCACGAGCGCCGTGTTGATGAAGGTCAGAACCTTCGTGACATCCACTTGCGCCGCGTTGGCTGCGTAGAGCACGTCGAACGGACGCATCGATAGCTTGGTGGCGATGAAATATCCGGCCGGATCCTGGAAGTTGACGTTGAAGACGATCGGCACGGAATCGCCGTCGAACCTGGAGCAGTCGACACCGAGCCGCTGCGCCACCTCGCGCGGCTCGCGGCGATAGAGGAAGACGGATGCCGGATCGGCCTGGAGGTCGAGCAGCCCGCGCGCCTTCGCGACCGCTTGCGTCAGATTGATACGCCAGGCATCGAAATTGAACTCGCCCTGCTGGCCGGTGGCGCCGAACGCGATGAATTTCATCGGCTCACGGTAGAGATAAAGGCGGTCTCCAGGCTGCACGAAGGCGTTGCTAGCCGGGAAATAGACCAGATTGCCGAACGGCACCGTGGCGCGCTTTCCGCCGCGCTCGAGCACGACCCACGTCTCCCAGCCGGCGCCGCTGATGCCGCCCGCCCGCGTGATCGCGTCGGTGATGCGGTCCTGCGCGCCAGCCGACGGCATGGGGAAACGCACCGGCGTCCTGACCTCGCCGAACACGCTGACGAGCGAGGAGCGCTGCTGGCTGGACGTCACCACGACCTGCGGGTCGATCGCGCGTTTCTTGATCTGGGCAAGAATGTCTTCCTGAACCTGCACATTGGTGCGGCCCGCGGCACGGATCCGGCCGGCATAGGGCACCGTGATGTTCCCGTCGTTGTCGACGGCCTGATCGGGCAGATTCACGAAATTACCCGGGCGTACGCCGGCTTCCAGCGGCACGTAGAGCCCGCCCGCCGCGGCCTCGAAGATCGTGACGCTGATGACGTCGCCTATGCCGAACTTGATGCTCGAGGGCGGACGCGTGTCCGCGAGATTTCCGGATAGTCCGTTGGGCTCGTATTTCTCGAGCACCTGCAGGACCTCGGGATTGAGCTTAACCACCGCAAAGGGCAGCACCGTCGTGTTCTCGTTCCTGATGTCGAGACTTGCCGGTCCTGACATCGGAATGAACCCACAGCCGCCGAGCACGGCCGACGAGATCAGGCAGCATGCGATCAACAAGAACTTCGAAAATCGCATGACCGTTCGTTTCACACCAAGCTGACGCACACCTGGACCGGCTTGCGGGACGCCTCGCGGCGGAGCATGCCTCCCGCGCCGCCGGCGCAGGTGATGTGCGGTTCCTGCTGAGTAGACGCTCGGCGCAACGCATCTGCGAAAACGAGCACGGCAGCCGACGAGACTTCAGGGCCACAAATCCCGCGGCCGATGAACCCGACGGAATCGGTCAACCGAACGTGTCACCGCCCCCGCAGCTGTCGCTCGGGTGCATCGATTGCTCAAATCGGCGAAGACGCGGCGCCCGGCGGCCGAAAAGGCCCCGGATCACATCAGTTCGAGGACAACAGCTCGCGCAGGCGCGCGAGCTCGATCTGAGTTTCCGAGACCATACGCATCAACAATGCATTCTCGTGCTCGAGATCTCTGATGCGGCGAAGCCGGCCGTCCTCGTCCTGTTTCAGTCCAAGATCGTAGACGTTGGCCTTCAATCTAGGCAGCGCGGACTCGGAGCAGACCGGTTCGGTCGGATTCGTCGCGCGCATTTCAACCCCCAAAACAAAAATTACAGACAGGCCGTCTCCAAAATGGGACGGACAGCAGCCCACTGCCCGTCTCCCAGAAGCCTGTTGCCGACCTTGTAGGTCTGTTTCTTATCGTTGCTGTGACCAATCCTAAACAAGAAGTCAGATTTCTGGACGAAAAGCGTTCATTCGGTGGCGGGTGTGCTCGGCTTGTCCGGCGTCTCGCTCAATCGTGATGGATGACGGCGACACGGAGCTGTCGACCGCGACCGCAAGCCTATCAATCTCGAGTTGAACGCGCGGATCATCACTGCTTGTCGTTCCCCGATGACGTCGTATCGGACTCCTTCTTGTCAGTCGCCTGGTCATCCTGACCGTCGCCGCCGCCATAGCCGATCACCTCGACGATGAAGATCGAACCCTGTCTGCGGGCCCCGGTTGCGGTTGGCGTTTCCGCGGACTTGGCGGCCGCGCCGGCCGTATTCGAGCCTGCCGTGAGCGCGCCGATATTGGGAACGGATACGGTCGGAATTCCGGTCGTGCTCCCCTGCACCTGGAAATTGCTGGCGTTGGCGATGACAGGTGCGACGAAGACGGCGCTGCCCGAAGCGCGCACGCCGGCGGTGCCGAAATCGATCGTGCCGCGCGGTGCGAGAAGATAAAGCTGGGACGCCGCTGCTTGCGACGACGCCTGCAGCGTGCCGATGCCCGCGCCGGTCACGAAGCCGCCAAGATCGATTGACTGGTAATCATCCTGATCATACAGCACCTGCAGCGCCGGTGCCGACAAGGTCGTCTTGGAGCCGCGGCCGGCGTCGAGATTGCCGTTGGAGCTCCACATCAGGATGTCGCCGCCCTGGGTCGTGAGCACGCGGCTCGAATTCACCAGCACACTTTGGTCTGTGAAGGTGTTGATCGCGCCGCCACCCAGGGTGAGGATGCCGATATCCCGCAGCTTGAGGGCCGAGTTGGGTTCGGCTGCAAGCGAGCCGACGATGATGTTGCCGCCCGGGCCGAACATCGAGATATCGCCGCCGAGCTGGGTCTGAACCGTGGCATGCAGCAGGTTCATGTCGCCAGTCCTGACCAGCTGGCTGGCGCCGTTGCTCCCGCTGCCGAGCACATTTGCCGTGTAGCCCAGTCTCGCCGGGAACATCGTCTCGATCATGCGGTAGCCGCGCTGGGTGTCTGACGACGTGCCGTCCTTCTGGCCGATGCCGACGGCCTTGAGCTCGGCGAAGAATACCTGGTCGATAAAGACGTGCTGGAGGTCGGTGGGCAAGGCCTGGAAGGCCGCGAACACGCTGGCATCGGAGTCACTGTCGCTTGCCGGCTTGCCGATCCGGCTCAAGAAGGAGCGCAGCTCGGACACATAGTTATGTTTGACGCTGCTGGCATTCGCCGGATCGATATAGGAAGCCGCCACGGCGGCGTAATCGACACCGAACTTGGTGCCGAACATCGTGATGATGTCGGCGCCCTGCTTGGTGCCGGCAGCGTCCGTCAGCGTCGCATTGCGCCGCGGATTATTCGACGGGCCGAGCAGCGACTGGTTGTAGATGCCGACCGAACCGCCGCCCGTGGTGTTCGAGATGTAGATGTTTCCGACCGGCGTCGGGCTGGAATTGCCGACCGACACGATGCCCTCCTGGACCGGCGCCTGGGTCGCGTTGTCGAACGCCGCCGGGAGGAACGGGCCGATGTCGCCGCCGGCCTGAACCACGAGGAACCCGGGTCCGGCCACCTGCAAGCCGCCGCCATTTTGAAAGCCGGTGTAAGTGATGTTCCGGCCGGCCGCGATCGTGCTCACGTCGCTGGCATGGATGTTCTGCACGATGACGTTGAGATCGACGATGTCTCGCCCCGCATAGATGCTGGTCGGGCGATTGATCTCGATACGCTGGTAGACCCTCTGGCCATCGCCAATCGTACGTACGCCGAAACTCCCCGTTGCCTTGATATCACCGGTCGCGGCGTAGATCCGGGCAGTGGTCTCGAGTCCGTCGGCCACATCGTTCTCATGCGCAAGCAGCGCACGGCTGGAAGCCTCGCCGTTGCCGCTATTGGGGCGGAATGGATCGAACGCAGCGTCGATCAACGACGGCCCGGCGGAGATCAACGGGCGCGAGATCGATTGCGGCGCCGACGTATCGGGGTAGCCGAACGTGAGGTCGATATTGCCCTGCGCCAGCAGATTGAAAGTGCCGTGCAGGGACGGACTGAGCACGATGCCCGGTGTCGGAACCGAAGCCGTAGCATTAGCCAAAACATTCTGCTTCAGGATGTCCCCGATCCCGGTCGTTATCAAATTGCCTTGCAGCGCGATGGCCTCGAAGCTCGCAGGATAGGTCGCCGGAGCCGCCAGAACGTTGAGACTGTTAGCGGGTTGGATGCGGATCGCCGTGGGCGCGATGGCGATCGTGACGTCGCCCGACTGCGCCACCAACCGGACCTTACTATCTGGGCCGTAGGTGTCCATGTACAAAGGGGACTGAACGTTGCCCGTATCCAAGGGGTTCGCCCTGCTCGGTTGCTGGGCGTGCAAGGCAGCCGGGTTGACGACACCCGCCATCGCGATCGAGCCGTTTGCCGTCATCGTGATCTGCCCGGTATCGACAGCAAGCAGCGGAAGGTTCGGAAGCTTGAGCGTGCTGCTCGCGTACCTGTAGACATAATCGTTCTGGCCAATGTCGCCGCCCGCGACGATGCTGGCGTGGCCGGATCCTTCGTAGAACGAGCCGCCCCGGATGTCACCGCCGGCGCGCACGATCATATTACCGCTGCCGTAGAGATGCGTCACGGGCGTACTGTTCGCCGACAGGCCGCCGGTGACGCGCCCAGTCGTCGGAGCCGATACCGACACATCGAGCATATTGCGCCCGGCGAGAACGCTCACATTTCCGCCTGCGCTCAGGAAGCCCTGCTGAAAGCTGCCATACTGGATCCACCACGCGGTTTGCGAGGCGATCTGCGTTCCAACCGGGGCGAAGACACCGGCTCCGAGGATCGAAGCACCGGCGCTGGGCGTCACACCGGAATTGGATAGCAGCCAAGGCTGATAGTACTGAGGCACTTTCTTGTAGACCGTGTTGCCGTTCGCATCCTTTGTTGCGATCACCTTGGTGCCGCCCACGACATCGCGCTGCGCGTCGATGACGACGTCCCCGCCCTTTTCGGGGAATGCCGCAGCGGTCGGCGGGCCATAATAGAGCTCAGTGGCTCCGGCCGCGAAAGCCGCGTTGCCATATCCCAGCACGCGGGGCTCGAAGAAGCCGTCCGGATTGGTCACGACAACGCCGGAGGCCTGCAAGCTGTAGGGATTGGCATAGGTCGCGGTATTGACGCCAGCCGCGTAGATCACGCCAGGCGCAGCGACGTCCCTCATGATCACATCTTGGGCTGCCGAGATGGTGATGTTGCCAGTGCCCGTCCGTATCATGGTCGGAATGCTGACATCGACCTTGGTGGTGCCGTCTTTCAGGAACTGGCCATAGCTGCCGTGCTTGTCGACGATGACGTCTCCCCTGCCGTTCGCAAGGGGGACCCTGCCGGTCGGATTGGCGCTCGAGACATCGGAACCGGCGGTCAGGATGTAAGCCCAGGACGACGGCGCCGTCACCGTCTTGATGTTCGCCTGGCTGCAATCGACGGTGCAGACGAGCAATGTGTGCGGGAACAGATCGGCACTCGCGAGATCCTGCGAAGCCGGGCTGATGCCGTTGCCGCTATCGCCGATCTTGTAGGGCGCGATCGGCAGCTGGCCGGTGGTATAGTCGTTCAGATAGATCGAACCGAGATCGACCGAGCGGCTGGTCGCATAGTTCGCGAGCTTGTCCGTGTAGCCCTTGTCGAGATAGTTCGCGAACTGGAAGAAGCCGTCGGAAATCGAGGCGTTGACGTTGATGTTTCCGGCAGCGCGCAGCGACAGCACGCCGGCGTCGAGCCCGCCCCAGGGCGTCGCGAGACGGTAGGTGAAGTTCACGTAGCTCGATGCCGGATCGAAATAGGTCACGCCGCCGTCGGTTGCGAGGTTACCCACCGTACCAGCCGCCAGATTCCAGTTGCTGCTGACGGTGATGTCGCCCTTGGAGGTCACCAGGTCGACGCCCGGCTGCACGTGCACGACGTCCGCGCCGAGGCTGTCGACCAATGGAGCAAGGCGCGTGAACAGGTTGGTGAAGCCGTAACTCTGCCCGTTATAGCTCCACGTCCCCTTGGTGATCTGGGAGATCGTATCGCCGAAGAACACTCGGTCGGGGCTCGTGTCGCCGGTAAAGCTCGCGACACCCGGTTTGCCTTGGTTGGCAGGGTCAAACGTGTCGTAGACCCCGCTTGAACTCCATGGAATGAAGTTCTTCGTCTTGCCTACAAAGGTGATCGTACCGTCCGGATTCCGCTTTGATGTACCGGAAAGATTGTTCGCGGCCGAGAATCCTATGGTGGCGTTCCCGTTGCCCAATCTCACCTGGACCGACGGTTGCACGGCGCTGCTGGCGCCACCGCTCCCGGGCACCACATCAGCAGACACAATCGTGAGGAAGGAATTTGGTACGCCACTAAAGCGTCCGACAGACGGTAGCACGACTACGCCGTTGGGCCCAACCTTCACGCTCGCCAAGGGACTGGTGTAACCGCTGCCCGGGTTGGTGATAACGACGAACAGCACCCCGTTGGCATCGACCTGCCCATAACCCAGGGCGGCGACGCCGCCCGCCGGCGGCGGATCGATCGTGACCGGAATATTCGTCTGACCTGGCGCGTATCCGAGATTATCGGCGGCAGTGAAACTGTATATCCCCATGACGAAGTTCTTGAGCACTGCGCCATTGCTGTTCGGAATTGAAACATCGCCGCTGACCACGCTGGTAAAGCCGTTGGCCGTGGTGACACTCGAAAGCTGCCATCCCGAAACGTTGGTCCACGATCCATCCGTCGCAAGTATTACATTCCCGTTCGGGTCCAACTTGTACCAGCCGGCAGGATCGATCGTGCCGAACCAGCCAAGGCTTGATCCGTCGAGGCCGTGGTTGCTAGCGGTGGTGTCGAATGCGATGAAGCCGTTCACGGCGACCGAGCGCGCACCGACGATGCTGACCTTTGAGCGATCGTTGATGTTGTTGGTGGCATCGATGACGGGAAGCGCGTCGAAGGTCTTGTCGCCGTCGGCGTAGAAGTTCATGCCGTGCGTGCCCGACGGGTTGGCGACATTGCTGATCGCGGCAATCTTGACGTCGTTGTTGCCGTCCAGAGGGGCGCGGAACGTCACGGTGCCGCCGCTCAGGCCGCCCCTGGTGCCGCCGGAGACGTTGATCTGCGTACCCTGTTGCAGCCAGATTTTCGACTTGGCGTCCCAGCCGATTCCGATGGTGACGTCGCCGCCACGCTCGTCGGCGTGCGTGGTCGAGGCGTCGATCACGCCGCTGCTCGCCAGGAACACCGAATTGGCACCGTAGAGCGCGACCTTTCCGCCGGCCTGCCCGGTGCCGTCGATCGTGCTGCCGCCATAGCCGGTGGCATCCAGCGTGCCGCGGATGATGACCTGACCCAGTTGCCTTTCCTGGAAGATGGGAATCCAGGTCGGATCGTCCGCCGTAAGCGTAATGTTATTGGCCTTCAGCGTGTGCCCTGCCGCCAGTTCGAGATTGCCGGTGCGGGTGTGGATGTCGATCGCGCCGGTGAGGCCGCCGGCGAGCAGAATGTCCGCAAGCGCCGTCAGGTCGGCCGCACCGCCTGTATCAAGCTTGAACCGGCCGCCGAGGCCGGGACCGCCGGTGCCGAGCAGCCGGCCGGCGAGCATCGCGCCGCCGCGGAGCGCGTCCACCTCGATCGTCCCGCCATAGCCTTGACCACCGCTCGTCGTCGCGACGTCGATGGTGCTGCTGGCGTCGGTGATGACCTGGCCTCCGCCCGTGGCGTTCGACCCGATGTCGGCATACAGCACGACCTTGCCGCCTGACAGATAGGTGTCGACGTCGACCAGCGTCTTCTTGTAGCCGCGCGCCGAGATATACGCGCCGGGATTGAGGGTAACGTTCCCCGCGATCGCACCGAGCGTAATCGTGCCGGCCTGCGCCTGAATGGTGCTGCCGACGGCAATGTTCGACGCCGTGACCGTGAGAATGCCGCCGGTCTCGTCGCTGTCGGCAGGCGCAGTTGCGGCCGAGCCGCGCGTCACCGGATCGACGATGGAGATATCGCCCGACGCCGTCAGGACAAAACCCTGAGGAGTTCCCGCGGTTGCGCCGGAGACCAGAATGCGCGGCGTGCTGACGGTGAGGTCGGTCTTGTCGCCGTTCGCGCCGAGCGTCATCGTGCCCGGGCCTTTGACGACCACGCTGTCGTCGGCCGACCATTTGACCTTGGAGAAACCGGCAATGGTGAAGTTGCCGTTGACGACATTCCCATTGACCCGGCCGCTGCCCAGGTCGATTTCCTTTGCGGCCAGTTCGAGGCTGTTGCCGTTCGCCGCCGGAGCGCTGAAGGGCGGGCTGGCCCCGGTGTTCTTGAGCGTGATGTTGTTGCTCGCCGAGATCAGGCCGTCCCGCGTCAGGGTGGCGCCACCCGAACCCGCAACCGTCATCGTCCCGGCAGATGCGACGCTGACCTTGCTGTTCGGATCGAGCGCGATCTGGGTGTTGGCGGCGTAGGTCGTGGCGACGCCTGCGGCGGATGTGACGGTGACGCCGACGCTGAACTCGACCGTCGCCGAGGAGGAAAACGCCAGCACCGTTCCGGCGCGCAGATTCAGGCTGGTGCCGGGATTGAGCACCTCGCTGCCGAGCGCGATGCCGGTGGCGTCCAGCGACAGACTGCGCGCACCGGAATTGAAATCGCCATACACCGTAACCGGACCAGACAGCGCGCGCAGGGCCAGTGTCTGCACGTCGGCGAACTGGGTGCTGTTGGCCGGCAGCACCAGGCTCTTGCCGGCAACCGCCGAGGCCGCTCCGACGCCGATGCTCGGCGCGATCAGGTTGACCAGATTGGCGTGCAGGTCCGTTGTATTGATGGCGATCGCGTTGTTGGAGGCGGTGGCTTGCAGCGTCAGCGTGTTGGTCGAGATCTTGACGCCGTCGGCGATCGCCACCTTCCCGCTGTTGCTGGTGTCACCGCCCGCCAATGTCAGGCTTCCGGTCACCGGCCCGGCCGGCAGCACGGCCGTTGCGGTCGCGACATCCTTGAATTTGATCGTGAGTGCTGGCGCCGAAACTCCGGTCGCAGTCGGCCCCGTCAGTTGCAGCGTCGGGTCGTTGCTCGCCACGAACAAGGCGCCGCGCCCCGGCTGTTGCGCACCGCCGTTCGCGTAATAACCGAGAGCCAGCCGCGCGGGGCTCGTGGGATCGAGGAGTTTTGCAAGATCGGCACCCACGATCTCCGTTCCAGAGAGCGTCCCGCCTAAAGCCGCGGCGAGGCTCTGGGCCGTGACAGGCGCCTGCCCGTCCGCAGCAACGACGTAATGGCGCCCGAGCCCGGCATGAACGACACCCGTAGTTTTGATGATGCTGCCGGTATTGATGGTCACCGTGCCGCTACCGGCCTCCGGGACATAGACCGGAAGATCCAGCAGGACGGACTGCGATCCGACCGTCACCGATTGCGTGACTTCCTGCCATTGGCCGACCTGCTGGGCGACAAGCAGGATCTCCGGCGCGCTGAACGTCTCGCCGCGCGTATCCACGACGACATTGCTGGCCGTCGGCGTGATCAGCGTGCCCGTTGCGAAGTCGCTGCGGCTGCCGCCGATCAGAATGCTCTCGAAGCCGTTGAGCTGGGCAACGTCGAGGCCGACATAGCCGGCCGGAATGTCGTTGTTGACGTACCCGGCATGGCCGACCACCGCGAGCTTGGGCGCGCTTATGTCCAGCTCGCTGCCGCGGCCGGTGTTGCCGTTTTTGTCCTGTCCCGGCAGCGTCCGCGCAACGCCGTTCATCACGATCGACTGGAGCGCGGAGATCGACAGCCGGCCCGCATCCATCGGCAGCCGCGGCGCCGTGACATTGTTCTTGGCCGCCAGTTGGGCATAATAGGTGTTGGCGCCGTTGAAGCTGTACTCGCTGTATTGCTGCCAGACCGAGCTTGTCTGCACCGCGAACACCGTCTGGCCGGACGACTGCTTTCCGGGCGCGGTCGACTGCGTGTAATGACCGGTCACCAGAACGGTGCCATCAGGCAGTTTGGTTCCCGTGGCAATGTTCTTGCCGGTGTTGTCGCTGGAATAGACGACGACACGCATTGCGCCCGGCAGCGTCGCGTAGTGCGCGGGATAAAGTGTATACGTTCCCGCCGGGATACCATTGCCGCCGTCGATTGTGATCTGGGTGCCGGCCAGCGGGATCGCGTCGCCGGCGGTGACGGTCTTGCCCGCATCGGCACTGCGCGCGGTCGCAAAATGGATGTCATACGCAGCGATCGGATCGGTCTGCGACGGCAACAGCGCGTAGACGGTCTGGCCGGAAGGCGTCGTGGTCAGGCTATCGCGCGAGCCGCCCTTGCCCGCAATCCACTCCATGGCCTGGATATCGCCGCCGCCACGCAGGTCGATCGTCGAACCGTCGACGCGCGTTACGTTCGATCCGGCCAGGATCAGACCCTTCGACGGCGGTTGCGCCAGCGGATTGAGATTGGCGTTGTAGTACCAGTTGGTGCCGTCGGACGTCGCACCGTAGGGAACGGTCGTGTCGGCCAGCGACACCGAGGTGAGGCTCCCGGCCTCCAGCACCACCGACTGCGTGATGATCTTGGACACTGCGCTGTCGGTATTGCCGAGCGCGATCTTGCCGAGCGGCGCGAACAGATTGCCAGCCTGATCGATGGTGTTTGCGATGACGGTGATGCCGCCGCCGGCTGACAGCGGAATCCCGGTGTAGCTGTTGGCGGGCGCGGCGAACTTGACGTTCCCCGGCGTCTCGATCGTGAAGTTAACGGCGGAGACCGGATAGATTCGCTGGGCGGAGAGCAGGAGATCGCCGGCCGAGACCAGCTTGCCGGTGAAACTCGACTGCTCCGCCGTCGCGCTGGTGTCGTTTCCATTGGTCTTGAGACCGTTCACAACCTTGAGCGTGCCGAGGCGGAGGTCGCCGCTCGCAATCAGGTTGATCTGGCTGAAGCCCGAGAAGTCGAGGCCCGGCTGAGCGTCGCCCGGTTTGAAATTGGACGGTCTTCCACTCTCCAGATCGATCGTCTGTGCATTCACCGTCAATGTGCTGGTGCCGGCCACCGGCTTATTACTGGAGAAGCCGGTGAGCACGACATAGGGCGCCGCAATGCGTGCATCGATCGAGCCGGATCCCGGCGCGTTGATGTCACCTGCCGCAATGTGCAGACGGTTGGTCACGGTCCAGTTCAGCGAGCTGGAAATCGTGAGCGCTTTCCATGACGGATCGCTGTCGCCGTAGGTGGTGCCGGGCAGGTCGGTGAAGATGCGCGCGGCACCGCCCACAGCTGCGGCTGCGTAGAGATAGACGTTGTCGAACGGCGCGAGCTGATCGGCCGAAACGGTGAGCGTCGTCGGCGCGCTGATGACGCCGGCGGCGCCCTGCTGCAGGGATATGTTGCCGCCTCCGAGCAGGATGGTCCCGCCATTGGCGCGCGCATCAGCATGCAAGGTGCCATCGTTGGCGACATAACGGCCACCGGCCGCGGCGAAGCTGCCGCCCCAGGAAAATCCGCTGACGTCTGCGCTCACCGTGCCGGCGTCGCTCCAGGACCATTGCGACGTGGTCGCGCCGCGCGCGCCTGCCACCTGGATATTGCCGGCCGCGCCGGAGACGTCGACCACCGCGCCGGCATCGGCGACGAGGTAGCTTTGCTGCGGAGTGCCAGCGGAGCCAGGAGGGCCATAAGTGAAATAGAGCTTGTCTTTGCTGGAATCACCTGTCGGGTCTTTGTATGTGTAGACCGTGGTAATCGTTCCACCTTCCACCGCGAACGTGCCGCCGGCGATATAGCTGCCGCTCGTCCTTGGACCGTTGACCGTCCCGAACAGGGAATTGGCGACGAATGTCCCGGACAGGTCGATCTTCGCATCGGACGAAAGATGCGTCGCCAGCGAGTTGATGAAGACGGAGCCGCCATGGTCGATGATCGTGCCACGCAGCTCGACGGACTGCGCTGGGACGCTCCAATCCGGAGTGCTTGGCTTTGGACTGGTAGATGTCGACCCGCTGCGATCTTTTGTGACCGCAGCCATCGTGATGCTCGCCTTGGGATCAGTGATGATCTTCGAACCCGTATCGAGCTTAATGTTGTCGGCCCTGAGCGTGAGATCGACCGGCTTGCGCCGGTCGTCCGCAAGCAGCGCCAGTTGCGGCGCGGGCTGCTGGCCGAGCTTGGTCCCGGTCGGCGTCGCGGTGTAGTCGGCGAGACTCGCCAGGTTCTTCTGCTGAAGGGTCAGGCTGGTCCCGGCCGAGACGATGATCTGGGCTTTCGCGCCCGACCAGTCGTCGCTCACCGTCTCGATGATGTAGGAGCCGAAGCCGCCGCTCGTCAGCAACGAGACAGGCAGCGTGCTCGCTTGGCCGCCGATGCGGATCGACGACGTCTGACTATCCTCGATCCGGATAGTGCCGGCCGCGGCAATCCTCAGGCTTCCATTGCTCTCGAAGCCGTAGCCGCGCAGAGTGCCGTCGAGCCCGATGACAGCCGGCGTCGCTAGATTGGGCGTTGGAGGATGCGGGCCATTGATGGGCTCCCACTCTTTACCCGAGTACAGGGCGAGTGAGATACTGCCTGCCTTGCCAGCCATTACGCCGGTGGCTGCAGTCTTGGCCTTACCCTGCGGCGAGATGTAACCGCCACTGGATACATCAAGGACGCTACCGTTTGCCAACAATATGCTTCCGGTCGCGTCCAGGTAGCCACCTACGACAGCTGTGCTGTCCTTGGTTGTGGTAATCGAAACTGTGCCGCCATTGGTGAAGGCGGGACCAGCCGCGTCAACTCCCGCCACTCTTCCGATATCGTTTACAAATCGACCGCTGACATCGATCGTGCCCTCGACGAAAATGTTCGCGGCGATCGCGTGACCCGATTGATCGGTTGGGGCCTTGAACAAAGAACTGAATTTGCCTCCAACCGAGACACGATCCGTTGATAGGCTGACGCTTCCCCCTGCCGCCGAAACCGTTCCAGCGATATCGATGGCCCCGCCCGCGCTGACAGAGAGGCTGCCGCCGGCCGCCAGATTGAGCATGCTGTCGTTGGACAACACAAAATCGTTGGCCGTCACCTTCAGCGAGCTGAGGCCGTAACCCGACAGGATGTCGGCCGACAGATTCGTCGTATAGGTGCTTTGGGTCGTGAAGTTGGCCGATGCCGTCGCGCCGATCTGCACGCTTGACGGCGTCGTCAGCTCGAGTGAGCCCTGCAACGGCAACTGGCCGCCGCTGATCTGGCGCTCGCCGGCTGTCGAGCCGAAATACATCGTCCCAAGCAGCGCCGGATTGACGGTCACGACGCTTACGCGTCCGGCGTCATGCCCCTCGGTGAAGCCTGCCGAATAGATCTGGGTCGGCGTGGACCAGGTTTCCGTGACGCCCCAGCGCGCATGCTTGACGGTGAACTGGCCCGCGATCCCGAGATAGGTCATGTTCGGGTCGGCGTTGGTCATGCTGTAGATGCGGCCGTCGCTGCCGATCAGGCGCGTGGTGTTCACCATGCCGGGCAGGAACTTCACGCTGCCACCCGCGACGTTCATGATCGAGCCGTCGGTCTTGACGCTGGCAGCACCGTTGCTGGTGGAGAGGTCCGTCGTCAGAGACACGCTGCCGCCGACGGTCATCAGCTGGTAGATGCTGCGCGGGACCTTGGCGACATAGCCGCTGGCGTCCGCGAGCGGCGTTCCCACCCACGCGGTGCCGTCGCTGCGGGTGCCGGTGTTGCGAATGTCGATATACATCGTCTGGCCGTACAGCGCGCCGTTGCGCTGCAAGGGCATGTCCGCGAACTCGGCGCGCGGCTGGAACGAGATGATGTTGTAGCTCGCCGGCAGCTCGACGTTCTGGAGCCCGGCGACGTCGATCGTTGCGCCCGGCGCGAGCAGGACGGACTGCGCAGCGTTCGAGTTGGGAAGGACATCTGCGTTGCCGCCCCCGGTAGACGTCATGCCTTGGTTGAACAGATTCGGGACGACAACCTGCTCCCCGTTGATCGTCCGGAGATGGGAAAAGATCTGAGCATTAAGCGCGACTTGGGCCGACGGGGCCGAAATCAGCCCATTTGATCCGACCTCCACGTTGGTCTGGGCAGTCATCTCGATGTAGGCTGGCGCGAAGCTCTGCGTGCTCGTCAATCCCGCCGCGCCGTCATCGACCGGCAGGCTCGAGATCACGCCGTTCATGGTGACGCTTGTCGCCGCGCGGAGGAGCACGAAGCTGTTGCGGTCGATGCTGGTATCGACGGAGATCACGCCCTGGATCAGCTTTCCGGTGCTGTCGGCCAGACCGTGGCCTGATGCATCCTTGGGATTTCCGATCGCTACGGTATCGCCATTCATCACCACGATGCCGCGAGAGGCGTCGATCAGGCCGTCGTGAACCACAGCGCCGGTGCCGGGCAAATAGGTACTGGTTTTGGGATAGCCGAAAGGCGCTTGCGGGTCGTCCGGGTTGTACACCGACGCAAACTGCGACAGCCTGAATTCGGTGCCGCGGAACTTGATGGTGTTTCCCTTGTCGTCCTTGCCCAGCACACTGTCCGGCAGCAGCGAATAGCCGTTCGGAACGACATCGATCGTTCGCGCCGCGACCATGGCGACCTCCCCGCCGGGCGCGGTGATTGAGCCGGAATTGTAGACGTTGGCACCGAACAGATAGACCGAGCCGGGCGACCCAAGCGAAACCTGGTCTGAGAGGATATTGCCGGTGATGGACGCGCCGCGCTCGACCTTGATGTCGCCGGCAATCAACTTGGTCGCCGCGCCGCCGTCCTTGTCATAGATCGAGAACGAGTTGAGATCGGCAATGCCGTTGTTGAGAAAAAACTGGTCGCGCGTCGCCAGATCGCTGCCGAGCTTGCCGACATCGAGGCTGGACGCGATCAGCGTGTGAACGTTGACCTGTGAGCCCGCGCCGAAGATGATGCCGTTGCGGTTGATCAGGTAGACGCCGCCGATGGCATTGATCTGGCCAAGAATGCGGCTCGGCGAGGCGCTGGGATCCTGCACCCGGTTCAGCGCAATCCAGTCGGACGCGGACTGCCTGAAATTGACCGTGGTGTTGGCGCCGACGTTGAACGTGTCCCAGTAAAGAATGCTCTTCTTCTGGGTCTGCTGGATATCGACCGAGACCTTCGAGCCGCTCGTCGTCTGCTTCGGCAAATTCGCGCCGAGCCATTTGGAGGCATCGGCCTTGATGCCCGCCAATGGATCGCCCGCGGTGCCGCCGAACGGCATCAATCCGCCCGGGCTCAATCCATTCGGGACGGACGACGCAGCGGCCTGGGCGGCGGCGGCAGCATCCGACTGGAGCTTGCGCGCGGCGGCAAGCGCTGCTGCCGCACGGGCAAGCGAGGTCTGGGCCTGGGTCGCCGCGCCGGCAGCCTGCTGCGCGGCCAAAATCGCCGCCTGCTGTGCGGCCGCCGTCGGCACCACCGTGCTGGCGCCCGGCGTGAGGCTGCGTGCATGGCCGAAACCGCCCGCGACCGACAGCGCCAGCAGGCTGACGCCACAAAGCAGCGTCCGCTCAAACGCACGCCGCATCCCGGGGGGAGAAACAAGGATATCGCGATGGGGCACGCTGCGGCACTTTCTGATTGCAAGTTCCAGTCGAGCACGCCGCTGATGCAGGCGCATTCGCGCCTCGCATTTACTTTTCGTTTACTAACATTCATATGTCAGATTTGTAGCATTGAAGCACTATGTGCATCCGCGACATCGCGTTCCTCCGGCCGAGGTGCGGCAAAATCGCTTCAATTTCAGCAGGAAAGCGTGCGATTAATTATGTTATTGCTTGTTATCAGCGCGTTATCGCGTCGATGCGGGCTGCGGCGGCCCGGCCAGAATGGCCCTAAAGCATGATGAGATTGAGCTGCCCTAGCGCTGGCCCTGGTTGGCAAACGGGCTAAGCAGACCCGGCGGCAGCTTGAAATTTGCCGGCTGCGCACTCTTGTTGATCGTCAGGTTCTTGCTGGCGCCAGGGTGGACGTCGGAAGCCGGGGTTGGCCCACCTCGCGGAGGCGGGACCGGCATGGCGACCGGAACGGGCGGCGGCCCTGCAAGCACTGGCCCGCCCGGAACCGCGCCGGCCTTCATGTCGGGCGACGGGATGTCCAGCACGGTAATATCGAGTCCCCTCGCGAACTCCACCTGGCGCCGCTCGACCGCCCGAAGGGTCCATCCTTTGTGGTTTTCGCCCGCTTTCAGCCGGACCACGGACTTGCTGGCGGAATCAATGAACAAGCCGATCTTTTCGCTGCCGACGATGGTGCCGAGCAGAGAAAGCTGCGGCCTCTCGGGTTCGGCCGGCGGCGGCGGAGCTACCTGCACGGGCGCCGGCATGGCAACCGGTGCGGGCGCAGGCGGCCGTCGCGTGGGCGCAAACAGCGGCCGCTCGCGGCCGGCTGTCAAACGCCCGAGCGGGATAGCCCACAGCGGGTTGTCGCTGAGCGCGCGTTGTGCCGGCGGAGGCGCCGGCGGCCGTTCGACAATCGCGGGCGCCGGCACGACGGCGGGAGCTGGGGCCGGGCCGGTCGGCTTCGTGGCAAACAGATCATCGCGCGACTCGGCGGACGGAGAATCCATCGAACCTGGCGCGCTGACGGCGAACGCCTGGACGCTTCCCCCGGCAAGGATGCCAGCGAGCAAAGCAATGTATAGGCGCGTCGACATGGCACTGACCGTCCCTGATCGGACCCGAGCGATAACCGTCATGAATATCAATCATGTGACATTTGCGAGCAGGGAACCGATGTCCCAGGCCGGTCCGCGAGATCGCAGGGCATGTCAGCATCAATGCGCGCGCGCCCTATCGTCCGCCGCCATCACATCTACTGGGGCACGATGTTGGATCAAAGCCGGGCGCGCTTCAAAAAAATGCACCCGGCGCGAGCCGGGTGCAAAGTGTTGTCGATCGTCGATCAGGCTGAGACCTGATAGCGATCAGTAAGCGCCGACCTTGCCGGTGCAGCCGCTGCCGCCCACACCGTTGGTCGGGTCGTTGAGGAGCGTGTAGATTTCGCCCTGCCAGACAGCCGGAACCTGAGCGAAGCCGTTGTCGTTCATGATCAAAGCCGACCCGCTGCCGTAAACGTAGTCGAGGAAGGTCTTGAACCAGATGAACGCGTTGTTGCTGTTCGAGTGCGTCTGGTAGCACTGATACATTTCGAACCAGGAGAAGCCGGAGATCGGATACGAACCGGAAACCACCGGATTCGGATTGACACCCTGCAAGCTCCAGGTCAGCGGGTTCGCACGGCTGACGCTGTCGAACTGCGGGATGGCGGTCGCCATCGCCTTCTGCGCACCCTGGAAGGTCGGCGGCTGGAACTTGCCGGTCGCGCCGGTGATGTCCCACTGCGACTGGAGGTTGGCGGTCTTCAGGCCACCGGCCTTGACGGGCAGCCAGAAGTCCTGGGAGGCGTAGCCGATCGCACCGTTCGTCGAGGTGACGAGGGTGACGAGGGCGCCGCTGCCCGAGGCGTTGGCGAACGTGCCGGGGCTGGTCACGGCGTTGCCGCACTGGTCGGTCGGGAACTGATCCGGCCAGTTCAGCTGGTTCGCACCGCGCGCGAGCAGCGGAGTGGTGCAGGCCTGCGAACGATCGGTCCAGGGGAAAGCGTACGACACGACGGTCGCATCGCTCTCGCTGTTCGGTCCGAACTCATAACGGCACTGCTCAACCAGCGCGTTGGAGAGCAGGAAGGTGGTGCCGCTGCCGTCCTGACGATGCACGAAGGTGATGTTGCCGGTGCCGAGCGTGCCACCGTTGAGCGTGGTCAGGATCGCGTTGTTCCACTTGGTGATGTGGCCCGACGCGATGCCGCAGAACGCGTTACGCGACAGGTTGAGGCCGCTGCTGCCGCCAGCCGGGGTCGCCGGCAGAATGTTCAGGGTAGCGCCGGCACCATCCTTGCCGTTCAATCCAAACGCAACGGCGCCGATGACCGCCGGAATCTGGATGAGATTGCCGAACTTCGACTGCGCGCTGCTGGCGCCGCCCGTGTTCCAGGCGGTCATGTCGGCGGCGTTGACGACGTCGTCGCTGCCGATGAACTGCACGCCATCATAGTCGGAGATGTTGTTGATGCCGAAGTTGCTGCTGGTGTAGGCGGGAGCGGAAGAGGAAGGCGTTCCGATCTGGGTCTTGTCGTTGGTGCGCAGCACGGTCTTGCCGTTGCCCGAACCGGTACCGGCATAGAGAATCGCGCCGCCGATGCCGCTGGTGTTGAAGCTACCGCAGCTCGCAGCCTTGGCCATCGGACCCGGCTTGCCGGGGCTGCCCTGCGCCTGGGTGTAGATGCAGTCCATCAACTGCCGATAGACAACCTGCGGGAACGTCGCGCCCGCGCCAAACGCAACCGACTGCGCCTGAGCAGATTCGGAAGCAACGCCCATCGCAGCGAACGCAACCGATCCCAAGAGTAAAGTCTTCAAGTTTCGCATAACCTCAGTCTCCCTGTTTGGATACCCCAAGCCTGCTACGATCAGCAGCCGGGCCCCGGAGCGAGGCGGACGCTATCGGCGGTATGTGAGACTTTGATTGTTGTTTTGTGAATTATGATACTCATCCCATCTACAATGAGATCGATCTTCGTGCCGATCCGGCGACAAGCTCATAATTTCACGAGCAGAAGCATGGAATTCTCGCCCGCACCAAATGTTATCCACGCATCAAATCGCATCGTAAAATATGTGGACGCCGTCGGATCGGACGCCTCGCACGTATCCCGAAGCTTGAAGCGCGAACATCCGCGGCGCAATCGACCCGCCCTATTCGACGATCATCTCTTTACGACGTGCTGTGAGCAAATGCCTGCGTGCTTTCACAGACCTGTCTTGTCGACATCACATCACCGTTAATGTCGCATCGTTAAAAGGCACCCCGGCAATCCGGCCGCGCCGCACATGATGCCTCGTATCACAACAATATCGTTCGCCATCGTGTGAGTGCTGCGCGGATAAGACCAGCAAGCAAGAAGGATCCACGAAATGAACGCTCTGCCCGGTTTCCGCATGCCTTACCGCGCAATGACGGCACGCGCCGGCTTAGCTACCGTCTGGCTGGCCGTCATGCTCGGCGCCGGAGCACCGGCATTTGGCCAATCGCCGTCGGCCGATCCCGTTGTCGCCGTCGTCAACGGAAGCCCGATCCATGAGAGCGATCTGGAACTGGCGGACGAAGTCATCGGCCGAAATCTGCTGGTTCAAGACCCCATCGAGAGGCGCGAAACCCTTCTGAAGATGGTGACCGACGCCGTGCTGCTCGCGAAGGTGGCGACCGATCGACACATAGAAGACCCGGCCGATCTTCAGCGCCGCGCCATTTTCGCGCGCAATCAGGGCCTCACCAATCATCTTCTGACTGTCGTTGGTCAGCAGGCGGTGAGCGAGGAGGCAATGCGCAAGGCATATCAGGAGGTCGTGCTCAATGGGGTGACAACCGAGCCCGAGCTGCATCTGCGCCACCTTGTCTTCATGATCGCTCCGCCCGCGGACGATGCCGCGGTCAAGGCGGCCGAACAAAAGGCCAAGGCGGCGATGGACAGGATCAACAAGGGCGAGGACTTCACAGTCGTCGTCGCCGAAGTGTCCGAGGACCCCGTCACCAAAGCGAGGGGCGGCGACTACGATTGGCGGCAGCGCGGCGAAATGGGCAAGGAATACGCCGACGTGGCGATCAAGCTGAAAAAGGGCGAGGTTTCGCAGCCGTTCAAGACTGCAGTTGGCTGGCATATCCTCAAACTCGAGGATACGCGTCCACGTAAACCGGCCGACTACGACAAGATCCGTGATCGCCTGGCCGCGATGGTCGCCTCTGCAGCGCAGATCGAGCTCGTGGATAAAGTGCGCGCCGAGGCGAAGATCGTGCGCATGGACCAGATTCATAAAGCGGACAAGGAAGGCGCCAAAGTCAGGTAGCGCCCCTGCCCTGCCTGCCAATCCCGCGATATCCCGGCAGTGAGTAAGCTATGGGCCTTGCCGTCATCATCCTGACGCACAACGAAGAGCGCCACATCTTGCGGGCTCTCGCCTCGGTTGCCAAAATTGCAACCGAGGTTTTTGTTGTCGACAGCTTCTCAAGCGATCGAACGGTCGAGTTGGCGCGCGCTCAAGGCGCAACCGTATTGCAGAACCGATTCGTCAACTACGCGAAGCAGTTTCAGTGGGCGCTCGAGAATGCCCCGATCACCGCCTCGTGGATCATGCGGCTCGATGCCGACGAAATCATCGAAGCCGATCTCGGCGCCAGAATTCGCGATGAACTGCCGCGCCTGAGCAACGAGGTCGTCGGGATCAACCTCAAGCGCAAGCACATCTTCCTTGGTCGCTGGATTCGCCATGGTGGCCGCTACCCGCTCCTCCTCCTGCGGATCTGGCGACGCGGCCACGGCCGCATCGAAGACCGCTGGATGGACGAGCACATGATTCTGTGGGGCGGCCAGACCGTTACATTCGATGGCGGGTTCGCCGATCACAATCTCAACGATCTGACGTTCTTCACCGACAAGCACAACAAATACGCCACACGCGAGGCAATCGATGTGATCAACGAGCGTCACCGCCTGTTCGGGCGCGATGTCGATCTGATATCGGAGGAAGGCTCGCGCCAGGCAGCCATCAAGCGCTGGATCAAGGAACGCCTGTACAACCGTATCCCTTATCAAATCAGCGCGCCGGCCTATTTCCTGTTTCGCCTGATTTTCCAGCTCGGTTTTCTCGACGGCAAGGAAGGCCTCGTCTATCACGGATTACAGGGTCTCTGGTATCGCTTCCTTGTCGGCGCAAAGGTGGAAGAGCTGGAAGCCGCCATCTCTCATCTGAAAGATCCGGCGGAAATGCGCGCGGAGCTACGACGCCTGACCGGCCTCGTCATCGAGCTCTGATCAACATGCGCTCGAAAGCCAAAATGATTTCAATGGGCACGGTCCATGACGCGTAGTGTCGCGGCCATGGTTGCCCTATTCCAGTTGCTTTGGATGGCGGAGGCAACCGCACAGTCCGCGATGTTCTGGTTCAACGATCCTGTCGGTCCGGACGAAACCGTGCTCGTCACCGGCGCCGAGCTCGACAAGATTACATCTGTGACGGTTGACCGAATTGGCGACGGCCCCTCCCGCGAGAGCGGACAGGAAACCTCCGTTCCGATTCTGCAGGCCAATCCCCTCTCCCTTAAATTCACGATCCCGGAGCAGTTCACACCCGGGATCTATCGCTTCAGCCTGACCCATGCCCAAGGCACTCTCAGCGGCCGCATCAACCTGCCAACAATCTATTGGACGCAGGGAAACCTCGGCGACGAGGTCTCGCCGTCGGGCTGGCTCCAGGTGTTCGGTCGCAATATCGTTCGCCAGGCAAGCCGTGCACAATTGTTGATGCTGCCCGATGCCGGGAGCGCACCGACGAAAGCCGTTCTGACCAAAGGCGACCTGTGGCGCGGTGCGTTTCGCATCCCTGATCAGGTTTCACCCGGCCGCTACCGGTTGCGCCTCTCCAACGGAGACGGCGGCGACACCGAATGGGTCGACGTGGGCAGCATCGTCGTGCGCTCTCCCGAGGCGAACGCGGTGCAATCCTTCGATGTACGGGCGTATGGCGCTAACGGCGACGGCAAGTTTGATTGTACTCGCGCCGTCAAGGCCGCCATCGAAGCTGCGAGCCAGGCCGGAGGCGGGACCGTGTACTTTCCGCGCGGGCGCTATCTGATCTCGGACATGATCGCCATTCCACCTCGCGTCAAATTGCAGGGGGAACGCATCGATCTGGTCAACCTGGTCTGGCCTAGTCTGGCAACGCTTCCGGCCGCACTGATACAGGGAAGGTCGCAGTTCTCGGTCGAAGACCTGACAATCTACGCATCGAACCACCCGCACATCATCGCGGGGGGCTTTCAGTTCGGCGACGCCCCTATTCCTGACGCGGCCGATATCGCCATCCGACATGTTCGCATTCGCGGTTCGGCCTTCCGGGGTCTCATGGAGGCTGAAGCCACCCTGCAGCAAATGAACGACTTCCGCCGGATCTATCCCGATGGATCTCCCGACACCATTCGATTGAGCGGAAACAGGATCGAAGTATCCGATTGCGACATTCTCGGATCCGGACATTCGCTTCGCCTCTTCAAGGCAACCAACGCGATTGTGGCCCGCAATATCCTGACCAACGGCCGCTATGGCTCCTACTCGATCGTGGGATCGCGTCAGGTCATATTTGAAGGCAATACGGTGACTGCCGCCGACCTCCAGGGAACTGGCGGCGGAATATCGACGCTGTCAAAATGGGTCAGCGCATCCGAGAACATCTTCGTCGGCGGCAACACGTTCAAGGCCATTTATGGCTGGGATCGGGAAGCCATGACGTCGGACGGGCCAGGCGGATTCTATTTCGGACACGCGAACAGCACTGGTCCGGATCGGTTGTCGCTGCTGGATGCAGCCAATCCGTATCCGGCCGGCACGGACTGGACCGGCGCCGCCGTCATGGTGGTCAACGGGCGCGGTGCCGGCCAATACGCCAGGGTCAAAGCATTCGAGAAAAAGCCGTCCGACTTGTCGGTGGTGCTCGATCGACCGCTCGAGGTGGCGCTGGACTCGAATTCGGAGATCACAATTACCCAGGCGCAGCAGAACTATCTGATCATCGATAATGACTTCGAAGACACGGGCGTCGCCGCGCAGACGTACGGGACGGCGCTGGGACATGTCATCTCCGGCAATCGATCCAACAGGACCAGCGGTTTTGCCGTCTTCGGACTGTCCTACGACAGTTTCCAACCCGGCTGGCGGATTCAGATCCTCGACAATCACATACTCGAGGGAAACGTCTACCGGGCCGGGCCCGAACGGAGCATTTTCTCCAATGAGGCTTCAATTCTCGTCCAGGCGAACCAGACCGCAAAGGCTCCGGGTCGGCCGCCGATGGTGCAGGCGGTGATCGTTCGAGGCAATCGCCTCGATCAGGACGCTCACATCGAAATCAAAGGCTTTGCCGCGACCTCGCCCGGCGTCCGCGACGTGGTCGTCGAAGGAAACACCATGGGGCCATCACGGGTCGGTCTGATGATTGATCGCGGCGTCGCGTGGTGGCTCAGCCGAAGGAACGTCGAAGAACGGCGTATCCAGAAATAGCGCTGCGAGCTAACGCCCCCGCCTCGCGCTCCCTCTCGATCGGTCACGGTAATGATAAGTTCCGTTGTTAGTTAAACCTCTGCTCTGGCTGCGATCTCCCGCTGTGGCCGAACGGAATTCCTCTCCGGCAGCCGCTTCACAACCTGAAAGACTGTACCGATGACCGCAATTCTCGGCCTCAACCTCAACCATCCCGATGCCTCCGCGGCGCTCATCATCGATGGCAAGGTGGTCGCAGCTTCGGCCGAGGAGCGCTTCGGCAAACGCATCAAGCATGACCCGTCCTTCCCGCTGCAGGCGATCCAATCGGTTCTTGCCATGGGCGGCATATCGTCGAAGGATCTGGATTTCATCGCGGTCGCGCGCGATCCGTCGCAGAATCGCGCGGCCCAGGTCTCGTATGTATTGCGCAATCCGCTTTCGGGCGGCAAAGCGGCGCTTGAGCATATCCGGCGGGCCAAGGACGAGCTGAGCATCAGCGAGCAGGTCGCCGAGGCGTCCGGGCAGGCCCCGGACATGGTCAAGGCCAAAGTCGTCAACGTGGAGCATCATCTGTCCCACATTGCGAGCTCGTACTACTGCTCGCCGTTCGACGGGCTGACGGCCGGTTTCTCCTATGATGGCAGCGGCGATTTCACCAGCGCGATGGCGGCGCGCTGCGAGGGGACACGGATCGACGTGCTCGACCGCGTCAACCTTCCGAACAGCCTGGGCTTCTTCTACACGGCATGCTGTCAGTTCATCGGCTTCGCCGAATATGGCGAAGAGTACAAGGTCATGGGGCTCGCGCCATACGGCGTCGACAGCTTTGCGGACACGATGCGAGAACTCGTCCAAACGCGGCCCGATGGCTGGTTCAAGCTCGCCGAGGGCTTCTTTGGCATGCACCGCGGCGGCGAAAGCGGAAAGATGGACGAGCGAAATCACGTGGAAATGCTGCGCTTGTTCACCGACAAATGGATCGAGAAATTCGGTTCACCGCGCCAACGCGGCGAGGAGCTGACGCAACGGGACAAGGACATCGCCCGCTCCTGTCAGGTCCGCTTCGAGGAAGTGGCGGTGCATTGCTTCAACAAGCTGCACAATCTGGTCCCGAGCAAGCAGGTCGTTTATGCCGGAGGTTGCGCACTCAACGGCGTCATGAACGCGCGCCTGTTGCGCGACACGCCTTTCCAGCAGGCATATATGCAGCCGGCCTCATCGGATGACGGCCTGTGTCTCGGTGCGGGCCTGTGGACATGGCACAATGTCGCGGGCGGACGAGAACGATTCCATATGACGCATTCCTATTGGGGGCCGGCTCACTCGGATGAGACGATGCGGCGCGCAGCAGAATCGGCCAAAACTCCCATGCGCGAACTATCGCCCGGCAACGTTCCGAAGGCGGTCGCATCCCTGTTGCACGCAGGACTAGTAGTTGGCTGGTACCAGGGGCGATCCGAATGGGGCCCGCGCGCTCTCGGCAATCGCTCCATTCTCGCCGACCCGACCCGCGCCAACATGAAGGATGTGATCAACGCCAAGATCAAGCGAAGGGAGGGCTTCCGTCCCTTTGCTCCGACCATCTTGCAGCCGGCGGTATCGACCTATTTTGAACAGGATGTGTTCAGTCCCTTCATGATGCATGTCGTCAAGCTTCGCCCGGAATGGCGCGAGAGACTTCCCGCCATCACCCATGTCGATGGCACCGGACGGCTGCAAAGCATCGCGCGGGACACCAATCCGCTCTACTACGACTTGATCCACAGCTTCGGCGAACTGTCCGGGATACCGATCGTGCTCAATACCAGCTTCAATGAGAACGAACCGATCGTCGACACACCCGAACAGGCCATGAGCTGCTTCCTTCGCACCGGTCTCGACGCCATCTGCCTTGGCAGGTACCTGGTGGTGAAAGGCGAGCATGCCAAGCTGTTGTCGGACGCGTAGGCCGCTGACGCCGTGAATTGGGGCGGTTGCGACGCCCCCTTTTCGTTGTTCGGATCAGGATACTCACGCCCAACCTTCGCGGCCGGGCGTCGGCCGCGATCAGAACTGGAAGTAGATGAATTCGGCATGTCCAAAAATGCCGAACAGCACGATGTAATATGCCAGCGCGACACCGGCAGCCGTTGGCAGCCAGCGCACCTCCCACAGTTCACGAAGGCGCTGCGGCCGAAACGACAGGTGGAAGTCGATCACGAACAGCAGTGCGAGCGAGACGGCGAGCATCACCAGTTCGCCGCTCGCGAGATCCAGCATCTTCAGGGTGAAATAGGAGATGGGACCGAAGTCGCCCAGGCTCCGCAGGGCGACGATCGCATTGGCGACGCTCGTCGACCGGAAGAAGACCCATCCCACGAGCACGACGGCTAGCATCCAGGCCCAGCCGAGCAGCAGACGAGCCGGCTCGCCGAGCCATGCTTCCGGTTTCGCAAGCCTGATAAAGGCTCGTTCGATAACCAGGCAGACCCCATGCAGCGTGCCCCAAGCGACGAAGTTCCACGCTGCACCGTGCCAGATACCACTGACCGCGAATACGATGATGAGATTGCGCGCGGTGGAGCCTTCGCTGCCGCGGCTTCCTCCGAGCGGAATGAACAGATAATCGCGGAACCAGGTCGACAGGGAGATATGCCAACGGCGCCAGAACTCGTTCAGGCTGGTGGCGAAATAAGGTTGCCCGAAATTGATCATGAGATCGAAGCCCATGATGCGTGCCACGCCACGCGCAATGTCCGAGTACCCCGAAAAATCGCAATAGATCTGGAGGGCGAAAAGCACCGCCGCGAGCAGTTGATAACTGCCGGAATACTGCGCCGGATTCGCGTAGATCCCGTTCACAACCGACGCGACCACGTCGGCGATGCACATCTTCTTGAACAGGCCATAGCCGACGAGCAACAGGCCGACGGTGACATTTTGGTAGGAAAGCCGATGCGTGATCCGGAACTGCGGCAGCATGTGTGCCGCACGCTCGATCGGACCGGCGATCAGTTGCGGAAAGAAGCTCACATATTGGGCGTAGGTGATAAAGTCGCGCTCGGCGGCAACCCGGCGATTGTACACGTCGAGCGTATAGCCGACCGACTGAAACGTGTAGAACGAAATGCCCAAAGGGAGCACCAGGCCGAGGGCATAATCCGGCACCACATACCCGAACAGCCCGACCACGCCGAGCACGTTCGAAATCAGGAAGTCCAGATATTTGACCGTTCCGAGTACGCCCAGGTTGATCGACAGCGCGATGGTGAGCGCCACCTTGCGTCCGCCATCGGTCCGAGCCCGGGCCATCATGAGTGCGGTCGTGTAATCCACGATCGTCGTCAATCCGAGCAGGAGTCCGAAGGAAGGGCGCCAGCTCATGTAGAATATGTAGCTGGCGATCAGCAGCACCAGCGGCTGGGTTCGCCCCGGCAACGAGAAGAACACCACCAGGAACGTTACGAAGAACGCCAGAAACTCGAAAGAGTTGAAGAGCATCAGTCGAATGCTCCGGTGGCCTTCAGCAATTTGGCCAGATCGGCCGTGTAGGCGCGCGCGCCAGCCGGATTCATGTGCTGCGGATCGGCAAAGAGTGCTGGCGGATACATGAAATAGTCCGGTCCAAACACCCGAATGAGGGGCCGATCCGAGATCATCATCGACCTGGCGTCGTCAGCGGCTGGCAGCGGAGCAGCCTCGCCAGCGCGGAAGAAGCCCGGAACAATCATGATCTGGAAGCCATACTGGCTCGCCAGCCGTTCGAGGTGATTACGAGAGTGAGACTTTTCAGGGATCATCCGTAGCTCAATACGTGTGGGATGATCGGTCGGCAGGGCGTAGTCATCCGGAAGGCGATCGCCCGGGTAATGGCTCTGCGACTTGATGAAGTACCAGCCCCGGTCGCGGAGCATTGCAGCGCGCTGGGTCTCCACGTCGCGGCGCGCGTCGGACAGTCGATCCAGATTCTGAAGAGCGAACAGCGCTGCTTCACGGGGCAAATTACGAAAAGGAAACAGCGTGCTTGCCAACAAATTATCGTTGCGCAGGGTATCAGCAAAATTATCGGATACGCCCCTGCTATCCCAAGGGATCGTCAACAGCACGTGCGTGGGAACATTGCCAGCTTCCAACGCGGCTTCCAGAATCGGCAGAAAGTGAACTTCGCCGGGCAGCCCAAGGTTATACGATCGGAAGCCGGATCCGACGGCCGCATCCAGGTCGGATGGACGCAACGCGGAGAGAAGCTTGCTGTTGCCGAAGATCATCACCCGATTGCGGTCTTGCGGACCGAACATCTGGCCCTTCACAAGAGTATCCAGTTTTGCGTACGCAATGACGACCGAGCCCGGCCTGATAAAGGGCAGCATGGCGTAGGCGGTGTACAGCGAGAGCCAGACCGCACCGAACAACAGCCCGAAGACGACGACGGATTTGAGCCACGGAGCGGCGATCGCGGCCGGCTCTTTTGCATTCACGGCCGATGCGGCCTCCGGAGATGGCAGAGGCGAGCGGACCGTGGCTGTAGCTCGTTCCGATATCTCTGAGCCCAGTGAAATCCGGTCAGAGAGTTGACGCCGGCGAGGCTTGTACATATCCGACGGAACTCACGGGACAGAGCATTGGGATGATCGGGTGCCGGCGGTGGTGACGGGCCGTTCGCCGTGCCGAAACTGCAAGCGCGCATGCGCCGGCGTGGTGCGTTCGGGAGCGGAGAACATGCAGCCCTGTTATCATTCTGTTATGTTTCAGCCGAGGTCCTATCAAACGAACATTACAGTTTGACGATATCGGGATCGCAGCACTCGATACGTGCAGCGCATTGCCGAAGACGGTAACATTGAGTAGATAAACCGGCCGCTGGTCCGGGCTTCCCCGTCACATTGCGCGAGGGCCTGCGCAGGGAGAACGATTCAAGGCGCCGTAACGCACCGTCGCATTATCATCGTGCATGACAACGTCCCTCGCTGACCGAAAGCTGAACCATGTGTGGAATTGCTGGCGCCTTCGCATACCGTGCCGAGGCGGCCCCCATCGACAAAGCCGAGCTTCTGCGCGTGCGTGACGCGATGGTCGCGCGCGGTCCGGATGGCGCCGGCCTGTGGATGGCCGCCGACGGGCGCGTCGGCTTCGGACATCGCCGCCTGGCCATCATCGACCTGAGCGAAGGCGGCGCGCAACCCATGCTTGACCCCGAAACCGGCAACTGGATCTGCTTCAACGGCGAGATCTACAATCACCAGCAGTTGCGCGCCCGGTTGAACCACGACGGCGTCGCGACGCGAACTCAATCGGACACCGAAGTGTTGCTCAAGCTCTACGCCCAGCGTGGCGAAGAGATGTTCTCCGACCTTCGCGGCATGTATGCCTTCGCACTCTGGGACGCGCGTCGGCGCGAGTTGCTGCTGGCCCGGGACCCGTTCGGCATCAAGCCTCTGTACGTGGCCGACGACGGCGCCACCGTTCGCTTCGCGTCCCAGGTCAAGCCGTTGCTGCAAGCCCCGGTGGACCGGAGGCCCGAACCGGCGGGCCACGCCGGCTTCCTGCTGTGGGGGTCAGTACCCGAGCCATACACCCTGTACCGCGGCATCCGCGCGCTGCCGCCTGGGCACTGGCAGCGCTTCAGCGCCGCGGGCGCCGGACGGCCGGTCCGGTTTGCAAGCATCGTGGATGCGTTGGGTCGTCTGCCCACGGCCTCCGGCGCCCGCACCGACGACGCGCTCGATCAGATCGCCGCAGCGGTCAGGGACAGCGTCGCCGCGCACATGGTGGCGGACGTGCCTGTTGGCGTCTTCCTTTCGGCGGGGTTGGATTCAACCATGCTCGCGGCCTGTGCGGCGAGCGCCGGCGAGTTGCGCACGCTGACCCTGGGCTTCAACGAGTATGCCGACGGCCCCAACGACGAGGCCGGACTGGCCGACGAAGTCGCCGGCCTGCTCCACGCAAAGCATGCGCTGCATCGGATTTCAGCCCGCGACTTCGAGTGCGACCGGCAGCACCTGATCGACGCGATGGATCAACCCTCGATCGACGGCATCAACGTCTGGTTCGTCTCCAAGGCTGCGGCCGCGCAGGGCCTGAAAGTTGCGATCTCGGGGCTCGGCGGCGACGAGCTGTTCGGATCTTACCCGAGCTTCCGGCAGGTGCCGCGCCTAGTGAGCCTGATGCGGCGCGCACCGGTCGGCGAACGAACCGGGCTGCTGCTGCGGCATCTGGCCCAACCTTTCGCCTCCGCACTGCCGTCGCCCAAATATGCGGGACTCGTCGAATACGGCCACAGCCTGTCGGGGGCATATCTGTTGCGGCGAGCACTCCACATGCCGTGGGAGCTCGCGCAGCTGATGGACCCGGCCATGGCCAGAGATGGCCTGGAGGAGCTCGCGACCATGAACCGCCTCGATGCCAGCACCGAGGGTCTGGAGAGCGACCGGTTGGCGGTCTCCGCTCTCGAGATGCAGTGGTACATGCGCAACCAGTTGCTGCGCGACGCCGACTGGGCGGGTATGGCGCATTCGCTCGAGATCCGCGTGCCCCTGGTCGATCTGCAACTGCTGCAACACTTCGTGGAGCTTCCGGATTTCGACGCGAACAGCGAAAAGCGCACCATCGTCAGGCGCGTCGCGCCCGAATTGCCGGAAGGCGTGCTGAACCGGCCCAAGACCGGCTTTGCGGTGCCGATCCATCAGTGGCTCAATCCCGGCGCGAGCAGCGGCGTCACGCGGCATCGCGACTGGGCGATGACGCTGTATCGGCATTTTGCCGCAGCCTGAGGAGACACCAGTGAGGCTGCTTCACGTCATTTCCTCCGCCGATCCCAGCAATGGCGGGCCCATCGAGGGTGTGCGCCAGCGTGGCTTGCGACTGCTGGAGATGGGTCACCAGGTCGAAGTAGCGTGTCTGGATGATCCCAGGGCGCCTCATCTGGAATCCTTTCCGTTACCCGTGCATGCACTCGGGCCGCCGCGTGGCGGCTATCATTTCTCGACGTCGCTCCAGCCATGGTTGCGCGCCCACGCCGGCGGTTATGACGCAGTCATTGTGAACGGTATCTGGCAGTACCACAGCTTTGCCGTTTGGCAGGTCATGCGCGAGCTGAGGCAGCCCTACGTCGTGTTCACGCACGGCATGCTTGATCCGTGGTTCAAGCAGAACTATCCGCTCAAACATCTGAAGAAGTGCCTCTACTGGCCCTGGGCCGAATACCGAGTTCTGCGCGACGCTGCGGCTGTGCTGTTCACGAGCGAGGATGAGCGGTTGCTTGCGCGCCGCTCGTTTTGGCCCTACCGGGCGCAGGAGGTCGTGGTGTCCTACGGCACGCGATTGCCGCCGCAGGACGCGCCCCCGCTACGAGAGGCTTTCCTTGCCGCCCATCCCGAGTTGCGCGGCAAGCGGGTCTTGCTCTTTCTCGGGCGGCTGCACGCCAAGAAGGGCTGCGATCTGCTTGTCGAGGCATTCGCCCACGTGGCGGCCGAGGAGCCTCGCCTGCATCTGCTGATGGCCGGGCCGGACCAGACCGGCTGGGTCGGTCAGCTCAAGGCCCGGACCCGCGCCTTGGGCGTGGCCGATCGCATCTCATGGCCCGGCATGTTGCAGGGCGACGCCAAATGGGGCGCGTTCCACAGCAGCGAGGCCTTCGTGCTGCCCTCCCATCAAGAGAACTTCGGCATCTCGGTCGCCGAGGCCCTGGGTTGCGGCCTGTCCGTGCTGATTTCCGACAAGGTCAATATATGGCGCGAGGTTCAAGCGGCCGGCGCAGGTCTTGTCGCCGAAGATTCGCTGGCGGGCACACTCAAGAACCTGCGCGCATGGCTGGCCATGTCTCCGGAAGACCGGGCAGCCATGGGCCGACGAACCCACGATCTGTTCGCGGATCGGTTCAGTGTTGACCGGATGGCGACGGCATTGATCGATGTCGTGCGTGCGGTGCAGGCCTCTCCCCGCTCGTGACGAGAGAACCCGGTATCTGGTGCGGTTCAGGCGGCCGGATCGACGTCTGAAGTTGCCGATGACCCGCCCTGGCATGTCGCGATCTTTCGTCATCTGGAACGCGTGATCCAGATTGCCGAAACGCCGTAGCCGGCAGTGACGGTGCCGCCTCGCAACACCTGCGACGCCCGACTTCGCCGCCGCGATCCGCGCCCCGGCCCGATCTGGATTTGCCGCCCGCGCTGAGCC
Organism: Bradyrhizobium sp. LA6.1; assembly: GCF_040547805.1. Lineage (NCBI taxonomy): Bacteria > Pseudomonadati > Pseudomonadota > Alphaproteobacteria > Hyphomicrobiales > Nitrobacteraceae > Bradyrhizobium > Bradyrhizobium sp. LA6.1. Next base: position 650,815 of record NZ_JBEPQK010000001.1, on the reverse strand, counting down.
AGGCTTCCGATCGCCGTGTGTTGCACCGATCGATCCAATTCCCGGGATTGCCGCGCCACGCCGCCCCCTGTTACTTGTCGTATCGTTATTACGATAACGTCACACAAGAAATGATATCAGACATAACAATACGCAGGAGGATGCTCGCTGAGATCGATCCTATCCAGGATCATCTCGGACTCGGCTTCACCCCCAAGACACGCTCCGGCCTGCAGGCGCCACGACCGAACCCGTAACCGGCTCGGCGGGCTGGGATTTGTCGCGGCCGGTCGAAGCCTTTCGCTTGGACCGAAAATGAGGACGGTCATGCGGGTGTTGGTGATAGGGATAAATTATGCTCCCGATCTGATCGGCGTGGCGAAATACAACACCGAATTCTGCGAGAGTCTCGCCAGTTGGGGACACGAGGTTCGCGTCGTCACCGCCCCGCCCTATTACCCCGACTGGAGCATCCCACCGGGATATCGTTCGAGATGGTATCGCCATCAACGTCTGAACGATGTGGACGTCATTCGGGCGCCGATCTACGTGCCAAGCCGGCCCTCGGGTCTCAAGCGACTGCTTCACCACACCTCCTTCATGCTTTCGGCAGCCGTCCCCGTTCTGTCGAGCGCGCTCTGGTGGCGTCCCGATATCGTCTTCGTGGTGGCACCATCCCTGCTTTCCGCACCAATGGCGGCATTGGCCGCCAGGATGACCGGCGCATCCTCCTGGGTTCATGTTCAGGACCTCGAAGTCGACGCAGCGTTCGAGGTCGGGCTGCTCCGCAGCGGCGTCACGCGCAAGCTGATGCGTACGGTCGAGCGGTGGATACTGCGTTTATTCGACCGTGTTTCGACCATCTCGATACAGATGGTACGCCGCCTCGAGCACAAGGGCATCGTGCCTGCCAGGTTACGTGAGTTCCGGAACTGGATCGATACCAGCATCGTCGTGCCGGGAAGCAATCAAACGCAGCTCCGCTCGGAGCTGCAGCTGGCGCCGACCGATATCGTGGCGCTCTACTCGGGAGCCATGTCGAACAAGCAGGGGCTTGAGCTGATCATCGAAGCCGCCGCAGCATTGAAGGACAGCCAGCCCTCGGTAAAGTTCGTTCTCTGCGGAAATGGCCCGGTCAAACCGGCATTGGTGCAAATGGCTGCCGGTCTGCACAACATCCGCTTCCTTGATCTCCAGCCGCTCGATCGGGTCTCGGAGCTGCTCAGCACCGCCGACATCCAGCTCTTGCCGCAAAAGGCCGAGATATCCGACCTGGTTCTGCCGTCCAAGCTGGCCGGCATGCTCGCATCCGGCCGACCGCTCATCGCGATGACCGAGCCTGGTACGGGGATCGCGTCCGAAGTGGAAGGTGCTGGCCTCGTCATCGCTCCAGGCGACGCTGGCGCGCTTACTGCGGCTGTCACGATTCTGGCCGAAGACGAAGCACTGCGAGATCGCCTCGGCGCCGTCGCGCGCGCACGCGCCGAACAGAAATGGGATCGCATCTCGATCATCCGTTCGCTCGAACACGAATTCATGTCCCTTCCGCAACGGACCGCCACACCTGCTCCGCGCACCGCGCCATTGGCGACGCCGGTTCGCTCGATCGAACATGTCACGACGGGCAGCCGCCGCCGGCCAGAGACGTCAGGGTGGCCGCCCTCAAGAGAGCCCTTGCGTCCGCGCGCCAGGGGCGTCGGCTCTGAGCATTAGCAAGACTGGACGGGGATCGGTACTGATGGCTTCCGCGCTGCCCAAGGGAGAAAGCATCTCCGCTCGGATGGAGTCCGTTGAGGGTCATTCAACAGGCTTCGACTACCTCAGGATACTTCTCTCTACGGCCGTCCTCTTCATCCATAGCAAGACGTTTACGCTGGGCGCGGATGTCCAGACCTTCAAGTCGCTGGTTGACTCGACGGTCCGCGTCGGCATGTTTTCTGTGGCGCAGCCCCCGATCTACCAGCCAATTCTCTGGGCAGTGGTGCCGGCTTTCTTCGCCCTTAGCGGATTCCTTGTTTCAGGAAGTCTGCATCGTTCAAAGACGACAATCGGCTTTCTGTTGCTCAGAGTGCTGCGTATTATCCCGGCGCTTTGTGTCGAGTCGCTTCTCGCAATGCTGGTGCTCGGTCCGCTCGTGACCAGCTTCACCTTGGCCGCGTATTTCAGTGATCCCCTGTTTCGGGCATATCCTCTCAATATCATCGGCGATATCCAATATTATCTGCCTGGTGTCTTTCTTAACAACCCTGTGCCGCGTGTCGTGAATCTGCAGCTCTGGACCATTCCGGCGGAGATGTACTGCTACGCAATCCTCGCTACCGTGCTCGTCCTGCAGCTCGCACACCTGCGCCGGACCGTTCCGCTCGTCACCGTGGCGACGTTCATCTGCTTGCTGGGAATGCAGGCACTGGGAATTCATGCGCCGGCGGACTGGTCTGCAGGCGACGGGAGAGTGCAGATCGAGACTCTCGTCCTCGCGTTCTTGATCGGCGTGTCCTTGTTCGAGCTCAAGGACAAGGTTCCGCTGCGAGCTGACCTTTTCGCTCTGTCGGTCGTGCTTTCCTACGCCCTGCTCTGGGGCGGAGCGCTGCAATATCTGGCGATGATTCCGATCGCCTACGCCACCGTCTTCGTCGGGCTTTCCAACTTCCGAGAGACGTTCGTCAATCGGACGGGCGACTACTCCTACGGAGTGTACCTGTATGGACTGCCGGTACAGCAGCTCCTCGTCCACCTCTTTCCGGAGAACAGGAACTGGCTGCTCAGCTTTGCCATGGCTTATGTCCTCAGCTTGGTGTTCGCGGCGTTGTCCTGGCATCTCGTCGAATCGAAGGTCCTGGCGAAGAAGAGGGTTATCGTCGCTGCTGCCGAAAATTTCCTGAGGCCTTTGTCATTCCAGTTACCATGGGGGCCTGCAGCCAAGCCAGTCTCCGCTCCCCCCATAGCGATGGTGCCGAAACCGGCCGACGTGAGCTGATATCACAGGACGACAAGATCGGGGCTCGGCCGTCCCGGCTCGTCCCTCACCGGCGCAGATAGCGATATCCGACAGAGAGCCCAACCAGATTCAATACGACCTCTCCCGCCACGAAAGCATAGACGCCAAGCATGGAAACCAGCATGTAACTGACCAGCATTCCCGCCAACGAGCCGATCGCCAGAGCCCCGGCGGCGAGGCCATACGCGCCCGTCGCCGCCAGGGCCTGCATCATCATCAGCAACAGCGACATCGTGAATATCGTCGGCGCGAAGCCGGCGATGACAATCGCAGCCCGGTGCAAGCCAAACTCCGGCACCTGCGCAGCGATGCCGGCGACGACGGTAACCCCGACTGCAAACATCGTCGCGCAATAGAGCGCCATTCTCTGCGCTCCGAGCATATTGCCGAGGCTCTGCTTTCCGGCTGCCGACAGTTTCTCGACGAGGCTCGGGAATTCCACCCTCAGCACGAACCCTACGATCTGGGTCGATGCCGTCACGATCTGCTTGGCGTACACGAAAAGGGCGGTCGTCTCGGCGCCGAGATAGACCGTGCTCAATACCAACTGAACGCGCATGTTGACCTGCCCCGGCAAGATCTGGAACGACAGGGCACAGCCGTCCGTCAGTGCCCTCGTCAGGCCCGCACGTGTCACCCTGTGAAATCGCGGGTACCAGCCCTTGCGCGCCAGCGTCGTCCATTGCGCGATCAACGTCACGAGATAGCCTATGGAAAAGGCGCCGCCCAGGATCGCGCCTGCTGCGGCAGCCGACTTGTGGGCCGCCAAGGCGAGGCCGGCGGCGGTGACCAGGTAAGCCACCGATCCCGTGATTCCGCTGATGCCACTCAGTCTCAGGCCGTCGAGCAGGCCAACCCCGTTGACGGCCCACAGCAGCAATCCGGGGAGCGCAAGGGCGACGTACCATCGCGAAAACTCGTCAGTCGAGAATCGCCAGACATACAGGGCTGCAGCGACACCGACGATCAAGGCCACCGTGATCCTTATCGCGCTCGTCTCGCAGAATATCCGCCATACCTCGCCGCTTGCCTCTCGACCGCTCGGCAAGCGGGCGACTGCCCGGGCGAGTGTCGTACTCGCACCGGCATCAACGAGGACGATGCCCAGAATGGCAAAGGAATAATGCGTGCCGAATGCTGCGAGAAGTTCGTACTCGCCTGCGGCCACGAGTACGGTCTGGACAATGAATATCGCCCCTTGACCGAGGCCGAACCCGGCGACCAGCAGCCCGATATTGGCAATCCGCCTCCATTGGCCATGGACGGCTCTCACCCAGCCGACGACACGCGCTGGTATAAGCCCGTATCGAGACGCCGCAGGGCTGCGCGTTCCATCCGAGGCGTTGGAGCTCGCGACACTTGTTTCAACCATGATGTCTTCCGGGGCGGGCGTCGTTACCTGAACCTACGGCTGGCAGCGCCGATGTAGACCAATGTTACACGAATTGATACCTCGCATAACCGGTCCGACGACAGCTCTCGGATCATCGCATAGCTCGCCGCTACAGCCGCCGATGTCACAGTCTTGTGCAATTCGGAACGTAAGGAGTGGGGTCGGGTCAAGCAGAGCGGGAGTTCGTCCCGGCCATCGGGCCTTTGAGGCAGTGTGCGGTTCGAGCGATGCGTGACGAGCGACGGATATTGGATCGGGCGCTGTCTTTGCATGACAAGGGGGACATCGCGGCCGCCGCCAAACTGTATCGACGCATCATCGATGCCAATCCCAATAATCTTCACGCCGTGCACTTCCTGGGCGTGGCCGAGGCAGCGGCGGGAAATATTGATCGCGCAAAACTGCTGATGACACGGTCGTTGCAGTCAAAGCCGGTCAACGTGGAGTTCCTTGAGAACTACGCGGCCGTGCTCCACCGGGCCGGCGAGCATGACGAGTTGGTCCGGCTGTGCCAGCACGGACTACAATTCGCGCCGACCAGCCTGGGACTTCTACATGGAAGCTCGGCCGGGCTGTTGGCTCTGAGCCGCCATTCCGAAGCCATCGAGCAACTGACACGCCTGTTGGCGCATCACCCCCGGCATTTTCCAGCCCACATCATGCTGGGTTCGGCGCTGGCGAAGTCGCGCCAATATGAACCGGCACTCGCTTCGTATGACCAGGCATTGCAGTTGAACCCACAGCTCGCGGAGGCGCATCTCGATAAGGGAACGATCCACTTCGCGACCTGCCGTTACAACGACGCGCTCTCGGCCTATGACAACGCCCTCACGCTGCGGCCCGATCTTGCGGCAGCGGCACTCGGCCGCTGCTACGCCCTGATCCAGCTGGGCCGGCGCGACGAAGCTCTGGCTGCCGCGGACCACACATTGAAGCTGAAACCCGACCTCCCCGAAGCATGGGCTGGCCGCGGCAACGCGCTCCTCGATCTCGGTCGCCTCGAGGACGCTGCGGCAGCGTACGACCGTGCGCTCACCATCGGGCCGTACCTCGCGTCAGCCTGGTCCGGACACGGCAATATTCTCCTTCGATCAGGTCGTCAGCGCGATGCGGAGGTCGCGTTCGATCGCGCCATCGCTGCGGATGCCGCTTTCGCCGAGGCCTGGCTCGGGCGCGGGACTGTGTTGCTGTCCCTTGGCCGTCACCACGACGCGGCGGCGGCTCTCGACCGCGCCACAGTCCTGAATCCCGGCCTGGTGAGCGCCTGGCTGGCGAAGGGTCAGGTCGCCTACCTCGAGAAACGTTACGACGACGCCTTAGTCGCCTGGAACAGGGCTCTCGACCTCAATCCGGATCAGTCCGCCGTGGCCGCCGCCTGTTTGCGCGTCAAGTTGCATCAATGCGATTGGACGGATTTCGAGAGTGGTTGTGCCTCGGTCAGGTCATCGGTCCGAAGCGGGAAGCTCGTCTCACCGTTCATGTTCGTTGCGATTCCGTCCACATCGGCCGAGCAGCTTCAATGCGCGCGCACGTGGGCCGAGAACAACTTTCGTCTCCAGAATTCGCCGGTCTGGCGCGGCGAGCGCTACACTCACGACCGCATCCGCATCGGCTATCTCTCGGCGGATTTTCATCAGCACGCGACCTCGCAACTGATGGCGGGCGTCTTCGAACATCACGACAGGACGCGCTTTGAAATCACCGCCATCTCGGTCGGCCCAAACGACGGCTCGGACATGCGCCGACGGATCGAAGCCGCGTTCGAGCGCTTTGTCGACGCCAAACCGCAAAGTGACACTCAAATCGCCGAGCTTGTCAGGGCTCTGGAAGTCGACATCCTCGTCGATTTGAAAGGATATACCCAGGACGCGCGCACCGGCATCTTGGCCATGCGTCCCGCCCCGATCCAGGTCAACTATCTCGGCTTTCCCGGCACCATCGGTGCAGGCTTCATCGACTACATCGTCGCAGACCGAAACGTGATTCCCGAGCACGATTACGATTGCTACGTGGAGAAAATCGCCTGGCTTCCCGAAAGCTATCAGGCAAACGATCGCGACCGTGCAATTGCAGATCTGATGCCTGTCCGCGCCGAGCACGGCCTTCCGGATGACGCTTTCGTCTTCTGCTGCTTCAACGACAACTACAAGATCACGCCCGACGTTTTCTCATCCTGGATGCGGATTCTCGCCGCGGTGGAGAACAGCGTGTTGTGGCTGTTCGAGGACAATCCGACGGCTGCGGACAATTTGCGTCGAGAGGCGCAGGCAAGGGGCGTGGCGCCGCGTCGTCTGGTTTTCGCCCAACGGCTCCCCACCTCCGCGCACCTGGCGCGGCATCGTTGCGCGGACCTTTTCCTCGATACAGTTCCGTACGGCGCTCATACGACCGCCAGCGATGCGCTCTGGACCGGACTTCCGGTCGTGACCTGCCTCGGCGAAACATTCGCGGCGCGTGTCGGGGCGAGCTTGCTCAATGCGATCCGCCTGCCCGCACTGATCACGACGACGCCGGCGGCCTACGAACAATTGGCGATCGAACTGGCGAACGATCCCGCCAGGCTCGCGGCGCTGAAAGCGAAGCTGGCCCGCGATCGACTGACGACACCTTTGTACGACACGGAGCAATACACGCGTGATCTGGAGACGGCATACGCGGCCATGATGGAGCGGCACATGGCGGGATTGCCGCCGGACCACGTCCGGGTGCCGGGAACCACCGTCTGACAAGCGCACCCGCAAGAGGGACGATTTCCTTGAACCTGCCAGCATCTTTCGTCGATCGATCGACGACCAACCCGGGCAAGCACCGATTGACCGCTGGTGCTGCCGCAATTTTCCGCGCTCGCAGCCCTTCAACGATTGCAGTTATCGGGTCTTTCTGGGCGTGGTGCGGCCTCCTTTCCTTCCCCATGATTGACCTGAACCCGGACTTCGCGGACGTCCCAACTTCGTTTGCCCTGGGCGGCACGGTTCTGATCGGACAGATTACCGGAATCGCGCTGTTCATCACGACGGTGTCCTTGATGCACGCTTCGCGGGCGTTCGCCAGCCTGGGGCGATTGAGCCTCGCCCAGGTCGCGATCATTGGCATCATCTACCTGTCTGTTGTCCTACAATTGCACGATGACGAGGCGGCGACGTTCGTTGGCGTTTTTTACACCATTCTGCTCATGCTGACTGCTTTGATGCTGTCTGTCGTATGGACGCTGCCACCGGACGACATCGAAACCTGCATGAAGGTGGCATCCATCATATTTTGTCTGTTCGGCATCTCCGCGCTGGCCGTCCTGGGATTACCGCAAGGCCGCAATGTCGGGGGTATTCAACCAAATCTTTTTTCCGCACCGTTACTCGCAGGCTTCATTCTGTCGCAGTTTCACGCTGGGAAAACGGGTATCGTCGTCAGGATCCTGTGCTTCTCGATGGCCGCTCTCGTCAGCTCGCGGTACGCCTTGATCGGCTGCATTTCCGCGCTTGTCGTGCATGACTTGACCTTCAATTCCCTGCGCCCGTGGAAGGTTGCCGCGGCGATCGCTGCGTTGCTGTTGTGCATATTCCTTTGGCCGCAGATTGCCACCTTTCTCGCGCTTGACGATTCAAGTCGAGATCTGTCTTCAGGATTCACAGGAAGGGATGAATACTGGTTCGCGGCCCTGGCGACGATCATGGATCATCCGCTCGGCATCGGATTCAAGCGCGCATCAGCCTTTGAGGCCGGGCACAATGGCTACCTGAAGACGCTGGTGGAATTCGGAATCGTCGGGGGCGGATTGATAATCCTCTTTGTCGGTTGCGTCATTGCCGCTGCACGCGCCGAAGCAGTGCGATCAACGGGGAAGGATCGGCAGCAACGCCGCTTTGCCTGTGCCCGCTTGGGCGGATTGGTCGCCCTGGCGTTTGGGGCCTTCTTCCAACCGCAATTGTTCAGTCTCGGCGACGCGTTCGGGGTCTCGCTCCTGTTGCTGCTGTTCAAACCTGAAATGAAGCCGGTATCCGGTCGCGCAGCAATTGCGTGAGCGCAGACCGCGCAACGATCGCGAGCTGATTTCGCCTCCACCCGAGGTCGCTTCGTTCACTTCGCGTTCTGTCGCTGCGCCGAGATGCCGAGGACCAGGCGCAACTTGCTGTTGTCGGCGCTGCCCGAGGCGGTCTGGACGACCAGACCATCGATGAACAGAAAGGGCATGCCGGCCTCCAGGTCATAGAGGAGCGGCTGAAGAGATGCTGAAGCGAGCTCGATGTTGAACGTCGCCGAGACGAAGCCGGATTTGGCGAGCGGCCCCTGGACATCGACCTGCGACGACAGTGTGTTGCCGTTCACCCGCTTGGTCGCCGCGAGCACCCGCTGGAGCAGCACGGCGCTTGCGACCGAGGCCGTCTGTCCTTCGAGGAACGCCGAGCCCGTGGGAACGCTGATGTCGGCCCGGACGGCGGGCGGCGGCGTAGCACGCCGGGCCTCGAGCGTCTGAAGGATCTCCGCGGCTGACGCCGCAGCATCGCGGCTACCCAGGATCTCGATCACGGTCTGCACTGTCGTGAACGCGAACAACACCACCAGCGCCACATAGGCCGCGACCGCGGCGACCGGTAAGCGCGTGAGATATCCTTCGAACTTCTGCATGCTGATCATGTGCCCGGCCCGAATTGCGGCTTGATCCTGGTCTCGATGTGGAAGCGCTCGCCCGCCTCGTTGGCGGCGCGCGTCGTCGGTGCGAAGAAGCCTGCGCTGGCGAAATGCGGCGACTGCTCCAGGATCTGGATCAGCGACGGGGCGTCGCTGGTCAGACCCGTGATCTGGAGCTTGTCGCCCTCGATCCTCAGCTCGGTCGCATAGGTGTGGTCGGGCAAGAGGCCGGACAGCTCTTCCAGCACCATCACGGCCGACGGCATCGTCTGCTTGCGGCGCGCCAGGATTTCGAGGGGCGAGCTGCCCTGGCCGCCCTGCCCGCCGCGCGCGAGCGCGCGGCGCTCGGCGATCCGGCGCTGGGTCTGCTGCAGCTGGGCATCGTAGGAATCGGTGGCGATCCCGCCGAGCCCGACCGACAGCATCGCCAGCACGCCGGTCGTTGCGAGGACTGCGATCAGCGCAAGGCGGAGCCGGCTCGAGCCGGTTTGCCCGCCGACGCGCTGATGATAGACGGCGACCCGCTCCATCCCCGGCGCTGCTGTCGAGACCTCGACAGCGGCGGCCCCTGCATCGAGGAGAGCTTGCGACAACGACGTCACCGCCGCGCGCGCCGTCGCCACCACCGTCAACTCGACATGGTCGTCGGCGATCGCCTGCGGCGGCGTCCAGTGAAACACCGCTTCCGCCGAGCTCCAGGGTGTCAGCCGATCGATCTGGGCACGGATGATTCCGTCGAGAAACTCGACTGCACGTCCCGGCAACTCCAGCGGACGAAATACGAAGCGCGATGGTTGAAGCGCGAGGTCGACCATCGCACCCTTCATCGCCGCGGACCATTCGCCCGACAGCGGTTCGCTGATCACGCCATCGACGACGTTGATGCGACCGGGCGGCAGATCGGCATCCTTGCTCGTCGTCGAAGCAAGGCGCAGGGTCAGAGCGCCCTCCTCGTCCTCGGTAATCGCGATCTGCCGCGCACCGCGCGTTCGTTCGAGCCGCGCGCTCACCGTGCGCGCAATGCTGTCGATCCACAGCGACAGCGCGGCTGCGATTTGACTGGGAATACTCATCGGCTCTCCCGCGGCCTTGGCCGCCCTCCTCGATCCGGATCAACCTCGTCGGTCCATGCCAGTACGCGGAAGGCCTCCTTCTCGCCCGGTCCCGGAATCCGGATCACCGCCTCGGGCGTTCGTTGCCGGCCGTCCCGCAGCGTGATCCGTATGCGCACCCGATAGGCGTCGCTCGCCGATATCGTGGCGCCCGGCTGCCGCCCGCCGAGCGCGCCGATGACGAACTCTGGATTGTCGGGCGGCAGGTCCGCGCGCTGATTGAGGAAGGCGTCGAGCCTGGCCGTCGTCATGTCCGGCAATGCCGCGATCACCTCCGGCGCGGCATCGAGCACGTTGACCTCCGCCATACCGCTGTAGACCGTCACGAAAGGCATCGCACGCTCGACCAGCTCGACCGGCAGGCCGAGCACTTGCCACAGCTCATCGGCGCTGGCGAATGGCGCTTGCCGCGGCACGTAAGCGAGGTCCGCCGCAGCATAGGCCGCCGGCTCCGTATCCCGCCCATCCGGTCTCGGCGTGCGCCGCCAGGCAATGACACGCGCGGCATATTCGTCGGCTGCTTCCGCCGGCGCGCCGAGCGCCCTGAACAGACCCGCTATCATCGCACGCGGCGCCATATTGAGATTGATCCGTGCCGATTCCGACATGTACTCGACGCGCACGGAGGCATCCGCCAGGCGGAAGCCGAAGCCGCCATGGGTCGGACGCCGCATCGTCGCAGGCGCCGACAATTGGTAGGCGGCGAGCTCGACACCCGCCGAACCCAGCATCTCCCATTGGGTCGCCGCGTCCAGCGCCGAGAGCGCATTGGCCGATTGCGCGATGTAGACCGAAGCGACGGTCGCAAGCGCGGCCAATCCCGCGAGCAGCCACAGGGTGGCGACGACGATGAACCCGTCCTGCGCCGCAAGCTTGCGTCTCAGTCGAGAGGCCGGACTGGTCATTGCGTCGGCCCGTTACCGGATTGCGTCTGCGTCGCCTCCTGCTCGGTCGACGGATCCGGCCGCGGCGCGCCTGTCTCGACATGGATCCGCGCGGCGCTCGAAATCACGGTTCCGCGCTCGACATCCCTGATGTCGAAGCGGACCGACATCGGCAGTTCGCCGGAGTTGAGCCAGCGGCTGCCCCATTTGCCGTCAAGACCGGCATAGGCGAAGCTGATGCGATATGGCAGCCGCAGCAGCACGACGGGATCGACGAACGGAATCTGGTCTGCCCTGGGATCTCCCGCCTTCAGCAGCACGAACGGCGCGCGCATGCGCACCAGTGCCGGACCGTTTCTGTCGTTGATCTCGGAGATCCGCACGATCTCCAGCCCCGGCCGACCATTCGGGCCGAGCACGGAGCGGACGAACATCACGGCCTGCTCCCCGCCGCGAAACAACGGCAGATTGTCCGACCGCGTCACGTAGTCGGCCGCCGCCAGATCGGCCGTGAGCCGATCGAGAGCGACCGCGACCTGCTCGTTACGCTGGGCACGGATGATGCCGCGGTTCCAGCTCGGCAGCCATTGCCCGGTGACCGAGGCCAGCGCGCCCATGATCAGGCCCATCAGTGCCAGCGCAACCAGGGCTTCGAACAGCGTGAAGCCGTCTTCGGCGCGCCATTGCCGGGCGTCGGTCATCAGCTCCCGCCCCTGCTCTGCAAGCGGATCGTTTCGAACGACACCATCGCCCCGCCCGGCGCCTGCACGCGCAATTCGACGCGCTGCGGAATAAACCGCGACTCCGGCACGACAGGCACATCGTCGAGGAATGGCGTCATGCGCATCTGCCAGCGGTGGCCGGCGGCCCGCCCGCGCAGATCATCAAGCATCGGCGCTCCGGCACGCGGCAAGGTGGACACCACCACGCGCGCCGCATTGACGAGGGCGGCATGCTGCTCGAGCTTCCAGGCGCCGCGCGAATTGGTCGCGACCAACGTTCCGATCGCAGCGAGCACGATCGTCACCAGCGCGAGCGCCACGACGGCCTCGATCATGGTGAAGCCGGCTTCGCGCCGGCGGCTAGAGGACTTCCTGCGCGACAATGTCCACGCCTCCCGTCAGCCAGTTCACGCGCACCTCGACGGCGTTGCCGAGACGTGTCAGGCGGATCGTGCCGCCGCACGACATGCCGCTGGCGAAAAAACTGATGGTCGAGAACGCCGGCCGGCCGTTGCAGCGTTGCGGCAGCAGCGCGTCGAACACCACGTCCTGCGGCACCTGGATGATCCAGGGGCCCGAACCCGACCTCACGGTACGTGCCCGCGCGTCCACAACGGCGCTGACCGCGCCGTAGCGCGACAGCGCGGCATTGCGGTCGGCCTTGAGCAGGGCCGCAACCTCGATCGCATAAGCCTCGAGCCGCGGCCGCGAGGTCTGCGACGGAAAGCGCGGCAGCAGCACGGCCGCGAGCATCGCGACGATGGCCAGCACGCAGACCATTTCGAGCAGCGTGAAGCCGGCCTCGCCCGTATCAGTTCGCTCCGGAGACGAGATCAGTCGACGTTCCCGTCCCGCCTTCCTGTCCGTCGGAGCCGAGCGAGCGAATTTCGTAGGGCGCGCGTTCCGCCGGCTGCTTGTAGACATAAGGATTGCCCCATGGGTCGTTGGGAACGTTGCCGCCCTTCAAATATGGGCCATTCCAGGACGCCACGCCGCTCACGGCATGCGCGAGGGCGCCCAGTCCTTCCGAGCCGGTCGGGAAGCGGCCGGCGTCGAGGTAGAACAGGTCGAGCGCGCTGCTGAAACTCTGGATCTGTATCTTGGCCGCCTTGACGCGGGATTCGCTGAGATAGTTCAGCACCCGCGGGCCGACCAGCGCCATGATCATGCCGATGATGGTGATGACGACCAGCATCTCCACCAGCGTAAAGCCTTCCTCGCCGCGACGCCGGCGCCGCCGCCTCGGCGGAGGGAACAGCCCCTTCTTGGAAACGCGGATCATGCGAACCTTCCCCTTCTCAACCGACAACTTGCGTCACTGACAACAGCGCCGTCATGACCGACACGATCAGGCCCCCGACCACGACGCTGATGAGGATGATCGCGGCAGGCCCGATGATGGCGACGACGCGATCGAGCTGCCGCTGCAGCTTTTCCTCGTAGAACTCCGCGACCCGGCCCGACAGCGTCGGCAACTGTCCGGTCTCCTCACCGAGCCGCAGCATCCGCACCGCGACGGGCGGCAGCACGGCCGAAGCGGCCAGCGCCTCGGCGAGCCTGCCGCCATGACGCACGCGGTCGGCCATCGCCGCCCAGGCCTGCACGTTTCCGGTCGCATTCATGATGTCGATCAGGATGCGAAGCGTCGCCGTCAGCGTCACGCCGCTGCCGAGCAGAATACCGAGATTGCGCGAGAACAGCGCGGCGCGGTGGAATTCGACCACGGTCGAGATGACAGGCAGCCGCGCGATCTGCGTCACGATGCTGGCGCGGACCGATGGCCTCCGCCACGCCAGCCAGCCGCCGATGACGGCGATGGCAACCACGGCGCCGACCTCGAAGCCGTGACCGCGCAGGATGTCCGACAGCGTCAGGAACACCTCGATGACGGGATCGGTCTTGGCGTTGAAGTCGCGCAACACCGCCGAAAACTGAGGAAGCACGAACGTGACGAAGAAGATCAATACGCCACCGGCCGCGAGCAGCACGAAGGCAGGATATTGCAGGGCGCCGGTCACCTTGCGGCGCAGAGCCTCCGCGCGCGTGCGCTCTGTCCCGATCGTCTCCAGAATGTGGTCCAGCGTGCCCGACATCTCGCCGACTCTGACCAGGGCGACATACATGGGCGGAAACAGCGTCGGCTCGCGCGCAAGCGCTTCGGCAAAGCTCTCGCCGGACATGATCGCGGTCTTGATGGTATTGACGACCGGACGAAGCCGGCTGACGTCCATGTCGCCTGCGAGCAGTTCGAGCGCATCATTCAGCCGGGCACCGGCCTTCAGGAGCAGAGCAAGGTCGCGCGTGAAGATCGTGACATCCGCGGGCCCCGGCTTCGACAACGTCAACGACGCCAGCGAGAGCGACCAGCCCTTGGCTTCCTCCTCGGGCCCGGCATCGATCGCGACCAGGCCGAGATATTCGATGCGCTGGGACACTTCGGCGAGGTTGGCCGCCGTGATCGAGCCGGAGACCACCTCTCCCTTCTGCGTCAGCGCGCGATAGCGAAAATTCGGCATCTCGTCACCGCACGGTGGTCACGCGCAGGATCTCCGCCGCCGAGGTCATGCCCGACAGGCATTTGGCGAGGCCATCCTCGATCATGGTCGTCATGCCGTTGCGGATGGCGACCTTGTCGATGGATTCCCAGTCGGACTGTTCCTCGACCAGCGCACGGACTTCCTCGTTCATCTCGAGCACCTCGAACACACCGATACGGCCGCGATAGCCGACATTGCCGCAGCGCTCGCAGCCGACGGGTTCGAAGATGACGTTGCCGACGGACAGACCGACCGCCGTGTAGCGCGGATCGGCCTCGACGTCGGCATGGGTCAGCGGCCGGCTGCTCTTGCAGCGGTCACAGAGCTGGCGGACCAGGCGCTGCGCGATCACCGCGCGCAAGGTCGAGCGCAGCAGGAACGCCTCGACGCCGAGATCGAGCAGGCGCGGCACGGCGGCCGCCGCCGTCTCGGTGTGCAGCGTGGTCAGCACGAGATGGCCGGTGAGCGCGGCGTGGATCGCGACATGAGCGGTCTCGGAATCGCGGACTTCGCCGACCATGATGACGTCGGGGTCCTGACGCACGAAGGAGCGCAGCGCGGTGGCGAAGGTCAGACCGATCGAGGGCTTGGCCTGCGACTGGGAGATGCCGGGGATCTCGTATTCGACGGGATCCTCGATGGTCAGGATCTTTCGGGTCGGCTCGTTGAGCAGCGACAGCACCGTCGCGAGCGTCGTGGTCTTGCCGCTGCCGGTCGGGCCGGTGACGATGATCATGCCGTGCGGCAGTGCGAGCATGCGCCGCAATTTACCCTGGTCGCCGGCCAGGAAGCCGAGCTTGTCTATCGACAGCAGAGCGCGGTCCCGCGGCAGCAGGCGGATGACGGCGGACTCGCCATGCTGCGTCGGCATGATCGCGACGCGCACGTCGATCTCCGAGCGCGCCGCCCGCACCCGCGCGCCGCCGTCCTGCGGCAACCGGCGCTCGGCGATGTTCAGTCCCGCCAGGATCTTGATGCGCGAGATCACCGCCGCCGGGGGCACGCCGTTCGGTGTCGCGACATTGCGCAACAGCCCGTCGACGCGCATCCGTATCACCAGCGAGGTGCGGCCGGGCTCGATGTGGATATCGCTGGCGCGCAGCTCGACGGCGGTCTCGAACATGTCGTTGACGGCGCGAACGACCGGCGCGCCGCTCGCAAGGTCGCGCAGATTGTCGATGTCGTCATCCTGCGCCGTGGCATTGACGGCGGTCTCGGCGCTCGCGCTCTCCTCCTCGCCAAGACGCTGGTCGAGCACGGTGGCGATGTCCTCGAACGAGGCAACCTTGATGGTCGGCGCCGTGCCAAGCACGATTGCGGCGGCCTGTATGGAGGCCCGGTCCGTGGGGTCGGCCAGCACAAGCACCGGCGATCCGCCGGCGGGCTGACACGGGAACACCGCCATTTCGCGCAGGAACCGGCGCGAAAACTGCTGCGCGCGGGATTCCGTCGCCATCATCTCCTGAAGCGTGACGCGCGGAAGCTCGAAGAACAGCGACACCTCGTCGGCGAATTCGCTCGCCGACAATTCACTCATTTCCCACAGCTTACGCAGACCACCTTCGGCAGGGCGGGCCCCATTCGTCCTGCCGAGCTTGTCCGCGTCCGGTTTCAGGCCAACCTTCTGGCTGAAACGAGCTACGAACTCGTGCGCATTCGGGGAGGCCATGAACGTCTACCGTAGTCACTCTGACGGCCGCAGAGCGGCGAGCGGGCCGTTTACCTTAGTTTTCCGATTGGAAATGTGACGGCATGATCGATCGCAATATCGTCCCCGACCAGTCACAACATGATCGAACAGAACGTCCTTGATGTCCCTGCGCAATTTTCCGTCGCATCACATTCTCACAACAAGCTCGCGCGACGGGCGCAAGGCTAACAGAATTCGTAACACACGACTGTCATACGAGAGGGTTAAGCAAGCCGCATTCGGCCCGCCCCGCCTTGACGGGAACAACAGCGGGCGGCGCGTGAGTGAGGCAGTCCAGTGAGCCGAGCAACATTCCGGATCGGCTTGGTTGTCCAATGCGCTGCCATCTGCGTATTGCTCGGATCGTGCAACACGGTGAGCGGCATCGCCGATGCCGACACCAAGGATCCGGATGTCTTCGACAAGGTCCGCTCGGTTGACCTGTTGCCGCGCTATCCGAACCAATTGCCGCAGCGCGAGCTCTCGACCGGCCCTCGCGCCAAGACTGCGATCTACGCTGCGGTTGCCAGCGACGATGCGCCGACCGCCACCTCCTCGCAGCAAGCGGCGGTCAGCACCGACCGGTTCGAGCTCAATTTCGACAATTCGCCGGTCGCGTCCGTCGCCAAGATCGTGCTCGGCGACATCCTCGGCGTCGGCTACGTCATCGATCCGCGCGTGCAGGGTAATATCAGCCTCTCCTCGGGCCGCCCGATCCCCAAATCCGACGTCGTCTTCGCGCTCGAAAACGCGCTGCGGATCGGCGGCGTCGCGCTGGTGCGCGACGATACCGGCTACCGGCTGATGCCGCAGGGCGACGCGGTCGGCGTCGGCGGTGCGGACGCCTCCGATCGCATGACACCCGGCTACGGCATAACGATCGTGCCGCTGCAATATGTCTCGGCGCAGACCGTCATCAAGCTGGTCGACAGTTTTGCCACCAAGCAGGGCATGATCCGCGCCGACACCAGCCGCAACCTGATCCTGATCCAGGGCTCCGGCAGCGAGCGCCGCAACGCGGTCGATCTCGTGCTGAGCTTCGATGCGGACTTCTTGAAGGGACAGTCGGTCGGTATCTTCCCGGTGCAGAACAGCAATCCGGGACCGATCATCGCCGAGCTCGAGAAAATCGTCGATTCCGGCGAAGGCGGCATGACGCAGAACGTGATCAAATTCCAGTCGATCGCCCGGATGAACGCGGTGCTCGCGGTGACGCGGAAGCCGGAGCTGTTGAACCGTGTCGAAACCTGGATCCGCCGCCTCGACACCACCAATACAGGCCGCTCGGCGGTCCACGTCTACCGCGTGAAGTTCGGCGACGCCCGGCAGATCGCGCGGGTGCTCAACGACGTCTTCGGTTCGAGCAGTTCATCCGGCTCGTCCGCCTCTCAGCTCGACAGCCCGGGTGGACAGGTCGCACCAGGATCCGGCCTCGCCTCGAGCTCGAGCGGCGGCTCTGCGCTCAGCCGCCTGTCGGCCTCGCCCAATCAGTCAAGCAGCGGCTTTGGCTCGAATTCAGGCGGACGCGCCGCAAGCGCGGGTGCTTCCGACGCGTCTACCGGCAATCAGGCCGCCTACGGTTCATCATCCGCTTCGCAGGGCGGCGGCAGCCTGTTCGACAACTCCTCCACAGGACAGAATTCAGGCCGCGGCGGCACAGGTCCCGGCAACGTTCTCGACGGTGTCCGCATCACTGCCGACAGTGTCAACAACACGCTGTTGATCTATGCGAGCCAGGAACAGTACCGGATCATCGAGCAGACCATCAAGGAGATCGACCAGCCGCAGCTCCAGGTCGCCATCGACGCCACCATCGCCGAGGTGACGCTGACCGACGATCTCCAGTACGGCATCCAATCCTACATCATGAGCCGCGATGTCGGCCTGAAGCCCAACACCGGCTCGGTAGGCTTTAACGGCGCAACGTCGGTCGCCGCGGCGGCAGCCGATGTCGTGCTCCAGCGCGCCATCCCCGGCTTCAACTTCCTGGTCGGCTCGGCGCAGACGCCGCGCGCCGTGCTCAACGCGCTGCATGCGATCACCGACGTCAAGGTGCTGTCGAACCCGTCCGTGGTCGTGATCGATAACCAGGTCGCGACCCTCCAGGTCGGCGACGAGATCCCGATCCAGACCGGAAGCGCAACCGTGCTGACCGGCAACAACACCATCGCCAACACGACCGACTATCGCAGCACCGGCATCATCCTGCGCGTGGTGCCGCGGATCAATGCCAACGGCAATGTCAGGCTCGATGTCGAGCAGGAGATCTCCAATCCGGTCAGCAACTCGTCGTCAGGATCGTCCTCGACGTCGACCAACTCGCTGACGCCGACGGTGTCGACCCGCAAGGTGCGCAGCTCGGTCGCGGTCGCCAGCGGACAGACGGTCTTGCTGGCGGGCCTGATCAGCGACACCCAGACCAAGAGCCGCGCGGGCATTCCGGGCCTCGACCAGATTCCCGGCCTCGGCGAAGCCGTGTTCGGACAGACGGACAAGCAGGTCAAGCGCACCGAGCTTATCATCTTCATCCGGCCGCAGATCATCCGCGACGGCGCCGATGCTCATTTCGTCGCCGAGGAGCTGCGCACCAAGCTGCGCGGTACGATCAACGCGATCGGGCCGAGGCCCGCGCCGACGACCTACCGCTGAGCCAGTACAAATTGCCCGAGGAGCGGTTCACATGATCAGGTCCAGCAGACTCTTGATTGCCGCCATCGTGCTGGGACTTGCATCGACAAGCATCGCCCATGCAGATTCCCTCGGCGCCGGAACCGGCGCCTTCAACCGCGGCGACTACAATACCGCTGCCCGTCTGCTGTTGCCGCAGGCCGAGCGCGGCAATGCCCGCGCGCAAGGGATGGTCGGCTTCATGTACGCGACGGGACAAGGCCTGCCGCAGGCCTATGACGCCGCCGGCTACTGGTACAGGCTGGCCGCCGAGCAAGGCGACACCACGTCGCAATATCTGCTCGGCCTCGCCTACGACAAGGGCCAGGGCGTGCCGCAGGACGACGTCGCCGCCTACAAATGGCTGAACCTCGCGGCTGCGCATGCACCGAGGAAAACCCGCGAGAATTTTGCAAAGCTGCGCAATGCGGTCGCCTCGAAGATGAGCCGCGGCCAGATCGCGGCCGGCCAATGGCACGCGCTGCGCTGGCCTGAGGAGTCGCCGTTCTGATCGACGGCGAGGGCCGCAAGCCGCAGCGGAATGCCGTCATATCGGTGATGTGACGGCGTAACGCCGGTCTTAACGAAAATCACACCATCACCGTCGCCGGCCCGGCCGAGATCGCGCGGATCGGTACAATTTGAAGTAATAGCTTAGCCGGATCGCGAGCTGTCTCTGCCAACGTCCCCTGCACAGGGAGCGTCGGGGGACGACATGGCGGGAAGTCGCAACGCAAAGCAGAGACTGGCGACGCTGGCGGCCGCCGGCGTTGCCGCGGCCTGCCTGTCGATGGCGCTGCCGGCCCATGCTTTCCTGGCCCGCCCCACCCTGTTTGCTGCGATCGGCGCCGCGACCAAGGCACCGTCCGGCTGGCAACAGTTCTGCGCCGAGAATGCCGAGGACTGCCGGCCCGGCGCTGATCAGGCCCGGGACGTCGTGCTCACGCCCGAACTGCTTCAGCAGCTCTACGAGACCAACAAATACGTCAATGATCGCGTCGCCTGGACCAGCGATGACGCGCTTTACGGCAAGGCCGAACGCTGGACGCTTCCGCTCGATCGCGGCGATTGCGAGGACATCGTCCTGCTCAAGCGCAAGATGCTCGCTAAGCTGGGCTGGCCGCAGGGATCGCTCCTGATCACAACGGTCGAGGAGCCCGGTCCGGCCAAAGGTCGTCACGCCGTACTCACCGTCCGCTCCGACCGCGGCGAGATGATCCTCGACAACCAGACCCCGGAAATCCTGTTCTGGTACGAGACCAAATACCGCTACCTGTCGCGGCAAAGCGCCACCGACCCGAACGTCTGGGTGGCCTTTGGCTCCGAGCAACCGAAGCCGCCGGCTTTTCCCGTCGAGCGTTAATTCCCCGTAGAGCGACCCTGAAGACCAGCCTCTCGGCCACGGCGCGCCGCGCGGTCGCCGGTCATGCGCGACAGTCCGCATGACCTCGCAAGACGTCCGGCGTTTCGCCGCAACTTCTTGTTCTAAACAGCACTATAACATTATTCGCGCATTATGATACAAAATATATCATTAGCGACGGAATGATTCCCATTCCGAGTTGTATCATCATCGCGACCATCCCCATTAGCGCTCATTTGAGGCATCAATGACCACTCAAGTTGTATTTGGCGGCACGACAACGATCTCCGCCCCCACCACCACGACCTACATCGTCGTCTCGGGCACGCTCGACGTCGCCAGCGGCGGCGTCGTGTCCGGCGCGACCGCGGTCGGCCCCGGCACTGTCATCATGATCGAGGCCGGCGGCACCGCCAACAACTCGACCATCGCCGGCGGTGTGCAGTACAATTACGGCACGGCCAACGGCGTCGTCATCTCCAACGGCGGCACCCAGCACGTCTATGGCGGCACCGCCAGTAACGTCGTGATCAGCGCCGGCGGTTACCAGGACGTCATGAACGCCACCGTCACCGGAACGACGCTCGCCGGCTTCCAGCAGGTGCATGTCGGCGGCGTGACCTATGCGACGGTCATCGTCAACGGCGGCAACGAGTTCGTGGCGACCGGCGGCACCACCAATGGCACCATCATCTCGTCGGGCGGCCTGCAATATGTCGGCGAGGACGGCACCGCCAACGGCACCGCGATCAACAACGGCGGCTATCAATTCGTGCTCGGCACCGGCAATGACACCGTCGTGTTCGGCGGCGGCGTCCAGGAAGTCGCCGGCACGACCAACAACACCACCGTCAACAGCGGCGGCATTCAGCACGTCGTGCTGGACGGCACCGCGATCACGACGACGGTCCAGGCCGGCGGCTTCCAGCAGGTCAGCAGCGGCAGCGTGCAGGGTAGCCAGGTCAGCGGCGGCCTCCAAGTTCTGGGCACCGGCAGTTCGACCGACACGGTGGTTCTGTCCGGCGGCAGCGAATATGTCGGCTCCGGCGCTTCGGCGACGGGAACGACCGTCAACGCCAGCGGCCTGCAATATGTGGACGTTGGCGGTTCGGCGGCCTCCACGACGGTCAACGGCGGCTTCGTGTTCGTGGCGGGAGCGGCCTCGGGCGCGACCGTCAACAGCGGCGAGTTCGATGTGGCTGGCAGCGCCAGCAACACGCATCTCTCCGGCGGCGCCGAATATGTCTATGCCGGCGGCGTCCAGAACGGCGTCGATTTCGCAGGCACGGCTTCGACGCTCTATCTCGAGGACGCGTCCGGCCTGACCGGCACGATCTCGAATTTCGAGATCGGCGACGTCATCGACTTCCGCAACCTTGCTGTGACCTCGTACGAATTCGATGGCGCGACGCTCACGCTGACCACCAGCAACGGCTCGCTCGCCTATCAATTCGCAGGCGTCGAGGCCGGCACCGCGTTGAACGTCGCCTCCGACGGTCATGGCGGCACGTCCGTGTCGCTGTCACTGCTCTCGCAGTTCTCGTCGAGCCTGGTCCCGGATGCAGGCGAAGGCGCGATCACGCAGCAGGGCTCCGATCCCGAGGGCGCTTCGCTCGTTCACGCCCAGAGCTGACCTGAGACGACATTGCTGTACCGGGACAAGTCCCGGTACAGCTTCCTCGGCTGTCGAGCCCTGCTCCGGCCAAGGCCATCGGCGCAAGCCTCGCCACTCTTCGCTCGTCAAGTCTCAGACGTAACAGGTCGCGCGCCATCGAGGGGCGACGCGCGAGCACGTTCATCGGCAACGCGGGCCGTGCGACGGCGGCTCCAGTCACGCCTGCCTATGCGGGAGGCATGCCCAGCGCCAGATTGCATACCATTTGGAGCACCCGCCTCGGCTGCACGCGCGGAACCCCTTCATATCATTGATGTAACGTTATTCCGGACAAAATGCCGCACACCGCGCAAAAATGTATCATAAAATATCATAAATAGATCGTTTAGAGCCCGTGCAGGTTCGGCGCAGGTCTCCGCAACAGGCGGTCGCAGCGCGGAATTCAGCTCTTCAGCGCTCCCTTTAGCATCACTTGAGGTATGTTATGACCACCGTCGTAAAAATAGGTACCGAATTTCAGGTCAATAGCCAGACGGCTGGCAGCCAGTGGTATCCCTCCATTACCGGCCTCACCAATGGCGGCTTCGTCGTCACCTGGCAGGACGGCCTCGCCGGCTCCACCAGCGGCAGCAGCACGCTCGGCGACGCCAGCGGCTCCGCCGTCCATGCCCAGCTCTATGCGGCCGACGGCAGCAAGGTCGGCGGCGAATTCCTCGTCAACACCCAGACCAACGGCTCGCAGGCTGCTCCGGTCGTGACCGGCCTCAGCAACGGCGGCTTCGTCGTCTCCTGGCAGGACCAGAACTCCACCAGCGGCGACATCAAGGCCCAGATCTACGGCGCGAACGGCGCCCCGGTCGGCGGCGAATTCCTGATCAACTCCGTCACCGCCAACAACCAGAACACCCCGGCCATCACCGGCCTGCCCAATGGCGGCTTCGTCGTCGCCTGGACCAACCAGGGCAGCGTCGCGCCCGACATCAAGGCCCAAGTCTATGACGCGAACGGCGCCAAGGTCGGCTCCGAATTCCTCGTCAACTCCACCAGCGCCAACTTCGATCAGGAGCGTGCTTCGATCGCAACGCTGAGCAACGGCGACTTCGTCGTCACCTGGAACGATTTCCGCACCGGCAATTGGGAAGTCCGCGGCCAGGTGTTCCACCCGGGTGCGAGCGGCGCGACCAAGGTCGGCTCCGAATTCACCGTCGACACCGCCTATTACAACAGCCGCATGGTTGCCGGCGTGACCGGTCTTGCCAACGGCAATTTCGTCATCAGCTTCGAGGACACCAGCGGCGAAATTCGCGCGCAGGTCTTCACGGCTGGCGGCAGCAAGGTCGGCTCGGAATTCCAGGTCAACACCCAGACCGGCGGCAACCAGGGCTTTTCGAGCATCACCGCACTGACCGGCGGCGGCTTCGTCGTGACCTGGTCGGACGAAGGAACGGCCGACGGCAGCGGCTCCGGCATCAAGGCGCAGGTCTATGATACGGCCGGCAACAAGATCGGCGGCGAGTACATCGTCAACTCGCAGACCAACAGCTACCAGTACTATCCGACCGTCTCGGCGCTCGCCAATGGCGGCTTCGTCATCAGCTGGCAGGACTTCAGCCAGACGCTTGGTGACAACTCCTCCTACGGCATCACCGCGCAGGTCTTCAACCTGTCGAACGCCCCGACCGCGCCGACCATCGTGTCGGTCACCGATGACGTCTCGCCCAACAGCGGCGCTCTCGCCAACGGCGCCAGCACCAACGACACCAACCTGACGGTCCGCATCGCAACCGGCAGCAACTTTGCCGGCGACGTCGTGCAGCTGTTCGACGGCCAGACCGCGATCGGCTCGGCAGTCACGCTCTCGCTCGCCGACATCGCGCGCGGCTACGTCGACATCCAGACCGGCCTGCTTGGCAACGCGGCCCACGCCATCACTGCGAAGGTCACCGATACGACCGGCGCCGTGAGCGATGCCGCCTCGGCGATCAATGTGACCGTCGACACGGTTGCCCCGGCCGTCGGCGTCACCGGCGTGACGCTCGACACTGCCAACCTGCCCACCTTCACGGTGAGCGGCACCACCGAAGCCGGCCTTCTGGTCTCGGTCTACGACGGTGCGACCCTGGTCGGCACCACCACAGCTGGCGCCGACGGCTCCTGGAGCCTCGCCGGCCTGACACTGGTCGAAGGCGCCAACAACCTGACCGCCAAGACCACCGATGCAGCCGGCAACGCCGGCACCTCGACCGTCTTCGCGGCACCGACGCTGGTCTCGACCGGCGCGGTTTCGGTCACGGGCGCATCGACGACCTCGCAGGGCTATGTCGTGCTCGGTGACGGCACTCTCGATGTCGCCACCGGCGGTAACGTCTCCGGCCAGATCACGATCGGCAATGGCGGCGTCGTCGACGTCCTCAACGGCGCGACCACTGAGCATACCGACATCCGCAGCGGCGGCGTGCAGTACGACTACGGCACCGCGAACGATACCATTGTTCACGCGGGCGGCCAGCAGCACGTCTACTTCGGCGGCAGCGCCAACGGTTCGACCGTCGAGGCCGGCGGCTACCAGGACGTCTATTCGAACTCGACCGTCACCAACGTCAGCCTCAGCGGCAACCAGCAGGTGCTGGCGGGCGGAACGGCCATCGACACCACGGTCTATAGCGGCGGCTACCAATATGTCGGCGATGGCGGCACCAGCGCCGGCACGCTGGTCAAAACCGGCGGCTTCCAATACATCGATGCCGGCGGGTCGGCCAGCGACACCGTGATCGACGGCGGCTTCCAGTATGTCGACGGCACGGCGACCGGCGGTTCGGTCGGTGGCGGCAACTCGCTGGGCGGCGGCGTCGCGACCGGTGTGACCGTCAAGAACGGCGGCGCGCAGCACGTCTATCACGGCGGCAGCGCGACCGGCACGGTCGTTGCGGCTGGCGGCTTCCAGGACGTCTACCATGCCACCGTCTCCGGCACGAACCTCAGCGGCAATCAGCAGGTGCTGGATGGCGGCATCGCCGCGAACACCGTGATCGAGAACGGCGGCAATTCGTACGTTGGCGCGGGCGGATCGGTGACGGCGACCACGGTCAACGGCGGCGGCCTGCTCTATGTCGACGCCGGCGGCTCGGCCGCGTCCACGACGATCAACGGCGGAGTCGGGTTCGTGATTGGAACGGCGTCCAACACGACGCTCAACAGCGGCGAACTCGACGTCGCAGGCACCGCCGACAACACCCACCTTGCGGGCGGGGTCGAGCATGTCTTCGCCGGAGGCGTCCAGAACGGCGTCAACTTCGCCGGCTCGGCTGCAACGTTGACGCTCGAAAACGCTTCCGGCCTGACCGGCACGGTGTCGAACTTCGAACTCGGCGACACGATCGACCTGCTCAACACGTCGGTCTCGTCGTTCACCTTCGACGGTACGACACTGACGCTCGCCACGAACTCGGGCAGCCACACCTACCAGTTCGCTGGCGTTCAGTCCGGCACCGAGCTCAATGTCACCGACGACGGCCACGGCGGATCGGCGATCTCGCTGTCCCTGCTGGTGCAGCAGTCGGCGAGCATCGTCCCGGACGCCGGCGAGAGCAGCCTCGTGCCTTCGGACACGACGCAGCAGCAGCCCACGCTGGCCAGCCACGGCTGATCGGCCAACACGATCCGCGCACCGGGGTCCCCGCCCCGGTGCGTCATGCGATCGCGGCGGGAGGTGAACTTGCCTCCCGCCGTCCCGCATCCTGCCGCAGAACGCCAAATCCGACCGTTATGTGAGCGGTCCGACATAGTTATCAAACCGTAACATAGCCGCGTTAGCTATCGGCCGCCCTGCCGACCGGCGGGACACCCGTCCGTGAAATCGTCCGGACCCGATGACCGCGGATATTTGCTTCCAATGAGCCCGAACGAGACCATTTCACGCGACCCGGCCGCCAAAGAGCAGCCGAAGGAGCCGCCGGTGCAGGCCGTGCCGAAGCCGCCGGCCGACCCCGGCCTGACCGCTCTCGTCATGATGCTCCAATTCCTCGGGGTGCCCGCCGAGCCGGAGCAGCTCCGCCATCAGCTCGGCGTCACCGTGATCGGCACCACCGAGATGCTGCGCTGTACCAAGCAGTTCAACATCAAGGCGCGCGTGGTGAAGACGAGCTGGGACCGGCTCGACAAGACGCCGCTGCCCGCCATCGTCCCCTTGCGCGACGGCGGCTTCCTGATCCTGGGCAAGGCCGGCGACGGCAAGGCCATCGTGCAATATCCGGGCTCGCCGCGGCCGCAGATGCTGACCAAGGCGCAGTTCGAGGTGCTCTGGGACGGCCGCATCGTGCTGATGACCAAGCGCGCCGGCCTCGCCGATCTGTCGCGGCGCTTCGACATCACCTGGTTCATGGGCGCGGTCAACCGCTATCGCGGCCTGCTCGGCGAAGTGCTGCTCGCCTCGTTCTTCCTCCAGATCTTCGCGCTGGTGTCGCCGCTGTTCTTCCAGGTGGTGATCGACAAGGTGCTGGTGCATCGCAGCCTCGGCACGCTGGATGTGCTGGTCGCCGGCATCGTCGCGATCTCGATCTTCGAGGTCGTGCTCGGCGCGCTCCGCACCTACCTGTTCTCGCACACGACCAACCGCATCGACGTCGAGCTCGGCGCGCGGCTGTTCCACCATCTGCTGGCGCTGCCGCTGTCCTATTTCCAGGCGCGGCGGGTCGGCGACACGGTCGCGCGGGTGCGCGAGCTGGAGAACCTGCGCAACTTCATCACCGGCTCGGCGCTGACGCTGGTGATCGACCTGTTCTTCACCTTCGTCTTCCTCGGCCTGATGGCGTTCTACTCGCCGCTGCTGACCGCGATCGTGCTGGCGTCGTTCCCGCTCTACATCGTGATCTCGGCCGGCGCCACGCCGCTGTTCCGCTACCGTCTCGACGAGAAGTTCAAGCGCGGCGCGGAGAACCAGTCGTTCCTTGTCGAGAGCGTCACCGGCGTCGAGACCTTGAAGGCGATGGCGGTCGAGCCGCAGATGCAGAAGCGCTGGGAAGAGCAGCTTGCCGGCTACGTCGCCTCGAGCTTTCGCGTGGTCAATCTCGGTAATGTTGCAAGCCAGGCCGTTCAGTTCGTCAGCAAGATCAACATGGCGATCCTGCTCTATTTCGGCGCCAAGCTGGTCATCGACGGCAACCTCACGGTCGGCGAGCTCGTCGCCTTCAACATGCTGTCGGGACGGGTCACCGCGCCGGTGCTGCGGCTCGCCCAGCTCTGGCAGGATTTCCACCAGGCGCGGCTGTCGGTCGAGCGGCTCGGCGACATCCTCAACACCGTGCCCGAGCCGACCCATCGCCCGGGTCGCGCGGCGTTGCCTGCCATCCGTGGCGACATCACCTTCGAGCATGTCGGCTTCCGCTACCGCGTCGACGGACCGCAGATCCTGAACGACATCACCCTGAAGATTCCGGCCGGCCAGATCGTCGGCATCGTCGGCACCTCCGGCTCCGGCAAGAGCACGCTCGGAAAACTGATCCAGCGGCTTTATCTCCCCGAGAGCGGCCGCGTGCTGGTCGACGGCAATGACCTTGCGGCGGTCGACCCGACCTGGCTGCGCCGGCAGGTCGGCGTCGTGCTCCAGGAGAACATGCTGTTCAACCGCTCGGTGCGCGACAACATCGCACTCGCCGATCCCGCGCTGCCGATGGAGCGCGTCGTCGCCGCGGCAAAGCTCGCCGGCGCACACGACTTCATCCTCGAACTCCAGGACGGCTACGACACCGTCATCGGCGAGCGCGGCAGCACGCTGTCCGGTGGCCAGCGCCAGCGCATCGCGATCGCACGCGCGCTGACGACCAATCCTCGCGTTCTCATCTTCGACGAAGCAACGAGCGCGCTCGACTATGAAAGCGAGCGCATCATCCAGCACAACATGCGCGAGATCACGGCGGGCCGTACCGTTCTGATCATCGCCCACCGTCTGTCGACCGTGCGCACCGCGGACCGCATCATCACCGTGGAGCGTGGCCGTATCGTCGAGGACGGTTCGCACGACCAGCTGATCCGCAGCGGCGGCCGCTACGCCACGCTGCATCGTGTCCAGGCAGGCATCCATGAAGTCGGCTAAGGCGATGATGGCCTCGCTGCGCAGCCCGACGCGGACGCGCGACGAGCTGGCGTTCCTCCCCGCGGCGCTCGAGATCGTCGAGACCCCGCCTTCGCCGATCGGCCGCGCCATCTCCGCGTCGATCTCGGCGGTATTTCTGATCGCGCTGGTGTGGGCCAGCATCGGCACGGTCGACATCATCGCGACCGCGACCGGCAAGATCGTCCCCGACGGCCGCACCAAGGTGATCCAGCCGTTCGAGACCGCGGTCGTGCGCGCCATCCACGTGCAGGACGGTCAGCGCGTCAAGGCCGGCGACCGCCTGATCGAGCTCGATCCCACCATGAGCCAGGCCGAGCTCGGCCATCTCCAGAGCGATTTGCTCGCCAGCGAGCTCGACATCGCACGTCTGCACGCCGCACTTGCCGGCGGTGATCCAGCCAAATTCATCGCGCCCGCGCGCGCGACCTCCGATCAGGTCCGCACCGCAAAGCGTTTCCTGGCCTCGCAGGCCGCCGAGCAGGCGTCCAAGATCACCTCGCTCGAATGGCAGGGCATGCAGAAGAAAGCGGAGCGCTCGACCACCGAGGCCACGATCGGCAAGATCAGCGCGCTCATTCCCATCATGCAGCAGCGCGTCGACGTGCGAAAATATCTCGTCGACCGCGAGTTCGGCTCGAAACTGCAATACCTCACGGAAACACAGGACCTGGTGGCGCAACAGCAGGAGCTGCTGGTCCAGAAGAGCCATTATACCGAGGCCGATGCCGCCGTCGGCGGCATCGAGGAGACGCTGCGGCGTACCGAGGCCGAATATCAGCGCGGCCTGTTCGACGAGCTCGCGAAAGCCGAGCAGAAGGCCGGCGGGCTGCGCCAGGATATCGTCAAGGCCGAGCAGCGCACCAGCCTGCTCCGCCTCGCCGCGCAGGAGGACGGCATCGTCCAGCAGCTCGCGGTGCATTCGGTCGGCGGCGTGGTGACCCCCGCGCAGACGCTGATGGTCGTGGTGCCCACCAGCGGCGGCCTCGAGATCGAGGCGATGATCTCGAACAAGGACATCGGCTTCGTCCAGCCCGGCGAGGAAACCGCGATCAAGGTCGACACCTTCAGCTTCACCCGCTACGGCCTGCGTCAGGGCAAGGTGCTCAGCGTCTCCCAGGACGCCATCGTCCGCCAGAAACCGCCGGAAAAGCCCGGCGACACGCCGGCCGGCACCGACACATCATCCAGCGAACCCAAGGGCCAGGAGCTGGTTTACTCTGCCCGCGTCTCGCTCGACCGCTCGCAAATGGACATCGACGGCCGCACCGTCAACCTCGCCCCTGGCATGGCCGTAACCGTCGAGATCAAGACCGGTACGAGGAAGATCATCAGCTATGTGGTGTCACCGCTGATCCGGTATGGGCAGGAGAGTTTGCGGGAGCGGTGAGACGGCGGCGAATCCGGCGGGATGGTATCGGGATCTCTGGCCCAGCCCAACCAGCACATTTGACCTAAATCAAGCAGGTATCGGTTAGCGGTGACAGCCTCAACCCGCCAAATGGACTGCGGGAGGTCGGAATATGAAAATCCGTTGCCGCACCCTTGCGACCACAGCAAGTGTTCTCGCCCTCGGTTGCATCTCCGCGTCGGCTCAGCAGGTCACGGGTACCCCAGGCTCGCCCGCAGCCACGACGACAATTGACGGCAAGCTGCTTCCGCCGCCGCCTCCAGAATTCGGAGGGGTCATCAACGAGAGAGCCTCGGAGTCGAAGGCGTGGTGGGCACCGCGTGTCGTACCGCCGAAGGGCGCGCCCAATGTGTTGCTCATCATGACCGACGACCAGGGTTTCGGAGCGCCGAGCACCTTCGGCGGCGTTGTCCCCACGCCCGCGATGGATCGTATCGCTGCGCAGGGCCTGCGCTACACCAATTTTCATTCCACCTCGCTGTGCTCACCGACGCGGGCGGCGCTCATCACCGGCCGCAATCATCATTCGGTCGGCTTCGGAGTCGTCGGCGAAATATCGACGGGGTTCCCAGGTTACGACTCGATCATTCCGATCGAGAAGGGCACCATCGGCACCACCCTGAAGGCGAACGGGTACGCCACCTCGTGGTTCGGCAAGAACCATAACACGCCCTCATATCAATCGAGCCAGGCGGGGCCATTCAATCAATGGCCCAATGGCATGGGCTTCGAGTATTTCTATGGTTTTGTCGGCGGCGATGCCAGTCAGTGGCAACCGAATCTGTTCCGCAACACCACAGCGATTTATCCATTCCAGGACAATCCCAGCTGGAACCTGACGACCGCGATGGCCGACGAAGCCATCCAGCACGTGAAACAGCTCAAGGAGATCGCGCCCGACAAGCCGTTCTTCGTTTATTACGTGCCCGGCGGCACGCATGCGCCGCATCATCCGACGCCGGACTGGATCAAGAAGATCAGCGACATGCACCTGTTCGACCAAGGCTGGAACAAGCTGCGGGAGACGATCTTCGCCAACCAGAAGCGGTTGGGCATCATGCCCGACCACGCCAAGCTGACGCCATGGCCGAAGGAATTGCCGCAATGGGATTCTATCGGCGAGTTGGAGAAGAAGCTTTTCATCAAGCAGGCAGATGTCTATGGCGCCTACCTTGCCTACACCGACCATGAGATCGGCCGCGTCATTCAAGCCGTCGAAGACCTCGGAGAGCTCAACAACACGTTGATTATCTATATCGGCGGGGACAACGGCGCGAGTGCCGAAGGCATGATCAACGGTACGCCCAACGAGTTCACGACCTTCAATGGTGTCCCGGTGCCGGTGAAGGCTCAGTACCTCTGGTATCCGTTCTGGGGCTCGGACAAGACTTTCCCGCATTTTGCCGCGCCGTGGGCGTGGGCGATGGACACTCCATTCAAATGGGTCAAGCAGGTGCCGTCGCATTTTGGCGGGACCGCCCAAGGCGTCGCCATGTCCTGGCCCGGCCATATCAACGATGTGGGAGGCATCCGTCGCCAATTCCATCACGTCATCGATATTGCTCCGACCATCCTCGAAGCAACCGGCATTTCGCAACCTGACACGATCGACGGTATCAAACAGAGCCCCATGGAAGGGGTGAGTATGGCGTACACATGGGATAAAGCGAACGCCAACGCCGGGACGACGCACACGACCCAATATTTCGAGATGCTCGGTAATCGCGCCATCTATCGCGATGGCTGGGTTGCGGCCACGACGCCGATCACGCTTCCATGGGAGCTAAGCAGCGCGCCCCCGCCCGATGTGATCACGGGATACAAGTGGGAGCTCTACAACGTCCAGGAAGACCCCACCCAGTTCAATGATCTGGCCGCCAAGATGCCGGAGAAGGTCAAGGAGTTGCAAGCCGTCTTCGATGTCGAGGCGAAGAAGTACAACGTGCTGCCGCTCGATAACACGACGCTCGCGCGTTGGAATACGCCGCGCCCAAGCCTGACGGCCGGGCAGACCGTATTCACCTATTCGGGCGAACTGACCGGTGTGCCGGCTAGCGCCGCGCCGAGCATCCTCAACAAGTCCTATACCATCACCGCCGAGGTTGAGATTCCCAACGGCGGCGCTGAAGGGATGATCGTCACCGAAGGCGGACGTTTCGGCGGCTACGGGCTATTTCTAAGCAAGGGTGTGGCGGGCCTTCGGCGGGGTAAGCCCGTGTTCCTCTACAACCTGCTCAACCTCAAGCGCACGGTCTGGTCGGGACCGGAGTTGAGCGCGGGCAAGCACACCATCGTCTTCGACTTCAAGTCGGATGGGCCGGGATTGGGCAAGGGCGGTACAGGCGTACTTTCAGTGGATGGCAAGGAAGTAGACCGGAAATCCATAGAACACGGTACGCCCATCACGTTCCCCGAGGACGAGACCTTCGACGTCGGCCAGGACACCCGCACCGGGGTCGCGATGCTCGAGTATCGCTACGATCCTCCGTTCAAGTTCACGGGCAAGATCAACAAGCTGACGTTCAAGCTCGGACCTGAGTTGAAGGACCCGGCGCAAGCCAAGGCAGAACTTGGACCTATGCCAGCGCCGGAGCCGGATCCCATTGAAGAGTCGAAGTCTCAAAAGCCACCCGCGAACGTTGGGAAGAAATGAAAGGCGCATTGGCGTTCGCCGCCATCAGCGAAGCTGCAACGGGATTGGCGCTGCTGATCGCGCCGTCGCTGGTTGGCCAATTGTTGCTGGGCGAGCAGCTTTCCGGTGTCGCAACGCCGGTCGCGCGTGTCGCCGGCATTGCGCTGATTGCCTTGGGGATCGCCTGTTGGCCAGGGTGGCCGCCACTGCCGGGCATGTTGATCTACAACGGAGCCATCACCCTATATTTGGCCTACCTCGGTTTCGCAGGTGGATTGAGCGGCGTCCTTCTGTGGCCGGCAGTCGTCCTTCATCTAATCCTGACCACGCTCTTGATGCGCGGCGGCTCGCAAAGCCGCGACCGCTGAATTTCTCATCGACCCCGCCGTTTCCGGGGAAGCTTCAAAAATTCTTCTGGCTCAGTGCCTTGCGTATTGAAGAGCATCCAGAGCTTTAACGTATCCCATCCCGGATCATATATCCGGCGCCGCGGATCGTGTGCAGCAGCGGCCGCTCAAAACCCTTGTCGATCTTGGAGCGCAGCCGCGAAATGTGGACGTCGATCACGTTGGTCTGCGGATCGAAATGGTAGTCCCAGACGTTCTCCAGCAGCATGGTGCGCGTCACCACCTGGCCGGCATGCTTCATGAGGTATTCGAGCAGGCGGAATTCGCGCGGCTGGAGCGTCAGCTCGTCCTTGCCGCGGGCGACGCGATGGGACAGCCGGTCGAGCTCGAGATCGCCGACGCGGTAGAGCGTGTCCTCGGCCGGACCGCCGCGGCGCCGTGACAGCACTTCGACCCGGGCCAGCAGCTCGGCAAAGGAATAAGGCTTCGGCAGATAGTCGTCGCCGCCGGCGCGCAGACCCTTGATGCGATCGTCGACCTGCCCGAGCGCGGAGAGAATCAGCACCGGCGACGAGTCGCCCTTGTCGCGCAACGCGCCGATCAGGGACAGGCCGTCACGCTTGGGCAGCATGCGGTCGACCACCAGCACGTCGTAATCGCCGCTCTCGGCCATGGCGAGGCCTTCCTCGCCGTCGGCGGCGTGGTCGGCAATGTGTCCGACTTCACGAAACGCCTTCACGAGATAGTCGGCGGATTCGCGGTCGTCTTCGATGATGAGGAGGCGCATCGTGCGTTCGGCGGCGGTCAAGGGGGTCAACCTTTCCTGAACATGGCGCGAGCGGCAATCGCATGCAAGCCAAGCAAACGGGACTTGGGTAGGCAAAAAGGCGGGCGGTGAAGCTGGGGGGACCTCACCGCCCTAGGCCTTCCGACGGAGGGGGGCGTAATTCCACCGGAAGGTAGGCTGGGGGAGCGGGCCTTATGCTGCTCCCCCGAAGGGCGTCGGCGGCGGGGGCGACTGATGCCGGCGACACCCCTCATCTCGTAGACCTCCTGACGGCTTAGCCCTTGGCGATGGGCACGGCGACGAAGCGCGACTGGCCGCCGCTCTTCACGCGCATCAGGACGCTGTTCTTGTTGTCGGTCCGCGCCGTGTTGATGGCGTCGCGGACTTCGCCGGCGGTGCTCACGCTCTTGCCGCCGACTTCGAGAATAACGTCGCCTTCCTTGAAGCCGCGTTCGGCCGCGGCGCTCTTCGGATCGACTTCGGTGACCACGACACCTTCCTTGCCGGCGCCAGCCACGGAGTCGGCGGGCGCGACGGTCATGCCGAGCTTGGGCACGTCGGTGCCACGGCTCGCACCCTTGCCGCTATCCTTGTCGGTGTCGGCCTTGGCCTCGATCGTGTTCGGCAGCTGGCCGAGGGTGAGGTTCACGACCTTGTCCTGGCCCTTGTGCAACACGTTGAGCTTCACGGTCGCGCCGGGCGCCATGCCGCCGATGGTGCGGGCAAGCTCGCGGGCATCCTTGACGGATTCACCGTTGACCGAGGTGATCACGTCGCCGGACTCGATGCCGGCCTTCGCCGCCGGACCGTTCGCCTGCGGCTCCGCCACCAGCGCACCTTCAGCCTTCTTCATGCCGAGGCTGTCGGCGATGTCGGAGGTGACAGGCTGGATCTGGACGCCGATCCAGCCGCGGCTGACCGAGCCCTTGTCCTTGAGCTGGGCCACCACGCTCTTCACGGTGCTCGCGGGAATCGAGAACGCGATGCCGACGCTGCCGCCGGAGGGTGAGTAGATCGCGGTATTGACGCCCATCACCTCGCCGTTGGTGTCGAAAGCGGGACCACCGGAATTGCCCTTGTTCACGGGCGCATCGATCTGGATGAAATCGTCATAGGGACCGTTGCCGATGTCGCGGCCGCTGGCCGAGACGATGCCCGCAGTCACGGTGCCGCCGAGGCCGAAGGGATTGCCGACCGCGAGCACCCAGTCGCCGATCCGCGGCTTGCTGTCGGCGAGCTTGGCGAACGGGAAGTTCGAGCTGCCCTCGACCTTGATGAGGGCGAGGTCAGTGCGCTGGTCGGTGCCGATCACCTTGGCGGTATAGGTCTTGCCGTCATCGGTCGTGACCTCGACCTTGTCGGCGCCGTCGACCACGTGGTTGTTGGTCACGGCAAAACCGTCGGCGGAGATGAAGAAGCCGGAGCCCTGGCCCTGCACGACGCGGCCGCGGCCACCCTTCTGGCCCGGGAAACCATCCGGACCGCCGAAGCGGCGGAAGAAGCGCTCCATCGGCGAGCCCGGCTGGAACGGCGAGGAGGAATCATCGCCATCGTCGTTGCTCGCGGTCTTCTCCTTGATATTGACCTTCACCGAGATCACCGACGGTTTCACGCGCTCGACGATGTCGGCGAACCCGACCGGACGCTCAACCTTCCGGACCTCGTTGTTGACCTGCGCATGCGCCGGGCTGGAGAACAGCTCGCTCGGCGAGGTCGACGGGCTGAAGCCGTGGACGGCAATCCCGAGGCCAGCGACGACCGAAGCCATCAGCGCGATCCTGCGCGCGGAGAAAACCGACCGGCGGGGCGGCCGGTAGGACGGAAGGTTCGTGAGGTCGGGACGGTCGGTCATGCAGGAATCTCCAAGGCCTTGAATTCTTTCGGTGCCGGATGGCAGCACGTTACGGACATGAAGATGGGGGCTCCCGCCTTACCGTGCGCTGGCGGCGGGGTTAAACTTTTGTAATGAAGGGTCGCGCCGTTGCGGCAGTTTATCGCACGCCGAAAGTCGTGGCCTTACAGGAACTTAATCGAGTTCCCCTGACGAGCGTCGAACACGCCTTTGGCGAGATCAGCTCGCCCTCACGCTGACGATGAATTCGTCGACTTCACGCTTCAGGGTTTCGGCCTGCTGCGACAGATCGACGGCGGAATCGCGCGCTTCGGCCGCCATGCGGCCGGTCTCCGCCGACGTCGAGGTGATCTGGACGATGTGGTTGGAGACGTCCAGCGTTCCATGCGCGGCATCCTGCGCGCTGCGGGTGATGTCCTGCGTGGCGTTGCGCTGCTGGGCGGTGTCGACCTCGATGCCCGACATGATCGACGAGATCTCCGACAGCGTCTTCGAGATGCCGTCGATCGCGCCGCGCGTCTCCGCGGTGATGCCCTGGATGCTGGCGACGTGCGAGGTGATCTCCTCCGTCGCCTTGCTGGTCTGGTGCGCGAGGCTCTTCACTTCGGAGGCAACCACGGCAAAACCCTTGCCGGCGTCCCCTGCCCGCGCCGCCTCGATGGTGGCGTTGAGCGCCAGCAGGTTGGTCTGCGAGGCGATCGCCTGCACGAGTTGCACGACCTCGCCGATCTTGTCGGCGGCATCCGACAGGGTGTGGATGGTGTCGCGGCTCTTCTCGGCCTGCGTCGCCGCGCCTTCGGCACGCTGCGTCGCGTCGGTGACGCGGCGGCTGATCGTGCCGATCGAGTTCGTCATCTCCTCGGCCGAGCCCGCGACGATCTGCACGCTGGCGCTGGCCTGGTTCGCCGCGCTCGCGACCGCATTGGCCTTGGAGCTGGTGTCGTTGGCCGTCCGTGACAGCGTTTCGGCATTGCTCTTCAGGTGCGCGGCCGAGGACGCCACGCTGTCGACCACGCTGGCAACGAGATCGTTGAAGCGCTTGATCCGGGCGTCCAGGAATTTCGACCGCTCGGCCTGATGCTGCGCTTCGTGTAATTGCTGCTCGGTGAGGCGCCGCCGCTCCAAGCCGTTTGTCTTGAACACTTCCAGTGCGCCGGCGAGCAGGCCGATCTCGTTGGTACCGCCGAGGCCCGGAACAGGCGTCTCGAATTTCTGATCGGCTACCTCACGCATGGCGTGCACAATCGCCGCCAGCGGATTGAGGATGCCGTTGCGCACAGCGAACCAGGTGGTGAGGCAGATCGCGACAGCGACCACCGCGATTACGCCGCAGGCGATCAGAAAATAGGAGAATGCCGCCTGCGCCTGCTGGTAGATCAGCATTGCATGCTCGCGCGCGGGGCCGCTCAGCGCGGCGAAATCCGACGACAGGCTGGTGATCTCGTTGTTGAGGTAGAGCACCGCGACGAAGCCGGTGCCGCCGCCGATGCCCAGCAGGAACAATAATGCAGCGACGACGGCGCCGACCAGGAAGCGGATCGTCAGATTGCTGTTCGTGAACATCGGCTGAGGACTCAAAAATCTGGAATCGAATTTCGCGACAAGCTTCCAGACAAAGGTCAACAGAGCATGAAACACGCGGCCGCAGACGGCCTACGTATCATTACGTAGGCCGGGACGACTTGAAGTCGCTAAGACGACTTCGTCTCGTCCGACATCAATGCTGCGAGCCGTGCCTCTTCATCCGCAGTGAGCGGCGGAGCTGGTTGGTCTGCACCGCTTCGCGCGCGCCGGCGGATTTGCAGCCAGAGCGCCAGGCCGCCGCCGATCAGCAGCAGCGGCGCGAGCAGCCACAACAACACGGTCTGCCGCTCGAAGCGCGGCTTGAGCAGCACGAACTCGCCATAGCGCGCGACCAGGAAGTCGAGCACCTGCGAATTGCTGTCGCCGGCAGCGATCCGCTCGCGCACCAGCAGCCGCAAATCGCGCGCCAGCGGTGCGTCGGAATCGTCGATCGACTGGTTCTGGCAGACCATGCAGCGCAGCTCGCGCGATAGGTCGCGCGCGCGTGCCTCCTTCGTGGGATCCGACATGATCTCGTCGGGCTGCACGGCGTGGGCGGCGGGCAAAGCCAGCAGCATGAGCGCAACGATCGTGACCATCATCCGCCGCATCGGATCACTCCGCCGGCTGAAGGCGCTGCTTGGCCCGCGCCGGCTTCGGTGCGCCGACCCGCAGGCGCCGATCGGACAGCGACAGCATGCCGCCGAAGGCCATGA
Source organism: Bradyrhizobium sp. LA6.1 (assembly GCF_040547805.1). NCBI lineage: Bacteria > Pseudomonadati > Pseudomonadota > Alphaproteobacteria > Hyphomicrobiales > Nitrobacteraceae > Bradyrhizobium > Bradyrhizobium sp. LA6.1. The sequence goes on along the minus strand of NZ_JBEPQK010000001.1, from coordinate 613,812 downwards.
GCACCGGTCCCCACCAGATCAGCAGCACCAGCGGCTTGTGATAGATGCGCACCGCAATGGCGCCATCGGCAGTCGCGTCGCCGAGAGAAACGTAGAGCTGGCTCGCTCCGCGCGTCAGCAATGCGGCCTCGGTGGTCGAGGACCCGCGCGTCGTGAAGTTGCGCTTGGACGGCGTCATGACGCTGATCTTCTCACCGTCGCGGCTGACGTCGAACTCGGCGATCATCTCGCGGAAGTTCGGCCCCTGACGCTGGGACAGGCCGTCGAGCTTGAGATCATAGCCGGCGACGTGTGCCACGTCGTTCTGCTTCATAGTCGCGATATACTCGCTGTTCCAGGTGGTCTCGCAGACGATCCCGATCAGCGCGACGCCGAGGCCCGCATGGGCAAACACAGAACCCCAGGCCGAACGCGGCAGGCCGCGGGCCCGGTGCAGCGTCGTTGCGAACGGCAGGCGGAACAAACCGGTCCGTTCGGACAGATCGGTCACGGCACCGGCGATGACGAAGACTCCAAGCCCAATTGCCAATGGTGCCAGCGCACTGCCACCACGGGTCCAGGCCCAGACGATGGCGATCACAACGAGCGCGGCAACGCCCGCCGCAAGCAGCCGCTGGGTGACGCCGAGCAGATCGCCGCGCTTCCACGCCAGCATCGGCCCGAACGGCACCACGAGCAGCAGCAGCGCGAATAGCGGGACGAAGGTGAGATTGTAGAAGGGCGCGCCGACCGACATCTTGAAGTCGAGCGCTTCCATCGCCAGCGGATAGAGCGTGCCGAACAGCACGACCGCGCAAGCTACGCTGAGCAGCAGATTGTTCAACACCAGCGCGCCCTCGCGCGAGATCGGCGCGAACAGGCCGCCCTGCTTCAACGAGGTGGCACGACCCGCAAACAGCGAGAGGCTGCCACCGATGAACAGGCAGAGGATCAGCAGAATGAACACGCCGCGCGTCGGATCGGTGGCGAAGGCGTGCACGGAGGTGATGACGCCCGAACGCACCAGGAAGGTGCCGAGCAGCGACAGCGAGAAGGTCAGGATCGACAGCAGGATGGTCCAGACCTTCAGCGCGTTGCGCTTCTCCATCACCAGCGCCGAGTGCAGCAGCGCCGTGCCGGCGAGCCACGGCATCAGCGAGGCGTTCTCGACCGGATCCCAGAACCACCAGCCGCCCCAGCCGAGCTCGTAATAGGCCCAGTACGACCCCATCGCGATGCCGAGGGTCAGGAAGATCCAGGCCACCAGCGTCCACGGCCGCACCCAGCGCGCCCAGGCCGCGTCGATCCGCCCCTCCATCAGCGCCGCGATGGCGAAGGAGAACGAGATCGAGAAGCCGACATAGCCGAGATAGAGCATCGGCGGATGCACGGCGAGGCCGATGTCCTGGAGCACCGGATTGAGATCGCGTCCCTCGATCGGCGGATTGGCGATGCGCAGGAACGGATTCGATGTCACCAGGATGAAGAGATAGAAGGCGCTGGCGATCCAGGCCTGCACGGCCAGCACATGCGCGCGCAGCGACAGCGGCAGATTGTTGCCGAAGGCGGCGACCATTCCGCCGAACAGCGCCAGGATCGACACCCACAGCAGCATCGAGCCTTCATGGTTCCCCCACACGCCGGTGATCTTGTAGATCAGCGGCTTCATCGAATGGGAGTTCTCGTAGACGTTGGCGACGGAGAAATCCGAGTTCACGTGAAGCATCACGAGCGCGATGAACGACGCACCGACGAACAGCAGCTGCGCCAGCGCGGCGGAGCGCGCCACGTTCATCAGCGCGTCATCGCGCAAGCGCGCACCGATCAGCGGCACGATGGACTGGATCAGCGCCAGGCCGAGGGCCAGCACCAGCGCGTAGTGTCCGGATTCCGCGATCAACGCACTGCTCCCTGCGGGTTGCCCTGCGCGGTCGTCGCCGCGGGTTTGACGCTATCAGAAGCCTTGGCGCCGTAATCGTCCTTCCAGTGCCCCTGCTTCTTCAGGGCATCGGCGACTTCCTTGGGCATGTAGGTCTCATCGTGCTTGGCGAGCACGGTGTCGGCCTTGAACACGCCATTGGCGTCGAGCGCGCCTTCGGCGACCACGCCCTGCCCTTCACGGAACAGGTCGGGCAGGATGCCCTTGTAGGCGACCGGCAGCTTGGCGCCGCCGTCCGCAACCTCGAAGGTCACGGCGAGATTGTCGCTGCGCTGGAGCGAGCCGGGCTGCACCAGGCCGCCGAGACGAAACCGCTTGCCGGGCTCGACGTGCTTTTCGGCGACCATCGTTGGCGTCGAGAAGAACACGATGGAGTCGCGCAGAGCGTTGAGCACGAGCGCGGCCGCAAGCGCGAGCACCGCGAGGGAGCCGCCGATGATGGTCATACGTCGCTGCTTGCGCGTCATCGCGTATCCGTTCTCCGCTCGCCTCGTCCCGACATCGTCATCCGTCGAGCCCGAGAGTCTTGAGGCCTTCGTTGAGCTGGCGCAGCCGCGCGGCGTCGTTGGCGACCGCCTGTCGGGCGTCGGTCGAAGCGCCCATTGCCCTGTCACGATCGCCCATCACGAGATAGGCGCGCACCAGGCGCAGCCAACCCTCGACATCATCGCCGTTCTGCCTCAGCCGGGTGGCCAGGCGTTCGACCATGCCGCGCACCATTGCGTTGCGATCGCCCTCGTTCATGTCCTTGGAGGCTGCGATCGTCTCGTCCGACAGCGCCGGCATCGTAGCGCCACCGCCGCCGACCCGCGCCAGCGAGGTCTGCACCAGAGGACGCCACGGCGCATCCGCCGGCGCTTTCGCCAGCAGTGCGCGCCAGATGTTGGCGGCATCGTCCTTGCGGCCGTCCTGCTCGGCGGCGAGTCCGAGGAAATAGTTCGCCTTGGGATCGTCCGCGTTCAGGCCATGCGCGCGCTCGAATTCGGTCTTGGCCTCGGCGGTCACCACGCCGCCGGCAGCAGCCGCGATCGCCTCGCCGAGATCGGCCCGGCGCTCCGAACTCTCACCATTGTAGGTGAGCGAGTTGCGATAGGCGCGCACCGCATCGTCGAAGCGGCCAAGCCGCACCAGCACCGGCGCGAGCACGTTCCAGCCGCGCCCGTCGGTCGGATTCTTTTCCAGATGCTGCTCGACCTGCACGACGAGATTCTCGAGCGCCATGCCGGACCCGGCCCCGCGCTCCCGCTGCGCCAGGGGAAAGTCCTGAAGCCTGGGCGAGCCGAGCGGCATGTAGACGCCGATCGCAATGAGCGGCAGGCCGGCAAGCGCCAGCACAGCCGCCGCGCGGCGCCATTTGAGGCTCGATGTCGGTTCCGATGCAGGCTCGCTCCCGGCCGCGGCAAGCAGCCTGCGGCTGATCTCGACACGTGCGGCCTCGGCTTCCGGCGCGGCGATCAGTCCTGCGGCGAGATCACGCTCGATCTCGGCCAGCTGGTCCTTGTAGACCGCGACCTCGCTCCCCTGATTTTGCGCGCGTCCACTGCGGCCGAGCGGCAGAAGCACGGCGAAAATCGCCGCGACCGTCATCAGCGCGAACACGAACCATAGCGTCATCAGGCAAGCTTCCGGCGGCGCGCGAACCGCGCCCATAGGTGGCTTTACACCACGGCCGGACGATGCGGCAATTGACAATTGTCAATTCGGCGCGACCGCACACAGTCCCGAAACTGTGAAAATCCAACGGCTTAACGGATCTCGAAGTCCGCGCTTTGAGCCGCGTCCTCGCCGTGCCCGTTGAAGGCCCTCAGGAAGTATGTTCCCGGCTCGATTGCTTCAGGCAATTTGATGCGCAACGCCCCGACGGGAACGGGCGATGCAACCCTGGTGACGGTCTCAGGCAGTTGGCGGCCGCTTGCCTTCTCGATCAGCACCACCTTCGCGCCAACCATCAGCCTTTGGTATTTGGCGACAATGACGCGGTTTTCAATTTCGATGGAGCTGATAAGGGGTTTCATGCGCCCACAGATAGAAATTCCAAAATCTTGCACGGCGACCGTAGGGCCCGCCACCGGCACCGTCAACCACAAATTGTGATCACAAAAAAATGCGCTTGATCAGCTTGCCCGCGACGATTTGCGCTCGCCCGTGGCCGCGTTCTCCGCGGCGCGGCTCATCAGCGACGCGTAATCATCGCCGAACAGCACCTGGCAGAAGCGGATCGCGGCCTGCACCTGCTGCTGCCGATAGGTGCGGACCTTGTGATCGGCCGCGCGCAGCGACTGCACCAACTGCTCGGTCGATCGTTCGACATATTGCTGGAGATCGGAATAGGTGCGCAGCGTCACCTCGTTGATCGCAAGCTCGCTCGCATAGTTGCGGCAGGTCGCGACGAAATCGATCAGCGCCGCGGTTTCCTCGACCTCGGTGCTGTCGATCCGCGCGCCCGGCGGAATGTCCTTCTCGGCGCGTTGGCGCAGGATGCGGCGAACCCGGCCGGGAACGCTGTCGATCTCCGATTGCAGCGCATTGGAGATGTCGGCCCGGATCGAGGTCAGCTGCTTGCCCCAGACGGAATCATTGCGCAGATCGAGCTCCGTGCGAAGACCGCGCACGCCGTCATGCAGCGCCTTGAGATTGTCGGCAACGTTCTCGAAATGGCCGCGCTTGATGTCCATGCGCAGGATCGCGGCAACGCAGGACAAATCATGCAAAGCGATCGTGACGGCCACGCCGTAGGGCGTCGCCGCGACGCGGATCTCGTCGTCGGACGCGGCAATCCTGATGGCGAGGCGGATGATCTGCCACGGCGCGGTCATCCGCTGCACGACCATCGACAGCGCGAAGGGCAGCATCTGCGGCGTCTGGAGCGCGGGGATGTTGAGCGTGGAAGTCACTGACGCGATTTGGGCTTCGCCAAAGGTACGCAGGAAGCGCGGCAGCTTCTCGTTCAGCGTAGCGATGGCCTCCCGGACCTGAAGCACCGCTCCGATCGAATAGAGGTCCTCGATCACGTTGGGCGGGCCAACGCGGGCGAGCGCGCGCGACTTGTCGCCGCCGCCGGGACCCGTCAGCCCGAAGATGGCATCCGCGGCCACGGCCTGGAGCTTCGCGGCGAGGGCTTCGACCTGCCCTGCACTGTCTGAAGCCGGCATGCGCGCCAGCGCCGCCTCGAATTCGTTGACCTTGTCGGGGGCGCCATCGCGACCGAGCCATTGCCAGATCGGATGCAGCGAGGAGCGACGGATCTGGCCGACCCTGACAGGGGCGCCCGTCTCGACCAGGAACGGTTCCAGCACCTGGAACAACAGCCGCGACAGATCGTCCGTGCGCGGCGGCGCAGCCTCGTCGACTTCGGTCTTGCGGACGATCTTGCGCAGCTGCTCGAGCACGAGGGTCGCCACCGCCGTGTCCTGGCCGCGCTCGAGCGCGCGCTCGAACTCCCGCATCAGCAGCGCCTGCGACTGCGGCGGGAGCTGCGCGAGATATTCCCTCAGCCGCTCGATCGATGTCTGGCTCATGCGCCCGGGTGATGCACGATAAAATGGCAGACGTGGGATGCGTCCTGCGCGATCATAGATGGGGCCCACTTAAGAAGCCGTTTAGGAAGTCGCTCCGAAATAGCTCCGGTTTGGTCCGGATCGGTACCGGACCAGCCAAATAGTCGTGCCGGAACAAAGGATTATATTCCGGGGAGGACCAGCTCCGCCCGCAGGCCACCGGTCGGGGCGCCCGCGAGCGAGAGGCTGCCGCCATAAAGCGCGGCGAGGTCGGTCACGATGGACAGGCCGAGCCCCGAGCCGGGCTTGGACTCGTCGAGCCGCTGGCCGCGCCGGGAGACCTGGGCGCGCTCGGCCTCCGACAGGCCGCGGCCATCGTCGTCGACGATGATCCGCAGGCGCGGGCCGGCGCCCGTCTGGTGCGGCGCTTCCACCAGAACCTCGATGAAGACCTGCGAGGCCGCCCATTTGCAGGCATTGTCGACGAGATTGCCGACCATCTCCTCCAGATCTTGCCGCTCGCCGCGAAACTTTGCGGACGGATCGGCCTTGGCCTCGACCAGTATCCCGCGATCGCGATGGATCTTCTCCATGGTCCGCCGCAGCGCCTCGATGACGGGTGCGACCTCCGTCACGGTCGCGACCACCGAGACGCGTGCCGCGATGCGCGCGCGCTCCAGATGATGGGCGAGCTGGTCGCGCATCACGTCCGCCTGCTCCATCACCTTGGCTGCGAACGGCTCGGTGGCGTGCGTGCCGGCCTCATTCACGATCACCGAGAGCGGCGTCTTGATCGCATGGGCGAGATTGCCGACATGGGTGCGCGCGCGCTCGACGATCTCGCGATTGGCATCGATCAGCGCGTTGGTCTCGCGCGCCAACGGCGCGATCTCGACCGGGAATTCACCTTCGAGCCGCTCCGCCCGCCCCGAGCGGATGTCGGCGATAGATTCCGAGATGCGCTTGAGCGGCGCAAGACCGAACCTCACCTGGAACACCGTGGTCAGCAGCAGCACGATGCCGAGCGCGGTGAAGGTGCCGCCGAGGTAGTAGTCGAAGCTCCGCGTCTCGTCGAAAATCTCGGTGTCGTCGCCGGCGACGCTGACCAGATATTTGCCGTCCGCGCCGAGGTCGACCGGCCGCTCCACCATGCGCAGGTTCTGTCCCTCGGGCCCGTCGACATAGGCGAGGCGAATGCCGGCGGCAGTGAGCTCGGTGCCCTGCTCCTCCAGCTTCGGCAGCTTCTTGTCCCAGAGCGAGCGCGAGGAGCGCACCTCCGGCTTTTCGGTATCGGTCCGCGTGATCTGCCAGTACCAGCCCGACAGCGGCAGCTCGAACAGGGGCTCGCCGAGCGACTGGAACTGACGGTCCGGCGGCTCGTCGGGGGTCGCGACCTCGGCGATGAGGGTGCGCAGATAGAGATTGAGCCGGCGGTCGAAGGCGCGCTCGGTGGCGCTCTTGTAGACCGACGACAGCACCACCCCGGTGATGGCCAGGATCACCACGAGCCACGCCGTCGCCGACAGGAACAGGCGGTTGGCAAGCGAGCTAGCGGCCATCGGAAGGATCCCGGCAGGCGCGGGGTGGCGGGGCGTCGGACGTCATGACCGGACCAAGGCCCCTGTTCGGCCGGCCGTCAAGTCCTGACGCCTCAAGCGCCGGGAGCAGGCGGCGGGGTCAGGAGATAGCCGAGGCCGCGGACGGTCTGGATGATGTCGACGTCGAGCTTCTTGCGGATGCGGCCGACGAAGACCTCGATGGTGTTGGAGTCGCGGTCGAAGTCCTGGTCGTAGAGGTGTTCGACCAGCTCGGTGCGGGACACGACGCGCCCCGAATGGTGCATCAGGTAGGCCAGAAGCCGATATTCGTGCGAGGTCATCTTGACGGGATTGCCGGAGACGCTGACCCGCCCGGTCCTGGTGTCGAGCGTGACGGGGCCGCAACTCAATTCGCTCTGGGCATGGCCGGTGGAGCGGCGCAGCAGCGCGCGGATGCGCGCCAGCACCTCCTCGAGATGGAACGGCTTCGGCACGTAATCGTCGGCGCCGGCATCGAACCCCTGGACCTTGTCGCTCCAGCGGTCGCGCGCGGTGAGGATCAGGACCGGCATGGTGCGGCCGTTGCGGCGCCAGGCTTCCAGCACCGAGATGCCGTCCTTCTTCGGCAGGCCGATGTCGAGCACAACGGCATCGTAGGGCTCATTATCGCCGAGATAATGCCCCTCCTCGCCGTCGAAGGCACGGTCGACGACGTAGCCGGCGTCGGTCAGCGCCTTGGTGAGCTGCCGATTGAGATCGGGGTCGTCCTCAACAACAAGCAGGCGCACGCTTCTCTCCAGAAATAGACTGCACAATCGATCGCCAGAGATGAGCAATTCCGGCGTGAACTGAATATGAACACGGGGAACCGGCCGCGTTACTTTTTGGTCATATAGAGCTTCTCAAGCGCCGACGCGACGGCGCCCGCCAGGCAGCCACCGGACGAGCCGGCGGGCGTGGCGGGCGCAATGTGCCGCGTTACGCGGCGAGTCGGAAGGTCAGAACCGTCCCGTCGATCGGCCGTCAGGTCCGGAAGAACACGAACCAGATGACGGCAAGGATCAGGATCGCGAGCCCGGTCGAGATGGTAAGCAGCGCCGCCACTGACGGCCCCGGTTCGCCCTGACGCGCCTCGGTGGCGGTTTCGACGATCTGATCGTGCTCTCGCGTGGTTGCCATAACGCCCTCAATCTCTGGATGTCGGCTGCGGTGGTCGCAACCCCCTCGCGGCCTGATGTCTTGAGCCAACGCGTGATTGGATATGATGTTCCGGTTTTTGCCGCTGCATCGGGCTGCAACCGCGCGCCGGGCGGCCGGTTAACGCAGTTGCAAGATTCCGCAATTCGCCTTGCTATGATTCGCTGTTCCCCGATGGTATCCTCGTCCTCTGTCCCCGTTGCGTTTGGAGTAGCCCATGGCCCCCCGCGCCAATTGGAAGGGTTTTCTGCGTCTGTCGCTCGTGACCTGCCCGGTCGCGCTGTATCCGGCCACTTCGGATACCGAGAAGGTCTCGTTCAACCAGATCAACCGCAAGACCGGCCACCGGATCAAGTATCTCAAGGTCGACGCCGAGACCGGCGACGAGGTGACCTCCGAGGACATCGTCAAGGGCTACAAGGTCGACACCGACACCTATATCGAGGTCACCAAGGACGAGCTCGACGACATCGCGCTGGACTCCACGCACACGATCGAGATCGACGAGTTCGTGCCGAAGACCGATATCGACAGCCGCTATTTGATCCGTCCCTATTATCTCGTGCCTGACGGCAAGGTCGGCCACGACGCCTTCGCGGTGATCCGCGAGACCATCCGCAGCATGGACAAGGTCGCGATCGGCCGCGTCGTGCTGACCAACCGCGAGCACATCATCGCGCTGGAGCCGCTCGAGAGCGGCCTGATGGGCACGCTGCTGCGCTATCCCTACGAGGTCCGCAGCGAGAAGGAATATTTCGACGACATCCAGGACGTGAAGCTGACCAGGGACATGCTCGACCTTGCCAAGCACATCGTCGAAAAGAAATCCGGCGCGTTCGAGCCCGAGCTGTTCGAGGACCACTACGAGACGGCGCTGATCGACCTCATCAACAAGAAGCGCAGCGGCGCACCGATCGCGGCGAAGGCCGCGCCGAAGACCGGCGGCAACGTCATCAACCTGATGGACGCGCTGAAGAAGAGCATCGCCAGCGAGAAGGACATGGCGCCCGCGGCCAAGGCCGCCAAGGAGCCCGTCAGGGAGACCGTCAAGGGCAAGAAGCCGAAGAAGCGCGTCGAGGGCCAGCGCGAGATGCTGCTGCCGATCACCGGCAAGGGTGGCAAGACTGCAGCAGCCAAGGAAGCGCCGCCCAAGAAGGCCGACAAGCCGGTGCGCGCGCCGGCGCGGGCGAAGAAGGCCGGTTAGACGCAATCCGCGTCTGCAATCGCGCCGTGATGTCTCCCCTCGCCGATCGGCCGGCCTGACATGCCCTGGTCGACGGCGTTCGACGATCCCGTTCGCGTAAGCCACAAGCGCAAGCTGCTGGCGCTGCAAGACGCGGCGGACTACATCATGCAGCTGCCTGAGGACGCACAGCACGAGGTGCACTGGCAGACCGCCATCGAGACCTTGATCAACGCAGCCGAGACAGGCGGCGGCTGGGTGATGTTCGCCCGCATCGCGATGTTGCGGGCGCTGAATGCGGACGGCCGCAGCCGATGAGCGCCTTGGTTGTCATTCCTGGCAGGCATCCGTGCCGACCGTGACGAACAGACTCAACAAACCGTTAATCGGCGCCCTCGTGTCCAGCACGACAGGGTATTCCTACGGGCGACAAAATTAACCGTTGGTTCCCCTTATGCGCAGCATGGTTCCGGCTCCGATCGAGCCAAGGTTCGCGTGCCCCCGTGCAGCAGGACGTCAGAAAGAACTACATCAGCATCGTGAACGACGCGCCTGATCACGAGCAGGCGGCGAGCACGACGCCGCGGCCGCAGCCGGGCACGATGAAGGACTTCGTCGGCCGTCTCGCGACCGTGCTGAAGCGCCGCCTCCCCGCCGCACCGGGCCCGACCATCACGCCCTGACAGGCGCACCGGCGTCCGCGTGTCCTTGCGGGGGGCGGTCGATTTGAATCCATTTGGATGGATCGATGGAACCTTAATTTAATGGATGCCATCGTATGTGACGGAGGCGCGGCCGCCCGGGCTTCATTCTTCCGTCGCGCAGAAAAATCTATTCGAACTATTTACCAGTCCGAAAACGACGCTGCCACACATTGGATCGGATGAAGAGGAGTTGGCAATGACTTTGCTTAGGTCTTTCCTTGCCGATGAGACTGGCGCAACCGCCATCGAATACGGCCTGATTGCCGCCGGCATTGCGCTGGCGATCGTGACCGTCGTGAACAACACGGGCAGCCAGCTCCTCAACAACAAGTTCAACTCGATCAGTTCGTCGCTGAAGTAAAAGCCGCCTCGTAACGGCCGCCCTGGCCTGAGGCGACGTCCCTGCGCGCGCCGACCCCGGCGCGGCCGTCGGCGCATGCTCCCTCCCCGATCTCGTCATTGCGAGCGCAGCGAAGCAATCCAGAGTCCTCCCGCGGAGGAATTCTGGATTACCTCGCTGCGATCGCAATAGCGGTGCGTGGCCCGTAGCGCACTCAAAATCGTGTCCCGGACGCTACGCAACGTCCTTCAAGCAACCACATCCTCGCGCTCCCGCGCTTTGACGGCCTTTTGAGTCCTGATAGTCTTCGGCCCGGCGTGGTTCGACGGGCCATGCTCAATCATTGGACCAGAGCGATTTGAAGGATGCGGATGAGAAGCGTGACGGTCTTGGCTCTCAGCCTCATGTTTGTCGGCGCATGGTCGTACGACAGCGCGAGAGGACAGACTTCGGTCGCGCCGCCGGTTTCGCTTGCTCCGCCCAATGCATCGCCGCCGCGCGCGAGCGCCAAAACTTCCAGAATTCCGCCGGCGACATCCGGCAGGGAGGCTTCGCCCCCTGTGATCGGCGGGCCTCCGCCGATGCCTAATCCGGCCGCCGACTACGATGGCTTCAGCGTAGGCACCGTCGACGACAATGACGCCTCAAGCCAGGTGACGCCGCCTGTGAGGTCACGCGCAGCAAAGGGCTCCAAGTCCAATCCGGATACGACCGGCCAGTCGTCGGTCGATCAGGAAGATGAGGCGTTGAAACGAAAGCTGACGATCTGCAAAAACTGCAAGTAGGACGTTTGTAGCCCGGATTGCGCTTCCGCCCTCGCTCTTCGAGCTACGGCGGACAAGTCGCTCCGTCCGGGCTACGGCAGCTCGCTGCATGGCTGACCTACCGCGACCGTCGCCCGCCCGTGCTTTACCCTCCTGCAAATTCCTGATCCTCTCTCCCCAATCGGTCGGAGCAACCGGCCAAGCCTGAGGAGAGAGACGCCATGAAGCTCGGCACCGCCATTGCGGAAATCATGAAGCGCGAGGGGATCGAGATCCTCTGCGGCTATCCGGTCAACCATCTGATCGAGCACGCGGCCAAGGCCGAGATCCGGCCGGTGATGGTGCGGCAGGAGCGCGTCGGGGTGCACATGGCGGATGCGATCTCGCGGGTGACGTCGGGGCGTTCGATCGGCGCGTTCTGCATGCAGCACGGGCCGGGCGCCGAGAACGCGATGGGCGGCGTTGCGCAATGCTATGGCGAATCCGTGCCCGTGCTGGTGCTGCCGATGGGCTATCAGCGCAGGCTTGCGCATATCGAGCCGAACTTCAATTCCAGCGAGGCGATGAAGCCGTTTTCGAAATCGTCCGAGCCGATCATCCTGGCTGCGGAGGTCACCAACATCTTCCGCCGCGCATTTACGAAACTGAAGAATGGACGCGGCGGTCCCGTCATCGTCGAGATCCCTGCCGACATGTGGAACGAGGAGGTGCCGGAGCCGCTGAACTACACGCCGGTGCTGCGCACGCGCTACGGCGCCGATCCTGTTCATGTGAAGGAGGCGGCAGCCCTGCTCGTCAACGCGAAGCGCCCCGTGATCTATGCCGGCCAGGGCGTGCACTACGCGCAGGCCTGGCCGCAATTGAAGCGGCTCGCCGAGCGGCTCGCCATTCCCGTCACCACCAGTTTAGGGGGCAAATCATCGTTCCCGGAAACGCATCCGCTGTCGCTCGGCTCGGGCGGCCTCGCGGTGCCGCGCGCTGTTCCAAAATTCCTCGCTGAGGCCGACGTCATCTTCGGCATCGGCTGTTCCTTCACCGAGACCAGCTTTGGCATCGCGATGCCGAAGGGCAAGACCGTCATCCACTCCACGCTCGATCCGAACCATCTCAACAAGGATGTGGAAGCCAAGGTTGGCCTCGTCGGCGATGCCGGCCTCGTGCTCGATGCGCTGCTGGAGGAGATCGGCAAGACCGTCACGAAGGATCGCGACGCATCAGCGGTCGCGGCCGAGATCGCCGCTTCGCACAAGGAGTGGCTGGCGAAATGGATGCCAAAACTCACCAGCAATGACGCGCCGCTCAGCCCCTATCGCGTGCTCTGGGACCTCCAGCACACCGTCGACATCAAGAACACCATCATCACCCATGATGCCGGCAGTCCGCGCGACCAGCTCTCGCCGTTCTGGAAGGCGGTCGAGCCCCTCACCTATCTCGGCTGGGGCAAGACGACGCAGCTCGGCTACGGCCTTGGGCTCGCGATGGGCGCAAAACTCGCAAAGCCCGACAAGCTCTGCATCAATGTCTGGGGCGACGCCGCCATCGGTTTCACCGGCATGGATTTCGAGACCGCGGTGCGCGAGCGCATCCCGATCATGTCGATCCTGCTCAACAATTTCTCGATGGCGATCGAGTTGAAGGTGATGCCGATCTCGACCGAGAAATATCGCTCGACCGACATTTCCGGCGACTATGCCGCGATGGCGCGCGCCTTTGGCGGTCATGGCGAGCGGGTGACGAGGCCGGAGGACATCATCCCCGCGATCAAGCGCGGCATCCAGAAGACGAAGGAAGGCGTGCCGGTGCTGCTGGAGTTCATCACCAGCAAGGAGACCGAGGTGTCGCGGCCAGGGACTTGAGGCGGCCACAAGGCTGTGGGCGCTGGCTCCGGCCGCAGGAGATGTGATAATCGGGCTTGGTACCGCGTACGTCGCGGCGCTTAGCCGGATTATCAATGACCGCGCCTCCCCAGGACAAGGCCGCCGAGCTCGAACGGCAATTGCGATCCCAAGCGGCCGAGAATGCCCGCCTGCAAGCCGAGCTTGCCATTGCGCGCGACCGCCAGAACGCCAGCATGGAGATCCTGCGCACCATCGCTAACTCCTCGGGCGATGCGGAGGGCTCGCTGCAACAGATCGCGGAAGCGACCATGCATCTGTTCGGCGCGCCGAGCGCCACCATTCACATTGCCGAAGGCGACGGGTGGTCCAGGGTGATCCGGGTCGGCGACAGCTCCATGCGCGTCGGCGCCGGCGTGCCGCTCGCCCAGCTCAAGATCGGCGGCCGCAACATGCCCGGCACCATCGTGGCCGAGAACCGGCAGGTTCATGTTCCCGATCTCGACAATGTCGATCCGGCCATCGCCGACTGGCCCGGCATGCCTCACGCTCGCGCCGCCGGCACGCGTTCGATGTCCGGCTCGCCGCTGCGGCTTGAAGGCAAGGCGATCGGCGCGTTGATCGTCTACCGCGACCGCCTCGCGCCCTTCACCGATGACGAGATGGCGCTGCAACAGAGCTTTGCCGACCAGGCCGCGATCGCGATCGAGAACGCGCGCCTGTTCAACGAGACGCGGGAATCACTGGAACGGCAGACCGCGACCGCCGACATTCTGAAAGTGCTGGCGAGTTCGCCCTCCGACGTGCAGCCGGTGTTCGACGCCGTCGCCGCCAACGCCAACCGGCTGATCGGCGGCTTCTCCACCGCGGTGCTGCGCTATGTCGACGGCGCCGCGCACCTCGTGGCCCTCACGCCGGGCGATCCGGCCGGCGACCGCGTGCTCCAGGCCTCGTTCCCGGTGCCGTTCGCGCAGTTCCCGGCGTACCAGCTCACGGCCCATGGAGAATCGGCGCAGCTGCCGGATACCGAGCTCGAGCCGGCGGCACGCGACATCGCGCGCGCCCGCGGCTTTCGCAGCATGCTGTTCACGCCGCTGATGAGCGAGGGCGAGGCCAAAGGCGTCATCATCGCCACGCGGCGGACCACCGGCGCATTCGCCGAGCATCATGTGCGGCTGCTGCAGACCTTCGCCGACCAGGCGGTGATCGCGGTCAAGAATGTCAGCCTGTTCAACGCGACCCGGGAAGCACTGGAACGGCAGACCGCGACCGCCGACATCCTCAAGGTGATCGCGGCCTCGCCGGCCGACGTCACGCCGGTGTTCCAGGCCATCTCCGACAGTGCCAAGGCGCTGGTCGGCGGACATTCCTCCACCGTCACCCGCGTCATCAACGGCATGCTGCATCTGGCCGCCTTCACCACTGACAACGAGGCCGGCAACGCGGAGCTGCGTAGCTCGTTCCCGGCGCCGCTTGCGGCATCGGGCATTCACAGCCGGGTGGCGACGAGTGGTGAATACGCCTTCCGCAGCGACATGCAGAACGAGCCCGACCTCACGGAGGCGATGCGGGAGCTGGCGCGGACGCGCGGCTATCGCAGCATCCTCGTGATTCCGATGCTGCGCGACGGGATTGCAATCGGAACCATCGGCGTGACGCGCCCCGAGGCCGGGCCTTTCCCGGACAAGGCGATCAGCCTGCTCAAGACCTTTGCCGACCAGGCCGTGATCGCGGTCGAGAACACCCGCCTGTTCAACGAGGTGCAGGATCGCACGCGGGAGCTCGCCAGATCGCTCGACGATTTGCGCGCGGCGCAAGACCGTCTGGTCCAGACCGAAAAGCTGGCCTCGCTCGGCCAGCTCACCGCCGGCATCGCGCACGAGATCAAGAACCCGCTCAACTTCGTCAACAATTTCGCCTCGCTCTCGGCCGAGCTGACCGACGAGCTGAACGAGGTCCTTGCACCCGTCCCGCTCGCCGACGATCTGCGCGCGGAGGTCGACGAGCTGACGGGGCTGCTGAGGGACAATCTTGGAAAGGTCGTGCAGCACGGAAGGCGCGCCGATTCCATCGTCAAGAACATGCTGCTGCATTCGCGCGAGGGCGGCGGCGAGCATCGGCTGAGCGACATCAACGCGCTGGTCGAGGAGAGCCTCAACCTCGCCTATCACGGCGCGCGTGCCGAGAAGCCGCTCTTCGACGTGACGATGAAGAGCGAGCTCGACCCGGCGGCGGGTTCGGCCGAGGTGTTTCCGCAGGAGATATCCCGGGTGCTCTTGAACCTGATCTCGAACGGCTTCTATGCGGTGACCCGGCGCCAGATGGGCAGCGGCGCCGGTTACGTGCCGGTGGTGATCGCCGCGACCCGCGACCGCGGCGACAGCGTCGAGATCCGCATCCGCGACAACGGCACCGGCATTCCGGAAGACGTGAAGGCGAAGATGTTCAATCCGTTCTTCACGACCAAGCCGGCCGGCGAAGGTACCGGTCTCGGGCTGTCGATGAGCCACGACATCATCGTGAAGCAGCACGGCGGCACGATCGACGTCACGACGGAGCCCGGCGCGTTCACCGAGTTCACGATCCTGTTGCCGCGAAAGAGCAGCTTTTCGGACCCGACCAGAGGATAGCGTCGCTCGCGAGGTGGTTTCATGAATCCAGCGCAGCTCATTCGGCGACAATTGCTGTCGCTGTCCGGCGTCGGCCTCATGCTGGGCGCGCTGTTCTTCGCGGCCGCGCTGACGCCGACGCTGATCCCGCGCAGCTATCTCACGCAAGGCGCCCTCGCCGGCGGTTGCTTTGCGATCGGCTATTTCGCCGGAATCCTGTGGCGCCGGCTGTGGCACTATCTCGAACTGCCCGAGCCTTCGGCGCGCGCAAGATCAGTTGCGAATGCGCTTGTCGCAGTCGGCTGCCTGCTCGTCGTCATCCTCGCCCTCGCGCGCACCGCCGAATGGCAGAACTCGATCCGCACCGTGATGAAGATGGCGCCGCTGGAGACCGCGCATCCGCTCAAGGTCTGCGCCATCGCCCTGATCACGTTCGTCGTGCTGTTGGCGCTGGGGCGGCTGTTCGCGCTTGTCACCCGCTTTCTCGCCGCGCGCATACGACGCCTCGTTCCGCGGAAGGTCGCGAACGTGGTCGGCCTGCTCGTTGCAGCCCTGCTGTTCTGGTCGATCGCCAGCAATGTCCTGATCCGCACGGCGTTCAACGCACTCGACTCCTCCTTCCGCGAACTCGATGTTCTGTTCGAGCCCGAGCGGCCGCAGCCGACAGATCCCGGTCGGACGGGAAGCCCGGCATCATTGGTGAAGTGGACCGAGCTCGGGCGCATGGGGCGCCGGTTCATTGCCTCAGGCCCGACCGCAGCCGAGATCAGCGCCGTTGCGGGAGGGACCGCGCAGAATCCCGTGCGCGTCTATGTGGGGCTCGGCAGCCGCGACACCGCGCAAGCGCGCGCCAGGCTCGCGCTCGAGGAGCTCAAGCGCCAGCACGGCTTCGACCGCAAAATCCTGATCGTCATCACGCCGACCGGCACGGGCTGGATCGATCCGGCCGCGATGGATACGGTCGAATATCTCCACCATGGCGACGTCGCGAGCGTCGCGATGCAGTATTCCTATCTCAACAGCCCGCTGTCGCTGCTGTTTCAGCCCGAATACGGCGCGGAAGCGTCGCGCGCGCTGTTCGCGGAAATCTACGGCTACTGGACGACGCTGCCGAAGGACAAGCGGCCGAAGCTGTATCTGCACGGTCTGAGCCTCGGCGCCATGAACTCGGAGAAATCCGCGGAGCTGTTCGAGACGATCGGGGATCCCATCGCCGGCGCGCTGTGGAGCGGGGCGCCATTCGAGAGCCGCATCTGGCGCTCGGTCACCGCGAACCGCAATCCGGGATCGCCGGCCTGGCTGCCGGAATTCCGCGACGGCCGCCTCGTCCGCTTCATGAACCAGAATGGACCGACGGTGCCGCCGGATACGCCCTGGGGGCCGATGCGCGTCGTCTATCTGCAATATGCCAGCGACGCGATCACCTTCTTCGCCTACCGCGACGCCTATCGGGCGCCGGACTGGATGAATGCGCCGCGCGGGCCGGACGTGTCGCCGCAGCTGCGATGGTATCCTGTCGTGACGATGCTGCAGCTCGCCCTCGACATGGCGGTCGCGACCGCGACGCCGATGGGCTTTGGCCACGTCTACGCGCCCGAGCATTACGTCGATGCCTGGGTCGCGGTGACAGATGTCAATGATTGGTCCGCCGAAGCACTCGCGCGGCTCAAGGAACAGCTTGCGGCGAAGGCGCGAAAGACGAGCGCAGGTGATGCCGACGACGATCCCGATCGCGGCGGCTAACCCCTACTCCGCCATCTCCACCTGCTGGGTGACGGAGGGGCCGGCGAGCGGCCGCTCCTCCATCATGATCAGGCAGAGCGAGGCGGTGGTCATTAGCGCGGTGGCGGCACCGAAGACGTAGCGGAACGCGTGCCTCATATCCTCGGCGGGAATCGCGGGGATGTTGCCCACGGCATGATGCTCACCGGCCAGCGGAACGTCGGCGCCGAGCGCGATCAGCAGGATCGCCGCGAACGCCGCGACCGTGAACGAGGACATCAGCGAGCGGAAGAAGTTCATCGCGCCGGTGATGGTGCCGACTTGCGGGCGCGCGACCGAATTCTGCAGCGAGACCACGCAGACCGGGAAGGTCGTGCCGAGGCCGAGCGCAAACGCGGCCATCAGCATCAGCAAGCCCCACAGCGGCAAGGTGGTGACCGTGAGGGCGAGGCCGCACAGCGCGGCCCAGGACGTGCCGATGATGGCAACGCGCTTGTAGTGTTTTGCGCGCGCCATGGTGCGGCCGGCAATCGCCGCGCCGCAGGTCGAGACCGCCGCGAGCGGAATCAATGCGAGCCCCGCCTCGCTGGCGCTGAGATGGTAGACCGACTCGTAATAGAGCGGCAGCTGCACGGTGAGGCCCGTGATCGCACCGAGCCCGCAGCCACCGGCTGTCATGGCGAAAGGCGCCACCGAACCCGTCAATAGCTTCAACGGCAGGAACGGCTCGTCGGCCCGCCGTGCGTGCCACACGAAGGTGACCGCGAGCGCGACGGCGCCGCCCACCATCGCAAGCACGGTCGGCGAGAGCCAGGGATAGCGCGTGCCGCCCCAGGTCAGCACCAGCATGAAGACGACCGCAGAGGCCATCAGCAGCACGCCGCCGAGCCAGTCGACCTTGCGCTTGCGGTGGAACACCGGGATCTTCTTCATCTTCGGCAGCAGCATCGCGATGGCGGCGGCCGCGAGCGGCAGATTGATCCAGAAGATCATCGACCAGTGCAGATGCTCGGCGAACACGCCGCCGATGACCGGGCCCAAAATGCCGCCGACCATCCAGACGCTGGAGAAATAGGCCTGGTACTGGCCGCGCTCGCGCGGGGAGACGATGTCGGAGATCACGGTCTGCACGACCGGCATGATGCCGCCGCCGCCGAGGCCCTGAAGACCGCGCGCCAGAATCAGCATCGGCATGCTCGGCGCGATCGCGCACAGCACGGAGCCGGCGACGAACAGGCTGAGCGAAATGATGATCATCACGCGGCGGCCGTAGATATCGCTCAGCGTCCCGAACACCGGTGCGACCGCGGTCGAGGCGAGCAGATAGGCGGTGATGACCCAGGAGAGATTGGAGACGTCGTGAAACTGGCGCCCGATGGTCGGCAGCGCGGTCGCGACGATGGTCTGGTCGAGCGCAGCCAGGAACATCGTCAGCATCAGGCTGATCACGATGGTCCGGACCTCGTCCTGCGACAACGGCGCCGGCGGCGCGAGCGAGGGCGCGTCGTCGACGCTCAAGACCTCGCTGGGAAGGCGGGACAGCTCTTCGGCAATGTCGTCAGGCAACGCCTGAATGTCGGCAGAACTGCTCTGCCGGTCGAACTTGTTCATCTCGATCGGAAGCCGTGAGGCGGCGCAACACCGCGAAGGATTCGTTCTATGCAGGCAATGTAGAGAGGAAAGTTCTTCTCAGGCAGGCACCGCGGCGCATGGGTGCATCCCGCCGCGGGGTCATCGCGATGACGTGATCCGACGTCGCAGGCGGGTCAGTCCTTCGGACGTCGCTTCAGGCGTGCCCGTTTCGGCAGCTGCGCCGGCCATTGCACGATGTGGTCCTCGAGCTCCTCGTCCGGGATCTCCTCCTCGCTGCCCTCGACCCGGCCGCGGACGGAGACGCCGGCTTCATGAACGGTGTTGGGATCGCCCGAGACCAGCGGATGCCACCAATAGAGGTCGCGCCCCTCGGCGACCAGCTTGTAGCCGCAGCTTGGCGGCAGCCAGTTCAGGGTGCGGACATTGGCCGGGGTCAGGCGGACGCAGTCGGGAACCTTGGCGGACCGATTCGGATAGTCCTTGCAGCCGCAGGTCCCGGCATCGAGCAGCTTGCAGCCGACATGGGTGAAGTAGATGTCGCCGGTATCCTCGTCCTCGAGCTTGTTCAGGCAGCAGCGGCCGCAGCCATCGCACAGGCTCTCCCATTCGGCCGTCGACAGCTCTTCCAACGTCTTGGTTTTCCAGAAGAATCCTTCCTGGCCTGAAGGTCGTTTGGGAGCTGCGGTCATGCGCCTCAACAAGGGTTCGAAAGAGCTACGGCTCGTTCATCTACGGCGTGCGGCCGGGACACTGCAAGCAACGCCCAATTGAGGCCCGTAATGAACCGGGGTCAATTAGGCCTGTTGTTCAAAATCGCGAGCCTGACCATTGGTTTATGGGCCCTGCTCGGCTAGAAGGAACAGCAAGTCCCCTCGGACGCGAAACCGGCGCCTTGGGTTTGCCGTAACATTCCCTCAAGACGTCTCGGTGCCGCCCCGGCCGGGTGCCTGAACGCTGTCGAACCGAGCCTCAAGGGTTCTAGGTGGTCCAGAACACACCATCCAACTGGAAGAGCCGCATCCGGAATTTCTTTCTGGACCTCGACGCGCGCATCGATTCCTCGCTGTTCTCCTCCGCCAAGGGTATCCGCGAGCTCTACGAGCGCTACTCGACCTTCATGGACCGCTTCTATGTCGGGCGGTGGAAGCGCTGGGTGTTCATCGAGCCGCTGTCGGAGGCCGCGACGCTGGGCCTCGGCGGCCTGGTCGTGATGCTTACCCTCGCCATCCCCGCCTTCCGCGAGACCGCGGACGAGGACTGGCTGAAGAAGTCCGACCTGGCGGTGTCCTTCCTCGACCGCTACGGCAACCCGATCGGCAGCCGCGGCATCAAGCACAACGACTCGATCCCGCTGGAAGACTTTCCGGACGTGCTGATCAAGGCGACGCTCGCCACCGAAGACCGCCGCTTCTACGAGCATTTCGGCATCGACATCGCCGGCACCGCGCGCGCGCTCGTCACCAACGCCCAGGCCGGCGGCGTCCGCCAGGGCGGCTCCTCGATCACCCAGCAGCTCGCCAAGAATCTGTTTTTGAGCAACGAGCGCACCATCGAGCGCAAGGTCAACGAGGCCTTCCTCGCGGTCTGGCTGGAATGGCGCCTGACCAAGAACGAGATTCTCAAGCTGTATCTCGACCGCGCCTATATGGGCGGAGGCACCTTCGGCGTCGACGGCGCGGCCCATTTCTACTTCAACAAATCCGCGCGTGACGTGACGCTTGCGGAAGCCGCGATGCTCGCCGGCCTGTTCAAGGCGCCGACCAAATACGCACCCCACATCAACCTGCCCGCGGCGCGTGCCCGCGCCAACGTCGTGCTCGACAACCTCGTCGACGCCGGCTTCATGACCGAGGGCCAGGTGTTCGGCGCCCGCCGCAACCCGGCCTTCGCGGTCGATCGCCGCGACGAGGCCTCGCCGAACTACTATCTCGACTACGCCTTCGACGAGATGCGCAAGCTGGTCGACACCTTCCCGAAGTCGTATACCGAGCGCGTCTTCGTGGTGCGCCTCGCGATCGACACCAACGTGCAGAAGGCCGCGGAAGACGCCATCGAGAACCAGCTGCGCCAGTTCGGCCGCGATTATCACGCGACGCAGGCCGCGACCGTCGTCTCCGATCTCGACGGCGGCATCCGCGCCATGGTCGGCGGCCGCGACTATGGTGCCAGCCAGTTCAACCGCGCCACCGACGCCTACCGCCAGCCCGGCTCGTCGTTCAAGCCTTACGTCTACACCACCGCGCTCCTCAACGGCTTCACGCCAAACTCGATCGTGGTCGACGGTCCGGTCTGCATCGGCAATTGGTGTCCGCAGAACTATGGCCATTCCTATTCCGGCTCGGTGACGCTGACGCAGGCGATCACGCGCTCGATCAACGTCGTGCCGGTCAAGCTGTCGATCGCGATCGGCCAGAAGGAACAGCCGAAGGCGCCGAACCCGGCCAAGCTCGGCCGCGCCAAGATCGTCGAGGTCGCCCGCCGCTTCGGCCTCAAGGCGCCGCTGCCCGACACGCCGTCGCTGCCGATCGGCTCGGACGAAGTCACCGTGATCGAGCACGCCGTCGCCTACGCCACCTTCCCCAACCGCGGCAAGGCGGTGACGCCGCATTCGGTGCTGGAAGTGCGCACCGGTGCCGGTGATCCGGTCTGGCGCTGGGACCGCGACGGTCCGAAGCCGCGGCAGGCGATCCCGGCCTCCGTTGCCGCCGACATGGCCGGCATGATGAGCCACGTCGTCAGCGAAGGCACCGCGCGCCGCGCCGCGCTCGACGGCATTCCGACCGCCGGCAAGACCGGCACGACCAATGCGTATCGCGACGCCTGGTTCGTCGGCTACACCGGCAATTTCACCTGCGCGGTGTGGTACGGCAATGACGACTATTCGCCGACCAACCGCATGACCGGCGGCTCGCTGCCGGCGCAGACCTGGCACGACATCATGGTCACCGCGCATCAGGGCGTCGAGGTCCGGGAAATCCCCGGCATCGGCATGGGCCAGAAGCTGCCGCCGCAGCCGACGGCAGCGCAGGCCAATGCGGCGCCGAAGGTGCTGGAGACCAAGCCCGGCCCGCCGCCCGTGCTGACCAAGCGCGGCGCCGACGTCCTGGTGCGCGTCGAGAAGCTGCTCGATGACGCCGCCAGGACCGCGACCAAGGCGGCTGCCGACGACGACAAGCTGGCCAAGCCGGCGTCGTCGACGAGCGCGCTCGCCTTCCCGCAGAACTATGCGGAAGAGAATGCGAATGCATCCGTCCCGCGCAAGAACTGATCGAAACCCGTGCGGCTGATCCTGATCACATTGACGGCCCTTCTGCTCGCGAGCGTGGTCGGCGTCGGCGCGACCTGGATGACGACGACGCGCGGCACCGAGATCGGCGCGCTGACCATCGGCCCGTGGACCGCCCGCCCGCGCACCGGCACCGCCGACGTCGATCCCTATTCGCGCGCCACCATCGTGCGCAATGGCGAGCTGCCGATCGGCACCGGTGACGGCGTCGCCTTCACCGCGACCGCCGACGAGAAGAAGAAGGCGCTCGACGGCCGCTGCGACGTCATCGTCTCCGGCGTGACGCCGCCGGCGCGGTTCTGGACGCTGACGCTGTACGACCGCAAGGGCCACCTCGTCGCCAATTCGCTGCAGCGCTATGGCTTCACCAGCCAGGAGATCGTGCGGCAGTCCGACGGGACGTTCGAGATCCGCATCGCCTCGCGCTCGCGCGCCGGCAACTGGCTGCCGACCGGCGGCATCGAGCGCTACGCGCTGATGCTGCGCCTCTACGACACGCCGGTCGGGGTCGCGACGCGCACCCAGCGCGATGCGCCGATGCCCACGATCAAGACGGTGGGCTGCTCATGATCCGCCTGATGTTCACCATCGTCGCGGGCGTGGTGCTGGGCCTCGTGGTCCATCTCGTCAGCGTGCTGGCGCTGCCGCGGATCGCGACACAGGACGCCTATTCGCGGCTGACGCCGATGACCAAGCTCAACGCCGTGACGCAGCTTCCCCTCGCCGATCCCAACAATTCGCCGATGCCGTTCATGGACCCGGCCTTCGCGATCGCGATCTGCCGCTACGACCTCACGGGCGGGCCGCTCAAGCTCACGGTGCCGGTGAGCCAGGCCTACACCTCGGTGTCGTTCTACACCCGCAACGAGATCGCCTATTACGCCATCAACGACCGTTCCGCCGGCAAGAAGGTGATCGAGCTCGACCTCATGACCGAGCCGCAGCATAACGAGCTGCCCGAGGACGAAGAGATCACCGCGGCCGACCGCCTCATCATCGACTCCCCTGCTACCACCGGCCTGATCGTGATGAAGGCGCTCGCCGCCGAGCCTGGCCTGATGCAGCAGGCGCAAAACTCGCTTCAGGCTGCGACCTGCGCGCCGCAGACCGAGCCGCCCGCCAAGGCCGAAGCGCCGCGCGGACGGCGCTGAGCGCGGCCGTTTCGGCGAGCCGCAATACAAAAACTGAAAAACAACCCCATGCACAGTAGCGGGGGTGTTGAAACTGTTAGCTAATCTGAACGACCGATCAGCAGCAGCGCGACCTCAGCGGCGAGACCATTTTGGCCGCCTTTGACACGTCGGGCAAAACACTGGCATGATGGCAACATCGAAAGTTCGTAACACCCGCGGCGGAGCAATCCGCCGCGTTTTTTTCATGTCGTAGCACAGGTTGCCGTGATCGAAGGATCACCGTCGTCCCCCGCCGCTTGAAAACGCAATCCACTGCGTCGGGTACCTGGCGGAAAGTCCCTGCCCCCAGTGTCAGTCCAAGCCTAGCTCAATATCTCGGGCGGTGCGAGTGCGCCCACTCGCGGGCATGCGCAATGGGCGCGCGCGGCGGCAGGATCGCGCGCAGCTTCTGCGTCGTCGGCAGGCTCTCCATGCGCTCCCGCCATCGACAGAAGGCCGGATATTTCGGGTACATGGCCTTGCCTTCCTCCGTCAGGCTGAACGCAAAGGTGCTTGGCAAAAGGTAGAAATCCGCGATCGAGAGTTCTGGACCGATGAGGTAGTCCCGACCAACGGCGAGCTCGCGCTCGATGGCCACGAGTGCGTTCTCGACCTTGGGCAGTGCGTGCGCCACCACCTTCTCGTCGGATGCAATCCCCAGCTCGGGAAACACCAGCCGCTCGTGGGTCACATGGTGGATCATGTAGGGATAGACGTAGGAATCGACGACACCGATCCATTGATTCATGCGAGCCCGCGCGTGCGGGTTCTGCGGCGTCAGCCGTGCTCCCGCGAACACCTCGTCGATGTAGCCGACGATGGCGCGCGTCTCGTAGACGGTGAAGTCGCCGTGCCGGAAGATCGGAACGCGGTTGAACGGATGGAGCGCGAGATGCTCGCTCCTGCCCATCACGGGCTCGAGGTCCTCGAAGCGGTAGGCCACGTCCTTGTGGGTGAGCACGAGCCGCACGATGTTGACGAACGTGCTGCGGGGAAAGCCGTAAACGATGGTCTCGGACATGTTTTCTTCTCCCGGTTGACTTGCGGCCGCTGAGCTCGATCAGCGCCAGAACGGCTTGTTCGCTTGCTCCAAGGCCTGTTCCCGGGTGAGCCCGAGATCGGCAAGGAGATGAGGGTCGTCGGCAATCGCGCGGAGATCAGCGCGCTGGTGCGCCCGCTCGCTGCCGGCGAGCCATCTGTCGATCATCGTCAGCCATGAATTTTGCTTATGACCCACGACCGTCGTGCTGCCCCGAACTCTCGCCAAAAAGCCCCGATCGGCAAAAGACATTGACATTTGTTGGCTCCGGATCGCATGATTTCGCGTCGTTGCCGCCTGCATAAGGCCACTAGGGCGAAGGCCGCAAAGCATCCTTTCTCAGGCCTGCCCTAGATTTTCTCATGATCTACCCGGACTCGCGATGCGCCCGCGTTTGCCACCGCTGAACGCACTAAAGGCCTTCGAAGCCGCAGCCCGCCACGAGAGCTTCACGCGGGCCGCCGAAGAGCTGTGCGTCACGCAAGGTGCAGTGAGCCATCAGGTCAAGGCGTTGGAAACGGAGCTCGCCATCAAGCTGTTCAGCCGCGAGCGCCAGCGCCTGATCATCACGGAAGCGGGCCGCGACTATCTCGCGGTGATACGCGATGCGCTGGATCGAATTGCCACCGGCACGGAGCGCCTGTTGCAGCGACAGAATACAGGCGTGCTCACAGTCAGCACGTCCCCGGATTTTGCCGCCAAATGGCTGGTGCATCGCCTCGGCCATTTCGCGGAAGCGCATTCGGGAATCGATCTCCGCGTCTCGGCAACGATGCATCACGTCGATTTTGCGCGTGAGGAGGTCGATCTTGCGGTCCGCCATGGCGATGGAAACTGGCCGGGCCTCGATGCCACAAGGCTCTGCACGGAACGGCTCTTCGCCGTATGCAGTCCCAAGCTGCTGTCGGGACGCCGCCGCATCGGCGGGGTCGCGGATATCCTGAGATTTCCCCTGATCCACCTCGACAGCAGATCCGACTGGGCAAATTGGCTACGTGGCGTCGGCATTGACGACGCCGATGTCACGCATGGTCCGGTGCTCAATCGCGCCAGCATGGTCATCGATGCCGCAATCAACGGCCAGGGCATCGCCCTGGCCCGCACGACATTGGGGGCCTGGGACCTGATCAATGGACGGCTGGCGCTGCCCTTCCCGGAGTCGGTGCCATTGTCGAAGAGCTATTGGATCGTCTGCCCCAAGGCGACCGCGTCACTTCCGAAGATTGCGACATTTCGTGACTGGCTGCTCGCGGAGGCGTCGAGCGACCTGCGCCTGCTTAAATCCGTCACCGGGACACCAAAGGCAGCGAGGCGGCGATAGGCCTCTTTCCGGCGATTTTCTCGTCCGCGGAGAATAGTCCGAGGTGGTAAGCCGCCGGGGATTCGGCTGATATCAACGCAGTCCGAACGACAGCACCGATGCGATCAGCGACAATCCCGCGAGCAGCAGAAGCGCCAGCACGGTCCTGCGAAAGGTCTCATCGTTGATCTTGCCGAAAAGTTTGAAGCCGGACCAAAGGCCCGCGACCATGAAGGGAACGCCCAATGCGTATAGCATCAGCGTTTCCTTCGTAATGGTACCGGCTACGGCCTGAGAGCTCGAGATGACAACGAACGCCACGAACAGCACTGGCTGAAACACCGCGCGCTGCACGTCCTTGGGCCAGCCGCGCCATTGGCAGGAAATCGTCGAGATCACGCCGCCGAGCCCAGTCAGGCCGCCAAGCAAGCCGTTGGAGACGCCAATGGCGGTATCGGCTCCGACTCCGATCTTTACCGGAGCGAATACGGGCTTCGTCAGGCCGTAGATTGCGTAGAGCACCAGCAGGACCCCCACACCAAATCGGAGGTAGCTGGGGTTCAGGTAAGCGAGAATGCTGACGCCGATCGGGATGCCGATGACAGTTCCGAGCGCGAGCGGCCAAGCCTTCCGAAGGTCGAGGAGACGTCGCAGCTTGAAGATGCCGTAGCCCTGCGTGAGCAACCCGTAGCCTGCGATCAAGGTAGCGGTCTGCATCGGCGTGATGATGTGCAGCCATACGCCCGACACCACGAGGCCCATGGCGAATCCGGAAAAGCCGCTGACGAAGCCGCCAGCGAGCGCGGCAAATGCGAAGAGAGCTAAGACAGGTCCATCCATGGGTCGTCTCCCCAAGAACAATGCAGGCGAGCACTTGGATGGATATCCATCTGATGGGGAGGTCGCGGGTCCGCAGTCGATCACTCGTTTGGCAATACCTCGGCGTCCTACCCCCCCTCCCGCCTCTTTCAGGATTCCCCGGCGTATCGATCGTACAATTTGGCGGCGTTCTCCCAGCGAATGGCCTCCATGTAGACGTCGACATAGCGGGCGGCGGCAGCGCCGAAATCCATGTGATAGGCGTGCTCATACATGTCGAGCACCAGCACCGGCCGACCGCCGGCGAGCGTTGTCGTATGATCTGCGGCCCATTGGTTGATGAGCCGCCCGTCACGGGGTAAATAGGCAAGGATCACCCACCCCGAGCCGCCGCCTTCCGCTTTGCCCATGGCTGCGAATTCCGTACGCCAGCGCTCGATGCTGCCAAAGTCGCGCGCAATCGCATCGGCGAGAGCGCCGCTCGGCCTCTCGGCTCCACCAAGACCGTCGAAGTAGATCTCGTGCAGGATCATCGAGTTCGTTGCGATCAACTCCTCGCGCTTCAGGCCGTTGATGAGAAAGTTCGGCGCCTTGGCGAAATCGAGCTCTGCGAGTTGCGCGCCAATCGCGTTGAGCCGCTTCACGGCCCCGCCGTAGTTGTTCTCGTAGTGGCTGATAAGAACCTTTTCGGAGATGCCGCTGATCGACTTCGGATCGAACGGCATCGGCTTGGCTTCGTAACGCATCGGGAGTCTCCTTCTCTCGATCTTTGGCTCAACTCTTCGTGCTGGCAGTCTTGTCCAAGGCCGCGCGCAAGCCTTCGGCGAGCTTGACGGCGTCGTCGTTCGCCCAGAAGTGCATGAAGAAAAGTCGCGGCTGCTCATCCAGCATGTGGCTATGCAGCGCGGTCACCTCGATGCCGTGCGTGCGCAGCGCCAGAATGACGGGGTTGACCTCGTTGCCCGTCAGTACGAAGTCGCCCGTGATGGCCGCCTTCCCGCCCCCGGTCGGCTGGAAGTTGATACCGATCGCAACGCCCATTGGAGCGACGGGGGTCAATGGCATGCCGTCTTGCGTGATCGGATCACGTCGCTTCACGTTGAATTGGTAGACGCCTCCGTTGGCCTGTCCCTTGCTGCCGATAATCTGGTCGAGCTTCGCGGTGTCGAGGTCCACGGCCAGCGGCGGGCTCGCCGGCGCTGCGACGGTCAATGGAGTCTTGCTTTCGGCAAGTGCATCGTGGATCGCAGCGGCGAGCTTGACCGGGTCCCCGTGCCCGGCAACATGCATGTAGAACGTCGCCGGACTCGCGCGCAGCAGATGATTGTGGATGGCCGTGATCTCGAGGCCGTTCGCGATCATCTTCGCCATCACGGGATTGATCTCGGTTTCGAGCAGCACGAGGTCGCCCATGACCATGGCGCCGCCATGCCCGGGCTTGAACGCAACCCAGCCGCCGAGCGCCAGCGCCGGCTTGATCGTCACCCCGTCCAACGTCACGGAGAGATCGCTGCGGGGAAAGCCGTAACGGTGGACGTCGTCCGAAACGGCGGGCTTGCGGCCCAGCGTCTCGTCAACCTTCTGCCAGTCGATGTTCTGCGCTTGAGCCGTCGAGACCGAGCCAAGGAGGCAGGCGCCGAGACCGATGAACGCGAAGAGTGTGTTTCTCATTGATGTGCTCCTAAGTCTTGAAGCAGCTGCGGCTAATCACGCCCCGAGATCGATCGCATCGGCCCATCAAGCGGGAGGCCCAATCCTGGACGTCGCGCGAGCGTCGCCCGGCGCCGGGTATCAGGCGGGGGTCCGCTGAGACGTCCCCGTCAATGTGCGCATCGATAAGCGCCGGCGTATTCGCCGTGCCGATCAGTCCAAATAATCTGCCGGAAGAAATGGGGATGTATGATGCTGACATGCTGCGCCCTTGGTGATTAAGGACGCGATACTTGGGCATGTCGCCTCACGGGGAGATCGCACATCCCCGTAGCGGCGAATTAAAACCCGGATGGCCGAACTGTCAACCTGCTTAAGTCGGGGAATGCAGAAGTCATCGGAGGCACGTCGCGAGGATAGCACCGACGGTTTGGAACCTTTTGCACGTCGAGCAAAAGACCGGCATACCGGCAGCATCTAAAGTTCGTAACACCCGCGCGGAGCAATCCGTCGCGGTTTTTTTCTTGTCGGAGCAAAGCGAGCCATGATCGAAGGATCGTCATCGTCTCCTGCCGCTCGAAGCCGAGTGGACGTAAGTTTGCAACGCCCGAGATTCTAGACTAGCCTGTTCCTCAGCCCCACGCCCTGCCGTAAGCAGGTGTGAAGCTCCCCGCCACGACGGATTACGGGCAAGTCTAGTTTCGCGCACCAGCGCATTTTTTCCGTCGTGACCATGCGAAACAATTCCGCCGCGTTCGGCTCGGGCGCAATCATCGGTACCTTGGGCGGCCTCATCGGCCTCGGGGGCGCCGAATTTCGTCTGCCGCTACTCATCAGCTTGTTCAGGTTTCGAGGTCTTGAAGCCGTGGTCCTCAACAAGGCGACGAGCCTGATCGTGGTGGCCAGCGCGCTGCCATTTCGTACCCGCGCCGTTCCCTTTGCCGAAATACATGCGCATTGGCCGATCATCCTGAACCTGCTGGCGGGCAGCCTTGTTGGCGCCTATGCCGGGGCATCCTGGGCGACGCGCCTCAAGTCCGAAACGCTCTACAAGGTCATAGCGGTCTTGTTGCTGCTGATCGCAGGTGTGCTTCTGTTCGCACACAGCACTGCGGCAGCACCCGCCCCGGCGCTAACTGGCGTGTACCTGATTGTCGCGGGTGTAGCGGCAGGCTTCGTGATTGGCATCGTGGCGTCGTTGCTCGGCGTTGCCGGTGGAGAGTTCCTGATCCCCACCCTGATCCTGCTGTTCGGCGCGGACGTGAAGCTGGCAGGCAGCCTCTCACTCGCGGTAAGCCTTCCGACGATGCTCGTGGGATTCGCGCGCTATAGTCGCGATCAGAATTTTTCAGTGCTCCGCGCCAACTGGCAGTTCATGCTTGCAATGGCGATCGGATCGATCGTCGGCACATTCATCGGCGGCCTGCTTCTCGGTATTGTCCCGAATTCGATTCTTCTGCCGGGATTGGCTGTGATCCTGGTCATCTCAGCCATGGAGATATGGCGGCACGAGTAGAGCGCTCAGACGTGATGTGTTCGACTAATCCGCGCCCAGAGCAGCGCGAACGGACCCAACGCAATTCCGGCCGCAAGAACGGCGAACGCCAGCAGCCAGCCGGTCGCGCTCTGCGGACCACCGGCGGCGTCGAGCGCGGCGCCGGTTCCCCAGGCTCCGACCGCCGACAGACCGAAGCCGACCGTCGAATGCAAGGCCAGGGTCGCGCCGCGATGTTCGGAAGTCGCGGCGGCAGACATGCCGGCAGTCAACGCACCTGAATCGGCGGGCACGGTCAGGCCATAGGCGAGCAGCAGCAGCGCGAGCACCCATGCCGGCGCCGTCGCGTTGAGCCCGATGATAAGTGCGACGCAGGCCGATGCGATCATGACGATCGTGATCGCCCGATGGCGGCCGAATTTCAGCGCGGCCTCGTTGCCGAGGATGCTTGCGGGCATCGAGATCACCGCGAAGCAGAAGCTCAGCACGACGGGGCTCAACCAAGACGGCGCGCCCTGGTGCGCAACGACGAAGGTCCAGAACCCGACCAGCCAGGTGCGGATGCCGTAAAGCTCGAAGCAGTGCGCGCCGTAGCCGAAGATGTATCCGAGCGCCTCGCGGTTCTCGAAGACGGGTGCGAAGTTGAGCAGACGCCCCGCCTTCGGCGCGGGCCGCTGCTCCCGCATCAGAAGGCACGCGACGACCATGGCGACGGGACCGAGGCCGGTGACAAGGAAGGCGGTGCGCCCCCCCCAGCGGTCGGCGATCAGTTGGGCGACCAGGAACGAGAGGCCGACGCCGACCGAGAAGCTCGAGGTGTACAGCGTAACGGCGCGCGAGGTGTCGCCGGCGGGAAGCCTGTCCGTCAGCGCCTTCAGGCCCGGCATGTAGGCGCCGGCAAAACCAAGTCCTGCAAGGGACCAGATCGCGGTCGCCGACCAGAATCCTTGCGCGAAGATTCCGAACGCTGCAGTCGCGAGCCCGCTGACGATCGAGCCCCAGAGCAGGACAATCCGCGCGTCGATCCGGTCGGTCAACGTCGTCAGCACGGGCACCGCGAGCATGTAGCCGAATGCATAACCGCTTGCCATCAACCCGCCTTCGGCGGCGGAGAGGCCCCACTCCGGCATCAAATGCTGCGCCAGATTTGCGGACAAGGTCACATGCGGCAGCAGGTTGCCGACCTGCCCTATGCACATCACCGCAATCAGAGACCGGCCGCCGAGCTTACGAATTTTGTTCTCCCACCTGAAGCGGCGTTGAGTTTGCCCGCTCCGCGCGAAGCAACAGGAGCGCGAAGAAGGCCGAGACCGAGACGAGCGCGCTGATCCACAGCGCACTGCTGCCGATGTGCTCCACCATCAGCCCCAGTGCTAGCGGCGCGGCGGCACCCGTCAGTCTAGAAGGCAGCGAGATCATGCCGACCCGCTTGCCGAACCCGGCCGGCCCAAACAGCGCCAATGGAAGCGTACCACGGGCAATGGTGATGATGCCGTTGCCCGCTCCGTACAGCACCGTGAAGGTCGACGCGAGCAAGGGTCCGCCCATCACCAGCGCAACGACGCCGATCGGATTCATGAGCATGGCCAGCCTCGCCGAGAGCAGCGGGTGAAACCGGGCGAGCCATCCTGCTTCCAGCAGACGCGCGCCGACTTGTGCAGGCCCAACCAGCGCGCCCGCGAGCAAGGCCTGAGCCGGTGTGGCGCCGAACGCAACCAGCATGGTCGGCAGAATGGCCGAGATGCCCGAACTGACGAAGCTAGCTGCCGCGGACATGTAAGCCAGCAGCACCATCGCGAAGGTCTCGCTCTGGCGTCCGGATTGCTGGATTGCACCCGGCCCCGGTCGAGCCTGTTGGTCCAATGGGACGGCGCGCGGCAGCGAGAGATTGAGCGGCAACGCAACAGCGATATGGATCGCCGCCCATACCTGACAGGCGACGCGCCAGCCGTACTCCGACGCGAGCCAGGTCGTGAGGGGCCAGCCGAGCGTGCTGGCGAAACCGGCGATCAGCGTGATGCCGGTGATGGTTCGTCGCGCATTGGTACCGTAGATGCGCGCAAGCGTCGCGAAGGCCGCCTCATAGAGGCCCATGCCCATGCCGATCCCCAGCAACGCCCAGGCCGCAATCAGCACCGCCACGCCATGGGCCACGGACAGCAGGAGCAGGCCTGCCACAAACACGAGGTTCGAAATGGCAAGCAGGCTGCGCCCGCCAAACGTATCGATGGCATGCCCCACGCGCGGGCCGAGCAGGCCAGAGATGACGAGCGCTCCCGACAGCGCGCCGAACACGTAAGTCGGCGCGAGACCGAGATCGCGCGCAATCGGCGCAGCCAGGATGGCCGGGAGATAATAGCTCGACGCCCATGCAACCGTTTGCGCGGTGCCGAGCGCGAGCACGATGGCGAGCGGACCTCGGGCTTGGCCCGCAGGAACTTGCGTCATGAACAACCGCACCCCGCAGCGCCGGCCTTCTTGGCCGTTTCGTCGGCAGCGCAGCAGGCGGACGACTCTTCCTTCGCAGGGCCGCCGCAACATCCCGATGCGGTCCCGGCGGCCTCGACACCACCACGCGTGCAGACGCCGGTCTCCGGCAGCACCAGCTCCACCCTCGCCGCCGCCTCCTCGTCGCCAGCGATGTCGGCCGCAATCGAGCGAACCTGCTCATAACCCGTCATCATCAGGAAGGTCGGAGCGCGGCCGTAGGACTTCATGCCAGCCATGTAGAAGCCCGCTTCATCATGCGCGAGCTCGCGCGCGCCGTGTGGACGCACCGTCCCGCAGCTATGCTCGTTGGGATCGATCAGCGGCGCCAGAGCGACCGGTGCCTCGATGGCGGGATCGAGCCGCAAACGCAGTTCAGACAGGAACGAGAAGTCGGGACGGAAACCTGTCGACACGATCAGTTCGTCCACGACCACGCTTCGCCCACCGCAACAGGACCCTGCCGCGATCTTGAGGCGGCCTTCGGAGTCCGAGAGGTGCGTGACGCCGAATTCGGTTTCGACCTTGATCTTCCCGGAGGCAACAAGTGCGGCGAAGGCACTGCCAAGTTCGCCGCGCGCCGCGAGTTTATCGTTACGGCCGCCGCCAAAAGCCTTCGCGGGATCGGCGCCGCGCAACAGCCAGACGGGTTGCGCGCCCGGCACTTCGTCGGCGAGATGTACGAGATCGATCAGCGTGCCCACCGCTGAATGGCCCGCGCCGAGCACCGCAACAGTCTTCCCGGCATATTTGGAACGGCTGGCACCCCGCACATCCGGCATACCGTAAGCAATACGGTCGCCGCATTCGGACTCACCGATCGCCGGCAAACCGTTGCGGCCGGCCGGATTGGGGGAGAACCATGTGCCTGAGGTATCGATCACGGCATCTGCACGCAGAACCTCGGGCCCCTTGCCGTTCTGATAGCGGATTTCGAAAGGCGCCTGCTCACGCCCCTTGGTCTTTGCCTTGTCGAAGCCGACGCGGCTGATGGCCGAGACGCGGCTGGAGGTCCGGATCACATCGCGTAGCGACGTTCGCGTCGCGAGCGGCATCAGGTATCGGTCAAGCAGTTCGCCGCCGGTCGGATAGGATTGCGGGTCCGGCGAATTCCATCCCGTCGGTGCAAGCAGGCGCGCGGCGGCCTTGTCGACATTGTACTCCCACGGCGAGAAGAGCTGGACCTGCTGCCACTGGCGGACGGCGTGTCCGGCTTCGGGTCCGGCCTCGAGCACAATGGGAGACATGCCGCGCTCGAGCACGTGCGCGGCCGCAGCCAGGCCGACCGGTCCTGCCCCGATAATGGCAACTGTCTTTCCGTCGCTCATTTCGCTACTCTCATCTTTCTAGAATTATCGAATAACTCGGCAAAAAAATCAGGCCGCCGTTTTGGTATCTTTGCATTCGGTTTCGTCGGCACAGCACTCCGACACCAGGAAATCCACCAGGCCCCGCATCCCGTCGTAGTTCGCGTGGCAGACCAGGGTCGTGGATTCGCGGACCTGACTTATCAGCCCGACCGCAACCAGAGACTTGATGTGGTGAGACAGCGTCGATGCCGGGATCTTCAGTTTGTCCTGCAAGCGACCGACGGGCATGCCCGGCTGTCCAGCGCGGACCAGGGCCCGATAGATCTGAAGCCGTGTCCGGTTACCCAGAGCTTCCAAGCGTGCTGCTGCGTCGTCGATCTTCATGACCATAAGATGCGCCGATCCACCCTCGCCGTCAACCGTATTTCTAGAATATTGGAAATATAGGGGCGACCGCCCGCCGGCGGGGCGGCCTCAGCAGCACTTTCCGTTCTGCTGGATCGGCGGACAAGGGACCGATCCGTACGAACAGAAGACGCAGCAATCGCCGCTCGTCGGCTTGAGCCGGGTCCCGCATCCCTTGCAATCGTAGAAGAACTGACAGGCGTCGGTCGGCATGGTTTCGGCTGACGCGCGATGACAGACCGGACACGTAATGACCGATTGGGTTTGCATTGCCGGCTTTCCTCGATCGCAAGACACAACGCATTCTAAACGCGCCCAGTTCGGAAATTCAATTGACGCTTTATCATCATTTCTATAAATCTGGATATATGGAAACTGAAGAAGCCGTCCTCGCGCTCGCCGCCCTGTCACAATCGACCCGTCTGGAGGCCTTCCGGACGCTGGTCCGACACGAGCCCGATGGCCTTGCGGCCGGCGACCTCGCACGTCTGCTGGAAGTCCCCCCGAATACGCTTTCGGCTCATCTCTCGATCCTGACGCGTGCCCGCCTCGTCACCTCCGAGCGACACAGCCGTTCAATCGTCTATCGCGCCAACCTTGCGGAGTTCAGGGACGTTGCGGTTTTCCTGCTTCGGGATTGCTGCGGCGGCCGGCCGGAGGTTTGCGAACCGGTCGTCGAGAGCCTTCAAGCCTGCTGCTCGCCAAAGCGAAAGGAGCGAAGCCGTGCCTGACCAGATGTACAATGTTTTGTTCCTGTGCACCGGCAATTCGGCGCGCTCGATCCTCGCCGAGTCGATCCTTCGCAAGGACGGAGCCGGCCGCTTTCAGTCCTTCTCCGCCGGCAGCGCGCCGAAAGGCGCGGTGCACCCGCTGGCCTTGCGTACGCTGGAAAGCATGGACTACCCCGCCGACGGGATGCGCTCGAAGAGCTGGCTGGAGTTCGCCGCTCCCGATGCGCCGGTGATGGATTTCGTCTTCACCGTTTGTGACAATGCGGCCGGTGAATCCTGCCCCATCTGGCCGGGACAGCCGATGACCGCACATTGGGGTATCGAGGATCCCGCCGCAGCCGAAGGTACCGATCTGGAGAAACAGGCAGCGTTCGTCACCGCATTCCGCTACCTCAGGAATCGGATCGACACCTTTTTGAGCCTGCCGCTCAGGAGCATCGACAAGCTCTCCCTCGGCACCAAGCTGCGCGAGATCGGACGCTCCCAGGGCGCAACACATTCAACGCCGAAGGCCGGCTGATGGACAATTTCGATCTTCCACGGCGCCTCGCGGCCGAAGCGCTCGGAACCGGGATTCTCGTCGCCACCGTCGTCGGCTCCGGCATCATGGCCGAGACGCTGACCAAGGACGTGGCGCTGGCGCTGCTGTGCAATACCCTGCCGACCGGAGCCATTCTGGTTGTCCTGATCACCGTGCTCGGTCCGATCTCCGGCGCGCATTTCAATCCCGCGGTGACCCTCGTCTTCACCGGCAAGCGCGAGCTTCCGGTCAACGAAGCCGTGCTCTACGTGGTCGCGCAGATCGCCGGCGGCATCGCGGGGACGATGGCCGCGCATCTGATGTTCGGACTTCCCCTGCTCGATTTCTCGACGAAGGTTCGAACGGGCGGGTCGCAATGGTTCGCCGAAGCGTTCGCTGCCTTCGGTCTGGTCGCGACGATCCTGGCCGGCATCCGATTTCAGCGGACGGCGGTTCCCTGGCTGGTGGGCCTTTACATCACGGCAGCCTATTGGTTCACGGCCTCCACGTCGTTTGCAAATCCGGCGGTGGCCATCGCGCGGTCGCTGACAAACACGTTCTCGGGCATTCGTCCGACCGACCTGCCCGGATTCATCCTTGCGGAGCTCTGCGGAGCATTCGCCGGCATGCTGTTGATGAACTGGCTGCTCGGGCACTCCAGGGCCCGCGGCCCCGTACAAATTGCGGAGACGACCCGATGAGCGTGACGATCTACCACAACCCCGATTGCGGCACCTCGCGCAACACGCTGGCGATGATTCGGCAGAGCGGCGCGGAGCCCACGGTCATCGAATATCTCAAGACCCCGCCGTCGCGCGAGACGCTCAAGCAGCTGATTGCGGCGATGGGCATTCCGGTTCGCGAACTGCTGCGCGAGAAGGGCACGCCGTACAAGGAGCTCGGCCTCGCCGACCCCAAATGGACCGACGACCAGTTGATCGATCAGATGCTCGCGCATCCCATTCTCATCAACCGCCCGATCGTCGTGACCTCGAAGGGCACGCGCTTGTGCCGTCCCTCCGAAGCCGTCGTCGATCTCCTCGACAATCCGGTCGGCCGGTTCACGAAGGAAGATGGCGAGGTGGTCGAAGCGCGCCAGGCAACTCACCGCCCCTAACGCTTTTCGGTCGGAATCCGCGGCGTTTTTTTTCATGGCGGAGCGGAGGTCGCCATGAAGACGACCTCCGCTGCCCAGCCTATTCGGCGGCTTGCGACGCGCGCGCGGTCCATTCGTCGGCAGGAGCCGATCGTTCGCCCGGCGGAAGCCCCCGCCCCTTCACCAAGCCGAAAATTGCGGGGATCACGACGAGCGTCAGCAATGTCGATGACGTCATGCCGCCGATCATCGGCACCGCAATGCGCTGCATGATCTCCGATCCGGCCCCGGTGCTCCACATGATCGGCAGCAGACCGGCCATGATGGCAACCACCGTCATCATCTTGGGCCGCACGCGCTCGACCGCGCCCACCATGATGGCGTCGTGGAGATCCAGGCGCGTCAGTGGCCTCCCCTCGGCGCTGCACCTGGCTTTCACCTCGGCCAGCGCATGATCGAGGTAGATCAGCATGACGACACCCGTCTCGGCGGCGACGCCTGCGAGCGCGATGAAGCCGACCGCGACGGCGACGGACAGGTTGAAGCCGAGCCACCACATCATCCAGATGCCGCCGACCAGCGCGAACGGCAGTGACAGCATCACGATCAGGGTCTCGGTCATCGCCCGGAAGTTCAGGTACAGCAGCAGGAAGATGATCGTGAGCGTCACGGGCACCACGATCTTCAGACGGGCGGCGGCGCGCTGCAGGTATTCGTACTGTCCGCTCCACACGACGTAGGTGCCGGCGGGAAACCGGATGCTCTCCGTCACGGCGCGTTGCGCGTCAGTGACGTAGCTTCCGATGTCGCGATCCCGGATGTCGACGTAGATATAGGTCGCAAGCTGGCCGTTCTCCGTCCGGATCGACGTCGGCCCGCGCGCGGGTTCGACCTTCGCCACCTCGCCGAGCGGCACGGCGCCGCCCGACGGCATCGGCACCAGGATGT
The DNA here is from genome assembly GCF_040547805.1 of Bradyrhizobium sp. LA6.1. Taxonomy (NCBI): domain Bacteria; kingdom Pseudomonadati; phylum Pseudomonadota; class Alphaproteobacteria; order Hyphomicrobiales; family Nitrobacteraceae; genus Bradyrhizobium; species Bradyrhizobium sp. LA6.1. The sequence continues at coordinate 576,654 of NZ_JBEPQK010000001.1, read as the reverse complement.
CGCTGGCGATGGCCTTGGGGTTGTCGCGAAGGTCGCGCGGATAGCGCATGTTCACCGTGAACCGCTGCCGGCCCTCCACGGTCGTCGTGACCGTCTGGCCGCCGAGCGCGGCCGCGATGGTGTCCTGGACATCCTGGATCAGGATGCCGTAACGGGCGAGCGCCTCACGGTCGGGAACGATCTCGAGATAATAGCCGCCGATGCCGCGCTCGGCGTAGGCCGACGAGGTGCCGGGTACGGTCTTGATGACGCGCTCGATCTGCTTCGCGAGCCGGTCGATCTCGGCGAGGTCCGTGCCCATGACCTTGACCCCGACCGGCGTGCGGATTCCGGTCGAGAGCATGTCGATACGTGCCTTGATCGGCATGGTCCAGGCATTGGAGACGCCCGGAAACTGCAACGCCTTGTCCATCTCGGCGATGAGACTGTCGACGGTAACGCCGGAACGCCACTGCTCCTTCGGCTTCAGGTTGACGATCGTCTCAAACATCTCGGTCGGGGCGGGATCGGTCGCAGTGGCTGCTCGCCCCGCCTTGCCGTAGACCGAAGCGACCTCCGGGAACGACTTGATGATGCGGTCCTGCATCTGCATCAGCTCGGCCGCCTTGGTGACCGAAATGCCGGGCAGCGTCGTTGGCATGTAGAGCAGCGTTCCCTCGTTCAGCGCCGGCATGAACTCGGTGCCGAGCTGGCGCGCCGGCCAGATCGTCACCGCAAGCACGACGAGCGAAGCCAGGATGACCAGCGTCTTGGCGCGCAGAACCCCCTTGATCACGGGACGGTAGACCCAGATCAAGACGCGATTGATGACGTTCCTGCTCTCCGGGACGATCCTGCCGCGGACGAAGATCACCATCAGCGCCGGCACCAGGGTGACGGACAGCAACGCCGCGGCGGCCATGGAGAAGGTCTTCGTGAACGCCAGCGGGCTGAACAATCGGCCCTCCTGCGATTCCAGCGTGAAGATCGGCATGAACGACACGGTGATGATCAACAGGCTGAAGAAGAGCGCGGGGCCGACTTCGGATGCCGCGTCGATCAGGACCTGCACGCGTGATTGATCGGGCCTCGCCCGTTCGAGGTGCTTGTGTGCGTTCTCGATCATGACGATGGCGGCGTCCACCATGGCGCCGATTGCAATCGCGATGCCGCCGAGGCTCATGATGTTCGATCCCAGCCCGAGCAGCTTCATGGCGCCAAACGCCATCAACACGCCGACCGGCAACATCAGGATCGCGACGAGTGCGCTGCGGACATGCAGAAGGAACACGATGCAGACGAGCCCGACGACGATGCTCTCCTCGAACAGGGTATGCTTGAGGGTATCGATGGCTGCGTAGATCAGGTTCGACCGGTCGTAGACCGGCACGATCTCGACCGATTTCGGCAGGCTGCTCGCGATCTCCCTGAAGCGCTTCTTGACGTTTTCGATGACGTCGAGGGCGTTGACGCCGAACCGCTGCAGCACGATGCCGCTTGCGACCTCGCCCTCGCCGTTCAATTCGGCGATGCCGCGCCGCTCGTCGGGCCCGAGCTCGACGCTGGCGACGTCCCGCAGCAACACCGGCGTGCCGTTGCTCGTCTTCAGCACGATGTTGCCGAGATCGTTGATGCTCTTGATGTAGCCCTTGCCGCGGATGACGTATTCGAACTCGGAGAGCTCGACGGTGCGCCCGCCGACGTCGGCGTTGCTGGCGCGGATCGCCTCACGTATTTTTTGCATGCTGATGCCGCGGTCGCGCATCCGCTGCGGGTCGAGGACCACGTTGTACTGCTTGACGAAGCCGCCGATGCTGGCGACCTCGGCGACGCCTTCGGCCTTGGCCAGCGCGAACTTCAGATTCCAGTCCTGGATCGTGCGCGTGTCCGCCAGGTTCAATTCCTTCGATACGACGGCGTATTGGTAGACCCAGCCGACGCCGGTCGCGTCGGGTCCGATGGTCGGGGTGACGCCCGCGGGAAGCCTGGACGCCGCGCCGTTCAGGAATTCCATGACGCGCGACCGCGCCCAATAGATGTCGGTGCCGTCCTCGAAGATCACATAGACAAAGGAGACGCCGAAGAACGAGAAGCCGCGTACGACCTTCGATTTCGGTACGGTGAGCATCGCCGTCGTCAGTGGATAGGTGACCTGATCCTCGATCACCTGCGGCGCCTGGCCGGGATACTCGGTGTAGACGATGACCTGCGTATCCGAGAGGTCTGGGATCGCATCCAGCGGAAGGTGAACCAGGGCATAGAGGCCGGCGGCGGCCGCGAAGCCGGTCCCGAACAGCACGAGCAGCAGATTGCGCGCCGACCAGGCGATGATGCGGGCGATCATTTGTGATCTCCCGTTGCATTGCCAGGGCCGGCGTCGGTGGCCTGGGATGCCGCCTCGCCAAAACCCTTCAGCGCCGCCTTCAGGTTGCTTTCCGCATCGATCAGGAAGTTGGCGGAGGTCACCACCGCCTCGCCGTCCGCGAGACCATGGCGCACCTCGACATAGCCGCCGCCGCGACGGCCGAGCTTCACTTCCCGCGGTTCGAAACGCCCTTCCCCCCTGTCGACGAGGACGGCCTGCCGGCTGCCGGTGTCGAGCACCGCGCTGTCCTGTATCGCCAGGACGGGCGCGGCATCGGCCGTGTCGATATCGGCATCGACGTACATGTCGGGCAGCAGCACCGCGTCCGGATTGGCAAGCTCGATCCTGACGCGAACGGTTCGCGTGTCGCGGTTCACCTGCGGATAGACGACAGCGATTGTCCCGGTGAAGGTTCGGCCGGGGAAACTGCGCGCGCGCACCGCGACTGACTGCCCCACCGCGATGTTGCCGAGATCGCGCTCGGCCACGTCGACCAGCGCCCAGACGACCGAGGTGTCCGCGATCCGGAACAGAACGTCGCCGGGATTGGCCCGCATCCCTTCGATCGCATTGCGTTCGAGCACGACCCCGTCGCGCGGTGCAGACCAGCGTATGGCGACGGGCGCGGTGTGCGTCTTGTCCATCTCCGCAATGACGGACTCGGGAACGTCGAGATTGACCAGCCGCTGTCGCGAGCCGCGGCCGTACATCTCGACACCGCCGACCGTCTTGGAGGTGATCGTCGCGAGATATTCCGCGGCTGCGGACGCCACCGCCGAACTGTAGATCTCCATCAGCGGCTGGCCGGCCTTCACGCGCGTGCCGGTGGTCACGTCGGCGACCTTCTGTACGAAGCTTTCGGCGCGCATCGCGATCACCGACACGCGACGTTCATCGAGCTGGATCGTGCCGGGCGCCTTCACCGAGACCCGGATCGAGCGCCGCGCGACGGGCTCGGACTTCACGCCCGCGCGCTGGATCTTGCCGGGCGACAGCTTCACCGTGCCGTCGTCGGTGTCGTCGCCTTCGTAAACGGCGACATAGTCCATCCCCATCGGATCCTTCTTTGGGACGGTCGACGTATCGGGCAGCCCCATGGGATTGCGGTAGTAGAGGGTCTTTCGCGGCGAAGCCGCCTGCGCCTTCGGCGGCGCCGGCGCGACGGCCGCTCCATCGTCGTCGTAGACCGGCAGATAGTCCCGCCCGCGGTCGTCCTTCTTCGGACCCGCAGACCAGAGCGGCGCACCGCTTGGATCGCGGTAGTAGAGCGGCGTTCGCTCCGCGGCAGCCGCAGCCGATGATATGTCGGCCTCAGCGAGCCAGCCCGCACCGTTCGAATGCCAGTAGTAGCCGGCCAGGACCAGGCCGCCGCCCAGCGCAAGTGCCGTCAGGAGACGCAGCGTTTTCATGTCGTGTATCCGCGCGCCCGGGAGCGCGCGTCCGTGTGAAGGAAAAAGGGGAATGTCGGGCGCCGCCGGGCAGCGCCCGAACGCTCACTTGACCGCCGTGACGATCACCTTGCCGGTGACGGTCTCCGGTTCGCCCTGCACCTTCACAGACAGCGTCATCTGGTAACGGCCAGCCATCGGCAGGTCCGTCTTGAACGCGTACACACCAGGCTCCCTGGACGGCAGCGGCGCGACCGCCGACTCCATCTCGGCCATCCCGTCCGGAGCCATGTCGAGGCGGGTCTTGAAGATGACCGCGTCCGGTATCGGCTTGCCGGTCTGCCGGTTCGTCAGGCGAACGGCGAGCGTGACATCTTCGCCCTTCTTCATCTGCGGAGTGACGGGCTCGAAGGCGTAGTCGCCCGCGCCCGCCATCGCGGCGGAAGCGGCAAGCGAAAGGGTGGCGGCGAGAGCCGCGGTGCTGATCTTGGAAAGCATTGTCCTGTCCTCATGAATTGATCTTTCGCCGTGGCGCGTGAAGCGCGCACGTCAGTCGTCGTCGCGAGCAGGCCTGCCGCTCGCGTCTCGGGCTTTGCGAGATCAGATTCGAGGAGGTCGGAAAGGAGGACTGCCGCCGCGGAAGGAAACGACCTGATCCGGGGGGATAGCCATCGTGCTGGCCATGACGGCGAGACGTTCGAACGCCACGGGCCGGACATCACCGAGCGCGATGATCCCGCCAACGCAGCAGAAGCCCATCCCGCACTTGTAGCCGCCGCTATGGGAGCCCGTTCCCTTCATGTCGGGACAACAATCGTCCATCGACATGTCGGCGTCGCCGCTCATGTGCATGGCCGCCTGCATGCCATCCGACGACATTGCGAGGTTCGCGGCGGACGCGCCAACCGGCAGCATCGCCAGGGATATGGCGATGGCGACTGCCAGGATGGTACGGACGAACTGCATCAATATCGACTTACCTTGTCGGGCCGGAACTCGACCTCAGTAGCATATTCGGACACCAGCAGTTATTGATCGTGGTCAAGCGTTCGTTACCCAGGCTCGTCCAGAGGCCGGGTTGGACGTTTCGACGCGGTCCTTCGGACTATCGTGCAAAACAGCAACACAAGGCCACCATCGACCCACCGACCCGTCCAGCAGCCCGCGCGGATGTTGACGCGCTCATCCCCTGATGCCAGTTTCGTGATCGGTAGTGTCCGCAAGGACTCTTCAAGGGAATGCGGTGCGTCCACCTCGGTGGGCAATTCCGCGGCTGCCCCCGCAACTGTAGGCGGATAGCCGACGACCAAACGAACCACTGGAGCCCCGCTTGGGCCTCTGGGAAGGTGGTCGAAGGCGATGACCCGCGAGCCAGGAAACCTGCTACCAGCCATGGTCACGCGCGAACGCATTGGGCGGGGTGCCCTGATGTCGGACAAGTAGCCGGTGCATCCGCCGCCTGGGGCGAAGGTGGATGACTAAGGCAACCGCGGTGACGGTTTGTTTGCGTCGCCGCAGAGCGTTGTCGTGCAAAATCTTCATTTCCGTGCTGGCGCAAGGCCAGCGTTATCGCGTGCTTTCCTGATTACTCTGCTCTCGTCGGTGTCCTTGTCGTCCGCGGCGCTCGCGCAAAGCGCGGCGCAGGACAACCGCTCCCGGGAGGTCGGTCCGGTGATCGTGTCGCCGCCTGCGCCGCGACAGGCTCCTGCCGTCAGCCCGGGCACTCAGAAGCAGCGCGCGGCCCGGCGCGCCGCGGGACGCAATCGTGGCGCCCCTGCTGTCGCCGTTCCGGCCACGCAAGCTCCGAGCGGCCCGGTGCAGACGCCGCTCAACACGGCAGCCGTCACCGACGTCGGCTCCCGGCTCGGCATCACGGCGCGCGAGATGCCGGCGACCGTCGAGGTCATCAGTCAGCGGACGATGCAGGACCTGGGCATCCGGACCACGACCGACGTCGCCAAGGCTGCAGTCGGCGTCACCGGCGGCGATGCGCCCGGCGCGCCCGCCATCTTCTCGATGCGTGGTTTTTCCGGCGACCAGATCTCCACGCTCTACAACGGCATCCCGATCGGGCCGTCGACCATGACCGGCCGTCCCATGGACGTGGCTGGCCTCCAGCAGGTCGAGATCATCAAGGGACCGGACTCGCTGGTGGCGGGCCTCGGTGCGACCGGCGGCGCCATCAACTACGTGAACAAGGCGCCGCACACCGGACCAATCGTCAACGACGCCTTCACCTCCTACGATTCCTTCAACGGCTATCGCGCCGGTTACGGATCGGGCGGCAGCACGCTGATCAACGGCCTCGACTACCGCTTCGACATCAGCCATTTCAACAACAAGGGCTTTATCGACGACACCTATTCGAAGCTCAGCAACGTCTCGGGCCAGCTGAACTATCGCGTCAACGAGAACCTGAGGATCTGGGGCGCGACCGAATACAGGCAGGACAACGACCGCTTCTACTGGGGGACGCCGCTGGTGCCGGCGAACGCGCCGGGCATCGTGCCGACGTATGGCGTCGTCTCCGGCCTCTGGAGCAACTATTACCTCGGCGGCGGCACGCCGGTCCCGGTCACCATCGACGCGCGCACGCTGACCACGAACTACAACGTGCTCGACAATCACAGCGGCGCCAACGAGCTCTGGCTGCGCAGCGGCTTTCAATGGGACATCACCAACAACATCTCGCTGAAGAGCCAGGTCTACGGCTATGACGCCCACCGGCACTGGTTCAACAACGAGATCTCGTCGTTCGACCAGACCGTAGGCAATTTCGCAGGCGCGCAGAGCATCTACCGCGAGCGCTTGGCGCTCGATCACGCGCAGCGGCTCTACGGCAACATCACCGACCTCACCGTCAATTCCAACGTCGGCGGAATGGACAATCGCTTCGTCGCCACCGTGGCGGCGAGCAGCAATCAGTTCAACGTCTCGCAGGACACGCTGTTCTTCAATGACTACGTCGACCTCCTCAACCCGGATCGGGGGTTCTATGGCCCGCGCGCCGACGAGAAGATCTATACCCATCTCGACACCGCCTCGCTGTCGTTCGAGGACCGGCTCAAGCTGACCTCGACCTTCGCGCTGATCGGCGGCATCCGTTTTGAAAATATCGAGCTGTCGCGGACCCGCTTCGACGAGAATGGCCTCCTGAAAGCCAACTATCCTTTCTCGAAGACGTTCAATCCGGTCACCGGACGCATCGGCTACACCTGGGACATCGCGCCCGGCGTGATGCTTTACAGCCAGTACGCGACAGCAGCCGACCCGACGGTGGCGAACATCTTCATCCTCAGGCCCACGACGCCGCTGCTGCTGACGACGTCGCGGACCTACGAGACCGGCGTGAAGCTGCTGTCGGCCGACAAGCGCGCGGAGGCCACGTTCTCGGCCTTCGACATCGAGCGCAAGAACGTCTACGTCCCCGAAAGCGGCATCCTCTTCAACGTCGCCGGCAAGATGGCCTCCAAGGGCGTCGAGATTGCCGCCGCGGTCAATCCGGTCGCAGGCCTCAAGCTGTGGGGCAACGTCGCCTTCGTGCAGTCGCGCTTCATCGACTTCACCTATGTCGACGGCAATGGCGACTTCCAGTCCTATTCGGGCAAGACGCCGCCCAACGTTCCCAACTTCATCGCCAACGCCGGCGCCTCCTATCGCTTCGACACGAAGCTGCCGGTCGAGATCGGCGGCCTCGTCCGTCACGTCGGCGACCGCTTCAACTTCCAGGACAATCTGGTCACGATGGACGCCTACACGATCTTCGACGCGTTCGCATTCGTCGACATCCCCAAAGCCTATTTCCCGGGCGTCGACCAGACCCGGATCAGCTTTCGCGTGAGGAACCTGACCAACAAGCTCTACGCGGCCTGGGGCGATCCCGGTTACACCGACCAGATCATCCTGGGCGCGCCACGCAGCTACGAGGTCGCGGCTTCGTTCAAATGGTAGTCGCGGATCACCTTGCCCGCGCCGTGGCAGGAGTTGTCACGCGACAGTAGGACGCAATCGCAAATCGATTGCGCCGTTGAAGCCGCAGGTCTCGAGAGCTATCGATCAACGAAACCTCGCTTCCATCGGGAGGAACGCATGAGCACCATCACCGGCGGTTGTCACTGCGGCGCGATCCGCTATCAGGTCGAGGGCGAAGCGATCGTGCACGCGCTGTGTCACTGCCGCGATTGCAGGCTTCACGCGGGCGCTCCCGTCGTCGGCTGGACGATGTACGCGGACGATGCCGTCAAGGTGACCAAGGGCGAGCCCAAGGTGTATCACTCCTCGGAACATGCCCGGCGGCACTTTTGCGGCGACTGCGGAACCGGCCTGTTTTATGTCAATGCCGACATGTTGCCCGGGGTCATCGACGTCCAGAGCGCGACCTACGACGATCCCGATGCCGTACCGGCGACGATGCACATCCAGGTCGCAGAGCGCCTTCGATGGATGGAGCGCGCGCACGAACTGCCGACATTCGACCGCTATCCGCCGCCACCGGAGTAGCGAGCGCGAGGGGTTGGCCGTCTGGACGGAACCGCACAATCGCCATCTTGCAACGACCGGACGATTTCACGTACATTGATCGGTGTGGGGACGAAGCAGACTCCCCGTGAGACCTCGGTCCAAGCTCTGCGCAGCACGCCATTCGTGGAGCTTGCGCATGGATACCGAACGCCACCCTCCTGTCCGCCATACCGTTGCCATCCTCTCCCGCGGCGATGCTGCCGCGCGCCGGGACACGACGGCACAAAACAGCCGCTTCGTCCGCGTTTTCGAAGCACTCGCCGCGGTCGGCATCGAAGCCCGACCGGTGATCTACGACGAGATTTTCGCCGACGCCGTGCGCGATCAACTGCTCGCCGTCGATGGCGTGCTCGTCTGGGTCGATCCGGTCCATCAGGGCAAGACGCGCGAGGCCCTCGACCCGCTGCTTCGCGACGTTGCGGCCCAAGGGCCATGGGTGAGCGCACATCCCGACGTGATCCTGAAGATGGGCGTCAAGGACGTGCTCTACCGGACGCGTCATCTCGGCTGGGGAGCCGACACGCATCGCTATGACACCGCCGCAAGCTTCCGCGCCGAATTTCCCGCGCGCCTTCAGGCGAACGGTCCGCGCGTGCTCAAGCAAAATCGCGGCAATGGTGGCCAAGGGGTGTGGAAGGTGGAGGCCCTGCCCAACGCAGACGCCATGGTTCGCGTACTGCATGCCCAACGCGGCAGTCTACCCGAGGACGTACCGCTCGATGCCCTCCTCGCCCGCTGCGAACCGTATTTCGGATGGGGCGGCTGCATCATCGACCAGGCGTTCCAACCCCGCCTGCCCGACGGCATGATCCGCTGCTACATGAGCGGCGCCAAGGTCGCGGGCTTCGGGCATCAATTGATCAAGGCCCTGATCCCGCCGCCGCCGGAAGGCCCCGACGCACCCGAGGCGCAGCCGGGCCCACGGATCATGCACGGACCCGATGCTTCGCAATTCCAGGCGCTCCGAAGATCGATGGAGGACGAATGGACGCCGCAGCTGATGGACACGCTCGGCATCGACGAGCCGTCGCTGCCGGTGATCTGGGACGCCGACTTCCTGTACGGGCCCCGCGACGCCGCGGGCACCGACACCTACGTCCTGTGCGAAATCAACGCGAGCTCCTGCTTCGCGATTCCCGACGACGCGCCAGCGGCAATCGCCCGAACGGTGAAGCACCGCTTGCTCCGGACTCAGGCAGTGCGTTCGGGCGTATAACCGGCGGCCCGGCTTCGACACCCTAATGCGCAGCGCAGCGGCAGCTTTCATAGGCGACGGGATCGTGGCTGTTGACGATGCTCACGCGGTCGCCGTGGTTGAGCTTCAGCGCGCGCAGCCGCGCCTGGTTGGCGATCCGCATCTTGCGATCCATGTCGCCGCGGCGCTGGAAATAACCCAGCATCAACGGCACGCGCGGCGACGGGTCGAGCTGGGCGTGGTGGAAATAGCTGTCGCCGGCATGCAGCAGCCATTTGTCACCTGATCGCACCGCGATGCCGCAATGGCCGAGCGTGTGGCCAGCGAGCGGGATCATCAGGATGTCGGCTTCCTTGTCGCCGAGCGCGCGCACGCCCTTGAAGCCGAACCAGTCCTCGCCGGCCTCACCATAGAATGTCCAGCGCGGCCCATGGCTCCACTGCCCCGTGACATAGCGCCCTTCGGGCGGCGCGGGCTTGCGTACCACCGCCATGTCGTATTCGGCGCGATGGACGTGGATCGCGGCATGGGGAAAGTCCGGTACGCCGCCGGCGTGGTCGCGGTCGAGATGCGTCAGCAGCACGTGGCGCACATCGCTGGGCGAGTAGCCGAGCGCCTTCACCTGCTCGACCGCCGTCTCCGCCGGATCCAGCCTCGGCGCGGTCTGGCGCAGCCATCGGCCCCCCAGCCGATCGGGCGTTGCGATATCGCCGAGACCGATGCCGGTGTCGACCAGAGCGAGTCCGTCCTTCGTCTCGACCAGCAGGCAATGGCAGACCAGGCGGGCGCGCTGGAACAGGCCGCCAGTGCCGTTCACAAGACGGCGGCCCATGGGGCACATCGTGCCGGTGTTGAGGTGGTGGATCTTCATGGCGCGTTCCTGCTGTTGTGAGCAGGGCGTTCTTGCCACCGGGCGATCTATAGGTAAAATATTGAATACTGATACTATCTCTAGGTTCATCCTATGGACATCCGCGAGCTTCGCTACTTCGCCGCCGTGTACCGCGAGCGCAATCTGACCGCGGCGGCGCGCGCATGCTTCGTATCGCAGCCGTCGATCTCGACCGCGATCACCCATCTGGAGGCCGAGCTCGGCACCACGCTGTTCATCCGGCACAAGAAGGGCGGCGCGCCGACCGCCTCAGCCGAGCAGTTTCATGCGCTGGCCCGCCGCATCATCGACGATGCGGACGCCGCACGCAGCCTGTTCAGGAAGCCGAATACGAAGACCACCGTCACGCTGGGACTGATGCGCACGCTCGACATCCCCCGAACGATCGCGCTGCTGAAGCCGCTGACGGCGCGCACCGACATCGCGCTTCGCCTCGTCGGCAGCGACGAGCGCGCCGATGCGCGCATCATCTCGAAGAGCATGCTGCGCGCCGACGAGCATTTCGTCGCGCTGTGGAGCGAGCGCTATGTCGCCGCACTTCCGCCCTCGCATCCGCTGACGCTGAAGGAGAAGCTGCGGACCGCCGATCTCGCCGGCGTCCCCCTGATCGACCGCTGCCATTGCGAGCAAAGCGAATTCTTCGGTCGGAACTCACAACGAAGGCAGACCGCGGCGATCGCGCAATCCGAGGATTGGGCGATGGCGCTGGTCGCGGCCGGCGTCGGCATTGCCATCGTCCCGGAAGGCGTGGCGCGCGGCAATCCCGACGTCGCGGTGCGCGAGATCGAGGTGAAGGTCAAACGCGAGGTCGGGCTTGCCTATCGCGCATCAGTGCCGCTGGCGGATGCGCTGAAGGATTTTGTCGGGAAACTTCAGAAGCAGCGGCGCAAGCCGGATCCGACCGGCCCACGGCGCAACAAACGCAGGAAGTCCTAGCCCTTCGAGATGACTGCGCGGCCATAGGGCGGCTGGGCCGCAACCGGCGGATTGGCAGTCTGGGCCGCGAGCTCGCCGATCAGGCGGTCGGCATCGGCGGCCATGCCGTCGGGCGCCTGGATCACCAGACGCTCCAGCGCCCAGCGATAGGACGAGACGCGCTGCTCGAGGCACAGCTGCACCCACTGGATGATCAGCGAGTTCTCCCGCATGCGCGCGACCGCATCATCCCTCTCCCTTGGCGAGAGCTCGGAGACCCGCGCCATGGTCGCATCGCGCTTCCTGTCGAGATCGATGACGCGGATCGCGGAGCCGAAGAACGGCTCGAAACGGGTGATGTCGTTGCGCACGTCCTCGATCAGCTGCGCATAGCGCGATGAATGCGAGCGATGCGGCTCGTCGATCAGCGTGCGCCCATACATGGTGCGGTCGAACACGACCTTCTGCTGCCAGGGCGACGGCAGCGCCCTGTAGTCGCCGAATACGCTCTTCCAGGCGGGCCGCGACAGCGGCGGCTCGATCATGGGATAGGCGAGATCGCGAAGCTGGCGCTCCGCGTCGGTGAGCTGGAATTGGGACGACTTCAGGCCGACGCTGCCGGTGGCCTCGGCCCCGAGCCAGCGATGCATGTCGTCGCTGCGCATGTCAGCGCGGGTGCGGCCGAAATCGCCGCCGCTGCACGCGCCGAGCGTCGCACCGACGAGTGCGAGCAGGACGGCCGTTACGACAGGCCGGATCTGGCGGATGGCATCCGGCATTGCAAAAGCCGGATGCTAGCGGCGACGACGACGGCGCCCCGGCGCTGTGCCCTGCTCCGGCCCGCGATCGCCGCTGGTTTCTTCCGTCTGGCGCTCGATGCGGATCACGGGGAGGATCAGAATCGTTCCCGTTTCCGTGCGCGGCGTGGCATCCCCCGACGAGCCTGCCCGGCGACCGGCCGGAAATTCGATAATGGTCCCCATATCAGCTCTCTATCAATTGCCGCGCGACCGAGCGCGCTGGTGCAACGTGCGTTCATTAAGATCAGTTCATGGTTAACGGGGTGTAAACGCGCCTTCCGGACCGTAACTTCACGGGCGGCCTCCCGCGTCCCGTTGCGGGACGACAACACCTGAAATCATGGGGTCGGCTTCACGCCTCGTTTTCCTTAACGAGCCTTTAAAGGAACCTGCGTTAGGCTCGCGGACGAGTATCTTTTCCAGGTCGCGTATCTCTCCATGACCAAGTCGCTGTTTCCCGGATTCGACGGGCTGATGAGCCTCTCCCGTCGCGAAGGCGTTGATGTTCGCCCGACGCTGCTGCGCGTGCTGACGGACCTCTATGTCCAGGCGCCCACCCACAGCGACGACGAGCAGCGCCAGTTCATCGAGCTTGCAACGCGGCTGATCGACCAGGTCGACGATGCGACGCGCGCGGCCGTCAAGGCGAAGCTTGCGATCTATTCGCAGACGCCCGTCCCGGTTCTGCAGAAACTCGGGCTGGTTGCGACCCAGGAAGGCCGCAGGGTTCCGCTCGCACGCGAAATTCGCAGCTCCCCGCAGGCGGCTTCGCCTGCTCGCACGCCGACCGACGCCGAGTTGCGCATGGCCGCCAACATGGCGATGCAGCCGAAGGAAGCGGCCGAGATCCACGACATGTTCTTCCGCGCCGATGCGACCCAGCGCGCGCTGGTCCTGCACAATCTGGCGCAAACCCCGCTGAAGGCCGCGCCGCGGATTCCGACCGTGCGTGCCAAGCGCGCGATCCAGATCCTGGAGATGGCGGCAATCGCCAACGATGTCGAGAATTTCACCTACGAGCTCGGCGACAGCCTGATCCTGCCCTCGCGCGTCGCAGCGCAGATCGTCGACGATGCCGGTGGCGAAGCGCTCGCAATCGCCGCGCGCGCGCTCGACATGCCGAGCCCGAACTTCCAGCGCATCCTCCTGTTCTTCAAGCCGGAGATCGGCACGTCGGTCGATGCGGTGTACCGGTTGTCGCGGCTCTACGACCGGCTCAACGACCGCTCCGCGCTGGTGATGCTGGCGGCCTGGCGCGGCTCGACGCTCGCGGTCACGCGCGCAAAATACCAGTCGTCGCTGCATGACAGCGAACGCCAGCGCGCGCGTGCGGGCGCCAGCCAGACCCGGCCGGGCGTGCAGCCGGGCTCGGCGCCTGCGGTGCGGACGGGCACCGACGGATCGGACCGCTAGGTCTTCGCCAATTCGAGGAAGTGACGGCCTTTGCGGTCCTCGGTCTCGACGATCCAGGCGTCCGGATCGAAGCGGATTTCCTTGGTGAGGCGCTCCTCGACCGCTGGCTCAGGCATCGGCTGCGCGGCAAGTGGCACGAAGAAGCGGTCGACCGGCCGGCCGTCGTCATAGACGGTCTGCGGCGCCGGTACGTACAGCATCGCGTTGCCGTCGAGCAGCGACACCTTCACGAATACCGCGCCCGCCTCCTCGGCACCGCGACGACGCACCGCCCCGAACACGCCTTCGGTCTGGCACCGGCGCAGGTAGGCGGAAACCCAAATGTTTGATTTCAAACGCATGAAGAGCACGATAGGCCAGTGCTGCAATCAGCACCAGCCTTCGCACAACAATGACGCTTATTCGACGGGGTGGCCAATCGCGGCTCCGAGCTCGCGCAGCAGGCGGTCGGAGACCTGACCCGTCACCTGCATCTTGTGCTCGCGCTCGAATTTCTGGATCGCCGACTGCGTCTCTGCGCCCATCGTGCCCGTGATCTTCAAATTGCCATAGCCGTATTCGGACAGCGCGCGCTGCACGCCGGCGATACGCCGCGCGGCCGGACTCTGCTGCACGGGAATCGGCGCCGGCGGACGCGCGATGGCGACGGATTGCGGCGGCGCCGACGTCGTTTGCTTGACCAGATTGGTCATCGGATCGCCCGCACGCGGCATCGATGCCGTCGCCTCGACCGGCTTCTCGGGGGCCTTCTCGGCGGCGCGCTCGACAGGCTTGGGCTCGGCGCGGAATTCCGTCGCTCTCGGCTCCAGCGGCGAGGTATCCGCGCCGACGGGGCGCGGACGCGGCAAGGGGTTCGACAGCGGCACGGACGACGGCGCGGGAAGATTGATCACGGTGCCGAACATCGGCGCCGGATGCCGGCCAGTCTGAAGGAACAGCGCGTTGGCAACGATCGCGCTGACTGCGGCGACGGCGACGAGACCGGCCAGCGTGTCCTTGGGACTGTGCAGCAGGATGCGCATCGCAAGATTGCGCTCGGTCTCGACATCAATGACTGCGGCCTTGGCGCCACGGCGGCGCGGAGCGGCTTCGTCCTTGGCAGACTTCTTAGGCACTTTTCTTCACCAGAGCTGGTTGGTCGTGAGATTGGTCCTGAAGCTCCTGGCGCGGCACCGGTGTCAGCGTCGCGATCTTGCTCTCGGCCGCCATTCTATCGGACGTCTTGGCCTGCGGCGGCGTGTAGACGAGCGGCAGCCTGACGGTGACGGAGGTGCCCTCGCCGAGCCTGCTTTGTACAGTCAATTCGCCGAGATGCAACGCCACCAGACTCTTCACGATCGAAAGTCCGAGGCCCGTGCCTTCGTGACGGCGCTGATAGGTCTTTCCGGCCTGGAAGAACGGCGCGCCGATGCGCTTGAGATCATCCGCCGCAATGCCGACACCGGTGTCGCAGATGCGCAGCGCGAGCTGCGATCCGGACACCGCGGCTGATACGGTGACCTGACCACCGCGCTCGGTGAACTTGATGGCGTTGGCGACGAGATTGAGCACGATCTGCTTGAAGGCGCGCGGATCGCCGGTCATGACGGGCAGGTCCTGCGGCGCATCGGTGATGAGGTCGATGCCGTTCTCCCGCGCCTTCAGCGCCAGCAGATTGCAGCAATGCATCAGAGAGGCGCGCGGCGTGAACGGTTCCGACGCAATCTCGAAATTGCCCGATTCCATCTTCGACATGTCGAGGATGCCGTTGACGACCGACAGCAGATGCTGGCCGGAATCGTTGATGAGCTGGGCATATTCCTTGCGTTGGGCCGCGCCCAGCATCAGGGTCTGCTCCTGCGCGATCATCTCGGAGAAGCCGATGATGGCGTTGAGCGGCGTGCGCAGCTCGTGGCTCATGGTGGCGAGGAAGCGGGTCTTGGCGGCATCGGCCGCTTCCGCGGCGCTGCGCGCCTGATCGAGCGCCTGCTCCGCGAGCTTGCGATCGGTGACGTCGCGCATCACGCCGACGACTTCCGCCTCGCGCGTGGCGTCACCGTCAATATCCTGGCGGCCGATATCCTGGTCGAGCGGCCGGCAGCGCATCTCGACCCAGATGAAATCAACCTGGCCACGCTCCGATCCGGCCGGCTCCCGCCGCAGCCGGAACTCGACGCTGCGCACGTCGCCGCGGGCGGCATCGGAGAGCGCGGTGAGATAGGCCGGACGATCGGCGACATGGACGCGGTCGAACAGGCCGTGGCCGAGCAGCTGCGCGACAGGCATGCCGAGCATGGCTTCCACCGCCGGCGAGATGAACTGCACCGCGCCGTTGCGCCGATGCCGCGAGATGACGTCGCTCATGTTGCGCGCCAGCAGGCGATAACGCTCTTCCTCGCGCAACAGCAGCGCAACGCTGGTGCGCGCGAGCGATTCCGCACCGAAGGCGAGGCCCGCGGCATAGAGCGTCGCCGAGGCGACGCCGAACGCCATCAGCACGCCGCGTTGTGCGGCGCTGGCGTCTCCGGCCGGCAGCCAGCCGAGCTGGCCGGCAAGGATCAGGACGCCGGCGCAGGACAGCGCAAGCAGGGAGGCAAAGGCCGCGACGCGGCGCGAGGCCGACAACGCGGCTTCCAGGGGAACCACGACCAGCCAGATCGCGGCGAATGATTCGATGCCGCCGGTGGTGCCGGCAACCGCCATGATCAGGCCGGCAAGCGCCAGCGACGACAGCACATGGGCGCCTTCATAGCGGCCGGTGCGCGACAGGAACCATGACAGGAGAATGGGGGCGATCAGCCACGCGAAGGCGGCGACCTCGATCGCGCTCGGCGCGCCGCGCGTGGCGAGATAGACCGGGAATGCGGCAAACGCGGCCAGGCTGCCGAGCAGCCGCGGCGCCATGAAGGCACGATGGCGCGCTCGCGTCAGCGCGTCGTAACGCGCGGAGGGATGCAGCAATGCATCGAGACAATCGCGGATGATACTCAAAACTGTCACGGGTCTCGCGCTTCGGCCCACTCGTCGAGAAGACGTGCCGGAACGCCTCCTTATCGTTGAGCCACCGTGTCAGAGCGACCTTAAACGAGTGCTAAGGCAATGCGGCCCGCCGCCGGACACTGTGTCATCGCGGAGATTTTTAGGCGATTTGACCACGTCATCATCGGGGATGGTGAACACAGGGTTTCACCAGTCCCCGCATGGTTTCGAATTGGTGGACAAGCGGCGCCACCGGAATCACGGGGCTCCGGCGTCAATCGAAAATTTACGACGTGGCGGTTCGGGAAGATTCTTGCGCAGATTTTCCGCGAATTAAGCGGAAGGCAATCACTTGCGATTTATCGAGAGTTGCTAGGTCCGGCGCCTCGCGGGCATCGCCGCGGCGGGATCTAACATACAGGTCGATAAGATGCGCTTTCTGCTCCGCATCACATTCTGGCTCGGGCTGGTGCTGGTGCTCCTGCCGCGGGACAAGACGCCCGAATCGGAGAAGCTGCCGCAGATCGGCGCCGCCGATGCGGTGCAGGCTGCGACCGCGGCCGTCTCCGACGTGACCCAGTTCTGCAAGCGCCAGCCGGCGGCCTGCGAGGTCGGCGGCCAGGCCGCGACCATCATCGGCCAGCGCGCACAGGACGGCGCGAAGAAGATCTACCAGATCATCAACGACAAGAAAGAGCAGCTCGAGAAGACCGACAAGAAGGCGCCCGATCATACCGGCTCGATCGCGCTGGCCGGCGAAGGCGATGCCGCCTCGGGCGAGGCGCCGCGCGACACCCTGAGCCAGGACGACCTCGCGCTGGAATGGCGCGGCCCTGCGGCGGCGCCGGCGAATTAGCGCCCAAACCCTATCGATTTCGCGTCCTCGCATCCTTATATTGGCCTGAACGGGAACATTGGGCCAGCATGACGACGATCGACGAAATCAGGGACAATTTCGAGCTTCTGGACGAGTGGGACGACCGCTACCGGTACGTCATCGAGCTCGGCCGCACCCTGGAACCGATGCCCGAATCCGAGCATTCGGCCGAGAACAAGGTGAATGGCTGCGTCAGCCAGGTCTGGCTCCAGAAGCTGGTCGATCGCGATGGCGGCGCCCCGATCCTGAAATATCGCGGCGACAGTGACGCCCACATCGTGCGCGGGCTGGTCGCGATCGTGCTCTCGCTTTACTCTGGCCGCACGCCGCAGCAGATCCTTGCGACCGACGCGATCGCGGTGTTCAACGAATTCGGCTTTCGCGATCATCTGACGCCGCAGCGTTCCAACGGCCTGCGCTCGATGGTCGAGCGCATCAAGACCGACGCGAAAGAGGCGCTCGCGGAAGCGTCGTGAGAGGAAGACCTCATGGTGAGGAGGCGCGTGAGCGCCGTCACGAGCCATGCAGGCCCCGCTCTCGCCCGCGGCCATCCTTCGAGACGCCGCTTCGCGGCTCCTCAGGATGAGGACCGAGTCCTGTGTAAGCTAAGCAGCTTTACTTCCGCTTCCGCTGCTGCTGTCCCAGTCCCATCTGCTTTGCCAGTTGCGAGCGCGCCACCGCGTAGTTCGGCGCGACCATGGGATAGTCGGCCGGCAGGCCCCATTTCTCGCGATATTGCTCCGGCGTCATGTTGTACTGGGTGCGCAGATGGCGCTTCAGCGACTTGAAGCGCTTGCCGTCTTCCAGACAGACCAGATAGTCCGGCGCGATCGACTTCTTCAGCGACACCGCCGGCTTGGCCGGCTCGAGCGGCGCGGTCTCGGTGCGGCCTGACGAGACGCGCACCAGGGCGCCATGCACCTGGCTGATCAGGTTCGGGATATCGGCCGCCGGCGTCGGATTGTTGCCGACATAGGCGGACACGATGCTCGCCGTCAGCTCGATGAAATTCTTAGCCCCGTTATCCGACATGGGCCCGACCTTTCCCTGACCTTGCGTCTCGCCGGATTGACGACGCCAAAGTATTCCGTGTCAACAATACGTTCGGCCGAAATAAGACGACTGACGAATATGAGCTGATTACTGACGAAGTGACAAGAACGATGGCGCTCTACTTGGACGCGGCGGTCTCACGACCGCTGGTCGAGATGGGCGCGCAATTCGTCGATCGAGGCAAAGCGCATCATGCCTTCCGGCATCTGCGCTTCGATCGAGCCGTCGGAATAGAGCGAATAGGCCATGCCGTCGACGATACCCGATTTGAGCACGGTCACGGGCGCCTGCTCGACCGGCGCCGGTTCGGGGGGAGGCGGCGGCGGGCCGGGCTCGGTAAAGATCGACGGCGAGCGCGGCGGCGGGCGACGCCCGGCGGCCGGCGGTTCCGGTGGCCGCATACGGTCCGGCCTCGGCCAGGCATCGTCGAAGCTCGCCGGCTGACTCTCCGGGGCGGCCGGTTCCGTGGGCTCGTCATGAGGCTGCAGCGGCAAGCTCTCTGTCGCCTTCGCCTCCGCGCGCTCGCGCTCCTTGCGGGAGGACGAGGCGAACAACAGGTTGCGGCGGCGCGGCGCTTCCGGAGCCGCAGGCGGCGTCGGAGCTTCCGGCTCCGGCGGCGGTTCGGCGCGCGGACGCTCGCGCGCGGCGGCCTCGCTCTGCCACGGCGGCAGACCCCCGGCCGGTGGTGGCTCGGTTTTCGTCGCCGATGCCGGGAACGGCTCGGACACTGGCGCGCCAGGCACCGCGAGGCCCGGCAGCACGGGCCTGACCCGAACCTCGCCCGGCGCGGCCGATCCGGCCAACCGGCGGGCGATGCCCTTCAGTTCCACGACCACGACGTAGAGGCCGGCCAGTAACATTCCGGAGCAGACGCCAATGGTGCCGGAGATTATGAGGGTGCTGCCGAGGCTGGCCTCCCTAACGGTGAAGCCGAACAGGATCGTAAGGAGGCCCGCCAGGACGGCGAAAATCCCCACAATCAACAATGCCAAGCTCATCGAACTCACCCCTGGTCGCGCAGCCGTGCGCGACACCCGTTACGCCACGATACCGTCATACGGTGTTCCACGCCAACGGCGAATTAGAGCCTGCGTTCCTAAAGGGAAGGATATCAGGGACTTATTCACATTCCCTTCAGCTACGGCCCGCTACTTCTAAGCTGCTCTCAACTGTCTGGATTTGCTGCGTCGCATCAGGATTTTAGCCATAATGCCCAATTACTTGGTAATGGAACTGCGCTATAGGGATTCCGGGGAAGTGGCCCGCGGGCACCAGCAGGGCCAAGAGGGGATTCCGGGTCACCAATAGCCATGACATCCATCACGACTTCGGCGATCGACACGCCTCTGCGGCGCTCGGTTGAACGGACTTGCGACGATCTCGCCATGCTGGTGCTGGCTGCGGTCGCCGTCATTGCAGGCTTGACCTTCCGCGACTACGGGCTCGGCTGGGACGATTACACCCACGCTGAATATGCCGACCTGCTGCTGCGCATGTTCGGTTCCGGCTTCAGGGACACCGCGGCGCTCTCCTTCGCGAATCTCTACATGTATGGCGGCGGCTTCGACATGGTCGCGGCTCTCCTGCACAAGGTCATTCCGCTCGAGCTGTTCGAGACGCGACGCCTGCTCGGCGCCATGGTCGGCGTGATCGGGCTTGCGGTGACGTGGCGGCTCGGCCGCCGCATCGGCGGGCCCCTTGCCGGTCTTGCCGCGCTCCTGCTGCTCGCGCTCTGCCCGATCTTCTACGGCCACATGTTCATGAACCCGAAGGACGCGCCCTTCGCGGTGGCCATGATCATCCTGATGCTGGGCCTCGTACGCCTCGCCGAGGAATATCCGCAGCCGTCGCCGCGCACGATCCTGATCGTCGGCCTGGGTGCCGGCCTCTCGCTCGGCTGCCGCGTCCTCGGCGGCCTCGCGCTGGTCTACGCCATGATCGGCTTCATGCCGTTGTTCCTGGAGGAGCTGCGCACCGAAGGCGCCCGCGAAGCAGCCCGCCGCTTCGCCCATGTCGTCTACGTGCTGCTGCCGGGCCTCGTGTTCGGCTATCTCGTGATGGGCCTGATCTGGCCGTGGTCGATCATGGAGCCCGGCAATCCCTTCGAGGCCCTGACCTATTTCTCGCATTTCTTCGAGAAGCCCTGGAAGGAGATGTTCGACGGCGCGATCGTGTCCGTGCCCGACATGCCCTGGTCCTATCTGCCGACGCTGTTCGCGCTGCAGCTGCCCGAGGTGATGCTGGTGCTGATGGGCGGCGCCGTGGTCAGCACCTTCGCGATGCTGCCGCGCCGCGAGGTTCCGGCCCGCCGCAAGACCATCCTCTTGATGCTGACGCTGGCGGCGACCCTGCCGCTCGCGATCGCGATGGTGAAGCGGCCGGCGCTGTACAACGGCATCCGCCATTTCGTCTTCGTGATCCCGCCGATGGCGGTGCTCGGCGGCGTCGCCTTTGCCTGGGCCATGGAGCGCCTGCGCTCCAACCACCGCACCTGGCAGCCCGTCGTGCTCGCGACCTTCTGCTTCGGCCTCGCGCTCTCGCTGGCCGAGATGATCCGGCTGCATCCCTATCAGTACACGCATTTCAACCACATCGCCGGCACCGTGCGCGGCGCCGACGATCGCTTCATGCTGGACTATTGGGGCCTTGCGCTGAAGCAGGCCTCGGACGAACTGCGCGAGCAGATCGTCGAGCGGCAGGAAGTGGCGCCGGGCAACCGCAAATGGAAGGTCGCGGTGTGCGGTCCGCAGCGCCCGGCCCAGGTGGCGCTCGGGCCCGACTTCACCATCGGCTGGGATTCCAACGCGGCCGATTTCGCGATGACGCTCGGCGAGTTCTACTGCAAGGGCCTGACCGCGCCCGTGATGGTCGAGATCAAGCGCGACGACGTGGTGTTCGCCCGCGTCTACGACATCCGCGGCCGCAGCATTTCCAGCCTGCTGTCGATCCCGGCGCCGTAATAATTTTCTCCGGACCGTAGCCCGGATGGAGCGACTTGTCCGCCGTAGCTCGAAGAGCGAACGCGGAAGCGAAATCCGGGACCTTTCGTGAGGCCCCCGCATTTCGCGGAGCCTGTCATCGGGCGGCGCTTCGCGCCGACCCGTTGGCTCCATGCGGGCTACGCGTGGCTGCTGCGATTTGACCGCCTTGCCGCCAGCCTCACCCGCGACTACGCTCCCTCCCCGCAACAACGAAGTTCGGAGAGATAAGCCATGTCGCCAGCGGAAGCGCGCCTGAAGGAAGTGCCGTCGAACATGACGGAGGCGGAGTGGCAGCAACGGGTCAATCTCGCCGCCTGCTACCGCCTCGTCTCGCTGTACGGCTGGGACGATCTGGTCGACACCCACATTTCGGCGCGCGTGCCCGGCCCCGACCATCACTTCCTCATCAACCCCTACGGACTGATGTTCGACGAGATCACGGCATCGAGCCTCGTCAAGGTCGACCTGCACGGCAACCAGCTCTCCGAGAGCGAGTACAGCATCAACCCGGCCGGCTTCACCATCCATTCGGCGATCCACGAGGTGCGTGAGGACGCAATCTGCGTGCTGCATCTCCACACGCTCGACGGCACCGCGGTGTCGAGCAGCGCGGAAGGGCTGCTGCCGCTGAACCAGACCGCCCAGCTCGTCACCCACGACCTCGCCTATCACGACTACGAGGGCATCGCGCTCGACCACAACGAGCGGCCGCGGCTGCAGAAGGACCTCGGCGACCACAACCACATGCTGCTGCGTAATCACGGCACGCTGACGGTCGGCCGCTCGGTCGCCTCCGCGTTCGAGCGCATGTACCACCTCGAGCGCGCCTGCTCGATGCAGGTGCGCACGCGCGCGCTGGGCACGCCGGTCTATCCGGTCGAGGAGATTGCGATCGAGAAAAACACCGAGCTGCTCGCCAACCGCGACCGCGCCGAGCTGCGCGCCACCAACCTGGTCTGGCCGCCGCTGCTGCGCAAGCTCGACCGCGAGCTTCCGGGCTACCGGTCTTGAGATTTTCCGGATTTGGTGTAGGGTAGCGTTCAACGAACCTCTACGCCTTTTGGAATGAAACGCCGCCCAATTCCGGGCGGCGTTTTTATTTGCGCCGTCATTGCGAGGAGCGAAGCGACGAAGCAATCCAGACTGTGCCCGTGGAGGGATTCTGGATTGCTTCGCTACGCTCGCAATAACGAGGAGAGAGTCTTCGTAGGGTGGGCAAAGCGACTTGTCCGCCGTAGCTCGAAGAGCGAAGGCGGAAGCGTGCCCACCTCTTCTATCGCGATCGCGGACGAAGGGTGGGCGCGGCGCTTTGCGCCTTTGCCCACCCTACGGCACCGCGCCTATTTCACGTCCGCGAGCGCCGCGAGGATCCGCGCCCAGGAGCGGATACCCTTCTGGAAACTGCGGAGGTCGTATTTCTCGTTCGGCGAATGGATGTTGTCGTCGTCCAATCCGAAGCCGACCAGCAGCGAGTCGAGCCCAAGCGTCCGCTTGAAGTCGGCGACGATCGGGATCGAGGCGCCCGAGCCCATCAGCACGGTCTCCTTGCCCCACTCCTCGGTCAGCGCCTTGCTGGCGGCGGCGAGCGGTTTCATGTTCCAGTCGAGCGCCACCGCGGGCGCGGCGGAATGATCGCCGAACTCGACCTTGCAGTCGCCGGGGATACGCGCCGTCACGTAGTCGCGGAAGGCCTTGCGGATCTTTTGGGGATCCTGCCCTTCGACCAGGCGGAACGAGACCTTGGCTGAAGCGTGCGACGGGATCACTGTCTTGGAGCCTTCGCCGATATAGCCGCCCCAGATGCCGTTGACGTCGCAGGTCGGACGCGACGAGGCCTGCTCGATCAGCAGCCGGCCCTTCTCGCCGGCGGGGATCGACAGGCCGATCGGCTTGAGGAACATCTCCGGCGTGAGGTTGAGCTTCTTCCACTGCTCCAGGATATCAGGTGGCAGATCCTTCACGCCGTCATAGAAGCCGGGGATGGTGATGCGGTTGTCGTCGTCGAACAGGCCGCCCAGGATTTTCGTCAGTACCCGGATCGGGTTCATGGCGCTGCCGCCGAACACGCCGGAATGCAAATCGCGATTGGCGGCGGTGATCTTCAGCTCTTCATAGAGCAGACCGCGAAGCGACGTCGTGATCGCGGGCGTGTTGCGGTCCCACATGCCGGTGTCGCAGACCAGCACGTAGTCCGCTTTGAACTCGTCCTTGTTGGCCTCGATGAACGGCACGAAATTCTTGGAGCCGACCTCCTCCTCGCCTTCGATCAGGAAGGTGATGTCGATCGGCAGCGAGCCCGTCACTTTCTTCCAGGCGCGGCAGGCCTCGACGAAGGTCATGACCTGGCCCTTGTCGTCCTCGGCACCGCGCGCGACGATGATCTTGCGGCCGTCGGCATGGTCGGTGACGGCAGGCTCGAACGGCGGACGGTGCCAGAGATCGAGCGGATCGACCGGCTGCACGTCGTAATGGCCGTAGAAAATCACATGCGGCCGTCCGCCGGCCCCGGTCTTGCCGACGATGGCGGGATGGCCGGCGGTCGGGCGCACTTCAGTGGCGACACCGAGGCTCGCGATGTCCTTGGCGAGATGCTCGGCCGCGGCCTTGCAGTCGGCGGCAAAAGCCGGATCCGCAGAGATCGACTTGATCCGCAACAGCGAGAACAGACGCTCCAGGCTGTTGTCAAAATCCTTGTCGATGTGATCGAGCACCGATTGAAGCTGCGCATTGGCCATGGTCGTATTCCTGACTTTTGAGTCTCAAGAGGTACCGGGTTTTAGCGCTGCCGCCGCCTCGGAGCCAGCCGCAACCGGCGGATGCCGGATGTGCCATGCGAGGCTACCCGCAAGAATGGCGGTCGCGACAAGGTTATTGCCCCAGGCCTGGATGACATTGGGAAACCACGGCAGCGACAGCAGCATGAGGATGCCGGCGGCGCCCAGCGCGAGCCAGGTTCCCAGCCGCACGTTCGGTCGCGCGTCGAAGGCGGCGCGATGCATCAGCACCGTCATCGGGAAGAACAGCCACATGAAGTAGTATTGCCGTGCCAGCGGCGATGCCACCGTCATCAGGCAGAACAGGATGCCGAGCTCCTCGGCATCCGAGCGCGCCGTTCGCCGCGCTTGCGGCGGCATCACCGCGAGGAAGCCGAGCCCGAGCAACGCCGACAACGCCATCACGATCAAGTTCGCCGTCTTGTAGTCGACGTCGATGACATTCATCGTGCGCGGTGGCTTGCTGGGATCTTCCTGATTGTAGTTGATCGGCCGGACCAGACGGTGCGTGACGGCAATGAGGGACTGGTTGACCCACGACCAGTTCTGCTCATCGCGCTGGCCAAAGCCCTTTTCCGAGCTCGTGCCGACCATGCCCTGATACCAGGTCTTGAGCTCGGCCGCGTTGCGCTCGAAGCCGCGGATCGGTGCAGGCACGACATAGAGAAGGATGCCGGTGAAAGCGACCGTCGCGACGGTGGCCGCCCACTTCCTGCGCCAGATCAGATAGGGCAGCACCGCGATCGGAAACACCTTGATGGCGGTGGCGAGCGCGAACAGGAAGCCCGCGAGCCAGGACCGTTGACGCTGCAACAACCAGAAGCCCCAGAGCATCATCGCCAGCAGCACGAGGTTCGGCTGGCCGAGGTCGAACATGTCGAACACAAAGGTCACGGTGACGATGGCCGGCAGCGCTTCGAGCCATGGGCCGGGCCTGCGGCCCGATCCCGTCATGGCATTGGAGAAGTTGCCCGTGTACCACCATGCCACCACGTTCAGGATCGACAGCACGACATAGAGCGGGATCTTGCCGAACCAGCTCGGGATCGCCAGCAGGATCGCCGGCAGCGGTGGATAAATGAATTCGAAATACTCGCCGATCTGGTCGGGATAGAGCGATCCACCGTGCAGCACCTGCTGCCCGGCCCAGTACCACAGCCCATAATCCTTGGTCTTGCCGTGGCCGAAGATCTCGGGAACGAGCACGTCAGCGGTCAGGAGGACGCAGCAGATCAGGAAGAGCAGATCGAGCGGCGCACGCAGCGACAAGGCTCTGTGCGGGCCAAGTTTGTCTGATAGATTCGGTGATGTCACATTATGTCCCGTCGGCAACAAATAGCACGTAGCAGACCGACGGACGCTTGGAGAACCCCCTTCACCTGAATTTATGGTGTTCGGCCTCGCCCGGCGTGCGGGGCAATCGCATCCAAATACTCGCGAGATTTCGTCCTGCCGGGCTTGACGCAGTGGAGGCTTTAGTGCCTCAAACCCGGCTTCTCTGCCTAACGACGCAGCAGCCCGCCGAGCGCGCCTCGCACCAGGGTGCGGCCGATCGAGCCACCGAGCTGGCCGGCGACCGACTTGCCGAGATTGGCCGCCATCCCCCCGATCACCTGGTTGGTGACCGATCGCGTCACGTCGCGCGCGATGACCTGGCCCGCCGACAAACGGCCGCGCTTGACGTTGGTGCCGAAGATGGTGCCGACCATCGAGCCGATCTGGCCGAGAATGCCGCCGCCACCTCCGTCGGCCGCACCGGCATCGGCAGTCGCAGCCGTGCCGGTAATCCGCTTCTGGATCATCTCGTAGGCCGATTCGGCATCGACAGCGGTGTCGTATTTGCCCTTCACCGGGCTCGCATCCATGATCGCCTTGCGCTCTTCGGGCGTGATCGATCCGATGCGGGCCGATGGCGGCCGGATCATGACACGCTCGACCATCGTCGGCGTGCCGTTGCCTTCGAGGAAGGACACCAGCGCCTCGCCCTTGCCGAGCTCCATGATCACCTTGGCGGTGTCGAGCTTCGGGTTGGGCCGGAAGGTCTGGGCCGCAGCGGCGACCGCCTTCTGGTCGCGCGGGGTGAAGGCACGCAGCGCATGCTGGACACGGTTGCCCAATTGCCCGAGCACGCGGTCGGGCACGTCGACGGGGTTTTGCGTCACGAAATAGACGCCGACGCCCTTGGACCGGATCAAACGCACCACCTGCTCGATCTTGTCCATCAACGCCTTCGGCGCGTCGTTGAACAACAGATGTGCCTCGTCGAAGAAGAACACCAGCTTCGGCTTCGGCAGGTCGCCGGCCTCGGGCAACTCCTCGAACAATTCTGACAGCATCCACAGCAGGAATGTCGCGTAAAGCCGTGGACTCTGCAGCAGCTTGTCGGCAACAAGGATGTTGACCATGCCGCGGCCGTCGCGGTCGGTCTTCATGAAGTCCTTCAGCGTCAGCGCCGGCTCGCCGAAGAATTTGGTGCCGCCCTGGTTCTCGAGCACCAGCAGCTGGCGCTGGATGGTGCCGACGGTGGCCTTGGTGACGTTGCCAAAACCCTGAGCCTCCTTCTTGATGTCGGCAAGCGGGCTTTCCACGGCGTCCGCCCCCTTCTTGCCGGCATCCGGCACGATGGCATCGAGCAGCGCGCGCAGATCCTTCATGTCGATGAGGGTCAGCCCGTTGTCGTCGGCGACGCGGAAGGCGACGTTGAGCACGCCTTCCTGCACGTCGTTCAGGTCGAGCATGCGCGCGAGCAGAAGCGGCCCCATCTCCGTGACGGTCGCCCGCACCGGATGGCCCTGTTCGCCGAACACGTCCCAGAACACCGTCGAGAACTGGTCGGGCTGGAACGTCAGCCCCATCTCGGTGGCACGCTTGACAATGAAATCCTTGGCCTCGCCGACCTCGGAGATGCCGGAGAGGTCGCCCTTGATGTCGGATGCGAAGACCGGAACGCCGGCGCGCGCAAATCCTTCCGCCATGACTTGCAGCGATACCGTCTTACCGGTCCCGGTTGCACCCGTGACGAGGCCGTGGCGATTGGCAAGCGCCAGCGTCAGCCATGCCTGCTCGTCTCCCTTGCCGACGAAGATCTTGTCGTCGGTGTCGCCGAGCTTGCTGTCCTGTGCGGTCATGCTTCTCTCTGATCTCTCTGCCGTGTTTCGCCTATTGAAACTCGAATGCACCTGCTCCGTAGTTTAACGCATGTCGCGTGCGGATTAAAACCGTTCAACGCGCCCCGAGCATGCGACATTGTCGGAAACATACCGCCGACATCAGCCGAAAGTAGGAATGACGCGTTCGCACCGCGGCAATTTTTCGCTGAATCCATCTCCGCTCTTGCATCGTTGCAACACTTTTCGCGCCTTCGAGAGTGAATCGGAACCTTGCGTACGTTCATCGCTTGTATTTCACATCGCTCCGGATCAAGATCATTTCGGAAGCAATACTCGGGCATGCAAACCGGCTGAGGGGCGGGCCTTATGGACGAGCTGATCGGGCGGCTGGCGTCGAACGCCAGCATAGATGGTGCTGTGGCTGAAAAGACCGTCGGCATTATCCTGGGCTTCCTCCGCAGCGAAGGTCCTTCCGAGAACGTCGAAGCGCTGATCGATCAGATTCCCGGTGCAGAAGCGGCGATAGAAGCGTCCAGGAGCGGCGGCGGACTGTCGCGGCTGATGGGCGGCGGCCTGATGGCCGTCGGCACGCGCCTGATGGGCCTGGGACTTGGCATGTCCGAGATTCAGAACGTTGCCCGTGAACTTTTCCGCTACGGCCGAGACAAAATCGGAGCGGATCAGATGGGCAAGATCATCGCGGGGACGCCGGGCCTCAGCCAGTTCGCCTGAGCGACGCTTTTCATATCGAGCATCATGACATATCCGATCTCCGAGATTGAGGGCCTGCCAGCCTTTGCCGCCAACAAATTGAAGGCGCAAGGAATCCGCACGACCGACGCACTGCTCGAGGCGGCCTCGACCGTGAAGGGTCGCAAGGCGCTCGCCGCCAAGACCGGCATCAGCGAGCAGCAGTTGCTGGAATGGGCCAACGTCTCCGACTACATGCGCATTCCCGGGATGGGCCGGGCCAAGGTCGGCCTCGTCCGCGCCGCCGGCGTCACCACCGTGCGCGAGCTCGCCTATCGGAATCCGGCACGGCTGGCCCAGAGCATGCGGGAAGCCAACGTGAAGAAGAAGCTCGTCCGCATCCTGCCCTCGGAAAAATCGGTCGGCGACATCATCGCCAAGGCGAAGAAGCTGCCGCCGAAGATTACGTATTAGGGCATCTCCCTCGGCATACGACCTGCCGCGTTAGCTCTCGGTGTCATACCCCGCGAAGGCGGGGTATCCGGTACGCTGCGGCTCCTCCGTATCACCGCACGGCCTCGGAATACTGGATTGCCCGCTTTCGCGGGCAATGACAGTGGAGGCGATCGATGCTCCGCGAACACATCGACATTCGCCACCTCCCACCTTGAATCCCCCCTCCCCGACCGCTAAAGCGGGCCGCATGAATGCCTCGCCCTCCCCATCCGTCCCGCCGGCCGGCTCGGCCGGGCCCGACGTGCTGCGGACGCTGCTGGAGCGGCCGATTCCGGCAGTGATGGGCGTGCTCAACGTCACCCCGGATTCCTTCTCCGATGGCGGCGAGTTCATCGCGCCCGAGCTGGCGCTTGCGCGGGCGCGGGCGATGATCGAGGCCGGCGTCGACATCATCGACATCGGCGCCGAGTCCACCCGGCCCTACACGGGCGCCCGGCCGGTGACAGCCGCGGACGAGCTGGCCCGGCTGAAGCCTGTGCTGTCAGGCGTGGTGGCGCTGGGCGTCCCCGTGTCGATCGACAGCATGAAGGCTGAAGTCGTGGCCTTTGCGCTCGACCAGGGCGCTGCGATCGCCAACGACGTCTGGGGCCTGCAGCGCGACACCGCCATGGCACAGCTCATCGCCGCGCGCGGCGTCCCCGTCATCGTCATGCACAACCGCGAGACCGTCGATTCCGCCATCGACATCGTCGCGGACATGAAGGCGTTCTTCCTGCGCTCGCTCGATATCGCCGCCAAGGCCGGCATCGCGCGCGACAAGATCGTGCTCGATCCCGGCATCGGCTTCGGCAAGACGGCCGAGCAGAGCATGACCGCGCTGGCGCGGCTGCGCGAATTCGACATGTTCGGCCTGCCGATCCTCGTTGGTGCCTCGCGAAAACGCTTCATCGCTTCGGTGTCGCCCTCGGAGCCGAAAGAACGGCTCGCCGGCTCGATCGCCGCGCATCTGATCGCCGCACAGCGCGGAGCCAAAATCATCCGCACCCATGACGTCGCCGAGACCTTGCAGGCCCTGCGGGTCGCGAACGCAATCGAGAGCAAGCAATGACCGATACGATCTTCGTCACCGGCCTGTCGATCCATGCCCGCCACGGCGTGATGGATCACGAGACCGAAGTCGGCCAGCGCTTCGTCATCGATCTCGAGCTCTATACCGATTTGTCGGAGCCGTCGCGTAGCGACCGGCTCGCCGACACGGTGTCCTACGCCGAAGTCGTGGCGACCACGACGGCGGCGTTCAAGAACACCAACTACAAGCTCTTGGAGCGGGCGGCCGGCGCGGTCGCCGATGCCATCCTGTCGCACTTCCCGCGCATCCGCGCCGTGAAGATCACCGTGCACAAGCCGCATGCGCCGATCGCCGCGATCTTCGACGACGTCGGCATCATGCTGACGCGCTCGCGGCATCCGTAAGATGGCGAGCGTGCTGATCGCACTCGGCGGCAATGTCGGCGATGTCCGCGCGACGTTCCGGAAGGCGATCTCGCACATCTGCGGCATGGCGCAAGCCGCGCTGGTCGCGCGCTCCTCGGACTATGCGACGCCGCCCTGGGGCGACGAGGACCAGGATCCCTTCATCAATGCCTGCGTCGAGATCGAAACCAGCCTCGATCCGCATGCGCTCTTGTTCGTGATGCATAAGGTCGAGCAGAAATTCGGCCGCACACGGAACAAGGAGAGGCAATGGGGCCCGCGCACGCTCGATCTCGACATGATCGCCTATGACGATGTCAGCTTGCAGAAACCCGACCTGACCTTGCCGCATCCGCGCTTGTTCGAGCGCGCCTTCGTGCTGGTGCCGCTGACCGAAATCGCGCCCGACCGCGTGATCTCAGGCATTCGTGTGCGTGACGGGCTTGCCAGCGTCTCGACGCAAGGCATTGAGCGGCTTCCGGATACCGGTTAACCAAAAACAACCGTTTGCAGCGACGGCCGGCCGTGGCAATTTCGCCTGCGAACAACAAGATTTTTGGGAGCCCTTGGCCGTATGACCTCCGTGACTGACGACCTGCCGCTGGCGGCCGATTTTCCCAAGGCGACCGTCGACGACTGGCGCAAGCTGGTCGACGGCGTGCTGAAGGGCGCGCCGTTCGAGAAGCTGGTCGGCAGGACTTATGACGGCCTCAAGATCGACCCGCTCTATCCCCGCGCCAAGGGCGTTGCGCCCGTGGTGGGACGGCCTGCCGCCGCGCCGTGGCAGATCATGCAGCGGATCGACCATCCCGATGCGGCGCTCGCGAATGCGCAGGCGCTGACCGATCTCGAAAATGGCGCGACGGGTCTCGCGCTGGTGTTCGCCGGCGGCAGTGGCGCTCACGGGTTCGGGCTGGAACCTTCGGCCGATGCGGTCGCCAAGGTCTTCAAGGATATTCATCTCGATGCCGGCATCGGCATCGAGCTCCAGATCGGTCCGCAATCGCGGATGGCGGCGATCCATGTCGCGGAATATGTGAAGAGCAACGGCCTCGATCCCGCCGCCTGCAACATCCGCTTCGGGCTCGATCCGCTCGCGGCCGGCGCGGTGTGGGGTCACAGCCCCTACACATGGAACGAGATCGTTCCGGCCGTCACCGGCGCCATCAAGGGGCTCGCCGCGCTCGGCTTCACGGGACCGTTCGCATCCGCCGACGGGCGCGTGATCCACGATGCCGGCGGCTCCGAGGTGCAGGAGCTCGCGTTCGTGCTCGCCTGCGGCGTCGCCTATCTGCGCGCGATCGAGGGCGCCGGCGTTTCGCTGGAGCAGGCGCAGGACATGATCTATGCGCGGCTCGCCGCGGATGCCGACCAGTTCTTGACCATGGCAAAATTCCGCGCACTGCGGCTGCTGTGGGCGCGCATCGAGACGGCGTGCGGGCTGACGCCGAAGCCGCTGTTCATTGCCGCCGATACGGCCTGGCGCATGCTGACGCAGCGCGATCCCTACGTGAACATGCTGCGCGCGACCATCGCGACATTCGCGGCCGGGCTCGCCGGCGCCAATGCGATCACCGTGCTGCCGCATACGCTGGCGCTCGGGCTACCCGATCCCTTTGCACGGCGCGTGGCGCGCAACACGCAAGCCCTGCTGCTGGAAGAAAGCAACCTCGCCAAGGTCAGCGATCCCGCAGCGGGCGCAGGCGGCATCGAGACATTGACGGCGCAGCTTTGCGAGGCCGCCTGGGCGCTGTTCCAGGAGAGCGAGAAAGCCGGCGGCGCCTTCGCCGCGCTTCAACAGGGTCTGTTCCAGAGCAAGGTCGCGGCCGCGCGAAAGGCCCGCGACGCCAACATCGCAAAGCGCCGCGACGTGCTGACCGGCGCCAGCGAGTTTCCCAACCTGCATGAGCGCGAGACAGGCGTGCTGACGGCGACGCCCGTCGCGCTCGCACCCTATGGCGAACAGAAGTACAAGTTCGACGCGCTGCCGCCGATCCGGCTGGCGGAACCGTTCGAGGCGCTACGCGACAAATCCGATGCGGTGCTGAAGGCGCGCGGCGCGCGGCCAACGGTGTTTCTGGCCAATCTCGGCACACCCGCCGATTTCACGGCGCGGGCGACCTTTGCCAAGAGCTTGTTCGAGGCCGGCGGCATCCAGGCAATCGACAGCGAGGGCTTTGCCGATCCGGCCAAACTGGCCGCCGCATTCAAGGCCTCCGGCGCCGAGCTTGCCTGTCTTTGTTCCAGCGACAAGGTCTATCCGGAACACGCCGACGCCGCGGCGAAGGCCCTGCAATCGGCGGGCGCGCGACATATCTATCTGGCAGGCCGTCCGACCGATGCCGAGGCGGCGCTCCGTGCGGCCGGCGTCACGGGTTTTGTCTTCGCCGGAGGCGATGCGCTTGCGACACTGCAAGACGCCTACCGACGGATGGAGCAGGCATGAGCGAGGCGGGCAAACCAGTTTTCACCGGCGGCTGTCAATGCGGCGCGGTGCGCTTTGCGATTTCGGCAACCCCCAACAGGGTTTCGATCTGCCATTGCCGGATGTGCCAGAAGGCGAGCGGCGCGCCGTTCGCGTCCTTCGCCGACATCAACCGGACGGATTTCGCCTGGAGCAAGGGGCAGCCGGCGTTCTTCCGCTCCTCCTCGATCGCTGATCGCGGCTATTGCGCCGCCTGCGGCACGCCGCTGAGCTTTGGCCGCATCGACGGCGACCGGATCGAGATCATGACCGGCGCCTTCGACCGGCCCGACCAGCTGGTGCCGACGCGCCAATACGGAACTGAATCCCGCCTCGGCTGGGTGGTCGGAATCTCCAATTTGCCGAGCCAGACCACGCAACAGAATTACGGGCCGGAGAAGATGGCGACCATCGTCAGCCATCAACATCCGGATCATGATTGAGCGCCTAATGATATGGTTGAAACCATGAGCCGCATTCCTGATTTCGCCGACGTCGCCTTCGAGCGCATCGCTACCGCCGCGCCGACCGGCAATGCCGAGCCGTGGCTGACGCCCGAGGGCATTCTGGTGAAGCCCGCTTACGGCGAGGCCGATCTTGCCGGGCTCGATTTCCTCGATACCTATCCGGGCATTGCGCCCTACCTGCGCGGCCCCTATCCGACAATGTATGTCAACCAGCCCTGGACCGTCAGGCAATATGCCGGCTTCTCCACGGCGGAGGATTCCAACGCGTTCTATCGCCGCAACCTCGCGGCAGGACAGAAGGGCCTCTCGGTCGCTTTCGACCTCGCCACCCATCGCGGCTACGACAGCGACCATCCGCGCGTCGGCGGCGACGTCGGCATGGCCGGCGTTGCCATCGATTCCATCTACGACATGCGCACGCTGTTTGCAGGCATTCCGCTCGACCAGATGAGCGTGTCCATGACCATGAACGGCGCGGTGCTGCCGATCCTCGCGCTCTATGTCGCGGCCGCAGGCGAACAGGGCGTGGCGCCAGAAAAGCTCTCAGGGACGATTCAGAACGACATTCTGAAAGAGTTCATGGTGCGCAACACCTACATCTACCCGCCCGCGCCCTCGATGCGGATCATCTCGGACATCTTCGCCTACACCTCCTCGAAGATGCCAAAGTACAATTCGATCTCGATCTCCGGCTATCACATGCAGGAGGCCGGCGCGACGCAGGATCTCGAGCTCGCCTATACGCTGGCCGACGGCGTCGAATATCTGCGTGCAGGACTTGCCGCCGGCCTGGATGTCGACCGCTTTGCGCCGCGCCTGTCGTTTTTCTGGGCGATCGGCATGAACTTCTTCATGGAAGTCGCCAAGATGCGCGCCGCGCGCCTGCTCTGGGCGAAGCTGCTGAAGCCGTTCAATCCGAAGGACCCGCGTTCGCTGTCGCTGCGCACGCATTGCCAGACCTCGGGCTGGTCCCTGACCGCACAGGACGTGTTCAACAATGTGATGCGCACGACGGTGGAGGCGATGGCGGCCACCCAGGGCCACACCCAGTCGCTGCACACCAACGCGCTCGACGAGGCCTTGGCGCTGCCGACCGACTTCTCGGCGCGCATCGCCCGCAACACGCAGCTGTTCCTGCAGCAGGAGAGCGGCACCACCCGCATCATCGATCCCTGGGGCGGCTCGTATTATGTCGAGCGGCTGACGCGCGATCTCGCGGCGAAGGCCTGGGGCCACATCCAGGAGGTCGAGGAGCTTGGCGGTATGGCCAAGGCCATCGAGGCCGGCGTGCCCAAGCTGCGCATCGAGGAGGCCTCGGCCAAGACGCAGGCCCGGATCGATGCCGGCAAGCAGGCGGTGATCGGCGTCAACAAGTACAAGCCGACGGATGAGGCTCCCATCGACATCCTCAAGGTCGACAACACCAATGTCCGCCGCCTCCAGATCGACAAGCTGACGCGGCTCAAATCCGAGCGCAACCAGACCGACGTCGACGCGGCGCTTGCCGCGCTGACGCGCTCGGCCGGCGAAGGCAACGGCAATCTGCTCGCACTCGCGATCGACGCGGCACGGGCGAAGGCGACCGTCGGCGAAATCTCGGACGCGATGGAAAAGGTGTT
Source organism: Bradyrhizobium sp. LA6.1 (assembly GCF_040547805.1). NCBI lineage: Bacteria > Pseudomonadati > Pseudomonadota > Alphaproteobacteria > Hyphomicrobiales > Nitrobacteraceae > Bradyrhizobium > Bradyrhizobium sp. LA6.1. Next base: position 542,264 of record NZ_JBEPQK010000001.1, on the reverse strand, counting down.
CGGCCGGCACCGCGCCGAGATCAAGTCCATCACCGGCGTCTACAAGCGGGAGGCGTCCAGCATGGGTAACCAGGTCGAGAAGGTTCAGGCGCTGATCGACGCCTTCGAGGAGGCGGAAGGCCGCCGGCCGCGCATCCTGGTCGCCAAGATCGGCCAGGACGGCCACGACCGCGGCCAGAAGGTGATTGCCTCGGCCTTCGCCGACATCGGCTTCGACGTCGACATCGGGCCGCTGTTTGCAACTGCCGATGAAGCTGCGCGGCAGGCGGTCGAGAACGACGTGCACATCCTCGGCGTCTCCTCGCTCGCCGCCGCCCATCTCACCGCAGTGCCTGAACTCAAGGCCGCGCTGAAGAAACAGGGCCGCGACGACATCATGATCATCATCGGCGGCGTGGTGCCGCCGCAGGATTACGACGCGCTCTATGCGGCCGGCGCCGAAGCCATCTTCCCGCCGGGCACGGTGATCGCGGAAGCCGCCGAGGAGCTGATCCGCAAGCTGAATGCCCGGCTCGGGCATAGCGAGGCGGCGGAGTAGATGGTACGCTGGCCGCATCACCGGCCGGATTGTCTCCATGACACGTGATGAGGTCATCGCTGCGATACGCAGGAACGCTGATGCCATCAAAGCCAAGGGCGTCTCGAAGCTCGCCATCCTCGGCACGCGGGACGGCGACGATTATCACCCGCACAGCGACATCGATGTCCTGGTCGAGGTCGAACCGGAGGCCTCTTTCTCGCTGCTCAACCTGATCGACGTCGAGCAGATCATCGAGGACGCAACCGGCCTGCAGGCGCAGGCGACTGTCCGGCGCTCCGCCTCCCCCCACTCTGCGCAGCAGATCGCAGACGACATCCTCGAAATATTCTGACGCTCACGTAGGAGCACTCCCCTTGAAGTTCATGATCGGTTTGAGCGTCGCCATGGCGCTTAGCGCAACGTGCGTGATCTCCGCCCTCGCGGCGGACCCCAAGCCCGACGCCGTCGTCAAGACCAAGAGCATCGACGCCCGCGTCTTCCTCGACGACAGGATCAAGGCGGATGCGGCGCTCGCTGCGGATTGCCTCACTGAGGGCAGGAAGTGGCTAGACAAGAACGCGGCCGAGGCCGCCGCCGCGCGCAAGGAAGATCCGCAGTTCTTCAAGGACGGCGGCTGGGATTTCGAACGCAAATATGCGATCCGCTCCGTTGTCGGCGATCGCTATGTCAGCGTCCTGCGCAACGATTACATGGACACTCATGGCGCGCATCCCAACTCGGACGTGAACACGATCCTGTGGGACAAGAGCGAGCACAAGCGCATCTCGATCCGCCCGTTCTTCACCGAGACCGCCGACAACGGGGCGACCATGAAGGCGATGGTGAAGGCCGTGATCGCTTCGCTGAGAGCCGAGAAGAAGAAGCGCGACACCAGCGAGACCGCGACCGACGAGTGGTTCAAGAGCGTCGAGCCGAGCCTGCTCAAGATCGGCGCGGTGACGCTCGCGCCGTCAACCGAAGCGGGCAAGAGTTCCGGGCTCACCTTCCACTATCCGCCTTACGCGGTCGGCCCCTACGCCGAGGGCGAATATGTCGCCTTCGTGCCGTGGGAAACGCTGAAGACCTATCTCACGGCGGAAGGCATGCGCATCTTCGGCGGCGCGCGGCCGAAGGGCGACGCCGAGGAGCCGCAGTGATGATGTTTTGAGCAGCGACACATTGCTCACAGCGCTGTGGTAGCGCTACCTTGCAGCGGCGCCGCAAAGCCGACTAGAATGCCTTCATTGACAAGAGCGCCCGGTGTCACGGGCGCCGCTGGGAGGCATTGATGTCCAAGATTTCGCGCCGCACTTTTGCGGCCTCTTCCGCCGCGATTGCCGCATCCGCCGCATTCGGTCTCACACCCGCACGCGCACAGGCGTATCCGGCGCGGCCGGTCACCGTGATCGTGCCCTGGGGCGCCGGTGGCGGCACCGACGCGACTGCGCGCATTGTCGCAGCCCTGCTGGAAAAGGATCTCGGCCAGCCCTTCAACGTCGTCAACCGCACCGGCGGTTCAGGCGTGGTCGGCCATAGCGCGATCGCGACCGCGCAGCCGGACGGCTACACGATCGGCATGCTCACCGTCGAAATCTCGATGATGCACTGGCAGGGTCTCACCGAGCTGACGCCGAAGAGCTACACGCCGCTGGCGCTGATGAACGAGGACCCGCCGGGCATCCAGGTCTCCTCCTCCTCGCCCTACAAGACGGTGAAGGAGCTCGCCGAAGCCATCAAGGCGGCACCTCCCGGCAAGTTCAAGGCGTCGGGCACCGGCCAGGGCGGCATCTGGCATCTCGCGCTGGTCGGCTGGATGCAGGCGATGGGCCTGCCCGCCAACCAGGTCGCCTGGGTGCCGTCGAACGGCGCGGCACCGGCGATGCAGGATCTCGCCGCCGGCGGCCTCGACCTCACGACGTGCTCGGTGCCGGAGGCGCGCGCCATCATCGAGGCCGGCAAGGCAAGGAGCCTTGCCATCATGGCGCCGGCGCGCAACCCGATCTTCAAGGACGTGCCGACGCTGAAGGAGGCGATGGGGATCGATTACGCGACCGGCGCCTGGCGCGGCATCGGCGCACCGAAGAACCTGCCGCCGGAAATCGCAACGAAGCTCACCGCGGCGCTGAAGAAGGTCTACGACTCCGCCGAGTTCAAGGACTTCATGAGCAACCGCGGCTTCGGCACGGTGTGGGGCGATGCCGGTCAGTTCGCAAGCTTCATGGACAAGGGCGACGCCCAGATGGGCGAGGCGATGAAGGCCGCCGGCCTGAGCAAGGCGTGATCCGCACCTGCGATGCTCTGATCGCCTCTCCCCGCTTGCGGGGAGAGGCCGGAATTCGCGCGAGGCGCGGGTTCCGGGTGAGGGGGACTCTCCACGAGTCCAATTCTCACCTCCCCCGTGGAGAGCCCCCCTCACCCCAACCCTCTCCCCGCGCGTGGGGAGAGGGAGAATACCTCGCATAGGATTCTCACATGCGTCTTCCCGACTCCGTCACGGGATCGTTTCTCGTCGTGCTCGGCGCGGCGGCTGCCTATGGCGGCTGGATCCTGCCGCCGGTGCCGGGGCAGCCGGTCGGCCCCAACGTATTTCCGCTCGTGATCGGTGTCGGGCTCGCGCTGTGCGGGCTCGCGATCGTGTTCGGCATCGGCCATTCCTTCGAGGAGGAGGAAGAGCTGGTCCCGCTCGAGGACGGCCAGGTGGCGGCTGCGCCGCCGCCGCAGGGCAAGCTCTATGGTCTGCGCGCTCTGCTGCCGCCGGCGCTGCTGCTGTTCTACGTCGCCGCCGCCGACCGGCTCGGCTTCATCATCACCGCGGCGATCATGGTCTACGTCACCTCGACCGCGCTCGGGGCGAAGTGGAAGCTGGCGCTGCCGCTCGCGGCACTGTCGCCGTTCGGCATCCACCTCATCTTCGGCAAGCTGCTGCGCGTGCCGCTCCCCGCCGGCCTGCTGCCGACGCCCTGGTGATCCCATGCTGAAAACCCTGATTGAAGCGTTCGCGCTGATCTCCACCTGGGAGGTCATCATCGCGATGTTCGCAGCCTCCGTGTACGGCCTCGTCATCGGCTCGCTGCCGGGCCTGTCGGCAACGATGGCGACCGCCCTGCTCGTTCCCGTCACCTTCTATCTCTCGCCGATCGCGGCAATCGCGACCATCGTCGCGGCCTCCTCGATGGCGATCTTCTCGGGCGACATCCCCGGCGCGCTGCTGCGCATTCCCGGCACCCCCGCCTCGGCCGCCTATGCCGACGAGGCCTACGCCATGACGCGCAAGGGCCAGGCCGAGCTGGCGCTGGGGGCCGGCGTCTGGTTCTCCGCCGTCGGCGGCATCGCCGGCGTGCTGTCGCTGATGATCCTGGCGCCGCCGCTCGCCGAGATCGCGCTGTCGTTCTCCACCTTCGAATATTTCTGGCTGGCGCTGCTCGGCCTGATGTGCGCCACGTTGGTCGCGCGCTCCTCGCCGGTGAAGGCGATCGCGGGCATGTTCCTCGGCCTGCTGGTGTCCTGCATCGGCATCGAGAATCCCGGCGGCGTGCCGCGCTTCACCTTCGGCATCACCGATTTGTTCGGCGGCATCGAGCCGATCCCGGCGCTGGTCGGCGTGTTCGCGGTGGCGCAGGTGATGCGCGCGATGCTGACGCCCGAGCCACCGCCGCTGCCGCGACGAAAATTCGGAAGCATCATGGCCGGCCAGTGGAAGCTGACCAAGAAGTATCACTGGCAGATGACGCGTGGAAACATCATTGGCATCATCATCGGCGTGCTGCCCGGCGCCGGCGCCGACATGGCCGCCTGGGTCTCCTACGCGATGTCGAAGCGCTTCTCGAAGGAGCCGGAGAAATTCGGCACCGGCCACGTCGAGGGCCTGGTCGAGGCCGGCGCCAGCAACAATGCCAGCATCGCCTCGGGCTGGGTGCCCTCGCTGCTGTTCGGCATTCCCGGCGACACCATCGCCGCGATCGCGATCGGTGTGCTCTACATGAAGGGCCTCAATCCCGGCCCGACGCTGTTCACCGAGAAGGCGTCGAGCATGTACGCGATCTACCTGATGTTCATCATCGCGAACATCCTGATGATCCCGCTCGGCATCGCCATGATCCGGATCGCCGCCTACATCCTGCTGGCGCCGCGCTCCGCCATCATGCCGATCATCATGCTGTGCTGCGCGGTCGGCTCGTTCGCGATCGGCAACAACATGTTCGGCGTCGTCACCGTCGCCGCCTTCGGCATCATCGGCTACGTGATGGAGGCCAACGGCTATCCGGTGGCCGCGATGGTGCTCGGCATCGTCATGGGCACCATGGTCGAGCAGGCCTTCGTGACCTCGCTGATCAAGTCCGACGGCAGTATCCTGCCGTTCTTCGAGCGGCCCGTCGCGGCGATCCTCGCCGCCATGGCGATCGGCGCGCTGCTCTGGCCGGTGCTGGTGTGGATCTGGCGCAAGGTGAAGCCGGTGCAGACGGCAGCGGCAACGACTCGGTGATATCGGGCGAGCGGCCCTCGCCTGCCCCGCCGGAGCGTTGTAAAGCAGGGCATGACTGAGAAGAAGGCCTCGCTGGACATCAAAACCCTCGCCCGCGACTTGCGCTCCGGCAGTCGCGCAGCCCTCGCCCGCGCCATCACGCTGGTGGAAAGCCGGCGCAGCGACCATCAGGCGCTGGCGCGCGAACTGGTGCAGAAGTTGCTGCCCGACACCGGCAAGGCGGTTCGGGTCGGCATCACCGGCTCGCCCGGCGTCGGCAAGTCCACCACCATCGATGTGCTCGGGACGTATCTCATCGAGCAGGGAAACAAGGTCGCGGTGCTCGCGGTCGATCCGTCCTCGGCGCGCAGCGGCGGATCGATCCTTGGCGACAAGACGCGGATGGCGCGGCTGTCGGCCTCCAATGACGCCTTCATCCGTCCCTCGCCATCGTCAGGCACGCTCGGCGGCGTCGCCGCCAAGACGCGTGAGGCCATGCTGTTGTGCGAGGCCGCCGGCTTCGACGTCGTGCTGGTCGAGACCGTCGGCATCGGCCAGTCCGAGACCGCAGTTTGTGACATGACCGACTTCTTCCTCGCGCTGATGCTGCCGGGCGGCGGCGACGAGCTGCAAGGCATCAAGAAGGGCCTGGTCGAGCTCGCCGACATGATCGCGATCAACAAGGCCGACGGCGACAACCTCAAGCGCGCCAACATCACTGCCGCCGACTATCGCGGCGCGCTGCATATTTTGGCGCCGCGGTCCGAGCATTGGCACCCGCCGGTCGAGACCTATTCGGCGCTGACCGGCGACGGGATCGCAAAACTCTGGCAGAAGGTTCTGGATCACCGCAAGGCGATGAACGCGTCCGGCGACTTCGCTGCACGGCGGCGCGAGCAGCAGGTGAAGTGGATGTGGTCGATGCTGGAGCAGCGCATGCTGGCGCGGCTGCGCAGCGAGGCGTCGGTGCGAACCAAGGTCAGGAAAATCGAGGCTGAGGTGGCCGAAGGCCATCTCACGCCGGCACTCGCCGCCGGGCAGATTTTGGAGCTGCTGCAATGAGCGAAAAGCTCCGCATTCTCCTCACCGGGTTCGGACCGTTTCCCGGCGCGCCCTATAACCCGACCCAGCCACTGGTGGCGCGGCTGGCGCAATTGCGCCGTCCGGCGCTCGACGATGTCACGATCACGAGCCACATTTTCCCGGTCACCTATGCTGCGGTCGACCTGCAATTGCCTGATGTGCTCGCGAAGGAGAAGCCCGACGCGCTGCTGATGTTCGGCCTCGCCGCGCGCACGCCTTACCTCCGCATCGAGACCCGCGCACGCAACGCTGTCACCATGCTCTGGCCCGATGCCGCCAACACCCGCTCCAGCAAGCGCGGCATCGCCGGCCATGCGGACGCGATGACGTTCGGTCCGCACACGGCAAGACTGCTGCGCGCCGCGCGCCTCACCGGCATCGACGCGCGCGCCTCGCGCGATGCCGGCGCCTATCTCTGCAATTATCTGAGCTGGCGCGCGATCGAGAATGTGAGGGCGGGCGGACCGCAGCTCGCGGCGTTCATCCACATTCCCCTGCTCGCGCGCAGCGGCGCCGTCCGCCGCAAGGGCGCAGCCCGGATCACGCTGGAGGAGCTGGTGGACGCCGGCGAGGCCATGCTGATGGAGATGGTGGGATTGGCAAGGAAGCAGCGGAACACTCAGATTTCGTAGGGTGGGCAAAGGCGCGTAGCGCCGTGCCCACCATACATCCGCATTCGTGTAACAATGGTGGGCACGCTACACTTTGCCCACCCTACGGCACCTTGCTCTGGGTAAACATTTAACCCTACCGCGAACAATCCTCACCGCCCCAGCCACCCTGCGCTACCTAGTCGGTCGCGGACCTCCCGCGTCCGCCGAAGGATGCGTCATGGACCTCAATCGCCGCCATCTCATCGGAGCTTCGACCGCAGGCATCGCGGGCGCCCTCGCCATGCCGGCCGACGCCGCGCGCGCGGCGCCGCTGACATCCCTGCTCGGCCGCGATGCCACGCAATACGGCGTGCGGCCCGGCAGCAGCGAGGACCAGACCCGCGTGCTCCAGCGCGCCATCGACGAAGTTGCGCGGGCACAGGTGCCGCTGGCGCTGCCACCCGGCATCTATCGCAGCGGATTGCTACGGTTGCCGAATGGCGCTCAGCTGATCGGCATGCGCGGCGCGACAAAATTCGTCTTCACCGGCGGAGCCGCGGCGATCCAGAGCGACGGCTCGGACTCGATCGGCCTGACCGGCATCACCTTCAACGGCGGCGGCATTCCGCTGCCGACGCGGCGTGGCCTGATCCACGTCCTCGGCGGGCGTGACGTCCGCATCACCGATTGCGAGATCACCGGCTCCGGCGGCAGCGGCATCTGGCTCGAGCAGGTGTCCGGCGACATCTCCGGCAACATCTTCACCAACATCGCGGTGACGGCGGTGGTTTCGTTCGACGCGAGAGGCCTCAGCGTCTCGCGCAACACCATCATCGGCACCAACGATAACGGCATCGAGATCCTGCGCACCGCAATCGGCGACGACGGCACGCTGGTCACCGATAACCGCATCGAGGACATCAAGGCCGGTCCCGGCGGCTCGGGCCAGTACGGCAACGCCATCAACGCGTTTCGCGCCGGCAACGTGATCGTGCGCGGCAACCGCATCAGGAACTGCGACTACTCGGCGGTGCGCGGCAATTCGGCGTCGAACATCCACATATCAGGCAACAGCGTCAGCGACGTGCGCGAGGTCGCGCTCTATTCGGAGTTTTCGTTCGAGGCCGCGATGATCGCCAACAACACGGTCGATGGTGCCGCCGTCGGCGTCTCCGTCTGCAATTTCAACGAAGGCGGCCGCATCGCGGTGGTCCAGGGCAACATCATCCGCAACCTGATCCCGAAGCGGCCGATCGGCACCGCCCCCGACGACGATGCCGGTGTCGGCATCTACATCGAGGCTGACAGCTCTGTGACCGGCAATGTGATCGAGAACGCGCCGTCCTATGGCATCGTCGCCGGCTGGGGCAAATATCTGCGCGACGTCGCGATCACGGGCAATGTGATCCGCAAGGCGCTGGCCGGCGTCGGCGTCTCGGTGGTGTCCGGCGCAGGCACCGCGCTCGTCAACAACAACATGATCTCGGAAACCCCGCGCGGCGCCGTGGTTGGGCTCGATCACGCCCGTGCAATGACGTCGGATCTGTCGGCAGACGGCGCACAGCGCTTCGCACAGCTGATGGTCGGCGGCAACGCGGTGCGGCGGTAGTTGCGCCGTTGGCAGACGGGCCGCGCATCCTTCGAGGCTCCCCACGCGGCGCATTGCGCCACGTGTCTCGCGCCTCAGGATGACGGGGATCGCCTGAGATTGTCGTACCAAAACTTGACAACCAAAACACTGCCGTCATCCTGAGGTGCGAGCCGTGCGGTGCGGAGCAGCGCGCGGGGAGCCTCGAAGGATGATGTTGTGGGCATCTATGTCTACATGCTGCGCTGTGCGGATGGCCCCTTCTATATCGGGAGCGCTACCGGCGAGGACGTGTCGAGACGCGTCGACGAACACAATGCCGGTGCCCATCCGGGATACACCTATTCGAGACGGCCAGTGGTCCTGATGTGGTCGGAGTATTTCGATCGGATCACCGACGGCATTGCGGCTGAGGACAGCTCAAGGGGTGGAGTCGCGCCAAGAAGGAGGCGCTCATTCGCTCGGATTGGGGATCGGTGAGCCAGCTTGCGCGGCGGCGGGCGGGGGCGCCGAGGTCCAAGAAGTAAGCGTCAGCGCGGCGGCAGACGGGCCGCGCATCCTTCGAGGCTCCCCACGCGGCGCATTGCGCCACGTGTCTCGCACCTCAGGATGACGGCGCAAGAAGTCGCGGCGACCGTCTTGAATGTCCGCCTTAAAACGCGTTCCTCAGCAGCGGGTACTTCGCTTGCAGGCCGTCAAGGCTGAAGGTGAATTCGACGACGCGCTCGGGTGCGGCGACGATTTCGGCGGCGGGCGGAGCGAACTGCGGCAGAAGCGTTGCCATTGCAGCAGGCGTGGCGGGGGGCGCCTTCACGGCAGGTGCGGCGAACGCCGCCTTCACGGCAGGCGTGGTGAACGCCGCCATTGCGGCAGGCGCGGCGACCGGCGACCTCACGGCGGGTGCGGTGAGTGGCGCCCGCGCGGCGGGAGCCTTGAGCGGCGCGACAGCGGCGGGCGCAGTGAACAATGCCATCGCAGCAGGCGTCGCTCGCGGCACGAGCGGGGCTTCGGTGATTTCGGCAAGGACCTCCGGCTTGGCTGCGAGCCTGACCGGGACGGTGGTCTCCGCGGCGATGCGGACGGCCTTCGGCTGCACGGTCTGCGCCTGTTGGTCGCGCGGAAACACGCGGGGCATGGTCGCCGGCGACCAGCCGAATACGGGCGAGACACTCGCGGCCGCCGCGGCCACGTCAGCACCGGTCGCGAGCGCGCGCCAGGTCTGGACGGCGCGCTTGGCTTCCTGGATGTTTTCGAGGAATGCGATCTCGGAGTGATAGCGGCGCCAGCGTCCGGTCTCGAACATTTCGGAGAGATGTTCCAGCCGCTGCTCGGCGAGAGCGCACCAGCGTGCCGCAATGTCGCGGCCACGCGCCACGTCGCGAACAGCCTCTTGGCGATGTGTCATAAACCAGCCCGTTGGGAGAAAAATACGGACGCGACGCAACGCACACGAATCAATTTAGACGCGACATGAATATTTTGTGGAAAAGTTTTGACTTGTCCAGCAACGACACGCCGGTCGTCGTCAATCACCGTAGTCGTGCGGACAATTGCTGTGTTTTCGAGTCAAGCTTCGCACAAGCATAACCGGCCTGCGGGGGCGACTCGCGGACGCCGACAAGGGGCGCCGCCGCGTTCGTTCAACCGGAAGCTGATCGCACCGAGCGGTTCAAGAAATCAGACGCCTGAAAAGAAAAGACCCGTCCGGGGGGACAACCGGACGGGTCGAGCCATATGGGCGCTTGGGGTGGATGGGCGCTCGCGCCTGATATGACTTATGGGGAGGGATGACCGCTCCCACATAATTTGGTCGTGGCAGCCGGCTTAACGTTCAATGCGGCGTTCGATTTCTTGGCCTTCGCACCGCGCGCAAAGTTGTCGCAGCCGCTATCGCGTCGCCGGCCTATCCGCCTGAGAAATCGTGGATTTATCGCCTGCGCTCGACAGCGAGGGTTGTTCGATCGCGCGGACGCCAGGCTCGTCGCGACGCTTCTCGGCATCTTCACGTTTTGTTGTACCCGACGCAGCCGCAACAGGCGTCGCGTTGTCGACGGGAACGGCCATCACCGCGGCAAACGCGTCGGCCTCACCGTCGCCGAAGAGATCATCACGGCCGGGTGAACCGAGGTCGCGCGCGGTCTTCGCCAGCGTCATGCGCAGCGCCTCCGGCTTGAGCGTGTAATTGCGCTCGAGCAGCAGCGCGGCGACGCCCGAGACATAGGCGGCCGAGAACGAGGTCCCCGAGGTCATCTGGTACTTGCCGTCGGGCGCGGGCAGGAAGATGTCGACGCCGGGCGCCGCCAGCGCGATGTAGTTGCCGCGATTGGACGCCGAGAACAGCTTGTCCTGCTGGTCGGTCGCGCTGACCGCGATCACGTTGGGATTGGCGGCCGGATAGAGCGGCGGCGATTTCGCGCCGGCATTGCCGGCGGCCGCGATCAGCACCAGCCCGCGGGCAGCGGCCGCCGCGATGGCGCGCTCGATTACGGCGTCCTTCGGACCGGCAAAGCTCATATTGACGATCTGCGCGCCGTGCTCGGCGGCGTAATTCAGCGAGCGCAGGACGATGTAGGACGAGCTCTGGGCTCCGCCCGTCGAGCCGCCAAAGGCGCGGATGGCGATGATGCGCGCCTCGGGCGCGCTGCCCATCAGCTTGGCATGCGCCACGATGGCGCCGGCAATGCCGGTGCCATGGACATGCGGGCCCTCGGCGCTGCCGAGCGCATCAAAGTTGTCGGCGATGGAATGGGCGAGCTCGGGATGTTGGGCGTCGATGCCGGAGTCGATCACGGCAACCGTCACGTTGGCGCCGTGCGCCAGCGTATGCGCTTGCGGCAGGCGCAGCCTGGCCAGCGCATATTGCGCGGGATCGCCCTCGGTCGGCACCGACGATTTCTGATCCTGGAGCACGTAGCGGAAGTTCGGCTGGACCGAGCGCACGCTGCCGTCGGCGGCGAACTCACGCCGCACCGTCTCGGAAGGCCGGCCGTCCGTGATGCGGAACAGGCCGAACGTCGCCCCGATCAGCGGGAAATTCTCGGATGAGACACGCGTCAGGCCGTGGCGACGCGCAAGCTCGTCGGCTTCGGTCGCCGACAGCGCGCCGTCGATCTCGGCCACGAATTCGTTGGCGATGGTGCGCAAGTCGACGGCGGCCGGCGTGCTGTTGCCCCGCCCCTTGCCGGCGCTCTTCTTGCCCGATTTGCCCGCGCCATCGCCGCCTGCGCCCGGCTGCGCCAGGCATTCGCCGTCGGCGTCGCGATAGGGGGCGGTGCAGGCGGGGTACAGGTTCGGCGAATAGCGCGCATAGGGCAGCACCGGTCTCATCCGCGCCGTGGTGGTGGTACGCGGGATAGCAGGGATAGAACGCGGGCCGGGGCCGACGCCGACAGCCCGCGCACCGACACCGGGGCTGACGCGCGCGGCGATGCTGGGAGAGATGGTCGGGGTGCGCGTGGGGACGCTGATCGTCGGCGTGCGCATGATCGCCTGCGCCTGCGCAACCTCGACGCCGAGACCGGCAGCGAGCAGGAGTGCAGCTCCAACCGATGAAGCGTAGGCCCCGGCTCGCGACTTACTCTCGGACTTGCGCGTCATCGGTACAGCGGCGCCTTACGGCGCCGCGACGGCGAGGTTGACGAACTTCTCGCGCGACATCCTGCCGAGCAGCGAGGCGAGCTCGTCCCGGCCCATCGCCTTGTCGAACTGGAGACGGAACATGCCGCCCTTGGCATCGCCAATGATCGAAGCCTGGTAGCTGTCGAGCAGCGCGGTGATGTCGGCGACGCGCGCCTCGGGCGTGAAGCGCACCAGCGCGCGCGCAGGTGGAGCTCCAAGCTCACGCGTGATCGGCGCGCCGACCGACAGCGAAGCGGTCTCGAAGGTCGCGGGCTGGGTCTTCATCAGCACGGCGCCAATGATGCCGGCCTGGAGCAGCAGCGCGATGGCACCCAGGCTCGCCGACCAGGCCAGCGTACGCGGCGACAGGCTCGAGAAGAAGGTCGCGATGCGCGCCGAGAGCGGCAGCGAACCGACCGGCCGCGCCGGCTCGGCGTCGATCGCGGCGAACAGCTTCTGCATCGCCCGCGCCGACGGAGCCCCTAAGCTCTCGTTCAGATGGATCGTCTCTTCGTACTCGCCGCGGATCGCGGCATATTGCTTTGCAAGCGCCGGATCACGCGCCAGCGCTTCCTCGACGCGGCGAGCGTCACGCGCGTTCAGCGTACCGGCGGCGTGCCAGGGCAGCAGCAGTTCAATTTCACTGGGCTCTTGCTCCAGCATCTTTTTGCTCAATGCCATCATGGCCAGCCTCGCTCAACGCCGGCTGCCTTCAGCAGTTCGGCCAGTTTCTTGCGCGCATAGAACAAGCGCGTCTTCACAGTGTTCTCCGGAATACCGACGATTTCGGCCACTTCTTCCACGGATTTCTCGTGGTAGTAGACGAGATCGACGATTTCCCGGTGGTCCGGCGAGAGGCCCGTCAGACACTCCCGCAACGCTTCACTGGTATCCTTTTTCTGCACCGCGATTTCCGGATCGTCAGACGAATCCTCGATCGCGTTGGCAGCTTCGTCGTCCAACCCAACGTCCTTCCTGCGCCGGAGCGCAGACAGGGCCTTGAATCGGGTGATGGCCAGCAGCCAGGTGGAAACGGCGGATCGACCCTCGAACTTGCCGGCTTGACGCCAGACGTCGAGAAACACCTCGCTGATGAGGTCTTCCGCCGCCTGCTCGTCCCGCACGAGCCTTAGCCCGAACCTGTAGACCCTGACGTGGTGCCGCCCGTACAGCACCTGCATGGCGAGCCGGTCACCTTGAGCGATCCTGGCGATGAGGACCTCGTCCGAAGCCGCCTGTGTCACGCTCAATGCCCGTCTCGCAAAGTTGGTCGGGTCGGCGCGGCGGACGGTTCGACGGGCGGGGCGAAATTCTTCAGCCTACCGCAGTCACACGGGGGTCTGTGTGATCTACCCCACATACGCGAATTTTCCTTTTGCCACCCGCGGCGGTTGGCCGGCTCGCTCGATAACGGTAACATAGTAATGAAGCATTCCCTGCGCAATGCCGTCCGGCGCGGACGGCCCGACATGATGGAACCATAGCAGCCCTGCACGACGTATGTCTCACCAAGCCCTGCTTTGGCTCGACCCCGTCGCCAACGATGCCTAATCGCCGGCAAATTTCCCCGCCGGCCGCTGTCACCCTGTTGCGCGCTGCACCGTTTGGATTCGATTTCGAAGGATACCAAACCTAAAGGCTTGCCGCGTAGATTTTTGGGCGACATTCACCCTTGGCGGGACAATGAGCACGGCCGCGACGACCTTACCGGAGAGGAATGCCGCTGAGGTCGCGGATCTCGTTCTCATGCCCGACGCGGCTGCGCCCGAGGTGCGAGCGCGCCGGGTCCGGCAACGCCGGCAGATGTATGTCGGCCAGGTCGCGAGCTACTCGCTCGGCGCCTTCGTGCTGCTGATCTATGCCCATGACGGCGTCGTCCCGATGAACGTTCCGTCGCTGTTCTGGGTCGGCGGCCTGATGATCATCGGCATCTTCGTCGTGATGTCGGAAGCCGGCGTCGGCGACAGGCACAGCGACCACTATCTCACCGTCTTCCAGATCTCGGCGCACATGGCGCTGCAGTTCATCTTCCTAGTGTCGGTGCCGACCCTCGGCATCGCCTTCATCAGCGTGCTGTTCCTGATCTTCGCCTTCGGCACGCTGCGCATGACCTCGGCGCAGGCGATGTTCACCTGGGCGATCGCGACGACCTGCCTCGCGGCCGTCTTCCTCGCCTCCGACCTGCCGATCGGCATGCCAGTCGCCACCAGGCTCCAGCGGACCGCCTCGATGCTGTGCTTCGTCCTGGTAATCGGCCAGTGCGCCTTCCTCGGCCTGTTCGGCGCCACACTGCGAAAGGTCCTGTACCGGCGCAGCATCGAGTTGAAAGCCGCCTATCAACGCATCGAGGAGCTCGCCGAGCTCGACGAGCTCACCGGCTCCTACAACCGCCGCTGCATCATGCGGCAGCTCGATGCAGAGGTCGAAAAGTCGCAGCAGGCGTCCGCACCTTGCGCCATCGCGCTGATCGATCTCGACTGGTTCAAGCGCATCAACGACGCCCACGGCCACCCCGTCGGCGACGAGGTGCTGCGCACCTTCGCCATCACCATTTTTGCAAATATCCGCCCGGCCGACTTTTTCGGCCGCTATGGCGGCGAGGAATTTCTGCTGCTGCTGCCGGGCACCGACGGCGGCGCGGCGGGGCGCATGCTCGAGCGGCTGCGCGGCATCGTCGCCGATCTCGACTGGAGTGCATTTTCCCCCGGCATGCGGGTGACGATTTCCGCGGGCGTCGTGACGCTGCGCGACAACGATACTGCCGACACGTTTCTCGCACGCGCCGACAGCGCGCTTTATTCCGCCAAGGCGCAAGGGCGCAACCGAATTGCAACGAGCTGACTAATCCATTTTCTCCTGGCTGCGCAGAAGCCGCAGCCGGACCGAACGCTCCAGGACAGGGCCATGAGATCGAAATCCGACAAACCATCCGAGAACCTGCTTGAGGAATTGCAGACCGCGCTCTCGCACGGCACCGTCGCGCGCCGGGTCGAGGCCCTGCGCCGCGTCACCGATCTCTTCATCAACAATGCGGTGGATTATTCCGACGAGCACATCAGGGTGTTCGACGACGTGTTCCAGTGCTTGATCGAGCAGATCGAGGCCTCGGCGAGAACGCTGCTCGCCAACCGTCTCGCGCCGATCGCGGCCGCGCCGCCCAAGATCATCCGCACCCTCGCGCTCGACGAGGTGATCGAAGTCTCCGGACCCGTGCTCTCGAAATCGGAACGGCTGGACGAGGCGACCCTGATCGAGATCGCGCGCACCAGGGGCCAGGCGCATCTCAAGGCGATCTCGCTGCGGCGGGTGCTGTCGGAAGCGCTGACCGACGTGCTGGTGGCGCGCGGCAACGAAGACGTCGTGCAATCGACCGTCAGCAATCCGGGCGCGAAGCTCTCCGAGGGAAGTTTCACCGACCTCGTCACGCGCGCCGAACGCGACGATGACCTCGCCACCTGCATCGGCCTGCGGCCCGACCTGCCGCGCCATCACTACCTGAAGCTGATCGCCAAGGCGTCCCTGAGCGTGCGCAGGAAGCTCGAGACCGCGCATCCGGAGCTCGCGGACGAAGTGTCCAGCGTGGTCCAGGAAGCGACCCAGCGGGTCCGCGCCGCCGCCATGACCAGGCAGACCGAAATGGCGCGCGCGCTGGTGAGATCGCTGCACGAGGACGGTCGTCTCAACGAGTTCCAGGTCACCAGCTTCGCCGAGCAGGGCAAGTTCGACGAGACCAATGCAGGGCTCGCAGCACTCGCGGGCGTCGCGGTCGAGACCGCCGAGAACATGATGATCGAGAGCCGCAACGAGGGCGTGATGGTCCTCGCCAAGGTCGCGGGCATGCAATGGTCGAGCGTCCGCGCGATCATCGCCATGCGCGAAAAGCTCTCGGGCGGCTCGAAGACCGACATGCTGACGCTGCGCGATGCCTACGAGGCCCTGCGCTCATCGACCGCGCAGCAGGTGCTGCGCTTCCACCGCATGCAGCAGGGCACGACGCCGGTGGCGTGAGGCCGGCACCGCTAGTAGCGCAAGACTTTCGAACCTGCGTAGGCGCCGATCGCGGTCACGAGTGCCGTCGCAATCGTATACCAGGTCGCGACGAAGAGCGGCGAGTCGTCGGTGCAGTGCGAGGCGTAGAGCGTTGCGGCAAGGCCGGCCGACAGCAGGCCGGCGAGCGCGCCGGCGAGTGCAGGATGCGACGGCGCGCCGTGGCGCAGGCCGAACAGCGCGCCTGCAAGCAGCGGCAGCGACATTGCGGGGATCGCGAGCAGGCACACCCGTGAGTTCCTGCCCATCATCCGCATCGTCATCGGCATCGCCGGGGCCATCATGGTCTCGCTGCCGATCGCAACCGCAAGCAGGCCGACGGGAAGCAGCAGCAGCCAGCCCCAGCCGCGCATCAAGGCTTCGGGCCGCGACAGATGCAGGCTCACGATGATCGCTGGGATCGCAAGCGACAGCGTGACCGCGAACTTCGTGTCGAAGAACGGATTGTGCATGGCGGTCATCACGTCGGGCCGTACGCCAAGGAAGCTGGCGAAGATCAGAATCGAGAACGGTGCCGCCACCAGCAGCGCCATCGTCAGCACGGCGCCGACGCGCGGCGCGCGATGGGCGTTGTCGGCCGCGAGCGAGCGAATGAGTTGATCGGTATCCATGACTAGTGGTCCCGCAGTTTGGCAGTCAGCGCCGCAAGTCCGCGATGCAGCGCGACCCGCACCGCACCTTCGCTCATCGAAAACTTTGACGCCGTGTCCTTGATCGAAGCGCTGTCGACGGCGATCGACTGCAGCACGTCGCGCTGGCGCTGCGGCAGCGTGTCGAGCTGCGTTGCGACCTCGGCCGCCGAGGCCGTCTCCTGCGGTGCCTCGCCCGGCAGCGTCTCGGCGAAATCGTCGATGTTGACGAAGACCCGCCGGCCCCGCCGCCGGAGCGCATCGATCAGCTTGTTGCGCCCGATCGCAAACAGCCACGGGGCGAAGGGGGCTTCGCTGTCCCAGGTGTGCCGCTTCAGATGCACCGCCAACAAAATCTCCTGCACGATATCCTCGGCCTGGTCGGGAGGCTGCCCGGCCCGCGCCAGACCCCGCCTCGCGGCAGCGCGCAGCACAGGCGTGACCGCCTTCAACAGGCGATGATACGCCGCATCATCGCCTGCCATGGCCGACCGCATCAGGCCGGTCCACTCGTCCTCACGTCCGCGCACGCGCCCTCACCATGCAATTCGGCAGCTCTTTCAGTTTGTTACGCCGGCACCAGAAAGATCACGACTTCGTGATCTGCGCCTTGCCTCGCCACGCGATGCGGCCGTCGAAACCCGCGACGGCTCATAACACCGATCGGTCCCGTCCGCATCCGGCGGCCGGTTGCGAGGGGCGGTTTGCCCCGCTTTTGCCCGGGATAGCCCGAAGATTCCCATTTTTTGCCCCGCTGTGGTCACGCCCCAGGGGCTCTGTTCGGTCCCGGGACAGGCGGAATTGGGGAGATCGTCAACATGATGAAAGCCAGCGGGCGCGCCGCACTGATTCTTCTTGCCGGCCTTTTCGTGCTGGTCGGAGCCGCTGCACAGGCGGCACCGAGTTCAGCCGCAAGCAGCAAATCGGACAGCGCGAGCAACCAGGCCGACGCAGTCAAGCCGAGCAAGCAGCGGCGCCATGCATCGCGCCACCGCGACAGCGGCAAGACGGCACAGAAATCCGACGACAAGGCCGACAAGAAGGACGGCGCGGCGAAGGCCGAAAACGACGTGCCGGCCTTGAGCCAGATGCCGCCGGCAGTCGCCAACGCCAACGCGCAGATCGCCGCAGCCGATACGCCGACGGCTGCCGCGGCCTCCGCGTTGACCGGCCGCGCCAACGACAACGTTCAGGCTGCAGCCGATAATACCACCGCGCCGAATGACGAGGCTCAGGTGGTGGCGCCCGATCAGCTCAACGACATCGACCGTGCCCTCCAACAGGACCCGCCGGCACAGAAGGCGGTGATCGCCGCAACCGACGCGCGGCCGGCGCCGGTGATGGCGAGCAGCCACAGCTCGGCCTGGGACCAGAGCTCGCTGATCGGCAAGATCTTCATCGGCGTCGGCACGCTGCTGACGCTGGCGTCTGCCGCACGCATGTTCTTCGCTTGATGCTTGGCCTGATTTTTGGCCTGATTTTGGGGTGAGGGACCTCGTCCGGAACGCGCGTCTCGCCGCGCGTTCCGGACGGCCTCGTTCCGACAGCTTTTCGGCCCTTGAAGCCCACCGCGCCAGCGGGCACATTGCCCGCCCAATCAAACGCGTGGGTGGAGCATGAGCACGTTCGAACACATCATCGTCGAGAGCAAGGGCGCGGTCGGCATCATCAAGCTGAACCGGCCGAAGATGCTCAATGCGCTCTCCTTCGGCGTCTTCCGCGAGATCGCCGCAGCCGTCGACGATCTCGAGGCCGATGACGCCATCGGCTGCATCGTCGTGACCGGCAGCGAGAAGGCCTTTGCCGCCGGCGCCGACATCAAGGAGATGCAGCCGAAAGGCTTCATCGACATGTTCTCCGAGGATTTCGCCGCGATCGGCGGCGACCGCGTCGCGCGCTGCCGCAAGCCGACCATCGCCGCAGTGGCGGGCTATGCGCTCGGCGGCGGCTGCGAGCTCGCCATGATGTGCGACTTCATCATCGCCGCCGACACCGCCAGGTTCGGCCAGCCCGAAATCACGCTCGGCACCATTCCCGGCATCGGCGGCACCCAGCGCCTGACCCGTGCGATCGGCAAGTCGAAGGCGATGGACCTCTGCCTCACCGGCCGCATGATGGATGCGGCGGAAGCGGAGCGCTCAGGCCTCGTCAGCCGCATCGTGCCCGCTGACAAGCTCATGGACGAGGTCATGGAAGCCGCCGAAAAGATCGCATCGATGTCGCGGCCCGCCGTCGCCATGGCCAAGGAAGCGGTCAACCGCGCCTTCGAGACCACGCTCGCCGAAGGCATGAGCGTCGAGCGCAACCTGTTTCACGCGACCTTCGCGCTGGAGGACCGCTCCGAGGGCATGGCGGCGTTCATCGAGAAGCGCAAGCCGGTGAACAAGAACCGGTAATGCCCGCAAGCGGTCAGGCTGGTGTAAGGCTTCGCCGCCCTGGTGCAGAAACCCTGTGACGCACCTGCAACAAGCACGGAATAGATGGGGGTTTTCCCCGCGGCAGTTTGCCTGCGGGACCCCGGCTGGTTAAACAGTTAAGAGGCCACCGTCGGCGGGGGCGGACAGCCGGGGTTTAGCAGGATTACATGATTGGGCGTGCCGCCAGAGTTGGTCGCGTGATGACGCGGCATCGATCGGGCGTGGGTCCTGTGCTTGCGACATGGACCACGCTGGCGCTCTGTTGCGCCCTGCCCTCCGCCGCATGGGCGGAAGCCCTGCCGGAGGCGCTCGCCAAGGCCTACCAGACCAACCCGCAGCTCAATGCCGAGCGCGCGCGGCAACGCGCCACGGATGAAAACGTGCCGCAGGCGCTCGCCGGCTACCGGCCGCAGATCGTGGCAAGCCTCAGCGCCGGCCTGCAATCGGTGCGCAATTTGCTGCCCGACAACACGATCCAGACCGCCAATCTGAAGCCGTGGATCATCGGCGTCACCGTGACGCAGACCCTGTTCAACGGGTTCCGCACCGCCAACAGCGTCCGCGCTGCGGAACTTCAGGTGCAGTCCGGCCGCGAGGCTCTGCGCAATGTCGGCCAAGGCGTGCTGCTCGACGCGGTCACCGCCTACACCAACGTGCTGGCCAACCAGTCACTGGTCGAGGCGCAACGCTCCAACGTCGCGTTCCTGCGCGAGACGCTCGCCGTTACTCAGCGCCGCCTCAACGCCGGCGACGTCACGCCGACCGACAGCGCCCAGGCCGAGGCGCGGCTCAGCCGGGGGCTCGCCGATCTCAACGCCGCGGAAGTCGCGCTGGCGGTGAGCCAGGCGGTCTACGCGCAGGTGATCGGCAATGCGCCATCGCAGCTTCGGCCCGCCGAAGTCGTCGACCGCTATCTGCCGAAGAGCCGCGAGGATGCGCTGACGACGGCGATCCGCCAGCATCCAGCGGTGATGGCGGCGGGCTTCGACGTCGATGTTGCCTCGACCAACACCCGCGTCGCCGAGGGCGCGCTGCTGCCGAGCGCCAGTCTTCAGGGCAGCGCCAGCAAGAGCCGCAGCAACGACCCGACGCTGAGCACCATCGCCGAAGACCAGGCCTCGATCGTCGCCAACGTCACCGCGCCGATCTACGACGGCGGCCAGGCCGCCGCACAGACCCGACAGGCCAAGGAGATCACGGCGCAGAGCCGGCTCGTGCTCGACCAGGTCCGCAACCAGGCGCGCACGGCGGCGACCAGCGCCTGGGTCGCCAATGAGGGCGCCAAGATCACGGTCTCCGCTTCCGAATCAGAGGTGAAGGCCGCGACCGTCGCGCTCCAGGGCGTGCAGCGCGAGGCCGCCGGCGGGCAGCGCACGACGGTGGACGTGCTGAACTCGCAGGCCGATTTGATCCAGGCCAAGGCCCGCCTGATCGGCGCACTGCGCGACCGCGTCATCGCCTCCTACACGCTGCTCAGCGCCGTCGGCCATCTCGACGTCAAGACGCTTAGCCTCAACACGCCGGACTATCTGCCCGAGGTGCATTACCAGCAGGTCCGCGACGCCTGGCACGGCCTGCGCACGCCGTCGGGGCAGTAGTTTCAAATCGTCTGGCCTGATGCCGATGAAGAGCCGCCGCATCCATCTGATGGGAGCTTCGGGCTCCGGCGTGACGACGCTCGGTCGCACGCTCGCCGGCCGGCTTGCGCTGCCGCATCACGACAGCGACGATTATTTCTGGCTACCGACCGTGCCGCCCTACCAGACGACGCGTCCCGCCGCGGAGCGCCTGCGCCTGATGCGCGAAATGTTTCTGCCGCGTCTCGATTGGGTGCTGAGCGGAACCGTCACCGGCTGGGGCGACGAGCTCGTCCCGTTCTTCGATCTTGTCGTCTTTGTGACGACGCCGCGCGAGCTTCGCTTGCAGCGCCTGCGTGGCCGCGAGGCTACGCATTTCGGAGCTGATGCCGTCGCACAGGGCGGCTGGCGTCATGAGGAGACGGAGTCGTTCGTCGAATGGGCCTCGCGCTACGAAGCCGGCGATCGCGAGGGCCGCAGTCTCACAAAAGATGAGGCCTGGCTCGCGGGCCTGCCCTGCCCGGTCGTGCGCATCCACGGCTCACGCCCGCTTGCGGATCTTGTCGAGCAGCTATGCAGCGAAGCGGAGCGGGTTACCGGGCTGATGTGATATTGTTCCGGTCCCACCTTAAAAATAACGAAGCAGGGAGAGAACCATGCTCAACCGACGCAGCGTCCTGCTTGCCTCCCTTGCCGCCGGAGTAGTCATGACCAACAAAGCTCACGCCCGTGCGGCGCAGCCCGCGACGCCGGTCGATTTCGACGTTCCGGCCCTTGCCTGCGACTGCCACACGCACATCCATGGTGACGTCGAAAGGTTTCCGTTCTTCGCGGGGCGCGTCTATACGCCGGAACCGGCAAGCCCCGAGGAAATGGCGGCGCTGCACAAGGCGCTGCATATCGAGCGCGTGGTGATCGTGACGCCGAGCGTCTACGGCACCGACAATTCCTCCACCTTGTTCGGCATGAAGGCGCGCGGCGCGACAGCGCGCGGAGTGGCCGTGATCGACGACAAGACGACCGAAGCCCAGCTCGACGCGATGCAGGCGGACGGTTTTCGCGGCAGTCGCATCAATCTCGCCACCGGCGGCGTCAGCGATCCGAATGTCGGCCGCGCGCGCTTCACCGCTGCCGTCGAGCGCATGAAGGCGCGCGGCTGGCACGTGCAGCTCTACACCACGCTGCCGATGATCTCGGCGATCAAGGAGCTCGTGCTGGCTTCGCCCGTGCCGGCCGTGTTCGACCATTTCGGCGGCCTCGAGGCGTCGCTCGGACTGGAGCAGCCGGGATTCTCCGACCTGATCGCGCTCGTCAAATCCGGCAAGGCCTATGTGAAGGTCTCGGGAGCCTATCGCTCGTCGAACCTCGCGCCCGACTATCAGGACATGGTGCCCTATGCCCGGGCGCTGATCGCGGCGAACCCGGACCGCATCGTCTGGGGCACCGACTGGCCGCATCCGGATTCCAGCCCCGTCGAGGGACGCAAGCCCACCGACATCGCGCCCTTCTATCAGATCGAAGACGGCCGGCTCCTCAACCAGCTTCCTGTGTGGGCGCCGGATGCGGAGGTGCGCAAGAAGATCCTGGTCGACAATCCCGCGCGTCTCTACGGATTCTGAGGCGCGGCGACGGCGCGCGATCAGCGCGCGCGGCGGGAGAAGAAGGAGATCAGGACCGGCAAGGTCACCAGGATCACGACCGGCGCGAGCATCATGCCGGTGACGACGACGACGGCGAGCGGCTTCTGCACCTGCGAGCCGATGCCTTCCGACAGCGCCGCCGGCAGCAGGCCGACGCCGGCAACGACGCAGGTCATCAGCACCGGCCGGAGCTGCAACTCGCCGGTGCGTATCACCGCGCTCACGCGGTCCATGCCTTCTTCGATGAGCTGGTTGAACTGCGACAGGATGATGATGCCGTCCATGACCGCAATGCCGAACAGCGCGATGAATCCGATCGCGGCGGAGACGCTGAAGGCGGTGCCGGTGATCAAGAGACCGAGCACGCCGCCGAAGATCGCCATCGGAATCACGCTCATGGCGAGCAGCGTGTCGGTCATCGAGCCGAAATTGAACCAGAGCAGCACGCCGATCAACGCCAGCGAGATCGGCACCACGATCGACAGCCGGCGGATGGCGTCCTGGAGATTGCCGAACTCGCCGACCCAGTCCATGTGCGCGCCGGGCGGCAGCTGCACCTGCTCGGCGACCTTCTGTTGCGCCTCGCGGATCGCGCTGCCGAGGTCGCGCTCGCGCACCGAGAACTTGATCGGCAGATAGCGTTCCTGCTGCTCGCGATAGATGTAGGCGGCACCGGAGACGAGGCTGATGGTGGCGACCTCGCTCAGGGGAATCTGCGTGACGGTGCCGTTGGGGCCAGGCGCGCCGATGCGCAAATTCTGGATCGCCTCGGCGCTCCTGCGATATTCCGGCGCGAGGCGGACGATGATCGGGAAGTGACGATCGGAGCCCGGCTCGTAGAGATCGCCCGCGGTATCGCCGCCGATCGCGACCTTGATGGTGGCGTTGATGTCGCCCGGCGCGAGCCCATAGCGCGCGGCCTTGGCACGGTCGATGTCAATCTGAATGGTCGGCTGCCCGAGCGAGGTGAACACCGCGAGGTCGGTGACGCCTTGCACGGTCGCCAGCACCGACTTGATCTTGTTGGCGGTGTCGGTGAGCGCCTGGAGATCGCTGCCGAACAGCTTGATCGAGTTCTCGCCCTTCACGCCCGAGACGGCTTCGGAGACGTTGTCCTGGAGATATTGCGAGAAGTTGAATTCGACGCCGGGGAAGCGGTCGTCGAGCTGCTTCAACAGCTGCGCGGTCAACTCCTCCTTGTCGTGCGTCCCCGGCCATTGGCTCGCGGGCTTGAGGGGGGCGAAGAACTCGGCGTTGAAGAAGCCGGCAGCGTCGGTGCCGTCATCGGGGCGGCCATGCTGCGACACCACGGATTCCACCTCGGGCCGGGCACGGATCAGCTTGCGCATCTCGTTGACGTAGGTGTTGCCTTCCTGGAGCGAGATGGTCGGCGGCAGCGTGGCGCGGATCCAGAGATTGCCCTCTTCCAGCTTGGGCAGGAATTCGAGGCCGAGCAGGCGGCTGAGCGCCACCGTCATCAGCACGAGACCGACCGCGCCGCCGAGCATGATGCCGCGGTTGGCGACGGCCCAATTCAGCACCGGCATGTAGATCCGGTGCAGGATCCGCATGACCCTCGTCTCGGTCTCCTCGAGATGCGCAGGCAGAATGATCGCGGACAGCGCCGGGGTCACCGTGAAGGTCGCGAGCAGCCCGCCGGCGAGCGCATAGGCATAGGTGCGCGCCATCGGCCCGAAGATGTTGCCCTCGACGCCGGACAGCGTGAACAACGGCAGGAACGCCGCGATGATGATGGCGGCGGCAAAGAAGATCGAGCGCGACACGTCGGCGGCGGCGCTGAGGATGGCGTGGCTCTTCATGCCGAACAGCGTCTCGGGCGACATCTGCTCGGATTCCGACACCGGCGTGGTCTGCGTCAGGCGGCGGAAGATCGCTTCCACCATGATGACGGTGGCGTCGACGATGAGGCCGAAATCGATCGCGCCGACCGACAGCAGATTCGCGGATTCCCCGCGTAGCACCAGGATGATCACGGCGAAGAACAGCGCGAACGGAATGGTGGCGCCGACGATCAGCGCGCTGCGGAGATCGCCGAGGAACATCCACTGCAACAGTACGATGAGCAGGATGCCGACCACCATGTTGTGCAACACGGTGTGGGTGGTGAGTTCGATCAGGTCCCCGCGATCGTAGATGCGCTCGATGCGCACGCCGGGCGGCAGGATGCTGGAGTTGTTGATGGTTTGAACGAGCTGGTGGACGCGCTTGATGGTTGGCGAGCTTTGCTCACCGCGGCGCATCAGGACGATGCCCTGCACGATGTCGTCGGAATCGTCGATGCCGGCAATGCCGAGACGGGGTTTTTGGCCGACAGTGACGGTGGCGACGTCCTTGACCAGCACCGGATTGCCGTTGGTCTGCGAGACCATGGTGTTGGCGAGGTCGTCGATCGAACGGATCAGGCCGACGCCGCGTACCACGGCCGATTGCTGGCCGATATTGACGGTGTTGCCGCCGACATTGACGTTGGAATTGCTGACCGCCTGGAGCAATTGCGGCAGCGTCAGGCCGTTGGCGACGAGCTTGTTGAAGTCGACCTGGAGCTCGTAGGTCTTGCTCTTGCCGCCCCAGCCGGTGACGTCGATGACGCCGGGTACGGCGCGGAAGCGACGCTGCAGGATCCAGTCCTGGATGGTCTTGAGGTCGAGCACGCTGTAGTTCGGCGGGCCGACGAGGCGGTAACGGAAGATTTCGCCGATCGGGCTGAGCGGCGAGATCTGCGGCTGCACATTGCCCGGCAGCGGCGCGAGCTGCGCCAGCCGGTTCAAGACCTGCTGCTGCGCCTCGTCATAGGTGTAGGCGAAGGAGAACTGCAGTTTGATGTCGGAGAGGCCGTAGAGCGAGATGGTGCGGATCGTCGTGAGGTTCTTCAGACCCGCGACCTGGGTCTCGATTGGAATCGTGATGTAGCGCTCGATCTCTTCCGCCGACAGGCCCGGGCTCTGCGTCACGATGTCGACCATCGGCGGCGTCGGATCGGGATAGGCCTCGATGTTGAGCTGGTTGAACGCGATCAGGCCGCCGATCAGCACGGCGAAGAACATCCCGACCATCAGGAAGCGCCGGTTGACGGCAAGGGCGACGAGACGATCCATTCAGGTCTTCAATTTTCTTGGGTCGTCGATCAGCTACCGGACGCCGCGCGGTCGATGAACAGGCTGCCCTTGGTGACGACCTGCTCGCCTGGCTTCAGATTGCTGGTGACCTCGACGAAATTGCCATTGATGAGGCCGGTCTTGATCTGGCGCAGCTCGACCGACTTGTCCTCGCGCGCGACCCAGATGCGGACCTTGTCGGCCTCATAGATCAGCGCCTGCTTCGGCACCGCCGGCGCGGCACGGTCGCCGGCCGAATAGATCGTGACGTTGGCGAACATTTCCGGCTTGAGCAGGCCGTCCTTGTTGTCGATGGTCGCGCGAACCAGCAGGCGGCGGGTGGTGGGATCGATGGCGGCGGCGACGTAGTTGATCTTGGCGGTCAGGGGGTGGCCCGGCAGCGCCATCACGTTGACGCTGATGTCCTGCCCGATGCACACCGCGGCCGCATCGCTCTCGCGCACGAAGGCGGTGAGCCAGACCGTGGAGAGGTCGCCGATCACGAACACCGGATCGCTAGCGCCGGAATTGACGTATTGGCCCGGGCCGATCTTTCGCTGCACGACGGTGCCGGAGATCGGCGAGTAGATCGTGATCTCCCGATCGATGACGCCCTTGTCCTGGAATGCCTTGATGGTCTCGTCGGTGAAGCCGAGGATGCGCAGCTTGTTGCGCGCGGCTTCCAGCGCCGTCCCCGAGGAGCGCATGTCGTTCTGCGCCTGGACCTGGGTCGTTTCGGCCTGCTGATAGTCCTTCAGCGGAATGGCGCGGCCCTCATAGAGGTCCTTGGCGCGCCTGAACTGGATGTCGGCAAGATCGATCGCAGACTTCGCCTTGTTCTGCGAGGTCATCGCCGCGATGAAATCATTCTGGGCCTGCACGGTGTCGGCGGCCTCGATCGTGAACAGCGGTTGACCTTGCTTCAGCATCTCGCCCGGCTTGGCGAGCAGCTTGGTCACCCGGCCCGCATAGGGCGAGAACACCGGCGTCGAGCGATCCTCATCGACCGCGACCTTGCCCTCGGTGACATATTCGGCCCGGAAGGTCTTGGCCTTGACCGGCTCGATCGTCAGCGTCGCCCACTCGGACGGCGTCGGCGTGAAATTCTGCGCATTCCTGCGCGACTGGCTGGAGACCTCGGAGTGGCTCTTTTCCTTGGCCCCCGCACGCAGGAAGCCATAGGCACCGGCGCAGGCGAGTGCCAGTAAAACTACGGATGTGATCACCCGTTGTTTTGTAAACACCTGCAATCGCTTGGTATTTTCAACTACCATGGGGCCCGGTCAAGTCTGCGACGATCTCGGCAGACGCCTGCCTTATCGGTCGCGCTAATAGTGCTGAATTGGGATTTCAAACAACCTAAAAAACGCCAGCCACCTTTCCGTTTGCGTTAAAATATTGCATCGCGTCAGCTTCACGTCAGTTTCGCGCCGGCCACTGTGGCGGATGACTGCCGAGCGGCATCGCCGGGCGGCTCCATCGCGCCGGCGTGGTCGACAGCAGCGCGGAATGGCGCACCGCCTTCAACGTGCCGAAGCCAGATGGCATGGACTCGATGAATGCAGCATGTACGGCCTCGCCCGTAAGATCCGGGGTGTCCAGGCCGCCGTCGAGCCGGCCGAGATTCCACAGCCAGCGTCCAGTCTGCGCCAGCGACACGCGCACGTGCCAGCTCCCGCCCTCGCGGGCCTGGCGTGCCTTGGCCATCATCGCGCCGAACGCCATCAGATAGCCGGTGGCATGATCGAGCATCTGCGCCGGCAATTCCTTCGGACCGTCGATGCCCGCGGCCTGCCCCTCGGCGTGGTTGAAGCCCGTCGTGGTCTGCACCAGTGAATCGAAACCGCGCCGCTCCGCCCAGGGGCCGGCATGGCCATAGGCCGACAGCGTGACATAGACGATGCCCGGATTGATGTTCGCTGCATCCTCCGGCGCGAACCCGAGGGCTGCGAGCGCGCGCGGGCGATAGCCTTGCGAGAAGATGTCGGCGCCCTTCAACAGCTCGCGCAGCTGCGCCCTGCCCGCCTCGCTCTTCAGCTCGACCAACGTGGTGAGCTTGCCGCGGCCGGTGTCGATGGTGAGCCAGGGAATGGCCGGCAGCTCCGGCCCCGAGACGAGCAGCACATCCGCGCCATGCGCGGCGAGCGTGCGGCCGGCAACGGGGCCGGCGATGACGCGCGAGAGATCGAGCACGCGCAGCCCGGAAAGCGGACGATCGCCGTTCGACAATCCCTGCGGCCATGGCTTGGGTGGGGCCCCGCCGATCTTCTCGATCGAGACCAGCGGCAGTTCGGCGAGCGCGCGCGCCTGCGGCAGCGCGGACCATTCGTCGTAGGAACGCATCAGGGCGACGACGCCGCCCGCGGCATAGGCCGCAGTTTCAAAATCCTCGCCCTTCCATTGCATCAATGCGGCCTGAACCTTGTCGCGCTCGGGCTCGCAGCCGAGCACGTTGCAGACGGCGTCGCGATGATGCGGGAAATTGGTGTGGCAACGGACGAAGCGGTTGTCTCCGGTTTTGTAGACGCCGGCGATGGCGTCCCAGGCTGGCGGCGGCGGCTTGTCGTCGAGGCGCAAATAACGCTCCGAACGGCATTCGACGACGGCGTGGCGCATGTCGACGGAGACGTCCTGCGTCTCACCGTTGCGCAGTCTCCAGATTTCGGCGGCGGCAAGACCGGCGGCGGCGATCATCGTCTGTCCGGCGACGGCGACGCGAAACGAGGACGGAATTTGCGGCTCCTCACCGGTCAGCTGCACGCGTTCGAGCGCGGCCTTGTCGCCGCCGATGGAGGTCCAGAGATCCTTGAGAATATCGGCGGGGCTTTGCATGACCGCTTCTCTCCCTTTCAGATTTAAGCATGATCCTTTCGGAAATCCGCTGCGCATTTTCTGGATCATGCTGTAGTTTTCGCGACCATGTCATGATCGCAGAAAGGAATGCAATGGCCGCCGTAGATCCCCTCACCGCAGGCGCCGTGTTTATCGCAACGGCGGCCACCGACGCAGTCTATGTCATGTTCACCTCGGCCGTGATCGCGCGCAAGCGCGTGCCGGCGGCGAACTGGAGCGCGGTCTGGTACCTGCTCTCCTCCTACGCCGTGATCAGCTACACCGAAAACCCGTTCTATGTCGCTTTCGCGGCGATCGGCTCCTGGGCCGGCGCCTATGTGTCGCTGACCTTCCTGCACCGCCCGCCCGGCGGCCCGCCGGTGGGGGCGGCACCGGAGTGAGGGAACCGCCTCTCCGCGTCGTCATTGCGAGGAGCCCTTGCGACGAAGCAATCCAGACTGTCTCTGCGGATGCATTTCTGGATTGCTTCGCTACGCTCGCAATGACGAATTGGAGAGTTCAGCATGTCTCCTGAAACGGCTACACTCTTTGCACCAACAAAAAGGAAAACCAAACAATGGATCTCGGTCTCAAAGGCAAGAACGCCATCGTCCTCGGTGGCACGCGCGGCATCGGGCGGGCGATTGCGGCAACGCTGGCCGGCGAAGGCGCCAATGTCGCGGTGTGCGCGCGCAACGCGGATCAGGTTGCGGCGACCGTCACTGAACTCAAGGCAAGCGGAATCCGTGCCAGCGGCGGACCGGTCGACGTCACCGACGGCGCGGCGCTGAAATCTTGGATCGAGACCGCTGCAAAGGAGCTCGGCGGCGTCGACCTGCTGTTCGCCAATGCCGGCGCGATGGCGCAGGGCCACGATGCAGCATCCTGGGAGCAGAACTTCCGGCTCGACGTGCTCGGCGCCGTGCATGCGTTCGACGCCGCGCGGCCGTTCCTCGAGGCCAGCGGCGAAAAGAGCGGCGATGCCGCCTTCGTCATCATCTCCTCGATCTCGGCGGCGCAGGCCGATCTCGCCAGCTCCTACGGCCCGATCAAGGCGGCGCTGATCCACATGGCCAAGGGATTGGCGCGGCAATACGCAAAGAAGAAGATCCGCGTCAACGTGGTGTCGCCCGGCACGGTCTATTTCAAGGGCGGCGTCTGGAATATGATCGAGCAGAAGATGCCGGAGCGCTACAATGATGCGATGAAGCGCAATCCGACGGGCCGCATGGCAACGCCACAGGAGATCGCAAGCGCGGCGGTGTTTCTGGCAAGCCCGGTGTCGGGGTTCACCACGGGCTCCAATCTCGTCGTGGACGGCGCGATCTCGAACCGGGTGAATTTTTGAGACGAGCACACTGTCGTCGCCCGGCTTGACCGGGCGACCCAGTATTCCAGAGACGGCTCGGCTAGAGCCGAGGGGCCGCAGCGTACTGGATACCCCGCTTTCGCGGGGTATGACACCGAGAGTCTGACACGGCCCGGCTCAACAAGCTCGTCATTGCGAGCGCAGCGAAGCAATCCAGAGTCTTTCCGCGGGCGGCAGTCTGGATTGCTTCGCTGCGCTCGCAATGACGGTGTGGCGACATTCTGCGTCACATTCTCAATGAAAATCCCGCGATGGCGGCAGGATGCGGACGTTGCGGGGGTGACGGATTTTTTGCGCCGGCATATCCGCGTGGGCCCCGGGATCGTCGTTGAGGGGCTCGATCAGATCGGCGCCTGCCGGCACCGGATGCTTGCGGCTCAGCGCGTCGTTGGCGAGGCCGACCAGATCGTGCGAGCGGTCGACCATGCGCTGGGCGATGAGATGCGTCACCTTTTCGGGGCTGCTCTGGATATAGCCCTCGACCAGGATGAGGCGCGCGCCCATCACCTCCTTGCGGTACTGCTCCATGATCTTGGGCCACACCACGACATTCGCGATGCCGGTCTCGTCCTCCAGCGTCATGAACACGACGCCGCTGGCGCTGCCCGGCCGCTGCCGCACCAGCACCACGCCGGCGCAGCGGACGCGGCGCCGCTCGTTCTCATGGCTGACGTCCCTGCAGGCCACCACACGCTCGCGCGAAAACATCTCGCGCAAAAATTCCATCGGATGGCCCTTCAGCGATAGCCGGATGGTCTGGTAGTCCGCGACCACCTGCTCGGCCCGCGGCATCTCCGGCAACGGTTTTGCGTGCTCGTCCGGCTGCTCGCGCGCGGTCGCGGCCTCGAACAGCGGCAGCGACACGTCGTCGGGCAGCCGCCGCACCTGCCACAGCGCCTCGCGGCGGTCGAGGCCGAGCGAGCGGAACGCGTCGGCATCCGCGAGCAGGATCAGCGCACGCTTGGGCAGCCCGGTGTCGCGGGCGAAGTCTTCGAGCGAGGTGAAGGGACCGCTGTTGCGGGCGTCGATGATCAGGTCGGCCCAGTCTTTCTGAGTGACGTAGACCTTGCCTTGCCGTTTCGCCTGCGCCTCTTTGAGCAACTCCTCATCGGGATCGAGCCAGTGAAAGCCGTCGATCTGACGGAAGCCCAGGCGCACGGCGCAGTATTTGCCGTCGGTGTTCTCCAGCGTGTTTTGCGCAAAGCTGCAGGATACGTCGATGTCGCGCACCTCGACGCCGTTCTTGCGGGCGTCGCCGACGATCTGCGCCGGCGCGTAAAAGCCCATGGGCTGCGAGTTCAACAGGCCGCAACAGAACGCATCGGGGTGATGATATTTCAGCCATGACGAGATGTAGACGAGCTGAGCAAAGCTCGCGGCATGGCTCTCTGGAAAACCGTAGGAGCCAAAGCCCTTGATCTGGTCAAAGCAGCTTCTGGCGAAGTTGGGATCGTAGCCGCGCGCGACCATGTTGCCGATCAGCTTCTCCTCGTATTGGCCGATGGTGCCGACATTGCGGAAGGTCGCCATTGAGCGGCGCAGGCCGTTAGCCTCCTCGGAGGTGAACTTTGCTGCTTCGATCGCGATTCGCATGGCCTGTTCCTGAAACAGCGGCACGCCCTTCGTCTTGTGCAGCACCTTGTAGAGCTCATCCGCGGGACCATGCTCGGGCGATGGCGAGGGATAGGTCACTTTCTCGATCCCGTTACGCCGTCGCAAATAGGGATGCACCATGTCGCCCTGGATTGGCCCCGGCCGCACGATCGCGACTTCGATGACAAGGTCGTAGAAGGTCCGCGGCTTCAACCGCGGCAACATGTTCATCTGGGCGCGGCTCTCGACCTGGAACACGCCGAGGGATTCCCCAGCACACAGCATGTCGTAAACCTTGGGATCGTCCTGAGGGACACTCGCCAGCACCCAGCGCTTGCCCTTGTGGTGGTCGATCAAATCAAAACATTTCCGGATGCAGGTCAGCATGCCCAGCGCGAGCACGTCGACCTTCATCATGTTGAGCGCGTCGACGTCGTCCTTGTCCCATTCGATGAAGGTGCGGTCGTCCATCGCGGCGTTGCCGATCGGCACATAGGTGTCGAGCCGGTCCTGCGTCAGTACATAGCCCCCGACATGCTGGGAGAGATGGCGCGGGAATTCGATCAGCTCGGTCGCGAGCTCGACCGCGAGGTTGATCATGGGATTGTTGGGATCGAGCCCGGCCTGCCTGACCTGCATGTCGTTGAGGCCCTTGCCCCAGCTTCCCCAGACGGTGTCGGCAAGCGCAGCGGTGACGTCCTCGGTCAGGCCCAGCGCCTTGCCGACGTCACGGATGGCGCTGCGCGGGCGGTAATGGATGATCGTGGCGATGATCGCGGCGCGGTGGCGGCCGTAGCGGCGATAGACATATTGCATCACCTCCTCGCGCCGCGAATGCTCGAAATCGACGTCGATGTCAGGCGGCTCCAGCCGCTCCTTGGAGATGAAGCGCTCGAACAGGAGATCGACGCTGGTCGGATTAACGGAGGTGATGCCGAGCACGTAGCAGACCGCTGAGTTCGCCGCCGATCCCCGCCCCTGGCACAGGATGTTCTGGCTGCGCGCATAATGCACGATGTCGTGCACGGTGAGGAAGTAGTGCGCGTATTTCAGCTCTGCGATCAGCGCGAGCTCTTTCTTCAGGGTCGCGCGAAGCTTGTCATCGATGTTGCCGCCGAAATATGTCTGCACGCCCGCCCAGGTCAGATCCTCCAGATGCCCCTGCGCGGTCTTGCCCCGCGGCACAGGTTCGTCCGGATACTGGTATTTGAGTTGGTCGAGCGTGAAATCGATCTTGCCCGCAAAGCGCATGGTCTCCGCGATCGCCTCGGGAAAATCTCGGAACAGCCGCGACATTTCGCGTGGCGTCTTCAGGAAGCGCTCGGCATTGGCTTCGAGCTTCCGTCCGACCGCCTCGATCGTGGTCTTTTCCCGGATGCAGGTGAGCACGTCCTGGAGCGGGCGGCGGCCGGGATGGTGATAGAGCACCTCGTTGGTTGCGAGCAGCGGCACGTTTGCTTTGGCGGCGAGATCATCGAGCCGCGCCAGGCGGCGGCGGTCGTCGCCGCGATAGACCAGGCTCGCCGCCAGCCACACGCCCTCGGCGCGGCTGTCCTTAAGCTTGGCGAGAACATCCAGCGCCTGCGCGGGCTCGAAGCGATGCGGCAGCGTCAGGACCAGGAGCTGGCCCTCGGAAAACTCAAGAAGGTCGACAAAAGTGAGATGGCATTCGCCCTTCTCGATCCGCGTGATGTCGTCGCCGCGCTTGCCCCTGGTGAGGAGCTGGCACAGCCGGCCATAGGCGGCGCGGTCGCGCGGATAGACAAAAATGTCGGGCGTTCCGTCGATGAAAACGATGCGCGCGCCGATCAGCAATTTCGGCTTGTGCAGCACCTTGTCATTGTCGAGCTCCTTGTAGGCGCGCACGACGCCGGCGAGCGTGTTGTGGTCGGCAATGCCGATCACGGGAATGCCGAGGATGCTCGCCTGATGCACATAGGCGCGCGGATCCGAGCCGCCGCGCAGGAAGGAGAAGTTGGTGGTGATGCCGATCTCGGCATAAGCGGGCGTGTTCATGCGAAGAGACCGTGCACATACCAGTTGGGGGGAATGGGTTTACCTTCGTCGTCGAACACCTCTCCTTCGTAAAGACCGTCGCGAAAGATCCAGAAGCGCAGGCCTTCGGCATCCTCGATGCGGAAATAATCCCGCGTCAATTGCTTGCCGTCCTGCCGCCACCATTCCATCGCGATGCGCTCGGGCCCTTCCACCCGCACCACCGCATGCAGCGCGCGCCGCCAGGTGAACTGATGCGGCGGGCCGTCGGGCACGGTCGCGAACGGCACCTTGATCGGCTCCGGTCTGTCGAACAGCCGCAGGGGGCGCAGCGGCGGCTCGCTCTCGGCGCGCGCCGGCCATTCGGCCTGCATGGCCACGGCGAGATGGTGCTGGGCAGGCGCGGCCAGCACCGCACATTCCGGGATATGGGTATCCTCAGGCAAATGCACGACGACGCGCTTTCCGCCGATGCGCGCGGCGATGCGGTCGATCAGCGCGGCGAGCTCGTCATTGTCATGGACATGGGCGTCGAGATCGCGCTGCTCCTGCACCACGATCTCGGTGCGGCTTGCCGACAGTCGTACCATGTCGAAACCGAAGCCGGGATCCAGCGGATCGGCGAGCGCATCGAGGCGCTCGCGGAACAGCCGGTCGATGACTTTGCTTTGCGTGACCGGCCGCCCGGTCTCGACCATGATCGCGCGCACCACGCCGTCGGTGCGAAAGAAGGCGGCTTCCAGGCGCCGCGCACCCTTGCCCTGCTTCTCCATGGACGCGATCAGCGTGTCGGCCAGCCGCGACAGCGTCATCGCGATCATGGTGTCGGTGGCGATCGGTTCGGCAAAGCGCTTCTCCACGATGTAATCCGGCAGCGGTTTGCGCGGATTGATCGGGGCATCGCCATGCCCCTGCGCATGCGCGAGCAGCGTGGAGAACCGCGCGCCGAACCGCGCCGTGATCTCATGCGGCTCGCGCGAGGCGACATCGCCGATGGTTTTCAGGCCGGCGCGACGCAGGCCCGTGGTGATGGCCTCGCCCGCACCGAGCGCGGACACCGGCAGCCGGCTGACCGCCGCCGCCTCCCCGCCATCGGCGACGATGGTGCCGGAGGCCTGCCGCGTCAGCGTGCGCGCGCAGACCGAGGTGCCGGCGATCGCCGCGCTGACGGCAAAACCCTGACGGGCGAGCCCGCGGACGAAGGTCTGCAACAACGCAGCCTCGCCGCCGAACAGATGCGCGCAGCCGGTGATGTCCAGAAACAGCCCGTGCGGCGGATCGAGCGCCACCAGCGGCGTGAAGCGATCGCACCAGTCGGCGACGTCGCTGAGCGTCTTCGCATCGGCCACGACATCGGCGTCGAACACTTTCAAGTCCGGACACATCGCCCGTGCATTGGCCAGGGGCTGGCCGATGTGCAAGCCGAGGCGCTCGGCGGCTTCGTCCAGCGCATGGATCACCAGCGCATTGTTGTCCTTGATGACGACGATGCTCGGATCATTGGTCTTACCCAGCGCGCCGAAGAACCGCTGAATCCGATCGATGGGCAGGCGTGGCAGCCACAGGCTGAGGATACGTCGACGGTTCAGAGAACTGGCACTCATCACATTTCCATTCCATGATCCACCGGCCGCAGGGGCCATGACGATTGCGCAAGAGCTCGGCATCGAAGCGCGGCGCGCCCCAGGCACTCCATGCCGGGCCCGGCGGCGAATGCGCCGCGCGCAGCATCCATCGCGTCTCCGCGGTCGAGGGCAGCGGCTGCGCGGCCATCCGCAACATCAGGCCGGTGACACCGGACGATTGCGCGGCCAGTGTCAGCTTACGGCTCGCCACGAGATCGAACTGCCGCGTCTCACCCCAGAGCTCGAGCACGACGGCGCCAAGCGCGTCGCAGGCGAGCGCATCGGCCGAGGTCCGCAACGCGCTCTCGACATCGGCGGCGCGCACCATCACCACGCGGCGCGGATCGAGACCGATCTCGGCAAGCCCGCTCATCGACAGCGCGCCGGTCTCGAGTTCCGAAAAATCCTGCCGCACCCACAGCAGCGGCCGGCGCCGCGAGACACGCCCCGCAAGCCCCATGACAAAACCCGTCGCGGCGGTTCCCTGCCGGCCCTCGCAAAACACCTCGTGGATCACCGCGCGCGCGAGCCCGCCCTTCAGCGCGCTGTCGACCTCGTCGTGGCCGAGCGCGACGCGATCGTGCTGATGCACGACCTCCGCCGTCTCGATGCGCTCGATCTGGCCGCGCAAGGTCGCAAGCGCGTTCATCCGTGCGCCGCTCATATACGCCGCTCCT
Source organism: Bradyrhizobium sp. LA6.1 (assembly GCF_040547805.1). NCBI lineage: Bacteria > Pseudomonadati > Pseudomonadota > Alphaproteobacteria > Hyphomicrobiales > Nitrobacteraceae > Bradyrhizobium > Bradyrhizobium sp. LA6.1. The sequence goes on along the minus strand of NZ_JBEPQK010000001.1, from coordinate 506,883 downwards.
TCAGAGGTGATTGCCGAGGTTCTCAAAAATAAGAACCTGCGGCTGGCTCATTTGTTCATGATATGTTCTAATATAAAGCTAACAGCGGCCGGGGAGTCAATCGAATTGGTGCTCATCCGGATTCGTAAGCTGAATCAAAGGGATTCCACGATGGACGTACAACGCAAGCTGGAGATTCTGGCTGATGCCGCCAAATACGATGCGTCGTGCGCCTCCAGCGGCACCGAGAAGCGGGATTCCAGCGACGGCAAGGGCATGGGCTCGACCGCACCGGGCATGGGCATCTGCCATTCCTACGCGCCGGACGGACGCTGCATCTCGCTGCTCAAAGTGCTCCTGACCAACGCCTGCAATTACAACTGCCTTTATTGCGTCAACCGCGCCTCTTCCAACGTGCCGCGTGCCCGCTTCACCATCGACGAAGTGGTCAAGCTCACGCTCGACTTCTACCGGCGCAATTACATCGAGGGCTTGTTTCTCTCCTCCGGCATCATCCGCAGCCCCGACTACACCATGGAGCAGGTGGTCAGCGTCGCGCGCAAACTGCGCGAGGAGCATCACTTTCGCGGCTACATCCATCTCAAGACCATTCCCGAGGCCGACGACGCGCTGATCGCGGAAGCCGGCAAATATGCAGATCGCCTCTCCATCAACATCGAGATGCCTGAGGAGACGAGCCTGCAGCAATACGCACCGGAAAAGGATGTGCGCGCGATCCGCCGCACCATGGGCCGGCTGCGGCTGAAGCTCGACGAGGCTGAGGAAAACCGCAGCACAAAGACGAAGGCGAGGCCGCAGCGCTTCGCGCCCGCCGGACAGAGCACGCAGATGATCGTCGGCGCCGACGCGGCCTCCGATCACACCATTCTCCACACCAGCTCCAATCTCTATGGCTCCTACAGGCTGCGGCGCGTCTATTACTCCGCCTTCAGCCCGATCCCCGATGCCAGCCGCGCTTTGCCTCTGGTACAGCCGCCGCTGCTGCGCGAGCACCGGCTCTACCAGGCCGACTGGCTGATGCGGTTCTACGGTTTCGACGTTGCGGAGATCGTCGATGACAACGCGATGCTGCCGCTCGACATCGATCCGAAGCTCGCCTGGGCGCTGCGCCATCGCGACCGCTTCCCGCTCGACGTCAACCGCGCCAGCCGCGAGGAGCTGTTGCGCGTGCCCGGCTTCGGCACCAAGGCGGTCGAACGCATCATCGCGACCCGGCGCACCACCACGATCCGCCTCTCCGATCTCGCGCGGCTGCACGTGCCCCGCAACAAGGCGCTGCCTTTCATCGTCCTCAGCGATCACCGCCCCGCGCCGCACCGCCTCGACGAGGCGCGGCTGATCGAACGGTTCAAGCCGAAGGCAACACAACTGGGGTTTGGCTTCTGATGCAGTACATCACCCTCGACACCGAAACCGATTTCGACGGCTGGCGCAAAGCCGCGCGGTCGCTCGTGCTGCATCATGTGCCGCCAACCGATGCCACCTGGACCGTACAAGGCGGCGAAGCCGAGCTGTTCGCACCGCCCGCGCCGTCTCCGATATTTGAGGTAAACGACGGCACCTTCAACGTCTCGGCAAAATTCGTCGAGCTCGCCAAGGCCGCGATCCTGCATCGCGACGGCGAGCGCTTTGCGATCCTCTATCGCCTGCTCTGGCGCTTGAAAGACAATCACGATCTCATCGAGGTCGCGACCGATCCCGATGTCGCGCAAGTCACCGCCATGGCAAGAGCAGTCCATCGCGACGAGCACAAGATGCATGCCTTCGTGCGCTTCCGCGAGATCGGACGCGAGCGCGCGGCGCATTACGTCGCCTGGTTCGAGCCGGAGCATCACATCGTCGAGCTTGCCGCGCCGTTCTTTGCCAAGCGCTTCGCCGACATGCCCTGGTCGATCCTGACACCCGATCTGTGTGCGCATTGGGACGGCCACGCGCTCTCGTTCACGTCGGGCGTGAGCAAGAACGAAGCACCCGGCGAAGACCGGTTGGAGGAAACCTGGCGGCGCTACTACGCCAGCATCTTCAATCCGGCGCGGCTGAAGGTGAAGGCAATGCAGACGGAGATGCCGAAGAAATACTGGAGGAACCTGCCCGAGGCGTCGATCATTAAGCCCTTGATCGAGGACGCCGAGCGCATGACCGGCGCCATGATCGCCAATGCCGCAACCGATCCGCACAAGCCCCAGAAGCGGCCGGAGGCTCCGATGCCACGCAAGCTGGCTGCCGACGATCTCGAAGCGCTCCGCGAGGAGGCCGCGCATTGCCGCGCCTGCCCGCTCTACAAGGACGCGACGCAGACCGTGTTCGGCGAGGGCCCGAAAGACGCGACCATCATGCTGGTCGGCGAGCAGCCCGGCGACAAGGAAGACCTCGCCGGCCACCCCTTCGTCGGCCCGGCCGGCCAGATGCTCGACCGTGCGCTTCAGGAAGCCGGCGTCGACCGCAACAAGGTCTACGTCACCAACGCGGTCAAGCACTTCAAATTCGTGCCGCGCGGAAAGATCCGTCTGCACCAGAAGCCGGCGACGCCGGAGATCCGGGCGTGCCGGCAATGGTACGAGCGGGAAGTTTCGGCAATCCAGCCCGAGCTCGTCGTGGCAATGGGCGCCACCGCCGCGCAAAGCGTGTTCGGCAAGATCATCCCGATCGGCAAGACCCGTGGCCGGCTCATAGACCTGCCCGACGGCCGCAAGGCGCTGGTGACGGTGCACCCGTCCTATCTGCTCCGACTGCCCGATCCGGAAGCCAAAGTGCTGGAATATCAGCGCTTTGTCGAAGACCTGAAGATTGCCGCCGGCTTGCAGAAGAAAGCCGCACGCGCCGCCTAAATACTGGCAAATACTGGAGGGAAAGCGACTTTACGACGCAGCTGTCATCCAGCCTTCAAATCCATCGCGGACAATAGCCCTTCAAATTAGTTAAGGGGCGTCCAAAAATGACAGATGTTGCATTCGACCGTGCGGTAGGCGATCCGACGCCTGTCCAGCCGGCTTCCAGGCCAAATCTCGACAAGGGTTTTAACCCGCTCACGATGATCCTGTTCTTCGGCATCCTTGCCGCAGGCCTGCTGTTCGTTGCCTACAGCATCTATGTCGACGTCAACGCGACCGGCACGAAGGTGACGACCTTCCTGCCCTACATCCTCTTGTTCGTCGCGCTGCTGATCGCGCTCGGCTTCGAATTCGTCAACGGCTTCCACGACACCGCCAACGCGGTGGCGACCGTGATCTACACCCATTCGCTGCCGGCTGAATTCGCGGTGATGTGGTCGGGCTTCTTCAACTTCCTCGGCGTGCTGCTGTCCTCCGGCGCGGTCGCGTTCGGCATCGTCTCGCTGCTGCCGGTCGAGCTGATCCTCCAGGTCGGCTCCAGCGCCGGCTTCGCCATGGTGTTCGCACTCTTGATCGCCGCGATCATCTGGAACCTCGGTACCTGGTATTTCGGCCTGCCCGCCTCCTCCTCGCACACGCTGATCGGCTCGATCATCGGCGTCGGCATCGCCAATGCCGTCATGCGCGGCCGCGACGGCACCTCGGGCGTCGACTGGAGCAAGGCCACCGAGATCGGCTACGCGCTGCTGCTGTCGCCGCTGTTCGGTTTCATCTGCGCCGCCGTGCTGCTGCTGCTGCTCAAGTTCATCGTGCGCAACCCTGCGCTCTATGCCGCGCCCGAAGGCAACAAGGCGCCGCCGCTGTGGATCCGCGGCCTGCTGATCGCAACCTGCACCGGCGTCAGCTTCGCCCACGGCTCGAACGACGGCCAGAAGGGCATGGGCCTGATCATGCTGATCCTGATCGGCACCGTGCCGACCGCTTACGCGCTTAACCGCGCGCTGCCGGAGAGCCAGGTCGCCCAGTTCCAGAAGGTCTCGGACGCAGCCTCCAAGGTGATCGCGGCCAAGGGCGCCGGTCACTCGATCATCGGCGATCCCCGTCCTGCGGTGACGCAGTACATCACCTCGCACCACATCAGCGAAGGCACCTACCCCTCGCTGTCGGTGCTGGTGAAGGATGTCGGCGACCAGGTCGCGAAGTACGGCTCGCTCAACAAGGTACCGGCGGAAGTGGTCGGCAACACCCGTAACGACATGTACCTGACCTCGGAAGCGATCCGCTTCCTGATGAAGGACAAGGAAAACGACCTCAACAAGGAAGAGGTCGCGACCTTGAACGCCTACAAGGGCGGCCTCGATAGCGCCACGAAGTTCATCCCGACCTGGGTGAAGGTCGCCGTCGCCATCGCGCTCGGCCTCGGCACCATGGTCGGCTGGAAGCGCATCGTCGTCACCGTCGGTGAGAAGATCGGCAAGACCCATCTCACCTACGCACAGGGCGCCTCCGCCGAGCTGGTCGCCGCCGCCACGATCGGCGCCGCCGACGTGTTCGGCCTGCCGGTCTCGACCACCCACGTGCTGTCGTCCGGCGTCGCCGGCACCATGGCCGCGAACGGCTCGGGCCTGCAGATGGCGACCATCCGCAACCTGCTGATGGCCTGGGTGCTGACGCTGCCCTGCGCGATCGCGCTGTCGGCCACGCTGTATGTGATCTTCTCGCAGATTTTCTGAGCCGATCATTCCGCAAAGACAAAGGGCCCGTGCGATGCACGGGCCCTCTTCGTTTGTGCTTCGGTTCGGCGTTAAGACGCCGCGAGCGACTCCTCGACCAGCTTGACCCAATAGGACGTACCGAACACGATCGCCTCGTCGTTGAAATTGTAGGCGGGGTGATGCAGACCGGCGCTGTCGCCGTTGCCGCAGAAGATGAACGCGCCGGGCCGCGCTTCCAGCATGTAGGCGAAATCCTCGCCGCCCATCAGCGGCGGCATCTCGTGCACATTGGCCTCGCCGGCAACGTTCCTGGCGATGCGCCGCGCCACCTCGGTCTCCGCGGCGTGGTTGTTCACGACAGGGTAGTTGCGCTTGTAGTGCAGGTCGATCTTGGCACCGGTGATCTGCGCCACGCCCGCCACCACTTCGTGCACGCGCTTCTCGACCAGCTTGCGCACCTCCGGCGACAACGTGCGGATGGTGCCCCTCAACGTCGCAGTCTGCGGAATGACGTTGCGGGCATTGCCGGCGTGGAATTCGCAGATCGAGATCACGGCCGATTCCAGCGGATCGACGCTGCGGGCGACGATCGACTGCAGCGCGGTGATCACCTGCGCGCCGACCAGCACGGAATCGATGCACTTGTGCGGACGCGCGGCATGGCCGCCGAGGCCCTCGATCATGATGTCGACCTCGTCGGTCGCCGCCATGATCGGGCCCGGCCGGATCGCGAACGAGCCGATCGGGATGCCCGGGCCGTTGTGCATGCCGTAGACCTGCTCGATGCCGAAGCGCTCCATCAGGCCGTCCTTGACCATGGCCGCGCCGCCGGCGCCGCCCTCCTCGGCAGGCTGGAAGATCACCACAGCATCGCCGGCGAAGTTGCGGGTCTCGGCGAGGTAGCGGGCCGCACCGAGCAGCATCGCGGTGTGGCCGTCATGGCCACAGGCGTGCATCTTGCCCGGAGTCTTGGAGGCGTAAGGCAGGTTGGTCTGCTCGTCGACGGGCAGCGCGTCCATGTCGGCACGCATGCCGATCACCTTGAGCCCGTCGCCGGCCGGCTTGCTGCCCTTGATCACGCCGACCACGCCGGTCTGCCCGAGGCCGGTCACAACCTCGTCGCAGCCGAACTCGCGCAGCCGGTCCGCAACGAATGCTGCGGTGCGGTGAACATCGTACAGCAGCTCCGGATGCTGGTGGATGTCCCGGCGCCAGGCCTGAATATCGGGTTGGAGGTCGGCGACGCGGTTCACGATGGGCATGGAGGGTCTCAAGCCTTGTTGGGAATACAGGACTGTCTACCATGCAAGCACCAGTCCACCTAACTCCCGTGGATCGAGGGTCCCCTGTGCTCTCGTCATGGCCGGGCTTGTCACCAGCTTGTCTTGGCCATCCACGTCTGACTATTAGGACGGAAAGCGCGTGGATGCCCGGGACGAGCCTGGGCATGACGCCTGTTTGGGTGGAAGCAGAATGCCGAGGCGGCTCGAAGGTGAGTTTGACTACATTGTCGTCGGGGCCGGGACGGCCGGCTGCATCATTGCCAACCGCCTCTCGGCCGTATCAGGGAATCGCGTCCTCATTCTCGAAGCCGGCGGCGACGACAACTGGATCTGGTTCCACATTCCGGTCGGCTATCTCTTCGCGATCGGCAATCCGCGCTCGGACTGGATGTTCAAGACCGAGGCCGAGCCCGGTCTCAATGGCCGCTCGCTGGCCTATCCCCGCGGCAAGGTGATCGGCGGCTCTTCGGCGATCAACGCCATGATCTCGATGCGCGGACAGGCCGCCGATTACGACCACTGGCGCCAGCTTGGCATGACCGGCTGGGGTTATGACGACGTGCTGCCGCTGTTCAAGAAACTCGAAGATCACTTCCTCGGCGCGAGCGAGCATCACGGCGCCGGCGGCGGCTGGCGCATCGAGGCGCCGCGGCTGTCATGGGCCGTTCTCGACGCCGTGGGCGACGCCGCCGAGGAGATGGGCATCAAGCGCATTCCGGATTTCAACACCGGCGACAACGAAGGCACCAGCTATTTCCACGTCAACCAGAAGCGCGGTCGGCGCTGGTCGTCCGCGCGCGGCTTCCTCAAGCCCGCACTGAACCGCCAAAATCTGCGGCTCGAGAAGAACGTGCTGGTCGATCGTCTCATCATCGAGCAGGGCCGCGCCGTCGGCGTGCGCTTCATCCAGAATGGCGAGGTCATCGAGGCGCGTGCGAAGCGCGAGGTGATCCTCTCGGCAGGCTCCATCGGCTCGGTGCAGGTGCTGCATCGCTCCGGCATTGGCCCCGCCGACTGGCTGTCGCCGCTCGGCATCAACATCGTGATGGACAAGCCCGGCGTCGGCCGCAACCTCCAGGACCATCTCCAGCAGCGCGCGATCTACAAGGTCGAGGGCGTGGGCGTGCGCACGCTGAACGAGACCTACTACAATCTGTTCCGCCGTGGCCTGATGGGGCTCGACTACGCCTTCCGCCGCCGCGGACCGCTGACCATGGCGCCGTCGCAGCTCGGCATCTTCACGCGCTCCGATGCGACGCGCGCCCGCGCCAACATCCAGTTCCACGTGCAGCCGCTGTCGCTCGACAAGTTCGGCGATCCCCTGCACCGCTTCCCCGCGATCACGGTGAGCGCCTGCAATCTGCAGCCGACCTCGCGCGGCACGGTGCGGCTGCGCTCGGCGAGCCCGGACGAGAAGCCGATCATCGCGCCGAACTATCTGTCGACCGACGACGACCGCCAGGTCGGCGCCGACGCGATCCGCACCACGCGCCGCCTGATGCAGCAGAAGGCGCTCGCCAAATATCGCCCGAGCGAATATCTGCCCGGCCCCACCGTCGGCGACGACGATGCCTCGCTCGCAAAGGCCGCCGGCGACATCGGCACCACCATCTTCCATCCCGTCGGCACCGCGAAGATGGGCGCGGCTAATGATCCGATGGCGGTGGTGGATGAACGGCTGCGTTTCTACGGCCTGAGCGGCCTGCGCATTATCGACGCGTCGATCATGCCGACGATCACCTCGGGCAATACCAATACGCCGACCGCGATGATCGCCGAGAAAGGCGCGACGATGATTTTGGAGGATGCGAAGTAGCATCCCGTCCCCATGATCAATCCACATCGCTTCTCCATCGGCCCCACTGACGCGCAGATCGCGATGCTGCGATGGGGCGAGAGCGGGAGGCCGCCCGCGCTGCTCGTGCACGGCACCGGTTTCGTCGCCGACGTCTGGGACGAGGTCGCGCGCGAGCTTGCATCGACCTACACCGTTTACGCGCTCGACCGCCGCGGCCACGGCGCGAGCCACAAGCCCGATGCCTATCATTTCCTTGATTATGCCGAGGATGTCTGCCGGGTGATCGATGCGCTCGATCTGCGCGACGTCTACGGCATCGGCCACAGCGCCGGCGCGACCGATCTCCTGCTCGCGACGAAACTTCGGCCCGGACGCTTCACACGCCTGTTCGTGATGGAGCCGACCGTGATGGACCCGCGCGCGACACGGCCCGGAGGATTGAACGAAGACTCGCTCACCCGCGTCCAGGGCACGCTGCGCCGGCGGGCCGAATTCGACAGTGCCGACACCGTGTTCGAGCGCTACCGCGCTGCGCCGGCATTTGCCGATTGGACCGAGACCTCGCTGCGGGCCTATGTCCAACACGGCTTCGTGCCGCTCAACGATGGCCGTGTCCGGCTCTGCTGCACGCCCGAGATCGAATTCGCAATCCTGCGTCCGATCTACGAGGCGATGGAGCAGGTTTACGTTGGCGATGCCCGCGGCAACCCGTTTGCAGGGCTCGCCGAGATCGAATGCCCCGTCCGCGTCGCGACTGCCGCGAAGTCGGGACCGATCTACAAGGAGATGGCGCGACGCGCCGTATCGCTGATTCCGCGCGTCAGCACGATGGTCTTCGAGGGTGCCGGGCACTGCGTGGCGCAGGAAGTGCCGGAACGCGTGGTAGCCGCCGTGCGGGAATTCGCGAAATAAGTCTCGCGCCCCGGACGCGCTGCAGCGTGCAACGCTGCTGCGCAGTGCCATAACGCGTCGAAGACGCGCGTGAACGCGCTTTTGGGCGCTGCACCGCGTCCGGGACACGAGATCCGCCACCTCACGAAAACGTCATCGCATCCGGGAATAAGTCTCCTCCTCCCCCAATCACCTCCCCGAAGCCCAATTCCGGGCGAAGTGGAGACGTGCGATGAGCGGACACGATCACGGGGACGGCGTCAGCCGCCGCAAGGTGCTGGAATGCATGACCTGGGCCGGCACCGGGGTGCTCTGGACCATCACGGGCGGCGTGCCGCGCTCGCTCGGCATCATCGATTCCGCGCAGGCCGCCACGGCAGCCGCGCCCGGCATGACCTTCCTCCAGATCAGCGACAGCCATGTCGGCTTCGACAAGCCGGCGAACCCCAACGCGCTCGGCACGCTGGAGGAGGCTATCAACAAGATCAACGCAATGCCGGCAAAACCCTCCTTCATGATCCACACCGGCGACATCACGCATCTGTCGAAGGCCGCCGAGTTCGACAATGCCGACCGCATCATCTCGCAGAGCAAGCTCGACGTGCACTACGTGCCTGGCGAGCATGACTTTCTCGACGAGGAGGTGAAATTCTATCGCGAGCGTTACGGCCGCGGCACCAAGGGTGCAGGCTGGTATTCGTTCGACGCCGGCGGCGTACACTTCATCGGCCTCGTCAACGTCGTCGACCTCAAGGGCGGCGGTCTCGGCAATCTCGGCGCCGAGCAACTCGCCTGGCTCGAGGACGATCTGCGCGGCAAGTCGAAATCGACACCGATCGTGCTGTTCGCGCATATCCCGCTCTGGACGGTCTATCCCGAATGGGGCTGGGGCACCGAGGACGGCGGTCGCGCGCTCGAATACGTCAAGGGCTTCGGCTCCGTCACCGTGCTGAACGGCCATATCCATCAGGTGATGCAGAAGGTCGAGGGCAACGTCACTTTCCACACCGCGCGCTCGACTGCGTTCCCGCAGCCCGCGCCGGGGACCGCGCCCTCGCCCGGACCGATGAAGGTCGAGGACGCAAAGCTGCGCGGCATGCTCGGCGTCGCCAGCATCAACTTCAAGCAGAACGAGCAGCGGCTCGCGATCATCGACACGCCACTGCAGGGTTGATCCAAGATTGAACGGAAAAAGGCTGAACGGAAGCTGACAATGAAAACACTCAATCGCCGCGACTTCGGTGTCGCCGTGGTCGCGGCCATCCTGTTGCCCGCAACGACGGCCCGTGCCGACGACATGGAAGTGCATATCGACAATTTCGTTTTCCAGCCGGCCGAGTTGAAGATCAAGCTCGGCACCACCGTGACCTGGACCAACCGGGACGACATCCCGCACACCGTGGTGTCGGCCGGCAAGTTCAGGTCCAAGGCCCTGGACACCGACGACAAGTTCTCGTTCACCTTCACCAATGCGGGCGACTACAAATATTTTTGTTCGTTGCACCCGCACATGACGGGGATGATCAAGGTTGAGTAACGTCTCAAACCAAGGCATCAACGTCTTGCCCGGCCGGTGGTCCCAAGCCGGCCGGGCTCGTGTGCCTTCCGTCACACACGGGGACGAAACAAACAGGGACGAAACAACGCGACGCGCAGAACAAGAGGCAAAGCGAGGAGCGATGCCCGCCAACGACGATTTGCAGAAGGCGCAGCGCTTCCGCGAAGCCGCGCTGCCCTATCTCGACGACGTCTACACGCTCGCGCGCTATCTGCTGCGCGATGCCTCCGACGCCGAGGATGCGGTGCAGGAGTGCTATTTGCGCGCGCTGAAGCATTTTGACAGCTATCGCGGGCCGGCGATGAAGCCCTGGCTGTTCGCGATCCTGCGCAACGTCTGCAACGCCGAATACGCGCGGCGCGCGCACAGGCCCAGCGCGATCGAGGATACGCCCGGCGCCGCCGAGCAGACGCCGATCTGGCAGGAGAGCGAGGCGAGCCCCGAGACCGAGGTGCTGCGCAGCCGCGATGCCGGCGCCATCCGCAAGTTGATCGACGCGCTCGCCGAACCGTTCAAGGAAACATTCGTGCTGCGGGAGATCAACAACCTGTCCTATCGTGAAATCGCCGAGGCCGTCGGCGCCCCCGTCGGCACCGTGATGTCCCGCCTCGCCCGCGCCCGCGCCATGCTGCGCGCGGCCTGGACGGCGGAAGAGGAGCACTCGAGATGACCTGCGACGAAGCAAAAATCCTGCTTCACGCGCTGCTCGACAACGAGCTCGATGCCGGCCACGCGCGCGAGGTCGAAGCCCACATTGCCGGCTGCCCGGACTGCGCCGCGGAGTTTGCCGCACAACGCGAGATGCAGCGCGTGCTCGCCGACACCGATTTGCGCTATACCGCGCCGGCTAGCCTGCGCGCCCGGATCGAAGCGTCGCTGCCACAGCCGCAGCGCCGGCAACCGACCCGCCGCTCCGTGCTGCGCGGCTTTGCGATGGGCTCTGCCGTGTCCGCGCTCGCCGCCTCCGGCGTCGTCGCCGTGGTGCTGCGCCAGGACGACCAGCAGCGCATCCTGTCGGAGGTCGTCTCCGCGCATCTGCGCTCGCTTCAGGCCGGCCATCTCATCGACGTGGTCTCCACCGACCAGCACACCGTGAAGCCGTGGTTCAACGGCAAGCTCGACGTCGCCCCGCCCGTGATCGATCTCACCGCGCAAGGCTTCACGCTGGTCGGCGGCCGGCTCGACTATATCGACGCCCGCGCCATCGGCGCCGTCGTCTACAAGCGCCGGCAGCACGTGATCAATCTGTTCGTATCGCAGACATCGAACGCGGAATATCGCGCGCCGAAGACCGAGACCATGCAGGGCTTCAACTGCCGCCGCTGGGGCAATCGCGGCCTGAACTTCTGGGCCGTCAGCGATATCGGCGCCGACGAGCTCGCCGAATTCGTCGACAAGTTCGAGGCGGCGATGAAGGCGAATGTGGAGGGGTAGCTGGCGGAGCGAAGCAATCCAGCCCGCATCCGCAGAGGGATACTGGATTGCTTCGCTTCGCTCGCAATGACGATTGCTGAGATAGATCGGCGAATTTACGCCGACCGCCGCACCGCGTTGTCCACGAGCGTCTTGCCGAGCGACCAGATCGCGCCGGGGACCTTGTGGCTGCCGGCGATGACGTCGTCGAAGGCGCGCTCGATCCAGCCGCAATCTTCCTCGGTGATGGTCAGCGGCGGCAGCAGCTTGATGGTGTGGCTGCCGTGACCGGCGACTTGCGTGAGGATCTTGTGGTCCTTGAACAGCGGCACGGTGATGAGCTGGCAGAACAGGCCCTTGTTGGCAGCTTCCAGCACGTTCCAGGACGCCCGGAGCCGCAGCGACTTCGGCGGGCCGAACTCGACGCCGATCATCAGGCCCTTGCCGCGCACTTCCTTCATCAGTTCGTAGCCGGGCACCATGCGCGTCAGCGCGAGGCGCAGCTCGGCGCCGCGCTTGGCGGCGGACTCGATCAGCTTCTCGGACTCCATGACGTCGAGCGTCGCGATGCCCGCGGCCATCGCCAGATCGTTCTTGGAGAAGGTGGAGCCGTGCACCACCGCGCGGTCCATCTGATTGAAGATCTTGTCGAAGATGCTCTTGCGCGTCAGCACGGCGCCGACCGGCACGTGGCCGCCGGACAGCGACTTCGACAGCAGCACCATGTCGGGCTCGACGTTCCAGTGCTCGACCGCCAGGAAGCGGCCGGTGCGGCCCATGCCGGTCTGGATCTCGTCGGCGACGAACAGCGTGCCGTATTTCTTGCAGAGTGCGGCAGCGCCCGGCAGGAACTCGTCGGTGGGCATGTTGACGCCCTTGCCCTGGATCGGCTCGACGACGAAGGCCGCGACCTCGCGCGAGGCCAGCGCCTTTTCGAGCGCGGCGAGGTCGTTGAACGGAATCGAGGTGCAGCCGGGCAGCAGCGGCTCGAAGCCGGCACGGAAGTTCGAATCACCCGTCAGCGACAGCGCGCCGTAGGTCAGGCCATGATAGCCATGGGCGCAATAGACGATGCCGGGACGGCCGGTAGCGCCGCGCGCGAACTTGATCGCCGCTTCGACGCATTCGGCGCCGGAATTGGCGAAGAACGCCTTGTCGAGATAGGGGACGTATTTCAGCAGCCGCTCGGCGAGCACGCCGGCGAGCACCGAGACGTCGAACTGGACCAGATTAGGCAGGTCGGCATCGAGCACGCTCTTGAGCGCCTCGCGCATGACAGGGTGATTGCGCCCGATCGCGAACACGCCAAAGCCGGACAACAGGTCGAGATAGCGCGCTCCCTCGCGATCGTAGAGGTACTGCCCCTGCCCCTTCTGGAAGCCGACATCGTAGCCGATGGTCTTGAGAACCCGAACGAACTGTTCGTTCAGATACCGATTATGCAGGGTGCTGCGCTGGGCCTGACGGTCCGCGAATAGCTGAGACATGTCTGGATTTGGGCTGTGCATCCGCTACATACTTCGCTTGAGGGCCGGCTCGTCAACTGAAAAGGGACCGTTACCGAAAACGGTCTGTGCGGCCTTTTGCCCTTTTTCGGACCATCTTCGCAAGCACAGCTTTAAACCATGTTGCACTGCCAAGGAACTATCATGCGTTTAGCCCTTTACACCGGACTAATACTGGCTGGCGGCTTCACCGGCCTGACCCCGGCGCTCGCCGCCGATCCGACCGGCGACTGGCGGGTTGCCGACGCCGTCGCCAACATTCGTGTCGCCCAATGCAATGGCAGCATGTGGGGCGCGGTTTCCTGGGAAAAGCAGCCCGGCGGCCGCGATGAATACAATCCGGATGCATCGAAAAAGACCAGGCCGACGCTGGGCATGGCGACCCTGATCGACATGAAGAAGAAGCCCGGCGTCGATCAGTGGGAAGGGCAGGTCTACAACGCCAAGGACGGCCAGCTCTACAGCGCAACCATCACGACCGTCGGCACCGACCAGCTCGAAATCAAGGGCTGCGTGATGGGCTTCCTCTGCGGCGGCGAGACCTGGACCCGCGTCGCCCCGCCGATTCCTATGAGCACCGCCAACGCCATGGCCAAGGGCGCGCCGAAGCCCACCGGTGCGGCGCCGAAAGCCCAAGGCAACAACGGCGGCACCACAACAGGCGGCACGACCGTCGCCAGCGCCACAGCGCCGGCCCCTGCCCCCGCGGCCCCGAAGACCGCCACCACCACCGCCAAGCCCGGTCAGAAGAACGCCGCCGACCCGGTCGGCGACATCTGCCTACTCCCTGAGATTGCGGGGTTTGCCCATTAGGGCCGGCTGGAACAGCAGCACTGCGGCAAGCGTCGTCACCAGCGAGAGTGCGAGCAGCTTGCCCATGCTGGACGTTCCGGGGTGGCTCGACAGCCACAGGCTGCCGAACGCGGTCGCCGTCGTCAGCGCGCTGAAAAAGATTGCGCGCGTCAGGCTGGTCTGGAGCAGGTTTGTCCTGCCCGAGCGCCAGGCCACGACATAATAGATCTTGAAGGCGACGCCGACGCCGAGCAGCAGCGGGAACGCGACGATGTTGGCGAAGTTGAGCGGCAGGCCGATCAACACGCAGATTTCGAGCGTGACCGCGCCGGCGACCAGCAGCGGCACCAGCGTCATCAGCACGTCGACGAACCGCCGCAGCGTGATCCAAAGCAACAGGCCGATCACCAGCAGCGCGTAGATGCCGGCGTGGATGAACGCCTTCACCACGGTGTCACCGGATTTCAGGATCGAGACCGGCCCGCCGATCGCGGTCGGCTCGGCAGCGAGCACGGCGGCTGCAAACTTGCGCAGCGTGTCGTTGTCGTTGGGATCGCCCTTCGGCTGCGCCTCGACGCGGATGATCCCGTCCTTGCTCTTCCAGGCGCTGACGAGCTCGGGGGGCAGTGAGGCCAGGGTGACCGGCCCGGCCTGCATCGCGTTCCTGAGCTGGCCGAACGCGATCTTCAGCGGCGTGACGAACACGTCCTGCGCCTTGTTCCGCGTGGCCTCGTCGCCATTGGCGAGCTTTTCGAGCGCGTCCGCCAGCCGGCGCGAGGCGACGGCGCCCGGGCCCTTCGTGTCACCGGCGGTCCGGCGCAGATTGTCGACCGAGGATTTCAACGCCTCGACGTTTTCCTTGTCCGTTGGCGCAGCGTCGACCTGGTCAGGATTGAGCGCGGGGTTGAGCACCTTGGCGCCCTGCGCGAGCAGCTTCAGCTTTGGCGCCTGGTCGGTCGGCACGAAGCTGTCGAGCGACATCACGCGCAGCACCTCCGGCACCTTCTCCAGCTTCGCCTCGACCTGCCTCGCCTGCTCCTCGGACGTGGTCATCACGTTGATGGCATTGGCGCCGGTGTTCGGATCCTTGCGCAAATCGAGGAAGGTCGCGATCGACTCGGCCTTCGGGTTGCGCAGGTTCATTGGGTTGAAGTCGAACTTCAGGAAGTAGAGCAGCGGCAGGCCGGCGAGCGCCAGCAGCAACGTGCCGCCCACGACCAGCACACGGTGCTTCTCCAGAAAGTAATCGAGCGGCGCCAGGAAGGCATAACCGACGGGCTCCTGCTCACCGGGCGGGTTCAACAGCTTCAGCATTGCGGGCAGTACGGTGATGCTGGAGAGGAACGCCACCAGCATGCCGACGCCGGCGATCTGGCCGAGCTCGGAGATGCCCTTGTAATCGGTGGGCAGGAAACAGAGGAAGCCGGCGGCGGTCGCCATTGCCGCCAGCGACAGCGGCACCGCGGAGCGCTTGGCGGCAAGCACCAGCGCGCCGGAGAGATCGTTGTGCTTGTAGCGCTCCGAGCGGTAGCGGACGCTGTACTGGATACCAAAATCGACGCCCAGTCCCACGAACAGCACGGCGAACGCGATCGACAGCAAATTGAACGAGCCGACCATCATCAGGCCGGCAGCGGTCGTCAGCGCAAGGCCGACGAAGAGATTGACGAACACCGCGAAAATGATCTTCGACGAGTGCAGCGCCATCCACAGGATGAGCAGCACGACCAGCACAGTCCCGACGCCGTTGACGACGGCGCCTTCCTGGACGGTGGCGTATTCCTCGTTGGCGATCGGGACCGGACCGGTCAGTCGCACTCGTGCCTGGTACTTGTTCGCAAAATCCAGATCAACTGCCGCCTTGCGGATCGCGTCGGTGGCGCCCTTGCCGGGCTCCAGCGCGTTGTAGTCCAGGATCGGCTTGAACTCGATGAAGGCGCGCTTATCGGAATCCGTCAGCGGCTCGTCGCTGACGAGCTCACGCCAGGAGAAGCTCGCTTTGCCCTTGTTGAGCACGGTCTCGACCGTTTGCGCGATCTGATTGAAGGGCCGCGCGGTATTGTCGAGCTTGACCTGGCCGCGCTTGACGCCGGCAAGTCCCGTCTCCAGCGCGCCGGTCAGGCCGCGGATCGAGGGATCACCGGCCATGATCTCGACCAGGGGCGCTGCGGATTCGAACTGGCTGGTGATCTTGCCGACCTCTTCGGTCGGCAGGAACAGCAAGCCGTTCTTCTCAAAGAACTCGCCGGTGCCGAGCTGCTGCATCGACTGGAAGTCGGTCTTGTTGTCCTTCAGCTTGGCGAAGAGCACATCCGCTGCCGCGGTCGCCATCTCCGGCGTCCTGGCCTCGACGACCGCGAGAATCGTCGCGTCGCGGTCGAAGGCACGGTCGAATTGCTGGTCGCGCTGGCGCCAGTCCAAATTCTGGGCAATCAGCGAATTGATGTCGGTGTTGATGGCGAAATGCTTAGACGTGTAATAGCCCGCCCCGACCGAAAGCAGGAGCCCGAGAACGACGACGAGGGAGGCAAACCGGGTGCAGGCCCTGACGATGGCAACGACTACGCTTTGCAGCATCTTTTCTTTCTGCGGTTAACAGCTTGCCGGAAACGCCCGCTGTTTATCGGAGTTCCCCGGCGAAACCTATTGCTGTTTTGAGTGGTTCTCGCCGCACGAAGGTTCGAGGTAAACGGCGACAGACCTAGGCAAAATCATGCGGGGCGGTCGGTATAGCCGGTGACTTGAGGCGGGAAAGTGGCGAAGCGGTGAGCACAAATGTCGCCATTTTGCTCAGAGCGCATGCCCTATTATAATACCGCGGATGCGCACGGTAACGGAACCAGGGTTTCATCCGGTCTTTCCTTTTTGCCGATTTTTTGACACAAAGTGCTGTGCCTCCATGCGCCGGGGCCCAAGTAGGGTGGGCGGTTACCGCGTGCGCGAAACCAATGGTGCGGTTATTGCAACTCATTGGGCAGTATCGAAGTGCCGCCGGGGACTTGAGAAGCGGATTGGTGCAACTTGCGTGATGGGCGTCCTATGGAAGTTTATCTAGCGCAGCCGCGCGGCTTTTGCGCGGGCGTGGTACGTGCGATCGAGATCGTGGAACGGGCGCTGGAGAAGTACGGCCCGCCCGTCTACGTGCGCCACGAGATCGTGCACAACAAGTACGTGGTCGAGAGCCTGAAGAACAAGGGCGCGATCTTCGTCGAGGAATTGTCCGAGGTTCCGCCGAAAGCCGTGACCGTTTTCAGTGCCCATGGCGTCGCCCGCAGCGTCGAGGAAGAGGCTGCCGCGCGCGACCTTCCGGTGCTCAATGCCACCTGCCCCCTGGTCACGAAAGTTCACAATCAGGGGAAACGCTACATCTCCAGGGGCCGCACCCTGATCCTGATCGGCCATGCCGGCCACCCCGAGGTCGAGGGTACGATGGGCCAGGTTCCCGCCCCGGTGCTGCTTGTCCAAAGCGTTGAAGAGGTTAAGGCCTTGACGCTGCAGGCGGATACGCCAGTGGCCTACATCACCCAGACCACCCTGTCGGTCGACGACACCAAGGACATTATTGCGGCCCTCCAGGCCCGCTTTACAGATATTCAAGGCCCGGATATCCGGGATATCTGCTATGCGACACAGAACCGCCAATCTGCGGTAAGGGACTTGAGCAAGCTGGTCGACGTGATCTTGGTGGTGGGCGCTGCCAATAGCTCGAACTCGAACCGGCTCCGCGAAATCGGCACTGAGGCCGGCGTCGCGAGTTATTTGATTGCCGACGGCAGCGCGCTCAATCCGGAGTGGTTGAAAGATGCCAAGACCGTCGGCGTCACGGCCGGCGCTTCGGCGCCTGAGGTACTCGTGGATGACGTGATCGAAGCGATGCGGCGGATCGGACCAGTCAAGGTCTCGGTGCTGCCGGGCCGCGAGGAAAACATCGAATTCCGGCTTCCGGCCGAACTGGCTGCGAGCTGACCCACCCGAATTCCTAGCCCAGAAAGAAACTTGTAATGGCTATCCCCTTCTTCAAGGAAATGCGTATCGGCGGCTATTTGCTCAAGCAGAAACTGCTTGGCCGCAAGCGCTATCCGCTCGTGCTGATGCTGGAGCCGCTGTTCCGCTGCAACCTCGCCTGCGTCGGCTGCGGCAAGATCGATTATCCGGATGCGATCCTCAACCGCCGCATGACCGCCCAAGAGTGCTGGGACGCGGCCGACGAGTGCGGCGCGCCGATGGTCGCCATTCCCGGCGGCGAGCCGCTGATCCACAAGGAGATCGGCGAGATCGTGCGTGGCCTGGTCGAACGCAAGAAGTTCGTCTCGCTCTGCACCAACGCGCTGCTGCTCGAGAAGAAGCTCGACCTGTTCACGCCCTCCCCGTACCTGTTCTTCTCGGTGCATCTCGACGGCCTGAAGGATCACCACGACAAGGCCGTGTCGCAGAAGGGCGTGTTCGACCGCGCCGTCTCCGCGATCAAGGCGGCCAAGGCGCGCGGCTTCACCGTCAACGTCAACGCCACCATCTTCGACGGCCATCCGGCCGAGGAGATCGCGAAATTCCTCGACCTCACCGTCGAGCTCGGTGTCGGCGTCTCGATGTCGCCGGGCTATGCGTATGAGCGTGCGCCGGACCAGGAGCACTTCCTCAACCGCACCAAGACCAAGAAGCTGTTCCGCGACGTCTTCGCGATGGGCAAGGGCAAGAAGTGGAACTTCATGCATTCCGGCCTGTTCCTGGACTTCCTCGCCGGCAACCAGGAATACGAGTGCACGCCGTGGGGCATGCCCGCGCGCAATATCTTCGGCTGGCAGAAGCCCTGCTATCTGCTCGGTGAAGGCTATGCCAAGACCTTCAAGGAGCTGATGGACACCACCGATTGGGAAACCTACGGCACCGGCAAGTACGAGAAGTGCGCCGACTGTATGGCCCATTGCGGCTACGAGCCGACGGCTGCGACCGCTGCCATCAGCCACCCGCTGAAGGCGATGTGGGTGTCGCTGCGCGGCATCAGGACCACGGGCCCGATGGCGCCCGAGATCGACATGACCAAGCAGCGTCCGGCGCAGTACATCTTCTCGGCGGAAGTGCAGAAGCGCCTGTCGGAGATCCGCAAGGACGAGGCGGCCGCGGCGCAGGAGAAGGCGGCGCGGAAGGCTTCGACGGCCGCGTAAGCGCGCAAGTCGGTACGAACAAAGAAGGCCCGGTCGCCACCGCGACCGGGCCTTTTCATCTTCGGCACGAACGCCCCGAGGCGACCGGAGGCAGATCCGCTGCCCCGTGAAGCCAAACGGCCCTGCGCGGCCACTCGTGCCATAAGGCAGATTGCCGACCTTCGTCAGGCTGATCGCGCTGAATCCAGCAAACCGACGATCGAGCCCAGCGTGTCCGGAACGAGCGTCGTGCGACGGCGATCTATCTGCGTTCAAGCGAGTCGGCGGCAATTGTCGAGGGCATGATGCGACGGACGCTGTGGGTCGTGGATCGAAACCGCATGGAAGCGACCGACTGAGCAGGCACCAAAACGCAAAGGGCCCGGTCGCCAACGGCGACCGGGCCCTTTGCTTTATCGCATCAAGAGGTCAGGCCGCCTTTGAGACCAAGGCCTCGCTGTCGACGAGCTCGGTGCCGATCAAATAGTCGCGGCAGCCGCGCAAGCTACGCAGCGCGCGGTTGAAGTCGATGCCGGTCGAGACCAGCGCATGCAGCGTGGTCGGATTGCGCACGATGCCACGGAGCACGGCGGCGAGATCGATCTGGCCGTTCGGCTTGATGGCGGCGCGGGCGAGCGCCGGCAGCGCGCGATGGGCGGGATCGCTGATGACGCGGACCGCGGCAAAGGGCAGCCCCGCCTCGGCGGCGTAGGCGGCCGCGATGTGGCTCTCCATGTCGACGGCGGAGGCGCCGGTTTCCGAATGCAGCGCCGCCTTGCAGGACCGCTTCGTAACCACCTCCTCGGCGCCGGCAAGGCTGCCGCGCACCACGCGGCGGCGGCCCGACGTCAGGCGGTCGATCAGGTCGTCGCCGAGCGACAGGCCCGCGGCCCAGCGGGTATCGCCGGAGAGCACCTCGGTCGCCAGCACGACGTCGCCCGAGCGCAGCGTCGGATCGAGCCCGCCGGCCACGCCGAACGAGATCACGCCGCGAATCGTCTCGGGATCCACTACCGTCAGAAGCGCCCGCAACTGGGTCGGGCTGCTCGACGAGCAAATGACCGCCATTCCGGGCCCAGCCGCGATACGGGCCTCCTGAACCAGTCCAGTCACGATCAATATCGGCCGCGGGTCGATGGCATTACCCACGGTCAGATAGTCCCCCGTCCCCAAAGTCACATCCCGACCCCTACCACCCTGCTGTTGGTGTTCCGCAAGTTCCGATACCGCGCCAACGCCCACAGCGGGAAGAACTTCGGGTAACCGTGATAACGCAGATAGAATACACGAGGAAAGCCTGTGGCGGTGTACCGCTGCTCGTCCCACAGTCCTTTTTTGTTCTGTGTTGCAATCAGGTACTCCACCCCGCGGGCGACGGCCGGGCGATCAACCTCGCCAGCAGCCATCAGGGCAAGCAAGGCCCATGCCGTTTGCGAGGCGGTCGAGGGAGACGCCTCCCAGCCCTTGTAGTCGAGACGGTAGCTGACGGCATCCTCGCCCCAGCCGCCGTCCTTGTTCTGGATCGAGGCCAGCCAGTCGGCGGCTTTCCGAATCATCGGGTCGTTATGGCGGACGCCGGCCATGTTGAGGGCACAGAGCACCGACCAGGTTCCGTAGATGAAGTTCATGCCCCAGCGGCCGTACCAGGACCCCTCCGGGTGCTGGGTCTTCCTGAGGTAGGCGACCCCGTCGGCCACATGCTTGCTGGACTTCTCGGTCTCGCCGAGCTGGGCCAGCATGGAGATGCAGCGCGCGGTGACGTCCTCGGTCGGCGGATCGAGCAGCGCGCCATGATCCGAGAACGGGATGTTGTTCAGATAGTATTCGAGGTTGTTGACGTCGAAGGCGGCCCAGCCGCCGTCGTCGCTCTGCATGCCCTCGATCCACTCCCGGCCGCGGTCGATCGCGGCGTCATAGCCGGTCGCACCGTGCTCGCGTCGCATGCGGTCCATCGACATCACCACCACCGCGGTGTCGTCGAGATCGGGATAATAGGCATTGTTGTACTGGAAGGCCCAGCCGCCCGGGCGTACCTCGGGCCGCTTCACCGCCCAGTCGCCCTTCACCTCGAGCTCCTGCTTCGGGATCAGCCAGTCGAGGCCCTGCTTGGCCGCAGGCAGGGCTATGTCACCGCCGGCTTCCAGCAGCGCGTGGGCGGTCAGCGTCGTGTCCCACACCGGCGAGACGCAGGGCTGGCAATAGGCCTCGTCGCCGTTGAACACGAGCAGCTTGTCGATGCCCCGGCGCGTGACCGCGCGCGGCGGATAATTCTCGTCCTTGCCGAGCGCGTCATACATCATGACGATGTTGGCCATGGGCGGATAGATCGCGCCCATGCCGTCCTCGCCGTTGAGGCGTTCCTCGGTGAAGGCGAGCGCCGCATCGATCGCGCGCTGGCGCAGGCTCTTCGGAAACATCGGCTCGATCACGCGCAGAATGCCGTCGAGCGCGCGGAACAGCACGAACCAGGCCATGCTCTGGTGCGGCGCCTTCGCGGTCATGCCGATCGAGCGCGGATCCTGGAGAAACAGCTCGTCGATCCCGACGCCCTTGGGATTCTTCGCCAGCGGCTTCAGCGCGGCAAGAACCATCAGCGGCACCATGGTGGTGCGGGCCCAGTAGGAAATCTTGTTGATGTGGAACGGCGACCAGAACGGCAGCAGCACGATCTCGATCGGCAGCACCGGCACCGCGCGCCAGGTCACCACGCCGAACATCGCAAGCAGGAAGCGCGTGAAGACGTTGCTGTTGATCGCGCCGCCGCGGGCATGGATCGCCTCGCGCGCACGCACCATGTGCGGGGCGTCGACGGAATCGCCGATCATCTTGAGCGCGAAGTAGGACTTCACGCTCGCACTCATGTCGAACTCGCCGTCATGCACGAGCGGCCAGCCACCATGGGCGCCCTGAACGCGGCGGAGATAATTGCCGATCTTGGCCTCGAGCACGGCGTCCACGGGCTCTGCGAGATAATGGCGCAGCAGGATGTATTCGGCCGGAATCGTGCAGTCGGCCTCGAGCTCGAACACCCAATGGCCGTCGGATTGCTGGAAGCCGAGAACGCCTTGCGTCGCCGACGCAATGCTCGATTCCAGGACGCCCGATTCCAAGGCTTCGCGGCTGGTCGCGTTCACGGCATCCATGTCGCTCGATTGCTCCGATAGTCGATTGAAATTGACCGGGACTTTGCCCGTCAGGGCCGCTTTGCGGCCAAAACCAGATCGGCGGCGCGATCACCGGACCGCACCGATCCCTCGATGGTTGCAGGCAATCCCGTAGCAGTCCAGTCGCCGGCAAGAAACAGGTTTTTCAGCGCAGTGGCCGGCCCCGGACGCAGGGCATTCTGGGCCGGCGTCGCCGCAAATGTGGCACGGCGCTCGCGCACGATCTGCCAGGGGGGCAGCTCGCCGGACACCCCGCCCGCCTTGCAGACGTCGTTCCAGATCGCCTGCGCGAGTTCCTCGCGCGGCATGTCGACCAGGCGGTCGCCATTGCTGATGGTCACGGACAGCCGGTTCGGGAACGCGAACAGCCATTCCACGACGCCGCCGATCACGCCGAGGATCGGCGCCGAACCGGGCGGCGGTTCAAAGCGGAAATGCGCGTTCACGATGGCGCGGAATTCGGTCGGCGTCTTCAGCCTGGGCAGCAGGCTCGCGGCGGCGCGCGGCGGCACTGCCATCACGACGACATCGCCCTCACCGAGCTGGATCACATCCTCGCCGCCGAAATTCAGCGCGCTAGCCTTGCCGTCACCGGTCGTAAACGAACGCAGCTCATGGCCGAGCTGAACGGTGTGGCCGCGCTCCTGCAAGAACTTCACGGCAGGCTCGATCAGCACGGCGCTCAAGCCGTCGCGCGCAATCAGCGGCCGGCACGCCTGTCCGCCAGCAAGCAGCGTCTCGCGCACGATCGCGCCGGCAAGCCCGGCCGAGCCCTCTGGCGGATCGACGTTGAGCGCCGCAAGCAGCAGCGGCTGCACCAAGCGCTGATAGAGGATGCCTTCGCAGGGAATGGACTTGCCGACCAGCGTCTCCTCCGACGCCCAGATCAGCGGCGCCAGCTTGAGATAATCGCTGAGCCCGGTGTCGGGAACGCGGCGGCTCTCGTCGAGCACCCAGGTCGGCAGCCGGCCATCGCCGAGATCGATCTGCCAGCGCTGCCCGGTCTTGATGTCGACGAACGGAAACTGCGCGCGTTCGGGGCCGACGAGGCCCGCCTCGGTGCCGATCGAGCGGGCATAGGCGCGCGCATGGCTGTTGCCCGACAGCAGCAGATGATTGCCGTTGTCGATGGTGAGATTGGTGGCGCCGTCGAAATAGGAGCGGCAGCGGCCGCCGGCCTGGTGCGTCGCCTCGTGGACGGCGACCTTGAAGCCCGCATTGGCGAGCCGCACGGCGGCGGAGAGGCCGGAAATTCCAGCACCGATGATATGAGCTGTCTTTTGCATCAGATGAAAGCGTAACGGAGCAGGATCAGGATGCGCGTGACCTTCGACACACGCACCGGCTCGCGCGGCGCGTTGAAGCCGCGCGCGATCAGGAGATCCAAGATGGAATGATAATACTTCGACATGATCCGCGGCGCGCGCACGGCGCGGCGCTTGTTGCGGTTCATGATCTCGTCAGACTTCTCGAAATGCGCCTTCGCACGCTGCGTCAGCGACTGGCAGACCTTCGGCAGCGCGCGCTCGGTGATCACGCGGTTCGGGTCGTTGGAGGTGATGCCGGCATGCAGCAGCGCCTCGCGCGGCAGATAGAGCCGGCCGAGGCCAGCGTCCTCGTCGATGTCGCGCAGGATGTTGGTGAGCTGGAGCGCGCGGCCGAGATGGTAGGCGAGCTGGATGCCGTCTTCCTCGGGCAGGCCGAACACCCGTACCGACAGCCGCCCCACGGCGCTGGCGACGCGATCGCAGTAGAGATCGAGCGTCGCCATGTCGGGCGCACGGATGTCCTGCGGCACGTCCATCTCCATGCCGTCGACGATCGCAAGGAAATCCTCGCGCTTGAGGCCGAAGGTCTTCACCGAGGCGACGTAGTCCTTCAGCCGCGGCGGCGGATGGCCCTGATAGAGCGCGTCGATGTCGTTGCGCCACTCCTGAAGCGCGGCGAGCCGCTCGTCGCGCGGGCCGTCGGAGTCGGCGATGTCGTCGACCTGTCGGCAGAAGCTGTAGATCTGGAACATCGCTTC
This sequence comes from Bradyrhizobium sp. LA6.1, assembly GCF_040547805.1. NCBI lineage: Bacteria > Pseudomonadati > Pseudomonadota > Alphaproteobacteria > Hyphomicrobiales > Nitrobacteraceae > Bradyrhizobium > Bradyrhizobium sp. LA6.1. The sequence goes on along the minus strand of NZ_JBEPQK010000001.1, from coordinate 482,766 downwards.
GCGCTGGTCATGCGGCAGGATGCGCATCGCAGCGTAGAAGGAGCTGTTCGATGCGGTCGAGCCGTAATTGGCGCTGGGCGAGGTCGCCTCAAGCGTCATGTGCAGTCCCCGGTCTGGAAATGGCCTTGCGTCCGATCGCGCGGCGGCCGACTTCGCCGATCATGCCGGCGAGGCTGAAAGTGAGAAGCTCGAACTTGTTCAGATGCACGCGCTCGCGCAGGGGATCGCGCACCTTCAACAGACGCACGATACGATCGGCATAGGCCTGGATCACCGCAACATCGACGCCGAGGCGGAAATCCCGGATCTCCGCGCTCAGCGATCTGCCCTCGTCGAGCAGGGCTGCGTTACGCACGGCGAGCGCCTGAAGGCAGGCCAGCATCGCCGGCGGCGACTGCGTCAGCCCCAACTGCTCGACCGAGGCGCCACTCGCGGCCAGCGCGTCGCGCGGCAGATAGACACGATTGAGCTCGCGAAAATCCTTGCCGCAATCCTGGAGGTGGTTGTTGATCTGGAGCGCCGCACAGAGCGCGTCCGAGGCCGCCCATGTCGACGTGCTCTCGCCGTGGACGTCGAGCATGAAACGGCCGACCGGCATCGCCGAGTAGCGGCAATAGTGGATGACCTCGTCCCAGTTCTCGTAGCGCAGCTTGGTGACGTCCATGCGGAACGCGATGAGCACGTCGAGCGCGTGGCGCGGCGCCATGCCTCGCTCGGCCAGCGCCCGCCGCAGAATGACGGCTTCGGCCTGGGTGTCGCCCTCGCCGAGCAGTTCCGCCTCGAGCAGGTCGAGATAAGCGAGTTTCTGGTCGGGAGGCAGCGTCGCGTGATCCGCGATGTCGTCGGCGGTGCGGACGAAATTGTAGTACGCCAGGATCAGCGCGCGATGGCGCGGATGAATGATCCAGGACGCGACGGGAAAATTCTCGTCGCGGTCACCCTTGCCGGATCGCAATTCGCTCGCAGAGGTCATCGAGGGCTGGTTTACAATCGTTTGGACAGGAAGGGCTTTTTCGCTCGCGCGGGCTTATGCCGGCGATGCCGCCGCGGCCCCCATATAGGGGAATACGGCCGCAAAACCAATCCTGTCTCTCGATGGCTGCCCTTCCGGATCCGGCCCGAAAAGGCGGCCCCCGGGCCGCCCTTGTGGGCCAGTGGCCGAGCTTACTGGTTGTGGGTCTTCAGGACCTGGTCGCAGGCCTGCGAGATCTTGGCCCGGTTCTCCTTGAGGCAGGCCAGGATGGTGAAATCGCCCTGGTCGATGACCGGACGGCAGAACTTCTGCACATCGCGCGTGCAGGCCTTCTGTTCCGCGTCTGTGCCACGTCCTGCCTGGGCGAATGCCGCCGTCGAAAGGGATGCCAACAGTAGGGTGAGAGCGACGAGAAGCTTACGCATTGTATTCCTTCATTCTGACGGCAGAACCGCACCGATCCCGGACAGGGCGAACGACCGGAACGGATTGTTCTGATGGCAAGTCGCCGCGGAACGTGCGGCCTCGGAGAAGGCACAAGCACTGGCAAATGCGGCCAAATTGGCGCCACAGCCACCAAATCGGGTCTTCCCTCGCTCTTCATTGGCAGATGTAACAGATTGATACTACGTCATAATTCTGGCACACTGCGTTTTGATGCGTACCTGTTGCAGAGCTGCATCTCTCCGCCCTGCTTTTCCCGCGAGAAACACAGCGAAACAGAGAGAATCGCGCAGCCTGACCTGGCGCGACGGCGTCGTGAACCGCCGTCCCTGGCTGTCAGGCTTTGAACCAGACACAGGCTCGGAACACTAAACTTTCGATGTGGCGAGACGTTCATCCTAAGCGAACGTCGCTCGAAAACGGGATATTCAAAATGCAATTCATTGGGCGATCTGGACAGGCAATCAAGGCGGCCGGCATCGGGGCTGCGCTGCTCTTCTCAGTCTCGGCAAGCCATGCTCAGTCGTCCGGACCGTTTGCAGGTTTCGACGGTGCGTGGAGCGGCACCGGCACGGTGTCGCTGTCCGATGGTAGCACCGAGCGCATCCGCTGCAAGGCCGACTACAAGGTCGCCGGCACCGGTCTCAGCCTCAAGCAGGCCCTTCACTGCGCGTCCGACAGCTACAAGTTCGACCTCACCAGCGACGTGACGAGCCAGGGCGAGCGAATCTCCGGCAACTGGAGCGAGACCAACCGCAACATCTTCGGCAATCTCCAGGGCACCGCCGGCGGAGGCCAGATCGAGGTGTTCGTCGAGGCCAACGGCTTCGCCGCCAACCTGTCGCTGCGCACCAACGGCACCAAGCAGACGGTGCAGATCAGCTCGAAGGGCGAGATCCGCGGCGTCAACATCACGATGACGAAGGGCTGACACCCTTCCCGCTTCGAGAGGAACACGCCCCCGGTTCTCGCGAGCCGGGGGCTTTTTGCTGACATTGTTACGGACATGGACCCAATTCGCAGACATCTGCTCAAGGCCGCCGGGCTCTTCGTAACCAGCCGCGCCTTCGCCAATGACCAGCAGGGTACGAGCATGCAGCCTTCGTCGGTAAAACCGCGTCACGTGCTCTGCTTCCTCGGCAAGGACGAGAGCCTGCTGCACCCGCCGAAGGCGGTGGCCAAGACAATCGCGGATTTCAACTTCGAGATCGACCGCACCTATTCGCAGGCCAAGCCCGATCCGCACATGGAGTGGTCGTTCGGCGTGTGCTGGGACCGCGTCTTCCCGAAAGCCTGGTCTGCCGCGGACGAAGCGGCCGTGGTCAACCACAAAGCGGTGCTTTATTTGCTGAGCCCGCCGCTAGAGCAGCAGAAAGCAGTCGCCTTTTCGGCGGCGGCCTTGCGCATCGTCGAGGAGATGATCGAAGCCGGCGCCACCGCCGTGAAGGGCGAAAGCGCCGGCGTTGCCCACGGCCTCGAGCGGTGGCGCAGTCTCGGCGATCAGGCACGCAAGGGCGCAAAGACCAGTCAGGACCTTGGCATGACCCTCGCCGTCGCCAAGGCGTGTCGTCTTGCTTTCGCCAAGCGTCCGCTCGGCGGCGATCGCTATTACGAGACCGTCGGCTATCACCTCGTCGGCTTGCCGGAGATCTATGTCGCGAAATCGCGCGGCAACGAATGGTCGGCGGTGCTGCTCATGGAGGAGCTTGCCAACGCCATGGCCGAGCGCGGCATCGAAGCGACGCTACGCGATCGCAAGCTTACGCTCTCGCGGGAGCAGGACTACGCCGAGGACGATTTCAAGTTCAATCCGTACGGGATCGTCCGGGTCGAGGCGTGAGCAAGGGGCGGCGTATGCCGCCGCCCGCTCAGATCGCCGGCTTGTCGGGGCCCTGAAGCTTGGCGTGCAGGTTGATCAGCCACATCGCCGTCGGCCGCAGGATGAAGAGGTCGGCGACGAGGGCCATCACCATCGAGAAGGCGCTGAGCCAGCCGAACAGCCGCAGCGACGGCAGGTCGGAGAACACGGTGACGACGAGACCGCAGGCCAGCACCAGCGTGGTCAGGATCAACGCCGGGCCGACCAGCACCGTCGCGCGCTCCACCGCGAGCGCCGAACCGACGCCCGGCTTGCTCTCCAGCCTGAGGCGATTGAGGAAGTGGATCGTCGCGCTCAAGCCCAGGCCGAACGAAACGGTCAGCGCCACGACACTGGCAAATTGCAGCCCCTCGCCCATCGCCCACAGCACCGTTCCCGACATCACCACCGGGAAGATGCCCGGCAGGATACAGGCGAACATCACGACCCAGGAGCGGAAGGCAAGGCCGATGAAGATCGCGACGAGCGCGAATTCGACAGTGAGCCCGCGGTTGAGCTTCTCGATCATGCCGGCCGAGTTGCGCGCGGCAATCGCGGCAAGACCCGTTACCGCGATCTCGTAGCCGGGATGCTTCTTGCGGACGGCGTCAAGTTCGGAATCGAGCTTGTCGACGATCGGTAGCAGCTGACTGGAATCCTTGTCCGGCACGCGGCCTGCGACTACGACGGCATCCTGCTCGGCGTCGATGAAGCGTCGGACCAGATGCTCGGGGATGACGTTGACATATTCCTTCAGCGTCGCGACGTCGGCGCTACCGGCCTTGTCCGCGAGCCAGCGGCGCAGGGTCTCGAGCGACCAGACGTTGCCGACACCGGCGGCTTTCTCGACGGTCGCATGCACGTCCGCGATGGTCTGGAGCGTCTCCGGCGAGTAGAGCGTCTCACCCTTGGGGAACTGGACCAGCACGTTGACCGGATTGGCACCGGTGAGCTTGGCATCGAGCCGGTCGCTGGCGGCGACGGCCTGGCGCTTGTCCGGCACCTGATCCGCGAGCCGGTAGCGCGGCTCCAGATTGGCGTAGATGACGCCGAGGCCCGCGACGAACAACACTGCAATCAGGCTGAACAGGCCGGGACGACCCACCATGCGGACCGCGATCCAGTAGCAGAAATTGCGCAGCGCCTGGACGCCGGCATCCGCGCTCTGGAACTTGGAAGCAAAGACTTTCTCGTTGCGCACCAACAGCACGCCGAACACCGGCACCAGCGACAACACCGCGACCAGCGCGATGATGGTGGCGGCCAAGCCCGCCTCGCCGAACTTGCGGATCAGGTCGGAGTCGGAGAACTGGAGTGCGATGAAGGAAATGCCGGCGGTGCCGTGCGTCAGCACGCAGGCCGGTCCCACCACCAGCACCGCGTTCTTGAACGCGGTGAACTTGTCCTGGCCTGCGATCAGCCGGTCGCGCGCGGCGAACGTCAACTGCATCGAGTCCGAGAAGCTGATGACCATGATGAGCGGCGTCATCACGTTCAGGAACATGTTGAGATTGAAATTGGCCCAGCCGAGCGCACCGAGCGCCAGCAGGATCGCAATCATCGGCGGGAACGCCGCCGCGACCATGAACGAGATCTTGCGGAAGAAGATGATGGCGATAACGCAGCCGGCGAGGATGCCGAGGATGTTGTAGGTCAGCCCGTCACGCTCGACCGCGTTGCGGATCTCGAGCTGCATCACCGGCACGCCGGAGAGCTGCACGTTGAGGCCGGTATTGCCGAGGTCTTCCTTCATCAGCGCACGGATGTCGCCGACGGTCTTGGTCAGCTTGTTGGAGGCGACCACCTCCGGATCGAGCGACAGCACGATCAGCGCCAGCGTGCCGTCGTCCGACAACAGCTTGCCGCGGATGATCTCGTTGTTCTTGACGGTCTCGACGAACTTGTCATAGGCCGCGCCCTCGGGCAGTTCGGGCGGGAACAGCGCCGCCGGCAGCCTGCCCGGCGCCGGCGCCTGCCGCGCCGAGAACAGCGAGACCAGGCCACGCGTGCCTTCGACCAGCTGCATGTCGGTGACGAAGTCGCGCAGCTTCTCGAGGTTATTCCGCGCCAGGAGGGTCTTGCCCTCGACCACGACGAGGACGTCGAATTCCTCAGCCGGGAACTTCTTTGTCACCGCTTCATACTGGCGGAATTCCGGCGTGTTGGACCGGAACAGCTGCGACAGCGAATCGTCGATCTTGATCCGGTGAATGCCGAACACGGCACCGACGATCAGGGCGAGCAGAACGATGCAGGAGACGATCGGCGCCCGGACGGCGATCAGCCCGATGCGCTCGAGCCCGAAGGCGATCGAGGACGTCGGTCCCTGCTCGACCTTGTCGACATGAACCTCATTCTCGCGGTGCTTTTCGAGCATGCCTTGTCCAGTTCCTAATCGGCTCGGGTCTGTGAGCTTATTGCGTCCCGCGAACGGCTTGAAAATGCCATACAGATGGGAGGCTTGCCCTTTGAAAATGCGCGGAAAATCGCCGCGAGGGGTTTAGCAGGTCCAAACGCCCTCTCGCAAGCGCGCGCAAGCGCACAAATTGGATCAACATGCGGCGATTTCGACCCTTGATACCGGTCATTCCGGCCGGATCGTCCCGATTCGAGCGGGAGGATCGCCGCTCTCGTCTTTCAGCGCCACGCCGGTGGCCTCCCGCGCCAGCCCCTCGCGAACAAGCCAAGCGATTTTGAAGGCGGCCTCGTCATGGCTCAACCCGGCCTTGTGGACGTTCGAGACGCAATTGCGCTCGGCATCGGTGCGGCCCGGCTTCGGTGCGAAGGTCAGATAGGCGCCGAGGCTGTCGGGCGCGGACAGGCCCGGCCGCTCGCCGATCAGCGTCACCACCATGCGCGCACCGAGAATGGCGCCGATCTCGTCGCCGAGCGCGACGCGCGCGCCTGAGGCGACAACGACATGTCCAATCGCGACGTCATCGCCTTCCGCAAGCAGCGGCAGCAGATGAGACACCAGCGCCACCGCATGGGCGTGGACCGCCGCCGCCGACAGGCCGTCGCCGATCACGAGCGCGAGCTGGCACGGCTCCGAGGCATGTCGTGCCAACAATTCGATCGAGCCGGCATCGAGCTGTCGTCCCAGATCCGGCCGCCGCAAATAATCCCTGCGGTCGACCGCCTGGCTCCGCGCCTCGGTGACGACGAGGCCAAGCGCGCGGAGATCGGCGACCAGACGCGGCGCGTCGAACACTGCATGCACGGCATCGCGGGCGCGGGCATGGTCCAGCGTGAAATCCAGCAAGGCCCTTGTCGGCACGCTCGCGCCGCTGCGGCCGAGCGCGACGCGCGCGGGCGTCAGCGACCGCAGATCGAGGGTCGGGCGGCGCGGGACGGCCGGATCAGACATGTCGCATCATTCGGCGGGAACGGAGGCCTCGCGCAGGCGGATCGAATAGTTCGAGGCGTTTTGCCTGCCGCTGGACGCCGCGCGCGCAAACGTAATCAGATGGTGCGCGATCAAGGTGCAGCCGATCAACCCTTCGAGGTCACCGCGCTTGATGCGCCCGAGCGCAAACTTCCAGAACACGCGCCTGTAGTCGCCGAGCACACCCACTTTCCAGAAGATGTTGCGCAGCATCACGAGACCGCGCCGGATGTTGCGCCAGGTCTTCATCTCGTCCGGCGTCGGCATCTTCAGGCGGTGCACATAGACGTTGTCGCATTGATACTGGAAGCGCGCGTAGACCTTCTCGGGCTCGTAGGCGACGCCCATGGCGTGCTTCCAGGATGCGACGACCTCGTCATAGGGCAACAGGAAGTCGACGTTGGAATCGCGGCCGTCATCCTCGATCAGGCGTCCCTCGCGCTCCAGACGGTCCCACAGCGGCGTCTTCGGCAGCGCCTGGAGCAGGTTGATCGTGAGCAGCGGAATCCGGGACTCCTCGACGAAGGCCAGCAGCGCCTCCGACGTGTTCGGCTTGTCGGTGTCGAGCCCCATGATGATGCCGGACACGACCTCCATGCCGTAGGAGTTGATCGTTTGCACGCCCTCGAGGATCGGGACCATCATGTTGTGGTCCTTGTGCATCGCCTTCAGCGCGTCGGGATCGGGCGTCTCGATGCCGCAGAAGATGGTGATGAAATAGGCCTCGCGCATCTTTTCGAGGATCTCGGGCCGCTTGGCGATGTTGAGCGTCGCCTCGCAGGCGAGCCGCACCACATAGCCGGTCCGCTTCTGCCATTCGATCAGATGCGGCAGCAGGTCCATCGCCGCTTTGCGGTTGCCGATGAAATTGTCGTCGACGAAATAGACCGTGTCGGTCATGCCGCATTCGCGCAGGCGGTCGAGCTCTGCGATGATCTGCTCGGGCGATTTGAGGCGCGGATTGCGGCCGTAGAGGCCGGGGATGTCGCAGAACTCGCACTGATAGGGGCAGCCGCTGGAATATTGGATGCTGCCGAGGAAGTATTTCTTCACGTCGGCGAGTTCGTAGGCCGGGATCGGAAACTCCGTCATCGGCACGCGGTCCTTGGTGGTGAGCACCACCTGCTCCCCGGGACGCGACGTGTCGCGCGCCAAAATCTCGATCAGCCGATTGGTGGCGTCGCCGAGTTCGCCGACATGGAGATAGTCGAAGGACGGATAATAGTCCGGGCAGGCGCTGACGGAGGGACCGCCGAGCGCGACCGGGAGATCGAATTCATGGGCGCGGCGGCAAATGTCGTTCATCTGCTGGCGCTGGATGTGCATGCCGCTGACGAAGATCGCCTCCGCCCACGCGAACTCTTCGTTGGTCGCGCGACGGAGATTCTCGTCGACGAACTTGACCTCCCACTCCTCGGGCAGATAGGCCGCGAGCAGCAAAAGCCCCTGCGGGGGCATGAAGGCGCAGACGCCGTCGGTCAAAGGATAGGAATGCTCGAACGTCCCGAACGACGAGGTGTACCGGGGAAACACGCACAGAATCCGCCGGGCCGTACCGTTACTTTCAGCTCGCATCAAAGCTCCCCCGCCACGGTCGACATAGCTGCGGAAATTGCCAGCCAGACACATAGCGTAATGCTGTCGCCGGAATTTCTCAAAATTGTGGCAGGACCATAATTCCGAGAGGGACCAATGGTTTCCTCAAGCCGCCGGGCGCTCCCGCCGCGTCACGCGATCAGCCGTGAGGCAAAATCGGGCAGCAGGCCTGCGTCGCCGGCAAGACGGAAATCGGCGCCCGCGATCCCCGAGTGCACCAGCCAGTCGTCGAATTCCGGCGCGCGGCGCAGGCCGAAGACGTCGCGGACATAGAGCGCGTCGTGAAAAGACGTCGACTGGTAGTTCAGCATGACGTCGTCGGCCCCGGGGACACCCATAATGAAGGTGACGCCGGCGGCCGCCAGCAGCGTCAGCAGATTGTCCATGTCGTCCTGGTCCGCCTCGGCATGGTTGGTGTAGCAGATGTCGATCCCGAGCGGCAGGCCGAGCAGCTTGCCGCAGAAATGATCCTCCAGCCCGGCACGGATGATTTCCTTGCCGTCGTAGAGATATTCCGGGCCGATGAAGCCGACCACGCTGTTGACCAGCAATGGCGCAAAGGCGCGGGCGACCGCATAGGCCCGCGCCTCGCAGGTCTGCTGGTCGACGCCGTGATGGGCGCCCGCCGACAGCGCCGAGCCCTGGCCGGTCTCGAAATACATCACGTTCTCGCCGACCGTGCCGCGCTTCTGCGACAGGCCGGCCTGCTGCGCCTCCTTCAGGAGCGCGAGGTCGACGCCAAAGCTGCGGTTGGCGGCCTCGGTGCCGGCGACCGACTGGAAGACGAGATCGACCGGCACGCCCTGCCCGATCAGCGACAGCGTCGTCGTGACATGGGTCAGCACGCAGGCTTGCGTCGGGATCTTCAGCCGCGCGATGATCTCGTCTAGCAGCCGCAGCAATTGCCCGATGACCGCGGGATCGTCGCTGGCCGGATTGATGCCGATGCAGGCATCGCCGGCCCCTAACAGGATGCCGTCGAGGATCGAGGCGGTGATGCCCCTGGCGTCGTCGAAGGGATGGTTGGGCTGCAGCCGCGTGCTCATCCGCCCCTTCAGGCCAATGGTGTTGCGAAAGGCGGTGGTGACCTCGCATTTCCGCGCCGCCAGGATCAAATCCTGGTTGCGCATCAGCTTTGAGACCGCGGCCGCCATTTCCGGGGTGATGCCGCCCGCCAGCCTGCGCAAAACCTCGGATGTCGCCGCATCCGACAGCAGCCAGTCGCGAAAGGCGCCGACCGTCAGCGAAGCCACCGGCGCGAATGCCCTGGCATCGTGGCTGTCGATGACGAGGCGGGTGACCTCGTCGGCTTCGTACGGGATGACCGCTTCCTGCAAGAACTGGCCGAGCGGGACGTCGGCGAGCGCCATCCGCGCCGCGATCATCTGCGCGGCGCTTGCGGCGGCAATCCCGGCCAGCCGGTCGCCGGAGCGCGGCGGCGTCGCCTTGGCGAGCAGGTCGCGCAGGTCCGGAAATGTGTAGGTCGTGGCGTCGATGGTGTGGCGGTAGACCAAAGGCCCCTCCGGGGTTCATCGGCCAGTGGCCGACATCAGCGCGATCCCAAACTATACCCAGATCAAGACACTGAAATATCTTACCTTTCTTTTGACTAAGGACGAAGGGGCCGGGCCACGGCGTTAAGACGGCGTCCATCTTCATTCTGCATAGTTTTGCATCAATTTTATACGACCGCGCTCTCCGGCCACTGCCGGCCATTGGGGCCTCTGAAAAGCATGACAACCGACCGTTCTGGGAATGCCACGGGGGTGGCAGGCCGTTTCACGCTTGCGATCAAGCTCTACGCGATCTTCGCGCTGTTCGCGCTGCTCACGGCGGCGATCGCGATGCTGTCCGACTACAACAGCCGCCGCAGCGCCGAGTTGACGAGCGCGATCGAGACGGCGAACGCCGCAGCACTCAATGTCGAGCGGGTCAACTCGCTGGTCTACGCGGTCGTGATGGAATCGCGCGGCGTCTACATGTCGACCGAACCGGCCGTCGTGAAGAAATACGGCGAAGGCCTGCTCAAGTTCAACGCCCAGATCCTCGATGTCGTGAAGCGCTGGGAGACCATCGTCAAAGCCGACGATGCCGAGCAGTTTGCCACGTTCAAGAGGCGCATCGAGCAGTTCGTCGAGTTCCGCAAGGAGCTGGTGCGCCGCGGCGTCGAGATCAATGCGGCCGCGGGCCGCGAATGGGGCGACAACGACGCCAATCGCGCCGTGCGCTCGGCGCTGAACAAGGATCTCGAGGCGCTGTCCAAGGTCTATGCCGAGCGCGCCAGGCAGATCGCGCACGAGACCGAGACCAATCGCACCCTCTCCTTCGTGCTGACCTGCCTCGGCGGCGTGGCGCTGGCCCTCGTCGTGATCGGCATCGTCATCATCGCCCGCTCGATAGCCCGTCCCCTCTCCGCCATCACCGCGACCATCGAGCAGGTCGCGGACGGCGCCGAGAATGTCGTGGTGCCGCACTCTGACCGCGCCGACGAGATCGGCGCGCTGGCACGCGCCATCCAGATCTTCCAGGACGCGATGGGCCGCAACCGCAATCTCGCCTCGCAGGTCTCGCAGGACTCCGCCGCGCGCGAGCAGCGCGCCCGCCACATCGAGCAATCCGTCGAGGCGTTTGGCGAGGCGATCGGCGCGATCATGCGCGGCCTCAGCGACAACGCCTCCGTCATGCGCGAGACGGCACAGACCATCACCCGCGTCACGGCGGATGCCAGCAGCCGCGCCGGCACCGCGGCGAACGCCACCGAGCAGGCCTCGCACAACGTCACGGCGGTGGCAGGCGCAGCCGAGGAGCTGTCCGCGTCGGTGGTGGAGATCGGCCGCCAGGTCCGGCAGTCCGCAGGCGCGGTCGAGCAGACCGGTCAGCGCACCGAGAAGTCGATCTCCGAGATCGAAAGCCTCGCGGCCGCCACCCAGCGCATCGACGGCGTGCTCAACCTGATCCAGGCGATCGCCGAGCAGACCAATCTGCTCGCGCTCAACGCCACCATCGAAGCCGCGCGCGCCGGTGACGCCGGCCGCGGCTTTGCCGTCGTCGCGCACGAAGTGAAGGCGCTGGCGGGTCAGACCGCCAAGGCGACCGCCGAGATCGGCGAGAACGTCTCGATGATCCAGGCGTCCACCCGCAACGCGGTCGATGCCGTGCGCGAGATCGGCGGCGCCGTGCGCGAGATCAGCGACGTCACCTCGGCAATCGCCGGCGCCATCGGCCAGCAGGACACCGCCACGCGCGAGATCTCGTCCAACGCCCAATCGGCCGCGCAGGGCAACGAGACCCTGGTCGCCAACATCACCTCGCTGCGCGACGCCATCGGCGAGACCGACACGGCGGCAGCCTCCGTGCTGACGGCGGCGAGCAGCCTCACGGAGACGGCGGACACGCTGTCGCGGGAGGTGGAGACGTTTTTCCAGAACCTGCGATCGGGCCCCGCGGACAGCCGCGTCGCCAAGGCGGGGTAAGAGCGCGCACACCCGCGGCGGGCTCACGCTCTCACAAAAAACGCGAAAACAACCCCATGCACAGTAGCCGGGGATAACGATATCAATGGCTTGACCGCCCCACTCGACGCCTTGCGGATTTTACGAATCCTATTTGACTCGTCGGGCAAAACACCGGCATGATGTCATCATCGCGATGGCACGCCAGTCCCCGCTCCGGCATTGGCAGCCTGCCATCGAACGCAGGGATCAGCGTTCTGAATTCGATTGATCGACGAATATTCGAACGCGGCCGACATCCTCGACTTCACGATAGCGGCTTAACTCCATCCGGAGCTCGGGATCCGAATTGGCCCAGGCCAGCCAATCGAACGGGAACGAGCTCAGCAGAGAGGTATCAACGAGAATGACGTTGGGGCGCCCGTTTCGCACGTCCGCCAGCAATTGCTGCCGCTCGAACTCGATGATGCTGTCCAATCTTGCTCGCTCACCTTCGCTTGGTTGCGAGCTGTTCTCGCGCAGCATCGCGCCGGCGGCCAGCAGCTGCGCACAAGAGCTGCCCACCCAAACTCCGTCGATCTGGCGGACGAGCGGATGCCCGAGGCCGATGTGATCGGTAATCGTCAGCAGCCGCGGGTGCTTCACATATGCCTGGACGCGCGCCTGCAGCGGCGGAAATCCCGGGGCTGGTGATGACAAATAGAGCCCGATGGCGACGACGGTCGCAAGGCCGCCGATCACAACAGGCGCCCGCAACGTCTTGGTGCCAACCTGCAGCAACGGTGCGGTAATCGCAAACAGACAGAGCGCGAAGGCCGTGTATGGCCATCCCTTGCCTTGAAGCAGGAAACTCGCGGCGCCGCCGACCGATGCGGCAAGCCAAGGGATTGCGGCGCTCCCCATCTTGAGGTTTTGAGGACCGCTCAGACGCAAGAACCCAAGAGAAGCGCCGATCACGGCGATCGGAATAGGAAGCAGGGCACTTAGCTCCCGTCTGATCGGCAAATAGGCTTCGGCGACCATCGGGGCATAGGTGGAGAGATAAGCGGGGAAGACGGCAACAACCACCGCCCCGTAGCTGATTACGACAATCGCGGCCGTCCATGCTTCAGGGGTGAACAAGGGCCTGAAGGACCGCTGGCGGAGGGCGCTCAGAATGATCGGGAGGCCGGCCACCAGGGCAAAGAACGGCTTGATGCTCATGGCCAGCCCCGCCCCTACGCCAGCGAGGATCGCGACCCGTCCGGGATCGAGCCCGCGCCAGCGCAGCGCGGTGATGGCGACAAAAGGGGTCAGCGCGATGACAGCGATGTGTTCACGCTGTCCGAAGATGGTGCCCGGAAGAATTGCGAGCAGAAACGCAAACGACCAGGTTGAAAGACTCCTCTCCCGAGCGCCCAGCTTCGCGGCCGCAGCCGCGCGATCGATCACAAAAAGCGCGCCTGATATCTCGGCGATCACCAGGACGATCACGATGAACTCGGGTGCAATGCCGGTCATTCGCCCGAGCATCGCCGCCGGCATGTACATGTAGACCGACAGAGGCGGATTGGACTCGAAGAGGTCGACCCCAAACTTTCGGCCGTCCAGGATTTTTTCGTTGACGGTCAGAAGCCAGCCCACATCCGCGTTGAGAACGACAGGTATTTGGACGAGCAGGGCCGTCAGCAGGATCGCGATCACGACAAACTGCCGCTGATGCGTGCCGAAGTCGGTTCCTAGCAGGGCCAGGGCGCTCTCCCTGGAAGGAGGCGATCTATTCTCTTTCACCCGCGTGAACCTGCCATGGCGTGATGGGCCATTCTCAACCGGCAGTCGTTACTATTGTGCTACGAGAAGTCGCAGCTGAGCGGCGCTACCCGCCCCGCCGGCAATCGAGTGCTCCGCACTGGCAATTGCTACCGAAGTCGCTACGCGTCGTGCAGAAGGACGCCGAGCATCGCCCCATGATCGAGGAACGCTTCGCCGGCGCAGCTCGTCGATGATATTGAGTACCTCGATCCCCAAACCGCGCTGGGCAAGATCGACGAACCGATTCGGCTGCTGATCGGAAGTCTATGCCATCAACAGCGCAGATCGAATGAAACGAACTGGCGTTCCGAATTGGATTGAGCAACCAAAATTTGAACGCGGCCGCCGGGAGTCCTCAACTTCACGATAATGACTCAATTCCACCCAGAGTTCGGGGTCCGAATTGGTGTCCCAAGCCAACCCATCGAAACGGGCCGCACTCAGCAGATAGGCATCCACGAGAATCACATCGGGGCGCCCTCTCGCAGGTCCGCCAACAGCAGCCGCTGCTCGAAATGTGCGATGTCATCGAGTTTCGTTCGCTCGTCTCGAGTCAGCTGCGAGCTATTCTGGCGCAGCATTGCGCCAGCCGCCAAAGGATGCGCGGCGCAAGAACTGCTCATCCAGCTTCCGCCGATTTGTGGGTAGAGCGGACATCAACCAACCGAAAACCACCGTCGAAAATGATACGTAGCCGAAGTCTCATTGCACTCTCAAAATCGGCGCGTTTAGGGGATCTGGCGGCATCAGAGTCTTTTGTTGCTTCTGCCGATCGCTCGTAAGATATTTTCCAACACGGCGCACCGCGTATATCGCCGCCACGGCTATGATCAATCCGGCGGCAACATCAGCAAAGAAATGGCCACCACCAATTGGAGTCGCTGCGACCATAACGGCATTCCACAAGAGACCAACGGCCCTCAGCCAACGAAACGGCCAAAAGACCCAAGCGTAAAGTGCCGCGGAAATGGCATGGAAGCTCGGAAACGTCAGAATAGGCCCCAGGAGATAGGCGTTGAGCAGTCTGGTAGTGCCGTCGCGCACGAGTGGAAGCTCTTTCAGAGTCCCGTAGTAGACAACTGGTTCGACATTGGGATGGTCGCTCGGCACGAGTCCAAGAGCGTGATAGACACCAGTCGCCGGCACAAGCGTAGAGATGATGGTGGTCACGATCAGCGCTATGGCGAAGGCAAGCGCGAACTCCGCCGCGCGCCGATGGTGGCCGAACAACGGCAGGATTAGAATCAGGATGACGAGCTGCCATTGAATGGAATTATAGGTTTGCTCAAACGCCCAGCGTAACTGAAGCTGGTCGTTTACGACACCGAGATAGGCCCGGAAATCCAATCCCAGCCTGCGGTCAAGCGTGAGCAGATTTTCTTCCTGCATTGGCAGGTTCGCAGAAGCTGCGACGTAACCGAGCGAAGTGATCAGCACGATCATCGAAATGAATTGGGCCTGCATCAGGAGCGTGGCGTAGATCCTGGGGTCTCCGGCCGCGGATCTCGCATTGAGATGACCGACGGTACCATACAGCGCGGCGATTCCGAGCATAGTGAGGTAGCTGCACCACTCAATGCGGAATTCGGTGAGCAAAAGGCCGAGACAAAAGCTCCCCAAGACCATGGTGATGAGAGCCCAATTCAGCTGGAACAGCCGCAGAGAAACGATTTCGTCTTGCGTCGTGCTTCTCTACTTTGAATGTGACGACTTCCCACAAGAATCCTGCGCCATTTGCGGCCACTCCCTGCATTACGAGAGTGCAAATGAATACACAACCATTAATAGAATCACAACAAACGCGTGTTTATCAAGTTGGATACACTCTAACTGACTCCTTTAGGTTGTGGAGTCTTGATAGAATCATAATGGCGCCAAATCTCTGCGCAGGCCATTGCTACCGAAGCCGCTATGCCGAGGAGGTTTTCCACCACCGAGCCAAGCTCGAAGGTCTGGATTGGCTCTCCTTCTCGCGAGCCGCGGCCGAGAAACTTTCGCCTGAAGACGTCGGTCCCATCTCGCCATTTGCGTTAGAGGCCCTGCAAGCAAAAGGTATTGCGGCGGGAGGAACTGCGCGGAATCCGTTGCTCTGTACTGTCGCTGATTTTCCGGACGCGGAACTAGTGGTCGCGCTAAAGGACGGCGGAGATCGCTGTGCCGTGTAGCTCATTGTGTCGAATACTGGGACGTGGATGATATCGAGTACCTCGCTCCCAAACCGCGCTGGGCAAGATCGACGACTGGGCTGCTGATCAGAAGCCTGCAGATTCACACCCGAGAGGCCGAGAGCAGCGCCCCTACCCCATCACGCCGCCGCGCTTGATCAACTCCTTGCCGACGGCAGCGAGATGCACCTGGTCGGGGCCGTCGCCGATGCGGATGAAGCGGGCGTAGACGTAGGCGCGGGCGAGGAAGGTGTCCTGCGAGACGCCGGCGGCGCCGTGGATCTGGATGGCGCGGTCGATGACGCGGGCGGCCATGCTGGGCACCACGATCTTGGCGGCGGCGATCAGGTCGCGCGCTGACTTGTTGCCTTCGCGGTCCATCTTGTCGGCAGCTTGCAAGGTGAGCAGCCGCGCCTGCGCGATCTCGCAGAAGGAGTGCGCGATGTCCTCGCGCACCGAGCCCTGGTCTGCGAGCGGCTTGCCGAAGGCTGTGCGCGACACGGATCGCCGGCACATCAATTCGAGCGCGCGCTGGGCGCAGCCGATCAAGCGCATGCAATGATGGATGCGGCCGGGGCCGAGCCGGCCCTGCGCGATCTCGAAGCCGCGGCCCTCGCCGAGCAGGATGTTCTCGGCCGGCACACGGACATTCTCGTAGACGATTTCGGGATGGCCGACCGGCGCGTCATCGTAGCCGTAGGTCAGCATGTCGCGGACGATGCGCACGCCGGGCGTCGCCTTCGGCACCAGGATCATGGATTGCTGGCGATGGCGATCGGGATCATCGGGCGCGGTCTTGCCCATCACGATCAGGATCTCGCAATCCTCGTTCATCGCGCCTGACGTGAACCATTTGCGGCCGTTGATGACGTAGTCGCCGCCGTCGCGCTTGATCTCGCACTGGATGTTGGTGGCGTCGCTGGAGGCGACCTGCGGCTCCGTCATCGAGAAGCCGGAGCGGATGCGCCCCTCCAGCAGCGGCTTCAGCCAGCGCTCCTGCTGCGCCGGCGTACCATAATTTGCCAGCACCTCCATGTTGCCGACATCAGGCGCCGAGCAGTTGAAGATTTCGGGCGCCCAGAGG
Source organism: Bradyrhizobium sp. LA6.1 (assembly GCF_040547805.1). Classification (NCBI taxonomy): domain Bacteria; kingdom Pseudomonadati; phylum Pseudomonadota; class Alphaproteobacteria; order Hyphomicrobiales; family Nitrobacteraceae; genus Bradyrhizobium; species Bradyrhizobium sp. LA6.1. The sequence goes on along the minus strand of NZ_JBEPQK010000001.1, from coordinate 466,018 downwards.
ATGCGGCCCATGATCTCCTTCACCGGCGCATATTCGAGATTGGTGAGGCCACTATTGTTAGGGTCTTGGCCGTGCTCGCCTGACAGGAACAGGTTCCAGAGCCCCTGCTCCCGCGCCAACCGCTTCAAGTCCTGCAGCACCTGCGGCGTCTTGTAACGCGCGGCTTCCGGCTTCACCTGCTCGTAATAGAGCTCCTCGACCGGCTCGACATGCGCAAGCATGAACTGGCGAACGCGTTCCTGCAGCTCCAGCGAACGGGCGGAGTGTTGAAAGTCCATGGTGGTCTCCTGTTCGCTGCGCTTAGCTCTTCCCTTCTCCCCTTGTGGGAGAAGGTGGCGCGAAGCGCCGGATGAGGGGTTGCAACCGCGAGTTCAAATGTAGAGACGACTCGCCGAGAGATACCCCTCACCCGGCTCGCCGCTTCGCGGCGATCCACCCTCTCCCGCAAGGGGAGAGGGTGCACCGTTCGTGCGACCTGTCGACCAGTTACGCCTCACGTCCCGCGCAAGAGCTCGCTCGCCACGATCCAGTCGTTGCCGTCGAACTGGAGCATATAGCCGTCCTTGATCGGGCGGAAATCCTGCGGTGTGGTGTTGAGCGTGATGCCGGGCATCAACAGCGACAGCGGCACGTTCTTGAGGTTCGCCGCCTGCGCCATGATGTTCTCGCGCGTCAGATTGTCCTTGCACTGCTTGAGCAGGACGACCAACGCCTCGGCGACGGTGTAGCCGTAGAGGCCGGCGACGTTGTTGATGTCGGCATTGGGCAGGCGCTTCTTCATGAAGTCGATATAGGCCGTCATCGCCGGGTCGTCCTTCGGCTGCTCGACAAACGGCTTGAGCGAGCCGAGCGACAGCACGCCCTTGCCGGCATCGAGGCCCGCAGGGACCATGACGGTCGCCTTGTTGGCGCAGCCGGAGGCGAGGAAGCGCGTCGGCTGCCAGCCGACCTCATGGGCCTTGCGGATCGCCTGCGCGCAAGCGCGCGGCGTCACCGAATAGATCATGAAGACATCGGCCTTGGTGTTGGCCAGCGTCAGCACCTGGGAATCGACGGTGGGATCGGTGACCTCGAAGCTCGAGGCCATCGCGAGCGCCTTGTCGGCGTCGGCACCAAGCGCTTCCTTGACACCGCGAAAATATTCCTTACCGGCGTCGTCGTTCTGATAGAGCACTGCGAAACGCGCATTCGGGTTCTTGGCGCGGGCGTAAGCGACGTCGATCGCGGCCTCGCTGGTGTAGTTCGGCGCCCAGGGCAGCGCCATCGACCACGGCATGTTGGCGGGATCGTTCCACTTCGAGGCTGAGCTGATCAGGAACAGCTGCGGCACCTTGTTGCTGTTGAGGTATTTTGCGATCGCCGAGCTCGGCGCCGTGCCCATGGTCGCGAAGATGAAGGCGACGCCGTCGCCCTCGACCAAGCGTCGCGCGGCTTCCATGGTCTTCGGCGGCGAGAAGGCGTCGTCGAGCGACAACAGATTGAGCTTGCGGCCGTTGACGCCGCCCTTCTCGTTGACCTCATCGAAATAGGCGGAGATCACCCTGCCGGTGATGCCGAGCGGCGATGCGGGGCCGCTGTAGGGCATGGTGTTGCCGATCTTGATCTCGGTGTCACTGACGCCGGGACCGTAGGACTTTTGCGCGGAGACGGGCGTGGACAGGCAGGCGGCAGCCAGCGCTGCGGCCAGGACCAAAGCGGCTCTCATGGTTTCTCCCCGGTGATGATCGTCCACGCGAGGCGACCGCGCGGCGTGCTGCTTTTTGCCAGCACGTCAGATCAGCGGAGTTCCGCAAGATGGTCTTGCGTCGAGTTGCTGGTTCATTCGACGTCTCGTTTCGAACCTGCGTATGAACGCCGCAGCAGGGCGAACAGGCTGCCGCCGGTCGCGGCTCCAACGAGATAGACAACGAGGGTTTGGAGCGCGAGCGGCAGACTGAGGTTCATCTTGAAGAAGGAGATCGTGACCGTGTCGAGATTCTGCACGGCGAAGACGATGGTCGCTGCGGCGAAAAACACGATCACGGCGAGATGAAACCAGCGCATGACAATCCCTCAGCGTCGCCCGACGCGCGATGAAATCTGGATGAACCGTCATCGCGCTCTTGGGCGACCACGGTCCTTCTCCGGATCAAGCCTTAATGGCGCCGCCGCAGGCTAAAGCCCAGACTGACCCAGCCGGCGCCGGCCATGATCAGGTCGATGCCGAGGAACAGGCCGAGGATATAAACGCTGTTGACCGGCCAGCGCGCCAGGATCAAGAGCCCGAGCAGCAGGGTGATGACCGCAGACAGCGCCACCCACACCCACGGGCTTTCCCTTTTCATGCTGAAGGCGAGAAACAGCCTGACGGCGCCCGAGGCCAGCAGCGACGCGCCGAGGAACAAGGTGAGCAGCACCGCGGCGAACAACGGGTTCTCGAAGGTCAGGAAGCCCGCGACGATATAGAGCACGCCGAGCAAGGCCCAGATCAGGAACTTGCCCCAGCTCTTCATCTGGAACGCGCCGATCACCTCGGTGACCCCGGCGATGATCATCATCACACCAACCACGAGCACGCTCGCCACCGTCGCCATCATCATGCTGCCGAGCGCGATGAAGCCGGTGATGAGATAGACGACGCCGAGGGCGACGATCCAGCCCCACTTGGCGTGCAGCGCAGCAATGCCGGACCCAAGACCCAAGTTTGGAGACGTATCCGAAGCACTTGTCATGACGGCTACTCCTGCATGCGAAGTCCCAAGGCACATCTCAGGATAGCACGAGCCGCGCCGGGACAACAGCCAGTAGAGCAGCCCCCGCGGGAGCCCCCATTGACTTAGGTCAAGGGCGGACGGGGCGCCTCACGCGCGCGAGCGCTCCATGTCGAGCTCGGCCTTGAGACTATCGAGATCGCGATAGATCGAAGCAACCGCCAGCACGCGCCCGCCCTTGCGATACTTCAGCAGGCAGTCCCTGCCGTCGATGCTGCCGTCGATCGCGATGTCGTCGAAGCTCTCGGCATGGCCGACATAGTTGATCGGAACGTCATAGTGCTGCGACCAGAAGAACGGCACGACGTTGAAGCGTTCGCGCCTGCCGAGCATGTTGCGCGCCGCGGCCTGGCCCTGCCGCTCCGCCACCACCCAGTGCTCGACGCGGATGTTCTGGCCCGAATGCGGATCGGGCCAGCGCGCGATGTCGCCGGCGGCGAAGATGCCTGATGCGCTGGTCTCGAGATACTCGTTCACGCTGACGCCACGATCGATGGCGAGCCCCGCCTGCTCGGCGAGCACAAGGCGCGGCTTGACGCCGATCCCGACCACGACCAGATCGGCCTCGATCACGCCGCCGCTTTTCAGCGTGGCGCGTTTGCCGTCGAGCTTTTCGACGGTGTCCTCGAGGTGAAAGTGGACGCCGTTGTCTTCATGCAGCGCGCGGACGAAATCGCCCATCTCGGGGCCAAGCACGCGCTGCATCGGCCGCTCCTCGGGCGCAACCACATGCACCTCCAGCTTGCGCGCCCGCAAGGAGGCCGCGACTTCGAGGCCAATGAAGCTGGCGCCGATCACCAGCGCGCGCTTCGCGCTGCCCGCCGCCTTGATGATGGCGCGGCTGTCGGCGACGGTGCGCAAGGTGCGCACGTGCGGCTGGTCCGCGCCCGGAATCTGCAATTTGACCGGTTCGGCGCCGGTCGCGAGCAGCAGCCTGTCGAACGGCAGCTTGTCGCCATTGCCGAGCGTGATGATGCGCGCCTTCGGATCGATCGCTGCAACGCTGATGTTGAGCCTGAGATCGATGCCTGCGTCCTGATAATAGTCCTCGCCCCGCAGCGGCAGCCAATCCTCGGGTGCACTGCCGGTGAGGTAATCCTTGGAGAGGTTCGGCCGGTCGACCGGCATCGCGCCGTCATCGCTGAGCATGGTGATGGCGCCGGCAAAGCCCTCGCGCCGAAGCGTCTCGGCGGCCGCAAAGCCGGCCGCACCGCCGCCGACGATGACGAATTTTTCCGGCGTCGGCGCGCTGCGATGTGACGCTGCAGGCTGCGGCATCTCGCGCTTGCGCTGAACCGAGATCCTGTCCTGGTCGCGCGTGACCTCCCAGACCGCCAGTGCATTCAGCGCCGGCGGGCGGGTGGCCTCGCCGGTGCGCAAGGAGAAGCAGGCGTGATGCCAGGGGCAGCGGATCGTGTCGCCCACGACCAGCCCTTCGGCGAGCGGGCCGTGGTAGTGACTGCAGGACGGTTCGATCGCGAAGATTTCGCTGCCGGCTTGCACCAGCAAGACGTCTTCCTCGCCGACATGGCCGAGCAGCTTGCCGTCCTCGAACGCGGTCAGCAACACGCCCCTGGTAAGGTCCGGCCCGCTCGGCGTCTTGTGCTCGGTCATGGTGTCGTCTCCTTCAGCTCGGCCCGCGCGGATCACGCGTCCGAATTGGCCAGCCCCAACAGCTCCTGACGTGTCAGCGCGTTGTCACGGAACACACCCAGCATGCGGCTGGTGACGAGATCGGTTCCAGGTTTATGCGCGCCACGCGTGGTCATGCAGTGATGCGTCGCCTTGATGATGACGCCGACGCCTTCGGGCTTCAACACATCGTTGATCGTATTGGCGATCTGCGCGGTCATCTTCTCCTGGATCTGGAGGCGTTTTGCGTAGATGTCCACCACACGCGCGAGCTTGCTGATGCCGACGACGCGGCCCTGCGGGATATAGGCGACCCAGGCGCGGCCCACGATCGGCGCCATGTGGTGCTCGCAATGGCTTTCGAAGCGAACGCCGCGCAGGACGATCATCTCGTCATAGCCTTCGATCTCCTCAAAGGTCTTTTGCAGGATTTCGGTCGGATCCTGCGCATAGCCGGAAAAATACTCTTCGAAGGCGCGCGCAACCCGGTCCGGCGTGTCGTGCAGACCGTCGCGCGCGGGATCGTCGCCCGCCCAGCGGATCATGGTCCGGACCGCCTGCTCGACCTCGGCTCTGCCAGGCCGTTCGCCCGGCAGCTGCGCCACCGCGACGCCCTCCAACCTGCGCGCATGTGAATTCATCAATAGCCTCCCTGCAATGAGCCGCGCACATCTGGCGGCCCCTCAGCTTGGACGGCTGCAATCGGAAAAGGTTCCCGAAGTCGCGAAAAATCGGGCGACCGGGCGGTAGGGCGGGAAAGCCGGGCTTTACGAGGCTGCTGTCCGCACGTCGAGCACGGCGCGCGCCCATTCGGCAGGCCGCTCCTGCGGCAGGTTGTGGCCCGCTCCAGCGAAGACACGCCGTTCGAAGAAGGCTTCGAACCTGGCCGCATGATGGGCGGTGCCGGAATTGACGCCGTCGCTGTCGCCGTCGACCGCTATCGTCGGGACACGGATCGGCGGCTGCGCGGCGAGCTTGGCCTCGATCGCGGCATAGGCGGGATCGCCTTCGACCAGCCCGTAGCGGTGACGGTAGGAGTGGATCACGACATCGACGAAATCAGGATTGTCGAACGCCACCGCACTCGTTTCGAACGTCGTGTCGTCGAAGACCCATTTCGGCGACCACATCGACCAGAGCTGGCGCGCAAAGCCGCGCCGGTTGCGCTCCAGCGCGCGCCGGCCACGCTCGTTGTGGAAGAGATATTGATACCAGAGCGCCGCCTCCTCCGGTGGCGAAGCCGGCTCCATCGCGCGCGCGATGTTCTGGATGTTGTAGGAATTGCCGGAGACCAGTCCGATCACGCGCTCGGGATGCAGCACCGAGACCACGCAGGCCGCGCGCCCACCCCAATCGTAACCGCCGACCACCGCGCGCCCGATGTGAAGCGCATCCATGAAGGCCAGCAGATCGGCGCCGAGCGCCGCCTGCTCGCCGGAGCGCAGCGTCGCGGCGGACCGGAACCGCGTCGGCCCGTAGCCGCGCAGCCACGGCACAAGCACCCGCGCGCCCGCTTCCGCGATCAAAGGCGCGGTCTCGGCATAGGCGTTCACATCATAGGGAAAGCCGTGGCCCATGATGCAGGGCCAGCCATCCGGCGCGCCGTATTCGAGATAGGCGATGTCGAGGATATCCGTGGCGATGGTTTTTTGTTGCATGATTTGCTCACGGAGTTGAGAGGCCGTAGCCTGGATGGAGCGCAGCGCAATCCGGGATTCGCGGATACAGACGTCCCCGCATTCCGCTTCGCTCCATGCGGGCTAAGGGGGCTATTTCTGCGGGCCTGACAGCGAGATCTCGCGTTCGGCGCGGAACACATTGCTGTAGAGATTGGCGATCCACTGCCGGCCGATCTCGGTCTTGTTGAGGTAGCTGATCTCGGTCTGGATGTGCGGTGCGACGCTGTTCCAGTAGAATTGTGGATAGCGGTTCACGATGTCGGCGGGCGAGTCGTAGCCGAGCTGGCGATTGATGCCGACCTCTTCGAATTCGTAGTAGAGCGCGTTGGCCTTGCGCAGATAGTTGGGATCGCCGAGCTGACCGATGAAGTCCGCGGCGCGCAGGATCGAGGCCTCGTCGTCGTACTCTTGGCCTTCACGGGCCGGGAAGCGGGTGCCCTCGATGGCGCGGGCGACGCGCTCACTGTCGATACCGCGGATCGGTGGCAGCCGCCGCCGCACGAAAAGCATCGAACGATCAACGTGATACATCATCAGACTGGCATCCGACGCGCCGCGCGGCAGCGACACCTTGGTGCCGGCCTCGTCGACCACGAAACCGTCTTCGTCGTCCTCCGGAAACAGCCCGCGAACATAGCCGATGTCGTGCGCAAGGCAGGCGATCAGGATATGGATGTAGTCCTCGGCATCGAGGTGCGTGTGCAGATTGCGGCCAAGCATGATCGCCTGGGCCGCCAGCGTCACCAGCATCGTATGCTCGATATTGTGATAGAGCGCATCGCTGTTGCCGATGCATTCCATCGCAGTGCGCGTCGAGGCCTCCACCACCCTGGCATAGGAATCGTCGTACCTGCGACGCATGAACGAGCCCAGCAACTTCTCCAGGGATTCAGCCGCCAGTCTCGGTAACGTCATCATGGATGCAGCCCCGCTTGTCGGTGGTGTCCCACGCCAGCTCCCGACGTCTCATTCGTGTCCTCAACGCAACGGCCAGCATAGCCCATCTTGGGCCAAGTGACCAAACGCCGGGACGAATTTACGGAAATATGTTGCTGTTGTGCCCTGCGACATCACGGTTGCGGTCGGGCCGCGACACAGCCTGGCCGAGCCGGCGAGACCGCTTTTATTCCACCAGCAGCACGTCCACGGCGACGCCGAGCTTCTGCTTCGGCGAGCCGACAATGATGCCGTCGACCGGCGAGACGTCGGAAAAGTCGCGCCCGACCGCGAGCACGATGTGATCGTTGGCGACCAGCAAATCATTGGTCGGATCGAAATCGATCCAGCCAAGCTCCGCGCCGCACCACAGCGACACCCAGGCATGGGTGGCATCGGCGCCCTGCAAGCGCGGCTGGCCCGGCGGCGGAATGGTACGGAGATAGCCGCTGACATAGGCTGCCGGAAGGCCGAGCCCGCGCAGCCCTGCGATCATCACATGGGCAAAGTCCTGACAAACGCCGTGGCGCTTGTCGAAGACCTCGCCAAGCGGCGTCGAGATCACCGTGGCCTTCGGATCGTAGCGGAATTCGGTGCGGATGCGATGCATGAGATCGGTCGCACCGGCGAGGATCCCTGCGCCGGGCGCAAAGCTCGTGGCCGCATAGGCGCTGACGGGGTGCAGCACCGGCACCAGCGGGCTCGCAAAGACATAGCCGACCGGCGAGGACGGCCCGAGGCTCGTTGCTTCAAACGCGATGTCGCGGATGCTCTCCCAAGGCGGGCTGACGGCATCGCGCGCCGGCGATTTGCGCGAGACGGACACGCGCGAGCGCGAGTCGATGCGCAAGTTTCGGTGCGCGGTTTCGATCACGACGCTCTCGGTGAGCGTGCCGAAGAAGTCGCGGCGGACGTGGCGCTCGGACGGGCGCGGCCGGATCTCGACCCTGTGCGAGATCAGCTCCTGACCGTCGCCGCTCTTCGGCTCCAGCCGCAGCGTGCAGCGAGCGAAGCTAACCGCACTCTCGTATTCGTAAGTCGTGACGTGACGGATGTCGTAGATCACGCCAGCCCCGTCAGCTTTTCCGGCCGGCTGGCATTGGGGCCGTGCGGGAAGTAGTGCAGCCCGATCGCCTCGGCGAGGCTGAGCAGGTCCTGTTCCAGCGAGAACAGGGTCTTGACCTCGAGCTTCTCGGCTTCCGCGGTGGCCAGCATCGCCTGCGCCGCCACCGCGAGCCGCTGCGGCTGCTCGATCAGGCCGTGCTCCTTCAGGCTCGGGAGCGAAGCGATGTGCTCGTTCAGCGTCGTCACCTGGAACGCGACCGAACGCGGATTGTAGCTGTCGAGCACCGCGAGATCGCGCACCGGCGCCAGGATCGGCGCCAGCAGATAGCGCGAGCGGTAGGTGATCTGGGAATCCACCAGCGTCAGCAGGATATCGAGATCCTCGTCGCAGGCCTCGTCATAGGCGAACTGGCGCGCGAAGCGCGTGGTGTTGATGGCGCGCTCGGTGCGGCGGCCGATATCGAGGAAGCGCCAGCCGGCGGCGCGGTTCATGTTCTCCTGCGCCAGTCCCGCAAGGCTCGCAAGCTCCTGCAAGGTCAGCTCGGCCGCGCTCAGCACATCGTCGTCGTCCTCGACCTCGTAGGCCAGCCGATCGGCCATCTCGGTGATGACCTGCCAGGCGTCGGGCGACAGCCGCTCGCGCAGGGATGTCGCCGTGCGCTGCGCCGCGCGCACCAGCGACAGCGCCGAGCCGAACCGCTCCGGGCTCTGCAGCGCTTCGGCGACGATGCGCCCCGGCGCAGTGCGCGAGGCCTGCGAGATCGCGCCCCACGCCACCAGCAGGCGCTGGATGCGGTCGGCCGATTGCAGCGAGGCCGCGGTGCCCTTGTTGGGCCCGCTCGGCGAGCCCAGCGCGCGCACCAGCCGCAGCGTTGCCTCGGCGCGTTCGAGATAGCGGCCGAGCCAGAACAGATTGTCCGCGGCGCGGCTCGGCAGCACGCCGGCGATGCGGCGGATCCGCACCTTGTCGGTCGCGGGCAGCAGCGTCGCGATCGAGACCTTCTTGTCCGAGACCACCCAGACGTCGGCAGCGCGGGCGCCGTCGCCCATCGACACCGCGCGTGCATCCGCCTGCTCGGCGATCCGGCAGAAGCCGCCGGGCATGATGGCCCAGCCGTCGGGCGTCGCGGCCGCGAACACGCGCAGCACGAAGGGACGCGGCGAGAGCTGTCCCTGCTCCCATACCGGCATGGTCGAGAGGCGCACCACCTCCTGGCCGACATAGTCCATGCCACGCGCGCTGATGGCGTCGATAAGACGCTGGCGCCCGGCGGCGTCGAGCTCGCTCGCGAGCACCGGGCCATTGCTGTCGAAGCCGGGAACGCCGCGGCGATAGGCGCCCTCGATCGCGACCTCGTCGAGCCGTGACAGCACCTCGTCGCGCGCGCTGCGCTGGCCGCACCACCAGGTCGCGATATGCGGCATCTTGAGCTCTTGCCCGAGCAGGCGGCGGCTCAGGGCCGGCAGGAAGCCGAGCAGCGCGCGCGCCTCCAGCACGCCCGAGCCCGGCATGTTGGCGACGACGACGCCGTCCTTGCGCAGCACGTCGATCAGGCCGGCCACGCCGAGATGCGAGGACGCATCGAGCTCGAGCGGATCGAGCGAGTTGGAATCGACCCGGCGCAGCAGCACGTCGAGCCGCTTCAGGCCGGCGACGGTGCGGATGTGGATACGGTTGTCGCTGACGGCGAGATCGTCACCCTCGACCAGCAGGAAGCCGAGATAGCGCGCCAGGGTTGCGTGCTCGAAATAGGTCTCGCTGAAGCTGCCCGGCGTGAGCACGCCGATGCGCGGCTCGTCGCGATCGGCGCGCGCGCGCAGGCTGTCGCGAAACGCCTCGAAGAACGGCGCGACGCGCGGCACGTTCATCGACTTGTAGAGGTCGGAGAAGGCGCGCGAGAGCACCAGGCGGTTCTCCAGCGCATAGCCCGCCCCTGACGGCGCCTGCGTGCGGTCGCCGAGCACCCACCAGCGCCCGTCGGGCCCACGGCCGACATCGGCGGCGTAGAGCGAGAGATAGCGCCCGCCCGGCGGCGGCACGCCACAGACGGGACGGAGATATTCGGGGCTGCCGGCGATCGCGGCGGCCGGCAGCGCGCCTTCCGCGACCAGCCGCCCCTCGCCATAGATGTCGCGCAGCACGAGCTCGAGCAGTTCGGCGCGCTGGGTGATGCCGGCGGACAGCTGCTTCCAGTCGGCCTCGTCGATCAGCAGCGGCAGATGGCTAATCGACCACGGCCGGTCGGCGCTGTCGCCGGGCGCACGGTAGGTGACGCCGGCCTCGCGCAAATGGCGGTCGGCCATGCCGAACCGCCGTTCGATCTCGTCCGGCGCGAGCGCGCCGAAGGCGTCGAAGAAGCGGCTCCAGACCGCGCGGGGGGCGCCGTCGGGCCCCAGGAACTCGTCGGGGATGCCGGGCAGGCGGCTATAGTCGCGGACCCATTGCGCGAGGCGGCGCTGGCCTTCGCGCTGACCTTGCGCCTTACCCGTCTTGTCGTCCTGCTCGGCTGCGCCCTCGCCCATGCGCCTCTCCCTGCCCCACCATCATTCTCATTGCAGGAGCGGGGTCCGCAAGTCGAGGGTCAGCGGAAACTCATTTGTGCGTTCCTCGGGCGGGGGCTGCATCGGACCCGGCGTATGGCCGTGGTCCTGGAAGCGCGCCAGCCGCCGCGCCTCGGCCTCGTAGGTGTTGACGGGCTTGGTGTCGTAGCTGCGGCCGCCGGGATGGGCGACGTGATAGACACAGCCGCCCAGCGAGCGGCCGTTCCAGGTGTCGATCAGGTCGAAGGTCAGGGGCGCATGAACGGGGATGGTCGGGTGCAGGCCGGAGGCCGGCTGCCAGGCCTTGAAGCGGACGCCGGCCACGGCCTCGCCCGAGCGGCCGGTCGAGGTCATCGGCAGGCGGCGGCCGTTGCAGGTCACGATGTGGCGGCCCTCGACAAACCCCTCAGCTTTCACTTGAAGCCGTTCGACCGAACTGTCGACATAACGCACCGTGCCGCCGGCCGAGCCCTCCTCGCCGAGCACATGCCAGGGCTCCAGCGCCTGCCGCAGCTCCAGCGTCACGCCGCCATGATGGATGCGGCCGAAGGCGGGGAAGCGGAATTCGAGCTGGGCCAGATACCATTCCGGCTCAAAGGGATAACCGGACTGCTTCAACTCAGAAAGCACATCAAGAAAATCCTCCCAGATGAAGTGAGGCAGCATGTAGCGGTCGTGCAGCGCGGTGCCCCAGCGCACGAATTTGCCGGTCTGCGGCTCGCGCCAGAATTTTGCGATCAGCGCGCGGATCAGGAGCTGCTGCGCCAGCGACATGCGCGGGTCGGGCGGCATTTCGAGCGCGCGGAATTCGACGAGGCCGAGCCGGCCAGTGGTGCCATCGGGCGAATAGAGCTTGTCGATGCAGATCTCGGCGCGGTGGGTGTTGCCGGTGATGTCGACGAGCAGGTGCCGGAACAGCCGGTCCACCAGCCACAGCGGCGTCTGGTAGCCCGGTGGCGGCACGTGCGAGAGCGCGATCTCGAGCTCGTAGATGCTGTCGTGCCGGGCTTCGTCGATGCGCGGCGCCTGGCTGGTCGGGCCGATGAACAGGCCGGAGAAGAAATAGGACAGTGACGGATGCCGCTGCCAGTACAGCACGAGGCTCTTCAAGAGATCAGGCCGGCGCAGGAACGGCGAGTCCTGCGGGCTGGAGCCGCCGACCACGACGTGGTTGCCGCCACCGGTGCCAGTGTGGCGGCCGTCGACCAGGAAGCGGTTGGCGCCGAGGCGTGTCTTGCCGGCGTCCTCATAGAGCCCGACGGTGATGTCGACCGCCTCGCGCCAGCTCTTGGCCGGCTGGATGTTGACCTCGATGACACCAGGGTCGGGCGTCACCTTGATCACCTCGATGCGCGGATCGAACGGCGGCGGATAGCCTTCGACGTGAACCTGGATCTGCATCTCCTCGGCGGTCGCTTCGAGGGCCGCGACCAGCTCGAGATAATCCTCGATGCGCTCCACCGGCGGCATGAAGGCGCAGAGCACGCCGTCGCGGACTTCGACCGACATCGCGGTGCGGACGGGGACGGACGTGTTGAGATGCTCGGGCGCGACCTGCGGCGGCGATTCCGGGCGCGCGGCGAGCGTGAACACCGGCAGCTTGCCCCGCGGCTCCAACGGATCCTGCTCGACGATGTAAGGATATTGGTTGGGCGGGATGTAGCCGAGCGAGCCGATCGGCAGGCGCAAGCCCAGCGGTGAATCGCCCGGCATCAGGAACAGATGATTGCGCCGGAGTTGCCAGCGCTCGCTGCGCCAGCGCGGCGGCGCGTTCCAGCGTTGCACCGGCAGCACGAAGCCACGCGGCGTGTTGAGGCCCTCGTCGAACACGCGCGCCATCCGCGCGCGGGCTTCGGGATCGGATAATTTGGAATCGGACGGATCGACGTTGAGGGGAAGCTCGGCTTCCTTCTGGAGCCAGTACGCGGTGTCCTCATAGGCTGGGATGACGTAGCCGGGATCAAGTCCGAGCCGCGCCGCCGCGCCCTCCACGAATTCCTGGGCGTCCTTGACCTCGGCGCGCCGCGGATTCTCGATCCTGGCGATCAGATCGGCATTCTTCCAGATCGGTACGCCGTCCTTGCGCCAGTACAGGCCAAAGGCCCAGCGCGGCAGGCTTTCACCGGGATACCATTTGCCCTCGCCGAAGTGCAGCAGGCCACCCGGCCCGAAGCGCGTGTGCAAGCGGCGGATCAGATCGTCGGCGAGCGCGCGCTTGGTCGGGCCGACGGCCTCGGTGTTCCATTCCGCCGCTTCCAGGTCGTCGACGGAGACGAAGGTCGGCTCGCCGCCCATGGTCAGCCGGACATCCTGCGCGGCGAGATCGCCGTCGACCTGCTCGCCGAGGTCATTGAGCCGCGTCCAGGATTCGTCGGAGAACGGCTTCGTAATGCGCGGCGCCTCGCGGATGCGCTTCACGCTCATGTCGAACTCGAACTCGACCTCGGCAAAGCCGGCGCCGCCGGAGATCGGCGCCGCCGAACGATAATGCGGCGTGGCCGCAACCGGGATGTGCCCCTCGCCCGCGAGCATGCCGGACGTCGCGTCGAAACCGATCCACCCCGCGCCGGGCAGATAGACCTCGGCCCAAGCGTGCAGATCGGTGAAGTCGTTCTCGACTTCCGGCGGTCCCTCGATCGGGTCGATGTCGGGACGGATCTGGATCAAATAGCCGGAGACGAAGCGCGCCGCGAGGCCGAGATGACGGAAGGTCTGGATCAAGAGCCACGCGGAGTCGCGGCACGAGCCCGCACCGGAGGAGAGCGTCTCCTCCGGTGTCTGCACGCCGGGCTCCATGCGGATGATGTAACGGACCCGATCCCGCAACGCCCTGTTCAGATCGACCAGGAAGTTGACGGTGTTCGGGGCTTCCTGCGGGATCGAGTCGAGATACTTCGCGAAATGGCGATCGGGCTTGATGGTCTCGAGATAAGGCGCGAGTTCCGTCTTGAGATCCTTGGTGTATTCGAACGGAAAGCTGTCGGCATAGGGCTCGACGAAGAAGTCGAACGGGTTGACCACGGTCATCTGCGCCGTGAAATCGACCTCGAATTTCAGCTCGGTCGCCTTCTCCGGAAAGACGTAGCGCGCCAGCCAGTTGCCCTGCGGGTCCTGCTGCCAGTTCACGAAATGATTGGCCGGCGTGACCTTGAGCGAATAGCTCAGGACCGGCGTGCGCGTATGCGGCGCCGGCCGCAGGCGGATGGTCTGCGGACCAAGATCGATCGGGCGGTCGTATTTGTAGTGCGTGACGTGGTGTAATGCGACGTAGATCGACACGGGTTGCGGTGCTCCAGCAGCTTTTTTGAGCAGAACACCGCTGGTGGTCGCGATCAAGCACTAACAACGGGCAGAGCGTGCCTACGCAAGGTGCGGGCTGACCGCTTGCGCGTCGCTGTTTCGGAGGCTCCGGCTCTCTACGCCGCCGAGGTCAACCGTTGCAGGAACTGCGTCACCTCGCGCCGCAGCGTCTCGACCTCGCCATGGACGCGCTCGGAGGCGCTGTTGACGCGGCTCGCCACGCGCCCGGTATCGGCCGCGGCTTCGCTGATGCCGGTGACGTTGGAGGAGACCTGCGAGGTACCGGCCGAGGCCTCCTGGACGTTGCGCGCGATCTCGCGGGTCGCGAGCCCCTGCTGCTCGATCGAGGTCGCGATCGAGGCGGTAATCCCGTTGATCTCGGCGATGGTCTGCGCGATCGCCTCGACGGCTGCGACCGAATTGGTGGTCGATTGCTGCATCTCGCCGACCTTGGCGCTGATCTCCTCGGTCGCTTTCGCGGTCTGGTTGGCGAGGCTCTTGACCTCGGAGGCCACCACCGCAAAGCCGCGGCCGGCCTCGCCTGCCCGGGCCGCCTCGATGGTGGCGTTGAGCGCCAGCAAATTGGTCTGCGAGGCGATCTCGCTGATCAGCTTGACGACGTCGCCGATCCGTAGCGCGGCGTCCGAAAGCGTGCGGATCTCGCTGCCGGCGCGATTGGCTTCGTTCACCGCGCGTCCCGTGCTCGCGGTCGAGCCGCTCACCTGGCGGCCGATATCGGCAATCGAGGACGCGAGCTGCTCGGCGGCGCTGGCGACGGTTGCAACGTTGCGCGAAGCCTGATCGGAGGCGCTGAGCACGCCGGAAGTCTGCCGGCTGGTCTTCTCGGCTGCCGCCGCCATTTGGCCGGCGTCGGATTCGAGGTCGGTCGCTGCGCCCATCAACGTGCCGGCAACCCGGTCGAGATGCGTGCCGAACTGTTTTGCGATATCTCCGATCTCGACCACGCGTCGGCCGAGGCTGTCGGTGCCCGAATTGATCACGATGGCCGAATGGCGAAACGAGCCGGGTAATCCGCGCGCAAGGATTTTTCGGAAATGCTTGCCGCGGCTGGCATAGTCCATCGATGCCGAGGCCTCGCGCAGGAAAGCATCGGTGATGTCGAGCATGTCGTTGACCGACTTCTGGATCGATCCAATGCGTCCTGCCTGACGGTCGCTCAGGATACGCGCTTCGAGATCGCCATGCGAAGCCTTGCGGCAGACATCGGCGATCTCATCCACGGCGACCGCCGTGCGATGCTGACACCAGACGGCGTAGCCAAGCAGCGCGACCGTCGCACCGAGCAAAGCAGCTCCGGAGATACCGGTCACACCGAGGAGCGAGAGGACGAGCGCAACGACGGCAAGAGCACATGCGAGCGCGGTCGCTCCCTGCGCCTTAGAGAGAGAGCACAAATTCATCGTAACCGACACCCTGTTGCTTCAGCAGTCCGACCATCGCATCGAAGCTCGCGTGCATGCCGTCCTTGGCGTTGGCGTGCCGCGCCTCTTCGGCGCACAATGTCTTGTAGATCGGCTTGATGCGCTCGATCTGCACCGGATCCGGCTTGCGACGGTTGGAATGATAGCCGACGACATTGCCGCGCTGGTCGAACGTCGGCGTGACATGGGCGAGCACCCAGTAATGGCTGCCGTCCTTGGCCAGATTGACGACGTGGGCGAAGATCTCCTGCTTGGACTGGAGCGTATCCCAGAGCAGCTTGAAGACGCAGCGCGGCATGTCAGGGTGGCGGATCATGCTGTGAGGCGCCCCCATCAGTTCCGCGTAGGGATATTTGGCCATGCGGACGAAGACGTCGTTGGCGTAGGTGATGCGGCCCTTGAGATCGGTCTTCGACACGATCAGCTCCTCCTCACCGAGGAGATTTTCCACGCCAGTCGGCCGTATCGCACGCGTCATCGTTGACGAATCCTCACGAAGGGCAGCGCCCCGAAGGATTCGCCCGCATCGTTATCGGAATACGGCAAGAATGATTAATCATGCGTGACCGCGGGAACCCGTGTGGTCACCTGACGCTCCGTAGGATTACGTACGTACGCTGCTCATTCTGCATATTGCGCGGCGAGTTACGCCGCGTAGCCTCACATCGTCGCCCCTAGCACCCAGGGCGCGAATTCGGCGCCGCCGAAATCGAAGCTTTCGCTCTTGGTCGGCTGTCCGGACGCCGTCTTCAGGATGAGCTCGAAGATGCGCTGGCCGCATTGCTCGACGCTCTCCTCGCCTTCGAGGATGGTGCCGCAATTGACGTCCATGTCCTCCTCCATGCGCTTGTACATGGGCGTGTTGGTGGCAAGCTTGATCGAGGGCGCCGGCTTGCAGCCGAACACGCTTCCGCGGCCGGTGGTGAAGCAGACCAGATTGGCACCGCCGGCGACCTGGCCGGTCGCCGCGACCGGATCGTAGCCGGGCGTGTCCATGAAGATGAAACCCTTCTTGGTGATGGGCTCGGCATAGCGCAGCACGTCGACGAGATTGGTGGTGCCGGCCTTGGCCATCGCGCCGAGCGATTTCTCCAAAATGGTGGTGAGGCCGCCGGCCTTGTTGCCGGGGCTCGGATTGGCGTTCATCTCGGCGCCCTCGCGCTCGGTATACGCGTCCCACCAGCGCATGAGATCGACCAGCTTCTCGCCGACCTCGCGGCTGACGGCGCGGCGCGTGAGCAGGTGCTCGGCGCCGTAGGTCTCCGGCGTCTCGGACAGGATCACGGTGCCGCCGTGACGGACGATGAGATCGCTGGCAGCCCCAAGCGCCGGATTGGCGGATACGCCGGAATAGCCGTCCGAGCCGCCGCATTGCAGGGCCACGGTGAGTTCGCTGACGGGCACGGATTCGCGCTTGACCTTGTTGGAGTCCGCGAGAGCTTCACGCACGAAGGCAATACCCGCTTCGACAGTCTTGCGGGTGCCGCCGACCTCCTGGATGTCCATCGCGCGCAGGCGGCCGGCGAGCTTCTGCTCCTCCATCAGGCCGCCGATCTGGTTCACCTCGCAGCCCAGCCCAAGCACGATGACGTGGGAGAAGTTGACGTGACGCGCATAGCCGCCGAGCGTGCGGCGGAGCAGCGCCAAGGGCTCGTTCTGCGTCATGCCGCAGCCGGTCTTGTGGGTCAGCGCGACCACGCCGTCGACATTGGGGAAGTCGGCGAGCGGATTGTCGCCGGTGAACGGATTCTTCTTGAAGACGTCGGCGACGAGGCTTGCGACATGCGCGCTGCAATTCACCGAGGTGAGGATGCCGATATAGTTGCGCGTGGCGACGCGGCCGTCCGGGCGGCGGATGCCCTCGAAGGTTGCCGGCAGATCGAAGTTCGGCGTCGGCTTGACGTCGGCGCAATAGGCATAGTCCTTGGAAAAATCGCCCATGCCGCAGTTCTGCGTATGCACGTGCTGACCCGGCGCGATCGGCACCGTCGCAAAGCCGATGATCTGGCCGTAGCGCCTGACCGGCTCGCCCACTGCGATCGGCTTGATCGCGACCTTGTGGCCGGAGGGAATGCGCTCGACCGTGGTCACGCCGTCGGCAACCAATGTTCCCGGCGGCAGGCTCGCGCGCGCGATCAGCACGCCATCATCGGGATGGAGGCGAATGACGGGGCTGATGGTCATGGCAGGTCTCCTTCGGAGGCGAATAGCGAGTGGTGAGTGGCGAATGGAAAAAGGGGAGCAGCACTATTCGCTACTCCCCATTCGCCATTCACGATTTTCTTAGGCCTTCCCGGCCGAATCCTTGCGGGTCGCGTTGACCTGCATCTTGGCGTAGGTCGTCATCAGGCCGACTTCGTTGGACAACGTCACCAGCTTGAAGCCCATGTTGATCGCACGCGCCGCGCCTTCCGCGCCGCTGCAATGGATGCCCGGGTTGAGGCCGCGCTTGGCGCATTCCTTGATGATCTTGTCGTAGATCGCGAGGATCTCGGGCTCGCTGCGGTCGAGCTTCGGCTCGAGGCCGTAGGAGAAGCCGAGGTCGGACGGGCCGATATAGACGCCGTCGATGCCCTCGACGTCGAGGATCGCTTCCATGTTCTCGACCGCGGTCCTGGTCTCCATCATCGGCAGCAGGATGGTGTCGGCATTCGCGGTCTTCTGGTAGGAGCCCGCGGTGCCGTACATGCCGGCGCGGATCGGGCCGTTGGAGCGGACGCCCTGCGGCGGATACTTGGAATACGACACGAGGTTTTTCGCTTCCTGCGCCGTGTTCACCATCGGGCAGATCACGCCGTAGGCGCCGCCGTCGAGCACCTTGCCGATGATGCCGGGCTCGTTCCAGGGCACGCGGACCATCGGGGTCACGGGATGCTTGTCCATCGCCTGGAAGCACTGCACCATCGAGAGATAGTCCTGCACGCCGTGCTGCATGTCGACGGTGACGCTGTCGAAGCCGCATTGCGCGATCATCTCGGCCGAGAAGCCGGAGGGAATCGCGAGCCACGCGTTGACCACGGCCTTGCCCGACTTCCAGATTTCCTTGACCTTGTTCGCCACGTTGCCTTCCTTCTTTTGTTGCTTGGACCGTTGTTTGGACCTTCGTCACCATGACGAGCGCCGCGACAGCACGGCTCTGCTGTTACCGCGAACCGGGGCTCCGCGCTACGCTCGCAATGACGCAAGACCTATGCGGTCGCCCGCTGGATGCTGACTTCGCTGACGCCGACCTCGCGGGCGGTGTTCACTATTGCCGCCCAGGTGTCATCCGGCAAGGGGATGCCGTTCTTGGTGCGCTCAGCCTGGGTTTTCCGCTCGGGATCGCCGGGAATCAGCACCTGATCGACCCCCGCCATCGGCTTGGTGGCACGGATGAAGTCGGTATAGCGCGATACCTCTGCATCGAACACATGGGAGGTATCGATCACCTTCGGATCGACATAGAACGCCAGCATGCCGTTGGCAAAGCGCCGCCCGCCCGAGGTGGCCCCGGTTCCGGTCAGCGCGCCGCCGAGCAGCTCGCACATGAAGGCAAGGCCGGAGCCCTTGTGATCACCGAAGGCGCGGATGGCACCGGTGCCCTTGGTGTGATCGCGCGGCCCTTCGGGCGTGAAGGGCCCGTAGAGCACGGTCGGGTCCTCGCTCAGGGTCCCGTCGGCATCGACCAGCGCGCCCTTCGGCAGCTTCTTGCCGCCGCGGCTTGCGACCAGCACCTTGCCTTCGGCGACGACGGAGGTGGCGAAATCCAGCACGATCGGGTCCTGGCCCTCGCGGGGGATGCCGACGCAGTAAGGCGCCGTCGACAACCGCTTCTCGACGCCGCCGAACGGCGCCACCAGCAGCGAGCCGGCGGCATTGACGAAATGCACGGAGACCAACCCTTCGGCGGCGGCCATCTCGGCCCAGTCGCCGACGCGGCCGATATGGCCGGCATTGCGCAGCGCAACAGCGGCAAGGCCCGCCTTCTTGCACTTCTCGATGCCGATCCTGACCGCTTGCGGCGTCACGGTCTGGCCGTAGCCGAACTTGCCGTCGACTACCGCGAGCGAAGGCGTGTCGACAACCACTTCCGCGGTCTGGTTGGGGACCACGAAGCCGGTCTTCAGCCAGCGAATATAGACGGGCACGCGGATCACGCCGTGGCTGTCATGGCCGGTGAGATTGGCCGTGGTGAGATAGGTCGCGATCCGCTTGGCCTCCTCCGGAGAGGAGTCTGCGCGACCAAACACCTCGCCGACGAAATCGATGAGGTTCTGGACCTGGATCGTGACCATCGCGAAATATCTCCCGTTTAAGCACTCACCTTGGCATGGCCGCCGAGATAGGCGGCGCGGATCGCTTCGTTGCCCCAGAGCGCGTCGGGCTTGCCGCCCAGCACGATGCGGCCGGTTTCGAGCACATAGCCGTAATCGGCCACCGACAGGCCCATGCGCGCATTCTGCTCGACGAGCAGCACCGTCGTGTTGCGCCGGATCTCCGAGATGATCTTGAATACGGCCTGCACGATGACGGGCGCAAGACCAAGCGAGGGCTCGTCGAGCAACAACAGCCGCGGCTTGGCCATCAAGCCGCGCGCGACCGCCACCATCTGCAACTGGCCGCCGGACAGCGTCCAGCCGAGCGCGTTGGTGAACTTCCGGATGTCGGGGAACAGGTCGAACATCGCATCCGCCTCCCGCGAGATCTCCGAGGTCGGCGCCCGGCGATTGGACGCGCCGAGCATGATGTTCTCTTTCACGGTGAGACCCGGGAAGACCCTACGGCCTTCCGGCACGTGCGAGATGCCCATGCGGACGATCGCTTCCGGACCAAGACCTGCAATCGACTTGCCGTCGAACAGGATGTCGCCGGAGGTCGGCTTGGCGAGGCCGGAGATGGCGCGCAAGGTCGTGGACTTGCCGGCGCCGTTGGCCCCGAGCAGCGTCACCACCTGCCCCTGCTCCACCGCGCAGGTCACCCCGCGCAGCGCTTCGATCTCGCCGTAGCGCACCACCAGATTGCGGATTTCGAGCAACGGCATCATTCGCTCCCGAGATAGGCGGAGACGACGTCGGGATGACGCAGCACGGCCAGGGATTCGCCGTCCGCGATACGGCGTCCGAAGTTGAGCACGGTGATGTGCTGGGCCGCTTCCGAGACCAGCGTCATGTCGTGATCGATGATCAGGATGGTCAGGCCCTGCGCCGCGATGCGCTTGAGCAGCTCGTGCAGCTCCAGCTTCTCGGTCGAGTTGAGGCCGGCCGCCGGCTCGTCGAGCAGCAGCAGCGTCGGGTTCGATGCGAGCGCACGGGCAATCTCGATCAGCCGCTGATGGCCGTAGGAGAAGCTCGAGATCAGCTCGTTGGCGCGGCTGCCGAGGCCGACGAAGGTCAGCGCCTCCATCGCCCGCTCAGTCAGGGCGTCGTCACCCTTCCCGACCATGGTGTTGCCGGGCCGCTCGGCGCCGATCTCGACATTCTCCAGCGCCGTCATCGAACGGAACAGGCGAATGTTCTGGAACGTGCGGCCGAGACCAGAAGCCGTGCGCTGATGCGGCGGCATGTGGGTGATGTCGGTGCCGTCGAGCATGATCCTGCCGGCTGTCGCTTCATAGAGACCCGAGAGCACGTTGAGCGTCGTGGTCTTGCCCGAGCCGTTCGGACCGATCAGCGCATGCACGCCGCCGCGCTTCACGGCGATGTCGACGCCGTCGACGGCCTTGAGGCCACCGAAATGCTTCGACAGCCCGGTGACTTCCAGCACCGTGTCGCCGCCGATCGTCGCCGGCTTCAATTGCAGGGCAGCCGCTGCCGGCGGCGCCTTGATCTTGGCGCGCCAGCGCGTGAAGGCGTCCGCAACAAAGCCCCAGATGCCGTCGGGCATGAAGCGGATGATCAGGATCACGAACAGGCCGTAGATCGCGAGATACAGGCCCGGCACGCTCTTGAGGAAGCGCAGCCATTCCGGGATCAGGATCAAGAGACCCGTGCCGATGGCAGAACCGATCGGCGAGGCCACGCCGCCGAGCAGCGACATGGTCAGGAACACGATCGATTCCGCAAAGGAGAACTGATCGGGGCTGACATAGGCGAAGCCGCCGGCGAACAATCCGCCCGCGAGCCCGCCGAGCAGCGCACAGAGCGCGAAGGCGTAGATCTTGGTGCGGAAGACGTCGATGCCGTTGACGCCGGCCGCAAGCTCGTTGTCGCGCACGGCGCGCATGGCGCGGCCGAGCTTGGTGTCGGAGAGATGCCAGACCAGGTAGCCGACGATCGCCAGCATCGCGACGCAGAAGGCGAGATAGCTTTGCGACGACTGGAACATCTCGGGACGCTTGATGTTGGGGACGCCGTCGGGACCGCGCGTGAGCCAGATCGCATTGATCATCACCAGCGTGACGATCTGCTGGAACGAGATCGTCACCATCGCAAGATAATGACCGCCGAGCCGCAGCGTGGACATGCCGAGGAACGCGCCCGCGAGCAGCGAGATCACGCAGCCGCCGACGAGACACAGCCAGAAGCTGAGCTGCAGATCCGTCGTGCCCATGCCGACCGCATAGGCGCCGAGCCCGAAGAACGCCGCCTGCGCCAGATTGATCTGGCCGCACAGGCCGAGCACGACCGAGAGGCCGAACACCGCGATCGAGAACGTGGTGGCCTGCAGCAGGATGTTATGGACGTATCCGTCGAAGCGCATGTTGGCCGCGAGCGCGACCAGGATCGCCGCGCCGATGAAGTACGGCAGGTGCCGGATCACGAGCGGTTTCGAACGGATGGCGGGCGCCGGAATCGGCATGTTGTCGCTGGGTGCGCTCATGCCTTTTCCGCCACGCGTTCGCCGAAGATACCTTGCGGCCGGAAGATCAGGAAGGCGACCAGCACCAGGAAAGCGAAGCCGTCCTTGTAGGGCACCGAGATATAGGCCGCACCAAAGGTCTCGATCACGCCGAGCGCGAGACCGCCGATGATGGCGCCGGCAACGTCGCCGAAGCCGCCGATGATGGTGGCCGCGAACGCCTTCAGCGCGATCGTCGAGCCCATCTGGATCGAGACGAACAGCACGGGCGCGACGAGGATGCCGGCAAGGCCGCCAAGCACCGCCGAATAGATGAAGGTGATCATGATCATGGTGGAGACGGAAATGCCGAGCAGCGAGGCCATTTCCTTGTCCTGCGAGGTCGCCTGCAGCTTCTTGCCGAGCAGCGTCTTCTCGAAGAACCAGAAATTGAAGATCACGAGACAGATGGTCACGCCGATGATCAGCAGATACTGGCTGTCGAGATAGACCGGGCCGACCTGAATGCCCGGCGTCTCAAACCAGCCTTCCAGCACCTGCGGCTGCGGGCCGTAGATCGCGAGCACGGAATTGGCGAGCAGGATCGAGGCGCCGATGGTGGCGATGATCACAGGCAGATAGGTGCGGTGGCGCAGCGGATAATAGACGCCGAGATTGAAGATGACACCGAGCAGCGCCATGCCGAGCAGCGCGACGATGAAGGCCGCCCAATAGGGCAGACCGGCTTCGACCGCGACGACCATCAGATAGGCCGCGACCATGGAGAATTCGCCCTGGGCGAAATTCACCACATTGGTGGCACGGAAGATCAGCACGAAGCCGAGCGCGACGAGCGCGTAGACGGCGCCGATACCGATGCCGGTAAAAAGGAGTTGTAGGGCGAGATCCATGACAAGCTTCTGTTGGAGGTCGGATGCGTTCGCCGAAAGACGGTTCGACCTCCCCGATCGAAATCGGGGAGGCCGTTTCAACGTCAGTCGTTGAACTCGATGTGCTTGTCGAAGACGATGCTGCCCTTCTCGTTCTTCACGATGTTGTAGCCGTGGAGACCATCGCCGTTCTGGTCGAAATTGTATTCGCCCTCGGCACCCGGAAACTTCTTGATCGCGAGGATGGCTTCGCGGACCTTGGCCGGATCGGTCGTGCCGGCCTTGTTGATGGCCGCCGACAAGACGCTGATGGCGTCGAAGGTCCAGGAGCTCTGGTTGTCGGGCGCGACCTTGACCGCATCACGGTAGATCTTGCCGAACGCCTTCGAGCCTTCGCTGGAATTCTCGGCATAATCGGCAACGCCATATGTATTGTACAGCGCGGGACCTGCGAGCTTCAGCGCGGTGATGTTGACGATCGAAGGCGAGCCGACCCACGGGATGTTGACGCCGAGCTGACGGAGCTGGCGGGCGAAGATGCCGAGATCGTTCTCGAACGTGAAGTAGGAACCGAGGATGTCGGCGCCGGACTGCTTGATCGCGAGCACGACCGGGGTGAAGTCCTGGCTCTGGTTGGCATAGCCTTGATCGAGCACCGGCGGCGCGCCGAGCTTTTCGAGCGCGGCGGTCAGCGCCTTGCCGCCTGCGGTGCCGAACGCATCGGTGGAGTGCAGCACGGCCCATTTCTTCTTGGCCAGCGTAGTGACACCGTATTCGGCGATGACGCGGCCAGAATAGCTGTCATTGGGGCGGCAGCGGAACAGCCACTGATTGCCCATGTGGGTGAGGTTAGGATCGGTGCCGCCGATCATCACGGGCTTGCCAAGCTTGATCACGTCGGGCGCCATCGCGTGCACCTGGGTCGAACGGATCGAGCCGAGGAACCCGACGATGTCGGACTGCGCGGCGAGCTTGGAGAAAGCGAGCACGATGCCGGGATTGGTGGTCTGGTCGTCCTCGACGATCAGTTCGCCCTGCTTTCCCAGGATACCGCCGGCTTTGTTCACAGCTTCGAGCGCAAGCTTGGCGCCCTTGATGGCGTAGCCGCCGGATTCAGCGGCGGGACCGGTGACGGGCGCGCACATGCCGATCTTGATGGTAGCGCCTTGCGCATGCGCGCTCTTGATGAGGTAGGGCGCGGCAATGCCGGCAGCAATTCCGGCCGCGAAGTCGCGTCTCGTCAGTCTCATTCATTCCTCCCTGGGGCCGGGCATCCTTGTCGGCCCTTCTTGGTCTTGGCTCTATCGCTGAATACAGAACCGGATGCTACTTACGAATTCTGCCGATACGAGTAAATTGATATTGCGCCAACATCGACTAACTGCGCAGAGCGCGCACCCAATAGTGATCAACACCCGCGACGGCTGTCTATTCTCAGCGATTTCTCACGGCATTTTCACGCATTTCGCGGCGACCGCGCTGCCCACGCATTATGCAATGATGACAGTCATGCGTAGTTGGAAAGTGATCATGCAAATTTGCCGTTACGTTTCATCCGTGACGTCACTCGCGTCCGTGGAAGCGAGACACGATTCCAACTGACCGAGCATCTCCTGCAACTCGGCGAGCTTGCGCGCGCCGAAGCGCTGCGTGATCTCGGCGTAGATCGCTTCCGAGGATGGGGCGACCGCGGCCATCAGCTTCACGCCCTCCTTCGAGATCGAGACCATGCTGCGGCGCTGGTCCGCCTTGGCGGTCTTGCGCTCGATCAGATTGCGCGCCTCGAGATCGCGCAGGATGCGCGACAGGCTCGGCCCGAGGAGAAATGCCGTGCGCGCGAGTTCAGTCACCTCCGCGGCCTCGATGGCTGCCAGTGCGCGGAGGATGCGCCATTGCTGCTCGGTCAGGCCGTGCTCGCGCAGCTTGGGACGAAATTGCCGCATCACCGCTTCACGCGCCCTGAGCAGCGACATCGGCAGCGAGCGCGAGAAGTCGCGCATCGGCACCTGCCGTGCGGCGGGCTCACTTCCGTTCGCGGGATCAGCCGGTCTCTTCGTCATGACGCCCTTTCAAGCCGCAAAATGTTTGCAGTGCAGCAAACCCAAATTGTGTTTGACGCATTCACTTAACATGTTAAGTATCTCCGGCACCACGATTTGTAAGATCACAGATGGCGCTTTCCAACGACGATATCCAAGCTTGCGCGAACCGTCTGCACCAGGCGGAGAAGACCCGCACCCAGATCCGGCAGCTCTCGCAGGATTTTCCGGGCATTACCATCGCTGACGCCTACGCGATTCAGAAGGCCTGGGTCGACCTCAAGCTCGCGGAGGGCCGCACCGTCAAAGGCCACAAGATCGGCTTGACCTCGAAGGCGATGCAGAGCGCGCTCAATATCGACGAGCCGGATTCCGGCGTGCTGCTCGACGACATGTTCTTTGCCGATGGCGGCCTTGTCCCGACCGAGCGCTTCATCGCCACGCGTGTCGAGGCCGAGCTCGCCTTCGTCATGAGCAGGCGCCTCGCGGGGCCGGACTGCACGATGTTCGACGTGCTCAACGCCACCGATTTCGTCGTGCCGGCGCTTGAGATCCTGGACACGCGCATCGAACGCGTCGATCCCGGCACCAAGGCGACACGAAAAATCTTCGACACCATCGCCGACAACGCGGCGAACGCCGGCATCGTGCTCGGCGGACGGCCGATCCGCCCGCTGGACGCCGACCTGCGCTGGATCGGCGCGCTCTGCTTCAAAAACGGCCAGCTCGAAGAGACGGGCCTTGCCGCGGGCGTGCTCAATCATCCCGCAACCGCCGTTGCCTGGCTCGCCAACAAGATCGCGCCGCTGGGCCTTGCGCTGGAGCCCGGGCAGGTCGTGCTCGCCGGCTCCTTCATCCGTCCGATCGAGACCCGCAAGGGCGACACAATTCAGGCCGATTATGGCGCCTACGGCTCGGTGAGCTGCTACTTCGCTTAGACGAACAAAAAAACAGGGAGTGAAACCGCGATGCCGCATTTCACCATCGAATATTCGGCCAATCTCGACGGCCGCCTCGACATCGGCGCCGTCTGCGAGGTGGTGCGGAAGGCGGCGGTCGAGACCGGCATCTTCCCGCTCGGCGGCATCCGCGTCCGCGCGGTCAGGTGCGAGCACTATGCGATCGCGGACGCGCGGCAGGACTACAGCTTTCTCGACATGGTCCTGCGCATCGGCGAAGGCCGCGACCTTCCCACGCGTCAGAAAGCCGGCGAGCACGTCTTCCAGGCGCTTTCAAAACATCTCGATCCCATCTTCGCCGCCAGCAAGTTCGCCCTGTCGTTCGACATGCAGATCAACGACAAGGATACGAGCTGGAAGCGCAACAACATCCACGACGCCCTGAAAGTGAAGGCTGCCCATGGATAAGCCCACGCCGAAAGCCGATGTGTTCCAGGCCAATCGCGACCGCGCGGCGCCGCTGCTGAAGACGCTGCGGGCCGACGGCATCGGCCACATGATCGACGGCAAGATAGTCCCCTCGATCTCCGGCGAGACATTCGAGACCAAGTCGCCGGTCGATGGCGCCACGCTTGCGAGCGTCGCGCGCGGCAACGCCGAGGACATCGACGCCGCAGCCACCGCCGCTGCGCTGGCCTTCAAGTCCTGGCGCGACAAGGGGCCGGCGATGCGGAAGAAGCTGCTGCACCGGGTCGCCGATGCGATCGAGGACAATGCCGACGACATCGCCGTGCTCGAATGCATCGACACCGGCCAGGCCTATCGCTTCATGGCCAAGGCCGCGATCCGCGCCGCCGAGAATTTTCGCTTCTTCGCGGACAAATGCGCCGAGGCGCGCGATGGCCAGAACACGCCGAGCGATGAGCACTGGAACGTCTCGACCCGCGTGCCGATCGGCCCGGTCGGCGTGATCACGCCGTGGAACACGCCGTTCATGCTCTCGACCTGGAAGATTGCCCCGGCGCTGGCGGCGGGCTGCACCGTCGTGCACAAGCCGGCCGAATGGTCACCGGTGACGGCCGCCATTCTGGCAAGGCTCGTCAAGGAAGCCGGCGTTCCCGACGGCGTGCTCAACACCGTGCACGGTTTTGGCGAGGAGGCCGGCAAGGCCCTGACCGAGCATCCCGCGATCAAGGCGATCGGCTTCGTCGGCGAGAGCGCGACGGGCTCGGCGATCATGGTTCAGGGCGCGCCGACCTTGAAGCGCGTGCATTTCGAGCTCGGCGGCAAGAACCCGGTGATCGTGTTCGACGACGCCGATCTCGACCGCGCCCTCGATGCCGTCGTGTTCATGATCTACTCGCTCAACGGCGAGCGCTGCACGTCGTCGAGCCGCCTGCTGATCCAGCAGAACATTGCCGAGACATTCATTGAGAAGCTGACCGCGCGCGTGAAGGCACTCAAGGTCGGCCATCCGCTCGATCCCGCCACCGAGATCGGGCCGCTGATCCACGAGCGGCACCTCGCAAAAGTCTGCTCCTATTTCGACGTCGCGCGGCAGGATGGTGCTGTGATCGCCGTCGGCGGCAAGACCTATGACGGCCCCGGCGGCGGGCATTATGTCGAGCCGACCTTGGTGACCGGCGCGAACGGCAAGATGCGCGTGGCGCAGGAGGAGGTGTTCGGCCCCTTCCTCACCGTGCTGCCTTTCCGTGACGAAGCCGATGCGATCGAGATCGCCAACGACATCCGCTACGGCCTCACCGGCTATGTCTGGACCAACGACGTCGGCCGCGCGCTACGTGTCGCCGACGCGCTGGAGGCCGGCATGATCTGGCTCAACTCGGAAAACGTTCGCCATCTGCCGACGCCGTTCGGCGGCATGAAGGCCTCGGGCATCGGCCGCGACGGCGGCGACTACTCGTTCGATTTCTATATGGAAACCAAGCACGTCTCGCTGGCGCGGGGCACGCACAAGATTCAGAAATTGGGAATCTGACGCTCGTCGAGCCGAGGGGAAACGCCGATGCCCGTACCGCAACACATCTTCGAACCGCCGTTCAACATCATCCGCTCCAGCCACGTCGTGCTCGACGTGACCGACCTGAAGCTCAGCCGCGCGTTCTACGAGACCACCGTCGGGCTGCATGTCGAGGATGCCGACGACAAGGTCGTCTATCTGCGCGCAGCCGAGGAGCACCAGCATCACTCGCTGGTGTTGCGCAAGGCGGCGGTACCCGCCTGCGCCCGGCTCGGCTTCAAGGTCGGCAACGACAAAGACCTCGACAAGGCCGCCTCCTTCCTTTCGGAGAACGGTCTCTCTTACGCCTTCGTCGACCAGCCCTTCCAGGGCCGCACGCTGCAATTCACCGACCCCTTCGGCTTCCAGATCGAGCTGTACGCGTCGATGGACCGCCGCCCGCATCTGCTTCGCCGCTACGATCTCTACAGGGGATGCCATCCGCAGCGGCTCGATCATTTCAACGTCTTCGCCGCCGAGGTGCAGGACACCGTCGACTTCTATGCCCGGCTCGGCTTCCGTCTCACCGAATACGCCGAGGAGGACGGACCGAACGGGCGCATTGCGGCTGCCTGGATGCATCGCAAGGGCAATGTCCACGACTTCGCCATCACCAACGGCAAGGGCCCTCGCCTGCACCACTTCGCCTATTGGACGCCGACGGCGATGAACATCATCCATCTCTGCGACGTCATGGCCTCGCAAGGCTTCGTCAAGAACATCGAGCGCGGCCCGGGACGCCACGGCATCTCGAATGCGTTCTTCCTCTACGTGCGCGACCCCGACGGGCACCGTCTCGAACTCTACACCAGCGACTACTTCACCGGCGATCACGACCACGAGCCGCTGCGCTGGTCGCTGCGCGATCCGCGCCGCCAGACGCTGTGGGGCGCGCCGGCGCCGCGGTCCTGGTTCGAGCAGGGCTCGCCGTTTAGCGGGCAAGCCGTGCGTGAGCCGAAGTTCGTCGCCGACGTGCTCGTGGCGGATTAATGCCGATGACAGGCAAAGCCTCTCTCTTCGTCGTCCCTGCCTAGTGCGCAATTGCGCACGGGAGCAGGGACCCATAACCACAGGGAGGAGTTTGGCGAAGACCCGTTGTTCGGTACTCCTACCTCATCCAATCGATAGATTCCGCGGTATGGGTCCCGGCGTTCGCCGGGACGACAGGAAGTGAAGAGTCACCAATGAAGCTCCCTCGCCTCGCCACCTATTCCGTCAAGGATGAAACCAAGTACGGCGCCGTCCTTGAGGGCGGCATCGTCGATCTCTCAGCACGCCACGCAAAAGACTATCCGACGCTGCGCGAAGTGATCGCCGCCGGAAAGCTCGTGAGCCTTGCCGAGGAGGCCGCCAGCCTGACGCCAGACCACGCGCTCGGCGACATCACCTGGCTGCCGCCGGTGCCCGCACCGGAAAAGATCATCTGCATCGGCGTCAACTATCCCGACCGCAATGCCGAGTACAAGGACGGCCAGGAGGCGCCGAAATATCCGAGCATGTTCATGCGCTCGCCTCGCTCCTTCGTCGGCCACGACACGCCTTTGGTGCGCCCGCGCGCGTCAGCGCAGCTCGACTACGAAGGCGAGATCGTGCTTGTCATCGGCAAGGCGGGCCGGCACATCGCGGAAAGCGCCGCGCTCGACCACATCGCAGCGCTCACGCTCTGCAACGAAGGCTCGGTGCGCGACTGGCTTCGCCACGCCAAGTTCAACGTCACGCAGGGCAAGAATTTTGATTCCAGCGGCAGCCTCGGCCCGTGGCTGGTGCCATACACCAGGGAAGCGCAGATCGCCGACATCAGGCTCACCACGCATGTCAACGGCGAGCTCCGGCAGGACGACCGCACCAGCCGGCTGATGTTCCCGTTCCGCTATCTCATCAGCTATATCTCGACCTTCGCGACGCTGGTCCCCGGTGACATCATTGTGACGGGCACGCCGACCGGTGCCGGTGCGCGGTTCGATCCGCCGCGCTATCTGACGCCCGGCGATGTCATCGAGGTCGAAGCCGAAGGCATCGGCATGCTACGGAATGGCGTCGTCGACGAAGCCTGACAACAATCGAAGAAGCCTGACAACAATCGAAATGGAATAGTACAATGACCACCCTCACCGGCGGCGAAGCGATCGTAAGCGGCCTTGTCGCCCACGGCGTCGACACCGTGTTCGGCCTGCCCGGCGCGCAGGTCTACGGTCTGTTCGACGCCTTCCACCAGGCCCAGCTCAAGGTGATCGGCGCGCGGCACGAGCAAGCCTGCGGCTACATGGCGTTCGGCTATGCGCGCTCCAGCGGCAAGCCCGGTGTGTTCAGCGTGGTGCCCGGCCCCGGCGTGCTCAACGCGAGTGCGGCGCTGCTGACCGCCTACGGCTGCAACGAGCCGGTGCTGTGCGTCACCGGCCAGGTGCCGACGCAGTTTCTGGGCAAGGGCCGCGGCCATCTGCACGAGATGCCGGATCAGCTCGCCACCTTGCGCACCTATGTGAAATGGGCGGATCGGATTGAAACGCCCGGCAACGCGCCGACCACCGTGTCGCGCGCCTTCCAGGAAATGACGTCCGGGCGGCGCGGCCCTGCCTCGGTCGAGATGCCCTGGGACGTCTTCACCCAGCGCGCGGACACCTGTGCCGCAAAGGTGCTGGAGCCGCTGCCCGCGCCATTGCCCGACCCTGATCTGATCACGCAGGCGGCCGCGGTGATCAGGAGCAGCAAGGCGCCGATGATCTTCGTCGGCAGCGGCGCGATCGAGGCGCGCGACGAAATCCTCGAGCTCGCCGAGATGATCGATGCACCCGTCGTCGCCTTCCGCAGCGGGCGCGGCATCGTCTCCAACGCGCATGAGCTGGGGCTCACGATGGCGGCCGCCTACAAGCTGTGGCCGAAGACCGATCTCATGATCGGCATCGGCTCGCGGCTGGAGCTGCCGACCATGTCGCGCTGGCCGTATCGGCCCGACGGGTTGAAGAGCATCCGCATCGACATCGATCCCGTCGAGATGCGGCGCTTCATCTCCGACACCGCCATCGTCGCCGATGCCAAGACCGCGACCGCCGATCTGATCCAAGCGGTCAGCAAGGCCGGCTACGGCAAGACCGCCGGCCGCCGCGCCGCGATCCGCGAGGCCACCGCGGCCGCGCTGGCGGAGATCCAGAGCATCCAGCCGCAGATGGCGTATCTCAACATCCTGCGCGAGGTGCTGCCGGCGAACGCGATCGTCACCGATGAATTATCGCAGTTCGGCTTCGCCTCCTGGTACGGCTTTCCGATCTACGAGCCGCGCACCTTCATCACGTCAGGCTATCAGGGCACGCTCGGCTCGGGCTTCCCCACCGCGCTCGGGGCCAAGGTGGCCAATCCCGACAAGCCGGTGGTCGCGATCACCGGCGACGGCGGCTTCATGTTCGGCGTGCAGGAGCTTGCCACCGCCGTGCAGTTCAACATCGGCGTGGTGACGCTGGTGTTCAACAACAACGCCTATGGCAATGTCCGCCGCGACCAGCGCGAGCGCTTTAACGGCCGCGTGGTGGCGTCCGATCTGGTCAATCCGGATTTCGTCAAGCTCGCGGAGTCCTTTGGTGTGGCTGCTGCGCGCGTCACCGCGCCGGACCAGTTCAAGGCGGCGATGGAAAAGGCGCTGGCCCATGGCGGGCCATATCTGATTTCGATCGAGGTGACGCGGGATTCGGAAGTCAGCCCCTGGGCGTTTATTCATCCGCCGAAGCCGTAGTTGTTGTCATTCCGGGGCGCGCGTAGCGCGAGCTATGATGCGCGATTGCGCATCTGAGAATCCATAACCACGATCGGCAGTATGGATTCCGGGCCTGCGCCTTACGGCGCATCCCGGAATGACGAGAAGCGTCAGCGCGTCCGGCGGAAGGTCAAATTGATCCGCTTCCTTCCCAGCAGCGCGTGCTCGCCATCGGCGAGCGGCGCGACGCCGTGATAGGCGAGCCTGCTAGCTCCGCCCCAGACGACCACGTCGCCATGGACAAGCCGGAAGCGGCGTGGCTTGTCGCTGCGCGCCAGGCCGCCGAACAGGAAGGTCGCGGGCAGCCCAAGCGAGACCGAGACGATCGGCGCCGAATAGTCCAGCTCGTCCTTGTCCTGATGCAGCGACAGCCGCGTGCCGGGCTCGTAGCGATTGACGAGGCAGGCGTCGGGCGCAAAGCCGGTGAACCCGCCCTGCTCCGCCGCGCCTCGGGCCAGGTCGCGAAGCACCGTCGGCATCTGGGGCCATGGCGCGCCGGTTCGCGGATCGATGGGATCATAGCGATAGCCGGTGTGATCGGTGATCCAGCCGCGCTCGCCGCAATTGGTCATCGCCACCGACATCAGGTGGCCGCCGGGCGTGGTCATGCGGCGGAACGGCGACTGTGTCACGATCGCGCGCACGGCGGCGATCAACTCGCTCTCGATCGGCCTGACGAACCCGCGCAGCAAGACGGCACCGTCGGCGATCTCCTCGCGCGACGGCTGTGCCTCGGCGGCGGTGTCGAACAGATCACCCGTCAATCGCAACGCTCATTTGGCATCATGGAAGATCACACCCAGCGTGTGGCGCTGGCCGGACCTGATCCGGCTGACGCCATGGCGGAGATTAACGCGGTAAGTCCCGCGTGTCCCCTGCACCGGGCGGTGATGCACGGCGAAAGCGACCGCATCGCCCTGCATCAGCGGCACGACCTCGGCACGCGACTGCATGCGCGGGCGCTGCTCGGTCAGCACGAACTCACCGCCGGTGAAATCGCGTCCCGGCTCGGACAAGAGGATCGCGACCTGGAGCGGAAACACGTGCTCGCCATAGAGATCCTGGTGCAGGCAGTTGAAATCGCCGGTCTCGTACTGCAGCAGCAGCGGCGTCGGCCGCGCCTGGCCTGCCTCGTGGCAGCGCTTGAGGAACGCCGCATGCGCGGCTGGATAACGGATGTCGATCCCCATCGCCTCGTTCCAACGATTGGCAACGCCCTGAAGATGCGCATAGAGCGCCGGGCGGAGCTCCGCGATCAGATCGGGCAGCGGGTAGGAGAAATATTTGTACTCGCCACGGCCAAACCCGTGGCGGCCCATGACGATGCGGCTGCGGAAGCCCGCATCATCGGGATAGAGCGCGGCGATGGCGCGGCATAGGTCGGGCGCCAGCAGATTCTTCAGGACGGCGCTGCCCTGGGAGTCGAGCTCGGCCGTGATCTGCGGCCAGTCGAGGGTGTCGACATGGGCGGCGAGGTCGGCGGCCGACTTATGAGGCGATTGAGGCGATTTGCGTGCTGTTGCTGTCATAGCTACGACTTTCGCAAGATCGATCCGCCCGCCGCCACCCGATTCCCGATTATCTCCCCGTCATTGCGAGGAGCCCTTGCGACGAAGCAATCCAGACTGCCTCCGCGGAACCAGCCTGGATTGCTTCGCTGCGCTCGCAATGACGGTGGGGAGGCGCCTCAGCCCCGCACCGGCAGCGTCGTCACGTCGTAGCCGTGCTTGATCGTGCGCTTCAGCACGGGGTCTTCCAGCTCGAAATCGAAGCGATCGGCGGGGCGGATGCCGCCCTTGGCAGCAAAGGTGCCGCCGAACATGGCGCAGCCGTCGGGGAACTTGCCACCCTCAAAGCCGCGCGCGATGAGGTCGGCGACCGGCAGCATCGCGTCCAGCGTGCCCTCCTGGTAGAGCACGCGCTCGCCCTTGATGGTGGCGTAGGAGCGCAGGATCATCCTGTCCCAATGACCGATGACGTCCTCGAGCTCCCAGAGCGTGGATGCGACCGGCTTGTCGCACATCTGCTTGGAGACCGTGACGTTGTAGGCCTCGACCTTGCGGTCGGTATGGTCGGAGCCGCAGCCGACGAAGATGCGGCCCTGCCAGCCGATCAGC
Source organism: Bradyrhizobium sp. LA6.1 (assembly GCF_040547805.1). Classification (NCBI taxonomy): domain Bacteria; kingdom Pseudomonadati; phylum Pseudomonadota; class Alphaproteobacteria; order Hyphomicrobiales; family Nitrobacteraceae; genus Bradyrhizobium; species Bradyrhizobium sp. LA6.1. Next base: position 432,207 of record NZ_JBEPQK010000001.1, on the reverse strand, counting down.
ACGAATTCGACCTCGCCGGAGGAATCGCCGCCACAGCATTCGATGCCGTCTTCCTGGGTCAGCCGGCGCGCCGAGGCGCGGTAGTAGATCGGCGTCGAGGCCGGCGGGGCGATGCCCATCTCTTGCAGCTCGGCGATGTGCTTGTCGCGCGCGACGGGATCGCGGCCGGTCCAGCCCGCAATGACCATCTGGTCGATCGCCAATGTCAGCGGCGTGGTGGTGTCCTGGGCGTCAACGGTGAAAGTCAGGTCAAACACGAATTACGGCCTCCATGCCGGCAGCAAGCTCGAAAATACGACGGTCAGATCCGCCCGCGCCCGCCAGCATCAGGCCGACAGGAACGTCACCCTCGCGATGCGCGGGCAGCGAGATGGCGCAGCCGTCGATCATGTTGATGAGGGTGCAATTGCGCAGCGCCCGCAGGTTTTCCCTGGTGAACGCCTTGTCATCGGCGAGATCGGAAATCTTCGGCGGCGTGTTGGCGGTGGTGGGCAGCACCAGCGCGTCATAGGGCGCGACGCGCGCATTGACGCGCACGATCAGCGAGCGGCGCTCGTTGAGGAGATCGATGTAATCGGCAGCGCTCTGCGCCTCGCCGCGCATGATGCGCACGGAGACCCTGGGGTCGTAGACGTCGCCCTTGGCCGTAATGAGGTAGCGATGCCAGGCATAGCTTTCGGACGCCGCAAAGCCGCCCTTGGCGTTCATCGGGCCGATGTCGTGAAATTCGGCCATCTCGATCCGCTCGATGATCGCACCGTGATCGGCGAGGCTCTTGAGCGCGCGCTCGAACGTCGAGGCCACGTCCGCATCGAGATCGTCGAGCGCAATCGTGGTCGGCACTGCGAGCCGCATGCCCTTTACCGGCCGCGGCTTCAGCGGGACGATCGGCTCGTTCGCGAGCACGGCATCGAGAATGGCACAGCAGCTGACCGACCGCGCCAGCGGCCCGATGCTGTCGAGCGAGAAGGACAGCGGCACGGAGCCGTCCAGCGGCACGCGGCGCTGCGTCGGCTTGTAGCCGACGATGCCGTTGAAGGCGGCCGGAATCCGGCAGGAGCCGCCGGTGTCGGTGCCGAGCGCGCCATGCGCCATGCCGTCGAGCACGGACACCGCGGCGCCCGAGGACGAGCCGCCGGGCACGTGTCCCTCGGCTCGGTTCCAGGCGCCCTTCGGCGTGCCGTAATGCGGATTGATGCCGATGCCGGAATAGGCGAACTCAGTCATGTTGGTCCGCCCGATCACGACGAAGCCGGCCTTGCGCAGCCGCGCCACCGTCGCGGCGTCCTGATCGGCCGGCGCAGAATCGTCGAGCGCGCGGGAGCCGGCGCGCGTGACCTGGCCCTTGATGTCGAAGAGATCCTTGATCGAGACCGGGATACCGGCATAGCGCGACGGCGCCGCCTTGACCTTGCGCAAGCCGTCCATCGCATCCGCGGTTGCGAGCGCGGCGTCCTTGTCGACGTGGATGAATGTGCGTTGGCCCTCGCCGGCCGGGTCGGCGATCCTGGCGAGGCATGCCTCGACCAGCTTGCGGGAGGTCGTGCGGCCGCTTTCGAGGTCGTCGGCGAGTTTCGCCAGTGTCGGAAAATCGGGCATGTCTGTCTCACGGAATATTGCGCGCGCAATCTATAGCGCCGCCTCGGTTCGACACAAGCATTGTGCGCATGATGGCATGCATGCGCATTGCTGGACCGTTGACGCGCGATGGTCGATTGTCGCATCAAGATCGAAATAGCCAGGCGTGAAGCCCAGGCCTTATCAAGAATTGCCTTTGGGAGGGTTTTCCGACATGGCCGAACCGCAGCGCGCGCGCCCGAAACCGACGCCGGAGACCCAGCATTTCTGGGACGGCACGAAAGCGGGCGAATTGCGTTTGCAGCGCTGCGACGCCTGCGCGCATGTCTATTTCCCGCCGCGTCCGTTCTGCCCATCCTGCGCCTCGCGCAAGGTCAGCATCTTCAAGGCGAGTGGCAAGGGCTTCCTCTACAGTTACGTGATCAATCATCGTCCCGCCGCTCCCGGCTTCACGCCGCCTTATGCGATCGCGGTGGTCGAGCTCGCCGAAGGACCGCGGATGATGAGCAACATCATCGATTGTCCGCAGACGCCGGAGGCGCTCGAGCTCGACATGAAGCTCGAAGTCGCCTTCCAGGCGCTCGACGACAAGATCACCCTCCCCGTGTTCCGTCCGGCGAAGGGATAGGCCATGCGCAGCAACCAGGTTGCCGTCGTCGGCGCGGCCGAGACCACCGAACTCGGTGTCATCCCCAATATGTCGCAGCTCCAGCTCCACGCGGATGCGGCGCTCAACGCCATCGCGGATGCCGGGCTGAAACTCTCCGACATCGACGGCTTTGCCACCGCGGTCGAAACGCCGCAGCAGGTCTGCCATTACCTCGGCATTAGGCCTACCTGGGTGGACGGCACCTCGGTCGGCGGCTGCTCGTTCATGCTGCACGTTCGCCATGCGGCGGCGGCGATCGAGGCCGGTCTCTGCAAGACCGTGCTGATCACGCATGCCGAGAGCGGCAAGTCGATGATCGGAAAGGCGCCGCGCTCGACGCCGCCGGACAGCCTCAACGGCCAATTCGAGGCGCCGTTCGGCGTCTACGGCCCGCCCAGCATGTTCCCGATCCCCGTGCTGCGCTTCATGAAGACCTACGGCATCACCCATGAGCAGCTTGCTTCGGTCGCGGTGGTGCAGCGGGAATGGGCGGCGAAGAATCCGCGCGCGATGATGAAGGACCCGATCACGGTCGCCGACGTCCTCAACTCGCGCATGATCGCTTATCCGTTCCGCCTGCTTCAGTGCTGCCTCGTCACCGACGGCGGCGGCGCGCTGATCCTGACCTCGGCCGACCGCGCCAAGGATTTTCCGAGGAAGCCCGTCTACATCATGGGCACCGGCGAGAGCGTGGAAACGCCGATGGTCAGCCAGATGGAGACTTTCAACTCCTCGCGCGCGTTCAAGACCGCCGGCCCGCTGGCGTTCAGGGAAGCCGGCATCGCGCACCGGGATGTCGACCATCTCATGATCTACGATGCGTTTGCGCATCTGCCGCTGTTCGGCCTTGGCGACCTCGGCTTCATGCCGCATGAGGAGACAGGCCAATTCATCGCCGACGGCAACACGCGGCCCGGCGGCAAGCTGCCGCTCAACACCAATGGCGGCGGCCTGTCCTACATGCATTCGGGCATGTACGGCATGTACGCGCTCCAGGAGAGCGTGCGCCAGATGCGCGGCATCGCGCCGGCGCAGGTGCCGAACGCGAAGATTTCGGTGTGTCACGGCGTCGGCGGCATGTTCGCGGCAAGTGGCACGATCGTGTTTACGAACGAGAGGTAACGACTGTCATTCCGGGGCGTCGCGTCAGCGACGAGCCCGGAATCCATAACCACGATCGGGAGTATGGATTCCGGGCCTGCGCCTTGCGGCGCATCCCGGAATGACGGCGGAAATTGGAACGGCTAGCGGAGAACTCACATGACAAAATCACTGCAAGACAAGGTCATCATCGTCACCGGCGCGGGCCGCGGCATCGGGCGCGAGATCGCGCTGCTCTGCGCGGCGGAGGGCGCCAAGGTCGTCGTCAACGACCCCGGTGTTGCCGCCGACGGCGCCGGTTCCAGCGCTTCGCCTGCCGAGGAGGTGGTCGACGAGATCAAGAAGCGCGGCGGCATCGCGGTGCCCAATTTCGAGTCGGTGGCGGAAGCTGTCCCCGCCAGCAAGATCGTGAAGACCGCGACCGATCATTTCGGCAAGCTCGACGGCGTCGTCAACAATGCCGGCATCCTGCGCGACATGATCTTCCACAAGATGAGCGTGGAAGCGTTCGAGGCCGTCATCAAGGTTCACCTGATGGGCTCGTTCTACGTCAGCCACGCTGCGGCGCGGATCTTTCGCGAGCAGGAGAGCGGCTCATTCGTGCACTTCACCTCGACCTCCGGCCTGATCGGCAATTTTGGCCAAGCCAACTACGCCGCGGCCAAGCTCGGCATCATCGGGCTGTCGAAGTCGATCACGCTCGACATGGGCCGCTTCAACGTCCGCTCCAACTGCGTCTCGCCGTTTGCCTGGACCCGCATGATCGGCACCATTCCGACCGAGACCGAAGCTGAGAAGGCGCGCGTCGAGAAGATCAAGCAGATGGGACCGGAGAAGATCGCGCCGATCTGCGCCTATCTGCTCTCCGATGCCGCCAAGGACGTCTCCGGGCAGATCTTCGGCGCACGCATGAACGAGCTGTTCCTGTTCAGCCAGAACCGCCCGCTGCGCTCGGTTCATCGCAGCGAGGGCTGGACGCCGCAAACGATCGCGGAACACGGCATGCCGGCACTGAAGGGCTCGTTCTACAAGCTCGACCGTTCGGCCGACATCTTCCCCTGGGATCCCGTCTAGCCGTTTTCCCAGCAATTGTTGCATTGCGATCTCCGGTTGTCCGACCGGAGATCGCCCGCATTACGCCCGATTGCGGGCGAATGGTTTCCTTCCAACAAAAAAACGGGAGGCGACTATGACAAAATCACTGACCAATTCTACCGGTACTGATGAGCCGTGCCTTGGACGCCGCACCCTCTTGAAGGGCGCGGCAGCGGCGGTAGCCGCGACCGGCGTTACGATGAACGCAACCCTGGCAGCCTCTGTCGCGCCATTGGGCCAGACCGGCACTCCGACGATATCGACGGCCCCGTTGCCCTTGGGACCGCTTCCCGGCAGCCGCTACCCGGACTCCCGTCTGGAATCCGCGAAGAAGGGGCCGCCAACGTTCGGGCCTGCCGACTTCCCGGCCTTCGCCGGCACCATGGCGGTTGAGCGTGTTGCAACCGGCTTCCGATGGGCCGAAGGTCCCGTGTATTTTGCAGCCGGACGATATCTGCTGTTCAGCGACATCCCCAACAATCGCATCATGCGCTTCTCGGAGGATGACGGTCATACCAGCGTCTACCGTCAACCCTCGATGAACTCGAACGGCAACACGATCGATCGCGAAGGACGCCTGATCACGTGCGAGCATAGTGGGCGGCGTGTGACGCGCACCGAACTCGACGGCTCGATCACCATCATTGCCGACAAATTCAATGGCAAGCGACTGAACTCGCCGAACGATGCGGTCGTCACCGCCGATGGCGCGATCTGGTTCACCGATCCGGCCTACGGCATCGGTGGCTTCTATGAGGGCATCAAGGCCGACCCCGAGCAGGAGAAGAAGAACGTCTACCGCGTCGACCCGAAAACCGGCGACGTCAAGGTCGTCATCGACGATTTTGTGGAACCCAACGGGATCACCATCTCGCCCGACGAGAAGAAGCTCTACATCTGCGAGACCGGATTCACGGACGGACCGGACAACCCATCGCATATCCGCGTGTTCGACCTCGACGTGGCGGCGGGGAAGGTGTCGAACAGCAAGGTCTTCGCCGAGATGCCAAAGCCAAGCATCACCGACGGCGTCCGCTGTGACACCGAAGGACGGGTCTGGTGTTCGGTGGGCTGGGGCGATCCGAACGAAGACGGCGTGCGCTGTTATACGCCATCGGGCGGTCTGCTCGGCAAGATTCATATTCCGGAAACAGTAGCGAATCTGAGCTTCGGCGGTCAGCAGCGAAACAGGCTGTATATCTGTGGCTCGACATCGCTCTATGCTGTGTACACCAGTGTGCAGGGCGCACTAAAGCCGTGAACATCAACAAATAGCGAATGGTGAGTAGCGAATAGTCGGCAGCGGCACGCCCTTCTGTTCGCTACTCGCCCCATTAACCCGTATTCCTCAACCCTGCCGAGATGCCGTTGATGGTGAGCTGAATCCCGCGCAACACCTGCTCGTCCGGGTTCTGCGCGCGGTGCTCCTTGAGTAGCTCGACCTGCACGTGGTTGAGCGGATCGAGATAGGGGAAGCGGTGGCGCACCGAGCGCTCCAGCAGCGGGTTGCCCTGGAGGAGCCGGTCCTGGCCCATGATGTCGAGCAGCGTCTCGATGCAGGAATGCCATTCGCGGCGGATGCGGCCGAAGATCTTTTCGCGCAAGGCTTCGTCCGGCACGAGCTCGGCATAGCGCGAGGCGATCGCGATCGAGCTTTTGGCCAGCACCATGTCCATGTTCGACAGCAGCATGCGGAAGAACGGCCATTCCCTGTAGAGCTCTTTCAGGAACGGCATGCCCTTGTCGGGATGCTCCGCGATCCACTGCTCGACCGCGCTGCCAAAACCGTACCAGCCGGGCAGCATCAGGCGGCACTGCGCCCAGGAGAACACCCAGGGAATGGCGCGCAGATCTTCGATCGCGCGGGTCTTCTTGCGCGAGGCCGGACGGCTGCCGATGTTCAGCGTCGCGATCTCGTTGATGACGGTGGAGGCCCAGAAATAATCGACGAAACCGTCGGTCTCGTAGACGAGGCCGCGATAGGCCTTGAAAGCCAAATTTGAAAGCTCGTCCATCGCGGTGAGATATTCGCGGCGCGGCGCGCTCTGGCGCGGATGCAGCAGGCTCGCCTCCAGCGTTGCGGCGGCGAGGATCTCCAGATTGTTGCGGCCGACTTCGGCGTTGGAATATTTCGACGAGATGATCTCGCCCTGCTCGGTGATGCGGATCTGCCCGTTCACCGCGCCGCCGGGCTGGGCGATGATGGCGTCATAGCTCGGACCGCCACCGCGGCCGACCGAGCCGCCGCGGCCGTGGAACAGGCGCAAGCGCACGCTGTGACGCTCGAACACGTCGACGAGGCCGATCTCGGCCTTGTAGAGTTCCCAGCCCGAGGTGACGAAGCCGCCATCCTTGTTCGAGTCGGAATAACCGAGCATGACCTCCTGTACGCTGCCGCGGCTGTCGACGAGGCGGCGGTAATCGTGCAGCGACAGCATGCGATCCATGATACCGCTGGAGGCCTGCAAATCCTCGATGGTCTCGAACAGCGGCACGATGTTGATGGCGCTGCGCCCGGAGGGATGGACGAGGCCGACCTCCTTGAGCAGCACGGCCACTTCGAGCATGTCGGACATGCCCTTGCACATCGAGATGATGCATTGGGGAATGGCGTCCGAGCCAAACTTCGCATGCGCCTCCGCGGCGGAATGGAAGACGTTGAGCTCACCCATGGTCTCGTCGCTGTATTTGACGAATGGCGAGACCAGCGAGCGTGTGCTGCGCAATTCATTGGTGAGCAGCGAGATGCGCGCGTCCTCGCCCAGCGCGAGATAGGACATGCCGGGGTTCGCGGCATCCATCAGCTCGGCGATGGTACGTTCGTGCACGGCCGAATTCTGGCGGATGTCGAGCCGCGCCAGATGGAAGCCGAAGCAATCCACCGCGCGCCGCAGCAGTCGCAGCCGGCCGCGGGCGATGACGCGGGCATTGTTGGAGATCAGCGAACGGTGCAGCACGTCGAGATCGGCCTGCAGCTCCCTGACGGTCTCGTAAGGCCTGCCCTTGCCGACCGGCCGGCGCGTGATCTCGACCTCGAGCTTTTCGGCCGTCGCCGTCAGGCGCGCATAGATGCCGGAGACCGCGAGACGATAAGGCTCGCCGCTCCGGTGCGGCGAGGTGTCGGGCGAGCGTTCCGCCAGCGTCCGCAGCTCCTCGGAGACGTCGGCGAGGTGCGCTGCGATCGACAGCTCCGAGCCGAGCACATGCAGCTCGTTGAGATAGAATTGCATCACCCGGCTCGACTGCAGCCGCAGCGTCCCGCGCATGACGTCGGCGGTGACGAAGGGATTGCCGTCGCGGTCGCCGCCGATCCAGCTGCCCATGCGCAGGAACGAGGCGAGCTCGCTTGCAGCCGCCTCGCCGCTCTCCTCCAGCCGGTCTTCGAGCACGTTGACCAGCCGCGGTACCTCGCGCAGGAAGGTGTAGTCGTAGAAGGACAGGCCATTGGCGACCTCGTCGAGCACGGTGAGCTTGGTCCGGCGCAAGAGATTGGTCTGCCACAGCGTCAGCACCTCGCGGCGGAGCTGTTCGTCGCTGGCGGCGGCCTCGTCTTCAGTCAGCGCCACACGCTCGCGGCGGTCCAGCAATGCCGCGACCTCCATCTCGCGATCCATGGTGCTCTTGCGACGGACCTCGGTCGGGTGCGCGGTCAGGACCGGGCTGACCAGCGCGGTCTTGAAGAAATTACGCAGCACATCGGAGCTGATCCCGGCGTCCCTGGCATGGGCCAGCGTCTCCGCCAGTACGCCGGAACCGGTGCTCTGGGCGGCACTGCGGGCGCGCATCTGGCGAATGTTGTTCTGGTCCTCGGCGATGTTGGCGAGGTGGGAGAAATAGCTGAAGGCGCGGACAATCCGCACCGTCTCGGAGGTCGACATGCTGTCGAGGATCTGCTCGAGCTCGCGGCGGGCAAGCCGGTCCTCGTCGCGGTGGAACCGGATCGAGGTCTGGCGGATGCGCTCGACCAAGTCGAACAATTCCGCGCCCTCCTGGTCGCGCACCGTGTCGCCCAGGATGCGCCCGAGCAGGCGGATGTCGTCACGCAGCCGCACATCTGCCTCCAGCGCCTGGGCGTCCTCAGGGCGATTAGGGCGATGGTCAGTGGTGTCGGGTGGCACGGTCTGGAGGGACATGGCTCGCTTCCTTGTTCGAGCTCGCTTCGCTGCCCGGCTCAGCCGAGTGTGCAAGTTTTTTGCCGCAGCGCAAGATGAAGTTGGGGGCGGCGCACACTGAAAGGGGCGATCACTCCTTGCGGCTAGGCCGGCACGATCACCTTGCCGATCGGCCAGAGCGCGATCCCCGCAAGCTTCAGATGGGCCCAGGCAAAGGGAATGCCGATGATGGTGACGGCGAAGATCACGGCTGTCAGCACGTGGCCGAGTGCCAGCCACCAGCCGGCCAGCACGAACCAGATAATGTTCCCGATCACCCCGAGCGGGCCGGTGCCGATATCGCCCATACCGGTGACCTCGTCGCGGTTGACCGCGCGCGAGCCGAACGGCAGCAGGGCGTAGACCGCGATGTTGAACGCCGCCCGCGCCCAGGGAAGGCCGATGATGGTAATGGCCATGATGACAGAAGCCACCAGCCAGCCGAATGCCATCCAGGCACCGCCGATGAGAATCCAGATCACGTTGAGCAGAATGGAAACGGGGGCCATTAGATTTAGGAACCTTGGGATGATCCGGGGTCAATGAGCCCTCTTATAGCACGACCTCCGCGGTCATAGTCCATGACGCCGGCTGCGTTCGGCACGCAGCGATGTGCCGACAAATCCGACATCCTCGATCCCGCGCGAAATTTCCCTTGCGCAGAGCCACAGCGTCACCGCGGCGGCACCGATCGCGGCCAGCCCCGAGATCAGAACAGGATTGGGACAGAATATGACGAGAAGATTATCGAGTGGAACGGACCCGGTTGGCCAGCGCGGACTGCAAGAAGATGCCAGAGCCAAACCGCACAGCAGGATGGTGACAGCATTCGCTCCAGCCAGGGCGACCACGACGATCGCAAGACCCTTCTTCATGGAGAGGACGAGATCAACCACCTTCACGACCGCACAGCATGCGATCACGACAACGATGGCCAGGCCCCATCCGGAAATCCCGGCGGCGATGGCCTGACCGCTCCAAGCCCACGCAGCAGCAACACAGGCCAACAGAGTGAGATTGACCTTCACGGCTTCGGGAAATTTGCAACGAAGCGCGTAAGGATTCGCCTTCTCGATGAGGTCCAGCAATGCGCAGGCGATCAATCCGGCCGCAAAGCCGCCGAGATGGACGCCCCAGTCGATCCGCGAATTGCCGAGCGCAAACGCGATGTTCAATCCGATGTTGATGGCGAAGAAGTCGAACCTGACGTCGAGCTTGCCGAGGATCCACAGGCAGAGCAGCGCACCCAAAATGCCCGACGTGGCGCCGGACGCGCCGACGGTCAAATAGGGCGTGGAATGGATGCCATTGCCGATGACGGCGCCGAACACCATCGCGCAGAGATAGATGATGAGGAAATAGGCCGGTCCCACTCGCCGCTCGAGATGTCCGCCCCACAGCACGAGGCACAACATGTTCATGGTGAGGTGGACGAAGTTGACATGCAGGAAGCCATAGGCGAGCAGGCGCCAGTACTCATGCCGCGCGATTGCGCCCGAATACATGCCGCCATAGCGATACAACAACTCTGCCGACGCCGCCGGACTACCTGCCTGGATGAAGCAGAATCCCGACGCCAGGACGGTCACCGTCATCAGCGCGTAAAGGGCCGCATGAGGAACTTCGAAGAAGCTGGCGCGGTATGAGGGCATCGGCGATCGCAAGCGGTTGGCGTGGGAACGTCAACCTAGCCGAGCCGATTACTGATTGCTACTCCAGCGTGCGCGATCAGGCGGCGCCTACCGCCCCTCGAACTTCGGCTCACGCTTCTCCATGAACGCCTTCATGCCCTCGGCCATGTCCTGTGTCTTGAACAGCGGCAGAAGCTGGAGGTAGACGTGGTGAACGTGATCGGAGAAGTTCTCGTTGAGGCCCATCCGCATCATGCGCTTGGAGGCCTGCACCGCGAGCGGCGCGTTGGCTGCGATTTCGCGGGCGATGGCGCGGGCGCGGCCCATCAAGTCGGCATCCGGCACGACCTCGTTGGCGAGGCCCCATTCCAGACACTCGCGGGCGCTGAGCGTCCGGCCGGTGAAGATCAGCTCGGAAGCCTTGGCCCAGCCGAGCATCCGAGGCAGCAGCCAGGTGCCGCCGGATTCCGGCACGACGCCGCGCTTGACGAAGGCCGCCGCAAGCTTCGAGGACTCCGCCATGATGCGGATATCGCAGCCGAGCGCGGTGTCCATGCCGTAACCGGCGGCGCCGCCGTTGACGGCGCAGATGGTCAGCTTGTCCATCGCCTGAAGCACGGTCGGCGGCGTGTTGCGCAGATTGATCGTGGTCGGCGACGACGCGGCACTGAGGCCATTGCCGTCGCGCTCCTGACGCAAATCGAGGCCGGCGCAGAATGCCCGCCCCTTGCCGGTGAAGATCACGACCCGGACGTTGCGGTCCTCATTGGCCTCGGTCAGCAGCCGCGCCAGATCGTTCAGCATCGGGCCGGAGATCGTGTTCATGCGCTCCGGCGCATTCAGCGTGATCACCGCGATGTGGTCGGCGACTTCGTAGAGCACTTCGTTTGCGGCGTCGGTCATGATCATTCGTTCCTGTGTTCGTAGCCCGGATGGAGCGCAGCGAAATCCGGGGTCTTTTTGACGCGAGCACCGCCCCGGATTGCGCTTCGCTCCATCCGGGCTACAAGGCCCTCAAATTTTCCGCCCCGCCTGCTCCCAATAGGGATCGCGCAGGCGGCGCTTGAAGATCTTTCCTGAGTCTTCGCGCGGCAGCCCGCTGCGAATCTCGATGTGCTTGGGCACCTTGTAATCGGCGAGCGACGTCTTCAGCCTTGCACGGACATCGGACGCATCGAGCGTGACACCCGGTTGCGGCTCGACCACGGCCATCAGCGCCTCGCCGAACTCGGCATCGGGGATGCCGAACACGGCGCAATCGTGCACGCCGGGCACGGCATGCAGCACGGATTCGATCTCGGCCGGATAGATGTTGACGCCGCCTGAGATCACCATATCGCGCTTGCGGTCGCAGATGAAGACGTAGCCGTCCTCGTCGATATAGCCGACGTCGCCGGAGGTGATGAAACCGTCGCGATCGATCTCGGCGCGCTTCTCCGGCTTGTTGTGGTAGCTGAAGTCGGCCATCCCGGCCATGCGAGAATAGATCTCGCCGATCTCGCCCACGCTCAGCACGCGGCCGTCATCGCCGATGAAACGCAGTTCGGCGCCCGGCGAAATCCTGCCGACCGTGCCAGGCTTCTTCAGTGCGTCCTCGGAGGTCGCGAAAGTAACCGCGCTCGACTCAGTCGAGCCGTAGAACTCGTAGATCACCGGCCCCCACCATTCGATCATGGCGCGTTTGACGTCGGCCGGACATGGCGCGGCGGCATGGATGACGTGGCGGAGCGAGGAGACGTCGTACTTCCTGCGGACCACCTCCGGCAGCTTCATCAGGCGGATGAACATGGTCGGCACCATGAAGATGGTGTCGATCTTGTACCGTTCGATCAGCTCAAGAAATTCTTCCGCCTCGAACCGCGGCATCAGCACCAGCGCGCCGCCGAGCTTGCCGGCGCGGATGCCGAACGAGTTCGGCGCGGAATGATAGAGCGGGCCCGGCAGGATCGCGCGGGCGCCGGGCTTGAGCCCATAGATCATCGCACGCATGCGCTCGCCTGCGGCCTGCTGATCCGGCGTCGGCGCATTGCGCCGCACGCCCTTGGGATGGCCTGTCGTCCCCGAGGTGTAGATCATGTTCATGGGCTGCGGCACGACCGGGCCGTCATAGGGCTGGTGTTGCGCCAGCCAGGACTCGAAATCGATCGCGAAGTCCGGCTTCACCAGATGATCGGGATCGATCTTGTAGTTGGACAGGATCTCCGGCGGGGTCGGCACGCTGAGCACGGTGACGCCTTTCGGGATCACATCGCGCAGGGCGTGCAGCATGTCGGCATGACCGATCAGCACGGACGTGCCGGTATCCCCGAGGATGTAGTTGATCTCCTCCGGCTTGAAGTGCCAGTTGATCGGCACGCCATAGGCCCCGAGCCGCATCGCGGCGTAGGCGGCTTCGAGGAAGGCGATGTCGTTGCGCATCAGCATGCAGACGCAATCGCCCTGCTTGACGCCGATTTTGGCGAGGCCGCTCGCGATGCGATCCGCGCGGGCGGCGACTTCGGCGTGGGCACGGCGGCGCTCGCCGGAGACGATGCCGAGGAATGGGGACGTTTCGCTCATTTTTGTTTTTCTTCGTTGTTTAGCGACGGTGTCAGTTAGTCGTCATCACCGGGCTTGTCCCGGTGATCCACGTTCTTGCTTGCCGCTTCGGACCAAGAACGTGGATGGCCGGGACTTCTAGCGCGAAGACGCGCTTCGCGCTTCTGCCCGGCCATGACGGAGAGCCTGTCAGTCCACATAGCTCGCCGCACGCTTCTCCAGATTGGAGCGCACCGCTTCGGTCTGGTTCGCACTGCCGATCAGCTTCTGCTGCTCGACGGACTCGGCGAGCAGCGCCGGGCCGGGATCGACCGAGAGATTGTTGAGCAGGCGCTTGGCGGCGCGGATCGCATCGGGGCTCTTGCCGGCGATTTCGCGCGCGACTTCGAGAGCCGTGGCGCGCGGGTCGTCGCAGATGCGCGTCGCGAGGCCGTAGCTCATCGCCTCCTGTGCGGAGAAGATGCGGCCGGTGTAGGTGAGATCGCGCAGGATGTCGTCGCGCACGAGCGAGGCCAGGATCGGCGTGCCGGCCATGTCGGGCACGAGGCCCCATTTGATCTCCATCACCGACATCCGCGCATCCGGTGAGAGAAAGCGCATGTCGGCACCGAGCGAGAGCTGGAACCCACCGCCGAAAGCGACGCCGTGCACGGCCGCGATCACGGGAACCGGAAGCTGGCGCCAGCCCCATACCGCCTGTTGCGGAAAGTTCGCCTGGCCATGCGTACGTTTGGTGAGATCGCGATTTTCGCCACCCGGAATTCCGTTGCCGCCTGTCTCCTTCATGGCGGCAAAACGCCCCATGTCGAGACCGGCGCAGAAGGCGCGGCCTTCGCCCGAGAGCACGACGACACGCACGCCCTTTTCCTTCGAAAGCCGGTCGGTTGCGGCAACAAGGGCTTCGAACATCGCCTGATCGAGCGCATTCATCTTGTCCGCGCGCACCAGGCGCACGTCGGCGACGCCTTCCGAGATCGAGATCGAGACGCGCTCTTCCATGGATGAATTCTCCCCTGTTCTTGTTCAGTGCCGCTTTACAGGAAGCCGGCGGCCGGATTTAGTCAATCGACCAATTAACTGACAATGCCTGCGGAGGAAACAGCCATGTTCAAGGAAAATCTTCTGGCCGGCCGGAACATCCTTGTCACCGGTGGCGGCACCGGGCTCGGCAAGTCGATGGCGGCGCGCTTCCTCCAGCTTGGAGCAGAGGTGCACATCTGCGGCCGGCGCAAGATCGTGTGCGACGAGACCGCGACCGAGCTGATGGCTGAGTATGGTGGCCGCGTCACCAGCCACGGCGTCGACATCCGCAACGCGCTCGCGGTCGAAGAGATGATCGAGACCATCTTTCGTGACGCTCCCCTCACCGATCTCATCAACAACGCGGCCGGCAATTTCATCTCGCGCAGCGAAGAGCTCTCGCCCCGCGGCTTCGATGCCGTCGCCAACATCGTGATGCACGGCACGTTCTACGTGACCCATGCGGTCGGCAAGCGCTGGATCGCCTTGAAGCAGCCCGGCAATGTCGTTTCCATCACCACGACCTGGGTGCGCAACGGCTCGCCTTACGTGGTGCCGTCCGCGATGAGCAAATCGGCGATCCACGCCATGACGATGTCGCTCGCGACCGAATGGGGCCGCTACGGCATCCGCCTCAACACCATCGCGCCGGGCGAGATCCCGACCGAGGGCATGAGCAAGCGCATCAAGCCCGGCGACGAAGCCGGCGCGCGCACCAGGGCGATGAACCCGATGGGCCGCGTCGGCACCATGGAGGAATTGCAGAACCTCGCGGTGTTCCTGATCTCCGGCGGCTGCGACTGGATCAGCGGCGAGACCATCGCGATGGACGGCGCGCAGGCGTTGGCGATGGGCGGCAATTTCTACCAGCTCCGCGACTGGGGCGACGACGACTGGAAAACCGCGCGCGAGAGCATCATGGCGCAGAACGAGAAGGATCGGGCCAAGCGGGGGTGATGCACTCACCGCTGTCGTCCCGGGGCGCGCATAGCGCGAGCCCGGGACCCATAACCCCAGGGAGAAGTTTGGCGCGAGACCGGTAACTCCGAGTCTCCGCAAAACCTCTTCCTGTGGTTATGGCTCCCGGATCTGCGCTCCGCTTCGCTGCGCTTGTCCGGGACGCCAGCGGGGCCTCTCCCATCTTGTCTTCACCCGCGGATGACGCCACACTCCCAGGCATAAAAACAAGACGCCACGGGAGAGACATGTCCACCACACAGCCATTGGCGAATCTCGCCGACATGGTGCGCGAGCGCGCGACCAGCCGCGGCAACGCCACCGCCTACGAGTTCGAGGGCCGCGTCACCAGCTTTGCCGAGTTCGACGTCAAGACCAACAAGGTCGCCAACGCGTTGATCGCGATGGGCGTCAGACGCGGCGACCGCATCGCCTATCTCGGCAAGAACAGCGACCTCTATTTCGAGCTGCTGATGGGCGCGATGAAAGCCGGCGTGGTGATGGCGCCGGTGAACTGGCGACTCGCCGGCCCCGAGGTCGCATTCATCGTCGGCGACTGCAAGGCGCCGGTGCTGTTCGTCGGGCCGGAGTTCATCACGCTGGTCTCGCAGATCAAGGACCAGTTGCCCAGCGTGCGCACTGTCATCACCACCGAAGGCGGCGCGCCGGAATGGCAGGATTTTACGGCCTGGCGCGATGCGCAAAGCGGCGACGACCCGAAGGTGCCGATCGACACGAAGGACATCGCGATCCAGCTCTACACGTCGGGCACGACAGGCAAGCCGAAAGGCGCGATGCTGTCGCATGCGAACTTCCTCAACCTGGTACAGACAGGCGATGCCGAGGACAAGCCGGAGTGGAACCGGTGGTCGACCGACGACGTGTCGCTGGTGGCGATGCCGATCTTCCACATCGGCGGCTCCGGCTGGGGCGTGATGGGACTCTATCACGGCGCCCGCGGCGTGATCGCGCGCGAGTTCGATCCGACCAAGGTTTTGGATTTCTTCGAGCAATCGGGCATCACAAAGCTGTTCATGGTGCCGGCGGCGATGCAGTTCGTGGTGCGGCAGCCCCGCGCGAAGACGGTCGATTTCTCGCGGCTCAAATACATGCTGTATGGCGCCTCGCCGATTCCGGCGGCGCTGCTGAAGGAATGCATCGAGATCTTCAAATGCGGCTTCGTGCAGATGTACGGCATGACCGAGACCACCGGCACCATCGTCGCGCTGCCGCCGGAGGACCACGTCGAGGGCCTCGAGCGGATGCGCTCGGCCGGCAAGGCGCTGCCGGGTGTCGAGATCGCGATCCTGGATGCGGACGGCAAGCCGCTGCCGCCGCGCGAGGTCGGCGAGATCGCGACGCGCTCAGGCTCGAACATGGCCGGCTACTGGAACTTGCCGGAGGCGACTGCGGCGACCCTGCGCGGCGATGGCTGGCTGCGCACGGGCGACGCCGGCTACATGGACGAGGACGGCTATCTCTACATCCACGACCGCATCAAGGACATGATCATCTCCGGCGGCGAGAACATCTACCCCGCCGAGGTCGAGAGCGCGCTGTGCGATCACCCCGATATCGCGGAAGCCGCCGTGATCGGCGTGCCCGACGACAAATGGGGCGAGGCGGTGAAGGCCGTGGTGGTGATGAAGCCCGGCAAGCAGGCGACCGCCACCGACATCATCAACTTCACCCGCGAACGCATTGCCGGGTTCAAGACACCGAAGAGCGTGGAGTTTTTGCCGGCCCTGCCGAGGAACCCGTCAGGCAAGATTTTGCGGCGGCAGCTGCGCGAGCCTTATTGGGCGGGGAAGGATAGAAGGGTGAACTGACCGCTTGGTGCGGTACCGTAGGGTGGGCAAAGGCGCGAAGCGCCGTGCCCACCAATCTTCGTTTGCAACAAGAACGGTGGGCACGCTCCGCTTTGCCCACCCTACGGCAGCGATGCTTCGCAGCAACCGCTCAATGCTTCCCCGGCCCCATATACCCGAACAAGAACCCCGCCACCTTGCGCATCTGGATCTCCTCGCTGCCCTCCGTGATGCGATAGCGGCGGTGGTGGCGGTAGATGTGCTCGAACGGCTTGTGGCGTGAATAGCCCATGCCGCCGTGGACCTGCATGGCACGGTCGGCGGATTCGCAGCAGAGGCGGTTTGCCCAGTAGTTGCACATGGAGACGCGGTCGGAGAGCGTGCGCTCGATCTGCTCCTCATTGAGCTGGTCCATCTCCCAGGCCGTCTTGCGGATCAACAGGCGCAGCATCTCGGCTTGGGTGGCGAGCTCGACCAGCGGGAACTGGATCGCCTGGTTCTCGGCGAGCGCCTTGCCGAACGGTTTTCGCTCGCGCGCGTATTTGACACTCTCGTCGATGCAGTAGACGGCAGCGCCGAGCGAGCTTGCCGCCTGGCGGATGCGGTTCTGGTGGACAAAGCACTGCGCCAGCGATAGGCCGCGCCCGACTTCGCCGAACAGCGCATCCTCAGGCACGAACACGTCCGTAAAGCTGACGCGGGGATGGTCGGTCGGCATGTTGAAGGTCCACATGTACTCCTCGACCTTCACGCCATGGCTCTTGGCCGGCACCAGGAAGCAGGTAATGCCGCGGGCATCGCCGTCATTGCCCGAGGTGCGCGCGAACAGCGCGCAATGCGTGGCGACGTGCATGCCGGTCGTCCACATCTTCTCGCCGTTGATGATCCAGCCCTTGACGTTGTCGCGGGTCGCGGGCACCGCGCGCGTCTCCATGTGGGTCGCGTCCGAGCCGTGATGCGGCTCCGTCAAGCCAAAGGTGATGCGGTACTTGCCCTTGATCGAGCCGTCGATCATCGCCTTCTGGTCGTCGCGGCCATAGCGATCGAGCATGGTGACAACAGGGAAATTGCCGACGATGGAGTGCTCGTTCTGGAGATCGTTGTGCAGGCCGAGACCCTTGGCGGCAAAGTGCTCGCGGATCACGGCCATCCAGAGATTGGAGCCGTCCTTGCCGCCATATTGCTTCGGCACCGGGAAGCGCAGATGGCCGGCGGCATCCGCGAGATCCTTGGCCTTGCGCAGCAGCGCCTCCCACTCATGTCGCGGCAGGCCGCCATTGTCGAAGTCGGTGCGCGCCCATTCACGGCGATGGTCGAAGAAGCGGATGTTGTCGTCGGACTGTTCGAGCGGCTTGATCTCGCGTTCGATGAAACGATCGAGCTCTCCGAGATAGGCGACGAGATCGGCAGGCAATGAGAAATCCACGGTGCTCTCCCGGATTGATTTTATGTTTTGCGTTAAGGCGCTAGGCGCATTTTGCTTCACACGATTAAGGTGAGAAGAGCGTGCACAAGTCAAGCAAGGCAAGGCGTGTAACAGGCGCAAGGCGCGCCCGCGCAATTCGATGGTGTCGCGGCACTGACGCGCGCTAGTATGATGCCAATATTCCTTCACGAGAAAATGCGGGAGCGCGCGATGGATCTGAAATTCTCAAAAGTGGAACGCAAGGGGCCAATCACGATCATCACGCTGTCGCGGCCCGAGGTCTACAACGCGCTGCACATCGATGCGCATTTCGAACTCAACAAGGTGTTCGACGACTTCTCCGCCGATCCCGAGCAGTGGGTCGCGGTCGTCACCGGCGCCGGCGACAAGGCGTTCTGCGCCGGCAACGATCTGAAGTGGCAGGCGGCGGGCGGCAAGCGCGGCTGGGACAAGGGCGGCTTTGCCGGCCTCACCTCGCGCTTCGACTGCGACAAGCCGATCATCGCCGCGGTCAACGGCGTCGCCATGGGCGGCGGCTTCGAGATCGCGCTCGCCTGCGACCTGATCATCGCGTCCGAGAACGCGACCTTCGCCCTGCCCGAGCCACGGGTCGGCCTCGCCGCACTTGCCGGCGGCCTGCACCGCCTGCCGCGCCAGATCGGCCTGAAACGCGCCATGGGCATGATCCTCACCGCGCGCCATGTCAGCGCCAAGGAGGGCCATGAACTCGGCTTCGTCAACGAGGTGGTGCCGCAGGGCGAGGCGCTGTCGGGCGCACTGCGCTGGGCGGAGATGATCACCAAGAACTCACCGATGTCGATCCGGGCATCGAAGCAGACCATCCAGAAGGGGCTCGCCGTGTCACTGGAACAGGCGATCGAGGAGCAGCGCGAATATCCGGCGGTGAAGGCGATGGTGGCTTCGCAGGATTACATCGAGGGCCCGAAGGCGTTCTCGGAGAAGCGGCCGCCGAAATGGGTGGGGAAGTAGAGTGCCGCTCTCCTCGTCACGACGACGGATGTCCCAACACCACAGGTGTCATGCCCCGGCTTGACCGGGGCATCCAGTACGCCGCGGCTTCAATGTATCTCACTGCCGTCTCTGGAATACTGGATCGCCCGCCCCTGTGCGCAATTGCGCACTAGGCGGGCGATGACAGCGGAGAATATGGCACCGTCTACCCGCCTCGCCCCAGCTCCCGCTTGTACGATGCGTAGTTCGGCTGATCGACCGCGAGCTTGTCCATCGTGGTCGCCCACAGATGCTCGGCGAGGCCAGGCGTTGCCAGATCAACCTCACCGTTGGCGATGCGCTCGGCGAGCGCGCGGTTGAGATCGGCGACCGAGCCGTCCATGCCCAGCAGCGCACGCAGCCGCTCCACCTCCTTCGCGTCGCTCCTCTCCTCCTGCGTCAGCTGCCGCGTCACGAGGTCGAGGATGTTGATGGCGACGCGCAGCTTGAAGGCCTGATGGCCGGAGATCAGCGGCGTGATGTCGTTGCGGAGGAAATCGGCGACCGCCTTGGTCAGCTCGGTCGGTGTCGGTTCGTCCTGCATGTGTCAGCTCCCGCGCGGCGCCAGCAGCCGCAACAGATCGATCTCGGTCTCGCTGGCGCGGCGGCCGATCATGGCGCGTTCCATCGAATGGTCAGGCCCCTCGCGAAACCGCTGCATCATGCCGCCGCACATGATGCCCCAGCGCAGTGTGCCCATCACTTCCCAGAATTTGACGCGCGCAGGATCGCATTTGCGGCCCGCGGCCTCATAGCCGGCGAACAATTCCTCGCGCGAGCCGAAACCGCCGACCGGCTTGTCGATCTCACCAAAGCGCCAGGAGTTGACGCAGACCCAGCCGAGATCCTCCATGGGATCGCCGAGATGGGCGAGCTCCCAGTCGAGCACGGCGCGGACGCCGTCCGCGCCGATGATGAGATTGCCGTTGCGGAAATCGCCGTGCACCAGCGTGGTCTCGGCCGACGGCCCCGGATCATGGTCGCGCAGCCAGCGCAGCGCCAGCTCGAACACGGGCTTTGGCCAGTTCAGGCTGCGATAGTCGCGCTCGAACTCGCCGATCTCCCGGGTCGCGGACCGGCTGCGCAGTTCCGGCAGCTTGTCCTGCGGCAGCCTGTGCAGGCCGGCGAGCACGCCGCCGATCTGCCGTGCGAGACGCGGCCGGGCCGCCGCGTACTCATCATCGCGAAGAATCTTGCGGGCGATGGTCTCGCCCTCGACCCGTTGCATGATGAAGCCGGTGCCGAGATTTTCGTCGGGCGTCAACACATGCATCACGCGCGGCGACGGCACGCCCGCCTCATAGGCAAGCTGCATCAACTGGGCTTCGGCGGCGAGACCTGCCGCGCGCGTCGGCGCGGCGCCATAGCCCTTCGGCGAGCGGCGCAGGATCGCGCCGATCGACCCATCGGGATGCTCGATGTCGAAGCGCCAGGTTTCCTGGCTGGCGCCGCCGGAGAGTTTTGCCGCGCCGGTGACGCCAGTCGCCCCTTCGCACCAGCGCACGACGCTGCGGGAGAGCTCGGCCTCGATCATTTGCCTTTGAACTGCGCCGGGCGCTTCTCCAGGAACGCGCCAACACCTTCACGGAAATCGTCCGTGTCGCCGGCACGCAGCTGGCACTGGAATTCGAGATTGAGCTGATCCTCGAACGAATTTTCGGGGCTGTCCCAGTAGAGCTTGCGGATCAGCGACAGCGCGACCGTCGGGCCGCTGGCGATATCGCGCGCGAGCTTCATCGCCTCCTCCATCAGCACGCCGTCGTCATAGACGCGGTTGACGAGGCCCCATTCCAGCGCCTTCTCGGCCGGCAGGCGCTCGCCCATCAGCGACAATTCGATCGAGCGCGCCCGGCCGACGAGGCGCGGCAGCAGCCAGGTCGAGCCGCAATCCGGCACCAGGCCGATGCGACGGAAGGCTTGAAGAAAGTAAGAGGACCGCGCGCACAAAATCATGTCGCCGAGCAGCGCGAAGCTCATGCCGGCGCCAGCGGCCGGGCCGTTGACGGCCGTGACGATCGGGCAGTGCAGATTGCGGATGCGGCGCAGGAAGGGATGAAAGCCAGTCTCGAGCGTCAGGCCGGCCTTGGTCTTCTTCGACTGGTTGTTGCGCCCTTGCAGATTCGCGCCGGTGCAGAACGCCCGCCCCGCGCCGGTCAGTACCACGCAGCGGACCTCGCCCTTCTTCTCCTCGATCGCGTCGAGGGCATCGGAGAGGCCGCCCAGCATGTCCATGGAGACCGCGTTCATCACCTCCTGATGGTCGAGCCGGAGGATCGCGACCGAGCCATCGAAATCGAGCGTGACATGTTTGAACTGCATGGTTTCCTCGTCAGTTGATACTAGCGATGTTTCGCAGACCGGAATTAGTTTTGCCGGGGCGCATATTTGATTTTTGTCGCGGCCTTGTCCATGGTGGTCCGAACATACCTTGTCGTCGTATCGCACAATCTTGCGCGCACAGGCTGGCGCGCGCCCGTGCCAAAAACAGGAAACGCGCCATGAACCTTTTCGACCTCAGCGGCCGCGTCGCCGTGATCACTGGCGGCAATGGCGGTATCGGGCTCGGCATCGCGCAGGCGCTCGCCGGCCAGGGCTGCAACGTCTCGATCTGGGGCCGCAATCCTGACAAGAACAAGGCTGCTGCCGCGAGCATGACGGGCCTCTCCGGCAAGGTCGACACCCGCGTCTGCGACGTCACCGATCCAACTTCGGTCAATGCCGCGATGAAGGCGACACTCGACATTTTCGGCCGGGTCGACGGCTGCTTTGCCAATGCCGGCATCGGCGGCGGCGGCCGGCGCTCCTTCATCGAGCGCACCGAGGAGGAGTGGCGCACGATGTTTGCGACCAATCTGGACGGCGTGTTCCACGCGTTCCAGGCCGCCGCAAAACACATGACCGAGCGCGCCAATGCCGGTGATCCCTTCGGCCGGCTGGTCGCGACATCGAGCCTCGCCTCGATCTTCGGCACTGCGCGCAACGAGCACTATGCCGCGACCAAGGCCGCGATCAACGCGCTGGTGCGCGCGCTCGGCGTCGAGCTGGCGCGTCACGGCGTCACCGCGAATGCGATCCTGCCCGGCTGGATCAAGAGCGACATGACCGCGGGCATCATGGCCAACGAGAAGTTCGTCGCCAATGTGATGCCGCGCATTCCGATGCGGCGCTTCGGCGAGGCCAGCGATTTCGGCGCCATCGCGGTGTATCTGATGAGCAAGGCGTCGTCGTATCACACCGCGGATACGTTCGTGATCGACGGCGGCTATACGGCGTTTTGATTTCTCGTAGCCCGGATGGAGCGCAGCGCAATCCGGGAACTTCCAAAAGTAAGCAAGACCCGGATTTCGCTACGCTCCATCCGGGCTACAAACTCTGAGGGGAATGGGCAAATGTTCTCACACATCATGATCGGCACCAACGACCTCGACAAGGCCAAGGCGTTCTACGACCAGCTGCTCGGCACGCTCGAAGTGCGCCCGGCCAGAGTCGACGGCCATCGCATCTTCTACATCACCAAGACCGGCGTGTTCTCGGTAACGAAGCCGATCAACGGCGAGGCCGCCACGTGTGCGAATGGCAGCACCATCGGCTTTGCCGCCAACTCGCCTGAGCAGGTCGACAAGTGGCACGCCACCGGTGTCGCCGCCGGCGGAACGCCGATCGAGAATCCGCCCGGCATCCGCGAGGGCGCAGGGAACAAGCTCTACATCGCTTATTTGCGCGATCTCGACGGCAACAAGATCTGCGCGATGCATCGGATGGCGAACTAGGCCAGCCACATCCACCGCTGTCATTCCTCGCCTTGTGCGCAATTGCGCACTGGAGCGGGGAATCCAGTACGCTGCGGCTTCTCGGTGAACCACAGACGTCACGGAGTACTGGATCGCCCGATTGAATCGGGCGATGACAGCGGAGATTGGCGCGCGGACACACCGAAACTGCGACCCCGTTCAAACAACATTTCAAACGCACTCGCGATATTCCATCGCATGGCATGGGTCGCCTGAAAAAATGCGCGCTCGCGCTTTCGCCGCGCTGCGACTATTCTGCGGCCCAACGCGATCTCAGTGACCCCGGGAGGAACAATGACAAAGCACGCCTACATACCCCGCACCACCAACTACACTCTCAATCCCGGCGATGAGCTCAACGATCTCCGCATGTCGGACCAGGTCCGGCCGCTCTACGATCACGTCAGGAAGTTCATCCGCGACACCGTCGAGCCGATGTCGATCGAGTTCGCCAAGGCCGGCGAAGGCAAGGAGGATCGCTGGAGCTTCACCCCGAAGCAGCTCGAGGTGCTCGAGGTCGCCAAGAACAAGGCCAAGAAGGAAGGTCTCTGGAACTTCTTCCTGCCCGACGACGAGACCGGTCAGGGCCTGAAGAATCTCGACTACGCCTATATCGCCTCCGAGCTCGGCAAGAGCCCGCTGGCCTCCGAGACGATGAACTGCTCGGCGCCGGACACCGGCAACATGGAAGTGCTGGAGCGCGTCGGCACCAAGGAGCAGAAGGAGAAGTGGCTGAAGCCGCTGATGAACGGCGAGATCCGTTCGGCCTATGTCATGACCGAGCCGAACGTCGCCTCCTCCGACGCCAAGAACATTTCCACGACCGCAAAGCTCGTCGGCGACGAATGGGTCATCAACGGCGAGAAATACTACATCTCCGGCGTCGGCGATCCGCGCTGCAAGATCCTCATCGTGATGGTGAAGACCAATCCGGATGCGGCGCCCAGCAAGCAGCAGTCGCAGATCCTGGTGCCGCGCGACACGCCCGGCGTCGAGGTGCTCGGGCCCATGTACGTGTTCGGCCAGGACCACGCCCCGCGCGGCCACATGCACATGCGCTTCAACAACGTCCGTGTGCCGAAGGAAAACATGCTGCTCGGCGAAGGCCGCGGCTTCGAGATCTCGCAGCTCCGGCTCGGCCCGGGCCGCATCCATCACTGCATGCGCACCATCGGCAAGGCCGAGAAGGCGCTGGATCTGATGGTGCAGCGTGGCCTCACCCGCGAGGCCTTCGGCAAGAAGATCGCCCATCTCGGCGGCAACATGCAGATCATCGCGCAGGCGCGCTGCGAGATCGAGGCGATGCGGCTGATGGTGCTGAAGGCCGCCAAGGCGATGGACGTGCTCGGCAACAAGGAGGCCCGCGTCTGGGTCTCCATGGTCAAGGCCATGGTGCCCGAGCGCGCCTGCAAGATCATCGACCAGTCGATCCAGATGCACGGCGCCACCGGCATCTCGCACTGGACCCCGCTCGCGGAGATGTACCAGGACGTCCGCCATCTGCGCTTCGCCGACGGTCCGGACGAGGTGCACTGGATGGTGGTGGGACGCCACGAGTTGAGCATGGCGTAATCCTCCCTCTCTCTTTCCCCTCTCCCCGCTTGCGGGGAGAGGTGAAGAAAGCAAGCCTTCCGTCCAGGAGCCACCATGGAATACGCCGCCAGCGACCTGACGCCACGCGAGCGCTACAAGGTGCTGACGTCCTTCATCCTGCCACGGCCGATCGCGTGGGTGACCTCGGTCGGGCCGACCGGAATCGTCAACGCCGCGCCGTTCAGCTTCTTCAACGCCTTCTGCGAAGATCCGCCGCTGTGCATGTTCGCGGCGAACCGCAAGCCCAACGGCCAGGACAAGGACACCTTTCTCAACATCCAGCGCACCGGCGAGTTCGTGGTCAACCTCGCCGACGAGCCACTGGCGAAGGCCATGCACGAGAGCAGCGGCGACTTTCCCCCTGAAGTGGGCGAGCCTGACTATCTCGGGCTGAAGCTCGCACCGTCGGCGAAGATCGCCGTGCCGCGGCTCGCCGACACGCCCTGGGCGATGGAGTGCAAGCTCTGGAAGATGATCGACGTCAACGACGATCGCCGGCTGATCATGGGCGAAGGCATCCACTTCCATATCCGCGACGAGCTGTGGGACGACAAGGCGATGCGGGTGCACATGGACCGCTATCATCCGATCGGCCGCATGTTCGCCGATCGCTACTGCCGCACGGATGATCGCGTGGTGTTCCCGACGGCGGAGGGAGCGAAGGGGAAGTAGGCCGCGCCATCGCGCTCCCTCGCCCCGTTCTTACGGGGAGAGGGCTGGGTGAGGGGCTGCTTCCGAGAAAACAGTGTGAGTTGGACTCGCGGAGAGTCCCCCTCGCCCGAATTCGATCGTCGATCGAATTCGACCTCTCCCCGCAAGCGGGGCGAGGTGAAGCGAGCACCGTTTACGTCGCGGCCGGCTCGCCGATCTTGTCCTGGGTCTTGGTGTCGAAATCGCCGGCGTCGTGGCGCTCGTGGAGCTGGCTGGCGGGATCGCCGGAAACGCGGTTGACCATGCGGCCGCGCTTGACGGCCGGACGCTTGGCGATCTGGTCGGTCCAGCGCTGCACGTGCTTGTAGTCCTGCACCGACAGGAATTCGCCGGCGCCATAGACCAGCCCCTTGGCGAGCGCGCCGTACCAGGGCCACACCGCGATGTCGGCGATGGTGTAATCATTGCCCGCGAGGTACTCGTTGTCGGCAAGGCGCCGGTCGAGCACGTCGAGCTGGCGCTTGACCTCCATCGCAAAGCGGTCGATGGCGTATTCGATCTTGGTCGGCGCATAGGCGTAGAAGTGACCAAAGCCGCCGCCGAGATAGGGCGCGCTGCCCATCTGCCAGAACAGCCAGGACATCGCTTCGGTGCGGCTCTTGATGTCCTTCGGCAGGAAGGCGCCGAACTTCTCGGCGAGGTAGACCAGGATCGAGCCGGATTCGAACACCCGGATCGGCTCGGGACCGGACCGGTCCACCAGCGCGGGAATTTTCGAGTTCGGGTTGATGTCGACAAAGCCGCTGCCGAACTGGTCGCCATTGCCGATCCTGATCAGCCAGGCATCGTATTCGGCGCCCTTGTGGCCGAGCGCCAGCAGTTCCTCCAGCATCACCGTGACCTTCACGCCGTTCGGCGTCGCCAGCGAATAGAGCTGGAAGGGATGCTTGCCGACCGGCAGTTCCTTGTCGTGGGTCGCGCCGGCAATGGGGCGGTTGATGCTGGCGAACTGCCCGCCGTTCTCCTTGTTCCAGGTCCAGACCTTGGGCGGTACGTAGGCGGGGGCGTCGGTCATGCGGGGGCTCCGGCGAAAAGATGCGCCTGCATTAATTAGCCCGCGAATGGCCAATGGCAAGGGCGCAGAAATGCATTGCCGGGCGGGGCAACTCTACGTTTCGTCATGGCAGGCCACTTCCCCGACCTCGTTCCGCGCCCGCCGCTCCGCGCCCCCCGGGAATAACGATCGGAAAGAGCCAGGTTCAGGACGCGGCCGCCGTCAGCCCCTGCTCGGCCCGCCCCAGCAAAAACCCCTCATATCCCTTCGCCGCGACCTCGTCGCAGATCCGGCGGTAGACACCGACGCCGCCGATATAGGGCATGAAGATGCGCGGCTTGCCTGGAATGTTGGCGCCCATGTACCAGGAATTGGCCTGCGGATAGAGCGTGCCGCGGGCGACCTCGTTGACATGGGCGACCCACTTGTCCTCGGCCTCCCCGCTTGCCTCCATGGTGGCAACACCCTGCCTGCGCATGTGAACGAGGCAATCGGCGATCCAGTCGACATGCTGCTCGATCGAGACGATCATGTTCGAGAGCACCGACGGACTGCCGGGGCCGGTGATGATGAAGAGGTTCGGAAAGCCCGCGCTCATCAGCCCGAGATAGGTCTTCGGGCCTTCCGCCCATTTTTCGTTCAGCGTCCGTCCGCCCGGGCCACTGATGTCGATCTTCGCGACCGAGCCGGTCATGGCATCGAAGCCCGTCGCCATCACCAGCGCGTCGACCTCGTGGTCCTTGCCTGCGACGCGCACGGCATTCGCGGTGATCTCCTCGATCGGATTGGTCTTGATGTCGACCAGCGAGATGTTCGGCCGGTTGAAGGTCGCAAAATAATCCGTATCGATGCAGATGCGCTTGGTGCCGATCGGATGGCTGTTGGGCTGGAGCAGCTTCGCGGTTTCGGGGTCCTTCACGATCTCGGCGATCTTGCCGCGCACGAAGTTCGCCGCGGTATCGTTCGCGGATCGCTCGAGGCCGAGATTGTTGTAGACATACATGAAGGTGAGCCCGCCGCGCTCCCAGCGCGCCGAATATTTGCCATTCCTGGTCTCGTCGCTGTCGTCGAGTGCGCCGCGATCGGGCTGCTCGGCGAAAATGCCGTTGCCTGCGACTTCGCGGGCGAAGCGGCGGATCTCCGGATAGGTCTTGCGGAAATTGTTGCGCTCTTCGTCGGTCAGCGCGGCGTTGCGCGCGGGAATTGAAAAATTCGCCGTTCGCTGAAAGACGGTGAGATGTCTTGCTTGTTCGGCGATGACGGGCGTCGATTGGATGCCAGACGATCCCGTCCCGATCAGGCCGACGCGCAAGCCCGTGAAGTCGACGTCTTCATGCGGCCAGTTGCCGGTGTGGTAGATAGGTCCCTTGAAGCTCTCGAGGCCCTTGATGTCGGGCTTGCGCGCGTTCGAGAGGCAGCCGGTCGCAAGCACGATGAACTGCGCCTCAACCGTCTGGCCGTCCGACGTTGTCACCGACCAGCACTTCGCGCGCGCGTCGAACGCCGCACGCTCGACGCGGGTGTCGAACTGGATGTCGCGGCGAAGGTCAAAACGATCGGCGACGTGGTTGGCGTATTTCAGGATCTCCGGCTGCGGCGCATAGCGCTCGCTCCAGTCCCACTCCTGCTGAAGCTCTTCCGAGAACGAGTAGGAGTACTGCATGCTCTCGACATCGCAGCGCGCGCCGGGATAGCGATTCCAGTACCAGGTGCCGCCGACGCCACCGCCCTGCTCATAGACGCCCGCCGAGAATCCAAGACCGCGCAGGCGGTGCAGCATGTACATGCCGGCAAAGCCCGCGCCGACGACGACCACGTCGTAAGCTTTCAAGGCTTGGGCCTTCACGGTTCGGGCCTGACTCGCTTGCGCTTGCGACATCAGTTGGCGCTCCCTCGCTGTTTTCTCTTTGTTTGCGCCAGCATTCTCACAGACCCACAAAAGCGCAAGAGGCAAATCGGCGGGCTCCGGTCTGTTTATTTTGTGCAGCGGAATGGCTCATCCGCCGCGTGGCGTCTGCACGCAAGATGCGCGGCCAAATCCGGATTGGCATCGTTGACGACGATGAGCTAGCTTCGAAGCGCCTTCGCTCAAGCAAAGCAACAACAGCAACGCGACGGCTGCCGGGAGAGAGCCATGAAATCGCCGATCTGCGACATGCTGGGCATCGAGTTCCCGCTGCTCGCCTTCAGCCATTGCCGCGACGTCGTTGCCGCCGTCAGCCGTGCCGGCGGCTTTGGCGTGCTGGGTGCCACCGTGCACACGCCCGACACGCTCGAACGCGAGCTGAAATGGATCGACGAGCATGTCGACGGCAAGCCCTACGGCATCGACGTCCTGATCCCCGAAAACATCTCGACCGCAGGCGAGAAGGACGTCACCTGGAAGAGCCTGGAGGCGCGCGTACCGCAGGAGCACCGCGCCTACACGCGCGACCTCCTGAAAAAGTACGATATCGAGTTGATGACAAGTGATGTGGCCGACAACCAGCCGCAACCGTTCGACGCGAAGACGGCACTTCAGCTGCTCGAGGTCTCCTTCAACCATCCGATCCGATTGATCGCCAACGCGCTGGGCGTGCCGCCGAAGGCGATGATCGAGATGGGCAGGAAGCACGGCGTGCCGGTTGCCGCCCTCGTCGGCGCCAAGGAGCATGCGTTGCGCCAGGTCGCGGCCGGCGTCGACATTCTCGTGGTGCAGGGCACCGAGGCCGGCGGCCATTGCGGCGAGGTTTCCACCCTGGTGCTGGTGCCGGAGGTGATCAAGGCGATCAAGAAGATCCGCGACGTGCCCGTGCTCGCGGCCGGCGGCATCATGACGGGACGGCAAATGGCGGCCTGCATGGCGATGGGCGCGGCCGGCGCCTGGACCGGTTCGGTGTGGCTGGCCACCGTGGAGGCCGAGACCACGGAGATCTTCCGCGAGAAGATGATCGCGGCGTCCTCTCGCGACGCGATCCGTTCGAAGGGGCGCACCGGCAAGCCAGCACGCCAGCTCCGCTCGGTCTGGACCGATGCCTGGGACCGCGCGCCGGAAAGCCCGGGCGCGCTGCCGATGCCGCTGCAAAGCGTCATCAGCCGCGACGCCTTCAACGCGATCGACCGCGCGGCGGCGAGCGGCAACGCCAAGGCGCGCGACCTCGTCAGCTATTTCGTCGGCCAGGGCGTCGGCCTGATCGACAGCGTGAAGTCGGCGGGCGCGGTGGTGCAGGAGTTCAAGGAAGAATTTGCAGAGGCCGTCGAGCACATGAATGCGCTGGTGGCGGAGTAGCATCCACATCGTCATTGCGAGCGAAGCGAAGCAATCCAGACTGCTTCCGCGGATACATTTCTGGATTGCTTCGTCGCTACAGCGCAAAATTTCTTCGCAATTTTGTCGCGAGCTCCTCGCAATGACGAGACAACTAACATCGTGAATCGAGATTATGACTGACAACATCCCAGAAGACCGCATCCCCGTCATTGTCGGCATCGGCGAGATCATCGACCGACCCAAGGAGATTACCGACGGCCTCGAGCCGCTGGATCTGCTCGAACAGGCGCTACGGCGGGCCGAGCAGGACGCCGGCGCAAAGCTGCTTGGCGAGGTGCAGTCGCTCGACGTCGTCAACTTCCTGAGCTGGCGCTATCGCGATCCGGAAAAGCTTTTGGCGCAGCGGCTCGGCATTGCGCCGGCGCATTGCTATTACGGCCCGGTCGGCGGTGAGAGCCCGATCCGCTACCTCCACGAGGCGGCAAAGCGCATCGCGCGCGGCGAATGCACGGTGGCGGCAGTCTGCGGCGCGGAGGCGCAGTCGACCGCGACCAAGGCGGAGCGCGCCGGGGTCAAGCTACCCTGGACGCCGTTCGCCCATGACGTCGAGGAGCCCAAGCGTGGTGCGGCATTCCAGAAGCCGCTGGCGGTGAAGCTCGGCGTGTTCCGTCCCGTCACGGTTTATCCATTCTATGAGTCCGCCTCCTCCGCCCATTGGGGCCAGACGCCGCGCGAAGCCATGGCAGAGTCCGGCACGCTGTGGTCGCGCTACTCCGAAGCCGCCGCCGAAAATCCCAACGCCTGGCTGAAGCGGCGCTATGCGCCGGACGAGATCACGACGCCGACGGCGGACAACCGGCTGATCGCCTGGCCCTACAACAAGCTCATGGTCGCCAACCCCAGCGTCAACATGGGCGGCGCGCTGCTGCTCACCAGCCTCGCCAGGGCGCGCGCGGCCGGCATCGCCGAGGACAAGCTGGTCTATCCGCTCGGTGGCGCCTCGGCCGAAGAGCCGCGGGATTACCTCCTGCGCGATCAGTTCCATGAAAGCCATCCGCAGAATGCGGTGCTGAAGGCGGCGATGGACCTCGCCGGCGGCGACGGATTCGACGCGATCGAGCTCTATAGCTGCTTCCCTTGCGTGCCCAAGATGGCGCGGCGGACGCTTGGCCTCGGGGCCGACGTGCAGCCGACCGTGACCGGTGGTCTCACCTTCTTCGGCGCGCCGCTCAACACCTACATGACGCATGCGGCCTGCGCGATGGTGCGGCGTGTGCGCGATGGTGCCAAGCTCGGGCTGCTCTACGGCCAGGGCGGCTTCGTCACCAAGCACCACGCATTGGTGGTGTCGAAGACGCCACGTGAGGCGCTGGCGCAGGAGACCAGCGTGCAAGCCGAGGCCGACCGCAACAAGCGCGCGGTGCCCGAGTTCGTCACGGAGGTTTCAGGCAGGGGCAAGGTCGAGAGCTTTACGGTGCTCTATGGCCGCGGCGGCGATGTCGAACACGGCGTGGTGATGCTGCGGACGGCGGACGAGCGGCGCACACTCGCGCGCATTCCGGCGAGCGACGCGGCGACGCTGGCGCATCTGCTCAACATGGATCGCACGCCGGTAGGCTCGCTCGGCGAGATCGCGATGGCCGCGGATGACGTGCCGGAGTGGCGGGTGGCGTAGCTTTCGTAGGGTGGGCAAAGGCGCTCTTGCGCCGTGCCCACCATTCTTCCTCCAATCACATGAAGACGGTGGGCACGCTTCGCTTTGCCCACCCTACGAGATCAACCTAGCCCTTCGGCGCCTGCTTCTCCGACGCCGTCGCCGGCTTGCCCTTGGCACCGGCACCGCCGGCGACGCGAACCTGGTCGCCGTCGGAAATACCATCCGGCGGGGCAGTGATCACGCGGTCGTCGGGTGCGATGCCCGAGGCGAGTTCAATCTCCTTGCCGAGATCGCGTGCGATGGTCACGGTCTTGAACTGCACCTTGTCGTCGGGACCGACGGTCGCAACACGCAGACCGCTGCCGTTGAAGATCAGGGCGCTGGCGGGAATGCTCAGCGGCGCGGTGTCGCGCTGAAGGTTGAGCTTCACGCTGGCATAGCCGCCGGGCATCAACTCGCCGTTGGAATTGTCGAGCCGAAGCTGCATGCGGGTGGTTCCTGAGGCGACGTCGACGGCCTGCGAAGACGCCTCGACCGTCGCCTGGAATGTCCGGTTCGGGTATTCCGGCATGACCATGGTGGCCTTGGCGCCGATCTTGATCGCAGGCACGTAGTTCTGGGGAACGTTGACGTAAACGCGCAGCTTGGTGATGTCGGAGACCACGAACATCGCCGGGCCGGAGCCGCCGCCGGCATTGATCAACGCGCCGACGTCGGTATCGCGCGCCGTGACCACGCCATCGAACGGCACCGTGATCTTCTTGTAGCCGGCCAGCGCTTCAAGCCGTTCGACATTTGCCTGGCCTGAGTGGACGGCCGCGTTCTTGTTGGAGAGATCGGCGGTGCGCTCGTCGATCTCCTGCGCGGAGACGAAGTTGGAGGCGACCAGCGTCTTGCGCCGGTTGAGCGTTGCTTCCGAGAGCCTGGCACTGGCCTGCTGGCTGGCGAGGTCGGCGCGGGCCTGAAGCAGTTGCTGGTCGAGGTCGGGCGCCTCGATCTCGGCGATCACCTGCCCCGCCTTGACGCGCGCGCCCATGTCGACGCTCCAGCTCTTCAGATAGCCGGAGACGCGTGCGAAGATAGGCGCGCGGTAATAGGCTTCGAGCCGACCCGGCAGGTCGATGGTGCCGTTGAGGGATTTTGCGTTCGGCAGGGTCACTGCAACGCTGGGAACGGCCTGATCGTCGGTCCATTCCTTCAGCTTGGAGCCCTGCTCCTCGCGGGCACGAATGCCGGTGCCGACGACGAGGCCTGCCGCAATCAGCGCCACCACGCCGAAGATGCCCAGTTTCCGGTGCGACACCGGGGAGCGGGGTTCAGTGGGCGACATGCGGAGTCTCCAATGGGGCGGCGGCTTTGGCGCCTTGTTTCTTGTGTACCATACTGAACACCACGGGAACAAACATCAGCGTGGCGAAAGTTGCAAAGATCAGGCCGCCGATCACGGCGCGGCCAAGCGGCGCATTCTGCTCGCCGCCCTCCCCGAGCCCCAGGGCCATCGGCGCCATGCCGATGATCATGGCGAGCGCGGTCATCAGCACCGGGCGGAACCGGACGAAGCCGGCCTCGAGTGCAGCGGCGATGGGGTCACCGAGCTCCTCGTAGCGCTCGCGGGCGAAGGAGATCACCAGCACGCTGTTGGCGGTGGCAACGCCCATGCACATGATCGCGCCGGTCAGGGCGGGCACCGACAGCGTCGTCTCGGTCATGAACAGCATCCAGACGATGCCGGCGAGCGCGGCCGGCAGCGCCGTGATGATCACGAACGGATCGGACCAGGACTGGAAGTTCACGACGATCAGGAAGTAGATCAGCACGACGGCACCGAGCAGGCCGAACAGAAGGCCGGTGAAGGCGCTGTTCATGGTCTGCACCTGGCCGAGCAGCACCACGGAGGAGCCCTTCGGCACGTCCTTGGCGGTGTCGGCGATCACCTGACGGATGTCGGCGGCGACCGCGCCGAGATCGCGGCCCGAGGTCGTGGCAAAGATCTGCACCAGCGACTGGATGTCGTATTGCGACACCACCGCGCTCGAGGTCGAGCGCTTGATGTCGGCGATGCCGCCGAGGATCGGCGATTGGGAATTGCCGGTGGCCGTGATCGGCAGCGTCTGGAGCGCGCTGAGCGAGTCGATCTGGTATTGCGGCGTCTGCATCACGATGGAGTAGGACACGCCGTTCTCCGGATTGAGATAGTAGGTCGGCGCGACCTGCGAGGAGCCGGCGAGATTGACCACGAGGCTGTTGGTGACGTCGCGCTCGGTCAGGCCGACATATTGCGCGCGGGTGCGGTCGACGTCGATGTTGAAGGTGGGATTGTTCGGCGACTGCTGGATGCGCGCATCGGCAACGCCCGGAATCTTGCGAACCCTCGCCAGCAAATTGTTGGCGTAGGCGAAGTTGGCACCGATATTGGCACCACGGATCTGCAGGTCGATCGGCGCCGGCGCGCCGAAGTTCAGGATCTGGCTGACGATGTCTGCGGGGAGGAACGCGAAGCTGACGCCGGGGAACAGGCGCGGCAGCTGCTCGCGCAGCACGCGCACGTGCTCTTCCGTCGGCTTGTGGCCCTCTTTCAGCTTGATCTGGATGTCGCCGTCCTGCGGGCCGATCACGCCCGTGTTGTTGTAGGTCATGTTGATGCCGGAGATCGGCATGCCGATGTTGTCGGTCAGCGTCTCGATTTCGCCGGGGATCAGCTTGCGGATCGCCTTCTGGACGTCTGCGAGCTGGTTGGCCGTCTCCTCCACGCGGGTGCCGACCTGGGTGCGGACATGCATCAGGATATTGCCGGCATCGACCGCCGGGAAGAAGTTGCGCCCGAGGAACGGCACCAGCGCGAAGGACGCGCCGACCACGCAGAGGAAGCCGATCACGAACACCGCGCGGTGCACCAGCGCCAGTCCCAGCAGATTATGGTAGCCGCCGCGGATGCGCTCGAACCGCTTCTCGAAGCCGCGCTGGAACCAAACCAGCGGATTGCGCGACTTCGGCGGCGCGCCCTCGTGATGGACGTGTGCCTGCAGCAGATAGTTCGCCATGGTCGGCACCAGCGTGCGCGACAGGATGAACGACCAGATCATCGCGAACATCACGGCTTCGGCCATCGGCACGAACAGGAAGCGCGCGACGCCGGAGAGGAAGAACATCGGCACGAACACGATGCAGATGCACAGCAACGAGACGAAAGCCGGCGTCACGATCTGGTTGGCGCCGTCGAGGATCGACTGCTCGACCGGCTTGCCCTGCTCCAGATGGTAGTTGATGTTCTCAATGGTCACGGTGGCGTCGTCGACGAGGATGCCGACCGCGAGCGCAAGGCCGCCGAGCGTCATGATGTTGAGCGTCTCGCCGATCGCCGACAGCATGATGATGGCGCCGAGCACCGAGAGCGGGATCGAGACCGCGATGATGACCGTGGAGCGCCAGCTGCCGAGGAACAGCAGGATCATGACGCTGGTCAGCAGCGCCGCGATCACGCCTTCGATCGCGACGCCTTGAATCGCACCGCGGACGAACACCGACTGGTCGCCGATGAAGCCGATCTTCAGCGCGTCCGGCAGCTGGTCCTTGACGTCGATCACCTTCTGCTTGATGCCGGCGATGATATCGAGCGTCGAGGTCGCGCCCGCCTTCAGCACCATCATCAGCACCGAGCGGTTGCCGTCGACATGGACGATGTTGGTCTGCGGCGGATTGCCGTCACGCACGGTCGCGACGTCGCGCACATAGACCATCGCGCCGTTGACCGTCCTGATCGGCAGATTGCCGAGCTCGTCGATCTTCAGCGGCGAGTTGTTGAGCTGGATGTTGTATTCGAACTGGCCGATCTTCTGGGTGCCGACCGGCGTGATCAGGTTTTGGGCTGCGAGCGCGTTGGCGACGTCCTGGCCCGACAGGCCACGGGCCTGGAGCGCGGTCGGATCGAGGTCGATCTGGATTTGGCGCTGCTTGCCGCCGAACGGATACGGGATCGCCGCGCCGGGCACGGTGACCAGCGGGGTGCGCAGATTATTGATGCCGATATCGGCGAGGTTCTGCTCGGTCAGGCCATCGCCCGACAGCGCCACCTGGATGATCGGAACGGTCGAGGCGGAGTAGTTCAGGATCAGGGGCGGCGTTGCGCCCGGCGGCATCTGCTTCAGCAGCGTCTGCGAGATCGCGGTGACCTGCGCGTTGGCGGTGCGGATGTCGACGTTCGGCTGGAAGAAGATCTTGATGATGCCAAAGCCGTTATAGGAGTTGGCGGTAATATGCTCGATGTCGTTGACGGTCGTCGTCAGCGCCCGCTGGAACGGCGTGGTGATGCGGCCGGACATCTGGTCCGGCGGCAGGCCGGTGTACTGCCAGACCACGCCGATCACGGGGATGCGGATGTCCGGAAAGATGTCGGTCGGCGTCCGCAGGGCCGCGAGCGGCCCGATGATCAGGAGCAGAAGCGCGAGCACGACAAACGTGTAGGGTCGGCTCAGGGCAATACGGACCAGAGCAATCATTGGTCAGGCAATTCCAAATCAGGGACAGGGAACACGCCCCACGGGTTCCTAGGGCTGATTTACCCGAACACCGTGGAAATGGCCAACGACAGCGCCGCCCCGTCCGGTCACTTCCCTGCTATCGCACTGCGAAATCGCATTCCAGATATGCAGCCTGCGGCCGGAATATTACGGAAGCGGCTCACCCCCAGCAAAAAAAGCGGCGCCCGCAGGCGCCGCCTTCAGAACTGCGATGGTTTCCCGGCTCAGGCCGCGCGGACGTTGGTCAGGAACTTGCTGACCTCGGTCTTGAGGCGGCTCGAGTCGTTGGACAGCATCTGCGCTGCCGACAGCACCTGCGAGGAGGCGGTGCCGGTCTCGGTCGCGCCGCGCTGCACGTCGGTGATGTTGGAGGAGACCTGCTGGGTCCCCTGCGCCGCCTGCTGCACGTTGCGGGCGATCTCCTGGGTCGCTGCGCCCTGCTCTTCCACCGCAGCCGCAATCGCCGAGGAGATTTCGGAGAGACGCTCGATGGTCGAGGAGATCTCCTTGATGGCGCCGACCGAGTCGTTGGTCGCCGCCTGGATGCCGGAGATCTGCTGGCCGATCTCGCCGGTCGCCTTGGCGGTCTGCTCGGCGAGCGCCTTCACCTCGGAGGCGACCACCGCAAAGCCGCGGCCGGCTTCACCGGCACGCGCCGCCTCGATGGTGGCGTTCAGCGCCAAGAGGTTGGTCTGGCCGGCGATGGTGTTGATCAGCTCGACGACGTCGCCGATGCGGGAGGCCGCCTTGGACAGCTCGCTGACGCGCTCGGTGGTGGCACGGGCCTGGCCGACGGCGTCGCCCGCCATCCGCGCTGATTCCTGCACCTGACGGCTGATCTCGCCGACCGACGAGGCCATCTCCTCGGTGGCCGAGGCTACCGACTGCACGTTGGTCGAGGCTTCCTCCGAGGCCGCGGCGACCGTGGTCGCCATCCGCTGTGAGCGGTCGGCGGTCGAGGTCAGCGTCGAGGCGGAGGCTTCGAGCTGCGTCGAGGCCGACGACACGGTCTGGACGATCTCGCCGATCATCGTTTCGAAATCGCGGGTGATGCCGTCGACGCGGCGGCCGCGCTCGATCTTAGCTTCGGCATCGGCGGCGGCGGCCTCGTCGGCGGCTTTCTTGGCGATCAAGGCTTCCTTGAAGATCTGGAGTACGTCGGCCATGGCGCCGATCTCGGTCTTCTCGCCGCGATGCGGGACTTCGGCGGAGAGGTCGCCCTTGCCGAGCGCCTGCATCGGCTGGATGATCGAGTTGATGCCGGCGGAGACGTCCTGGACCAGGTAGAAGCTGACGCCGATGCCGATGATCACGGCGGCGCCGAGGATGATCGAGACCAGCATGAAGGCATAGAAATAGCTGTCGGCGGCATCCTGGGCAGCCTGGTCGCCGCCCTTGGTGTTGAGATCGATGTCCTTCATCAGGACCTCATCCGACGCAAGGCCGATCTTGTTGACCGTCTTGGTGTTCAGCTCCTGCGCGTCATGCGGGACCTTGCCGGCCTCCTTGCGCGACAGCGCCATGACGTCTTCGGTGCCCTTCTTGTAATCGTCCCAGAGCTTGGCCCATTCGTTGTACAGCCGGCGTTCCTCGGGCGAAGTGATCATCGGCTCGTAGGCCTTGCGGGACTTGGCGAGCGCCTCGATGACGGTGCCGGCCGTCTTTTCGTTGGCGAGCTTCTCCTCGAGGGTCTCGGACAGCATGTGCTGGCGAACGACGTTGCGGTAGGTGATGACGCTGGCGCGGAGTTCGCCGAGCACCCGGACGCTGGGCAGCCAGCTCGTGGTGATGTCGGTGGTGTTGGCGTTCATCGACCGCATCTTCGTGACGGCGAGCAGGCCCATGCCGGTCATCGCGACCAGCAGGAACGCCACGACACTGATGATCTTGGCGCGAATGGAAATGGTGGCGAACATAATCGGGTCTCGTTGTGCTGGCGCGGGCGCGCGTCCGGGAGGTCTTAACAATCAACCAAAAGGAGCGACGCCGACATCAGACAACAGAGCGACTGAGCAGATGTTAACTACGACTCCGTTCGAGTACGGAGCCTGAAAGAAATGAACAGGCAGCTAAGAACGCCCTGCGCTCAGCGCATGAGCCCAAGCGCGTCCGCGAAGAATTCCGGCCCGCCGAAATTTCCGGACTTCAGCGCGAGCAACATATCGCCTGCTTCAGCGCCGACGGCGCGCAGCACCGGGACGCCCGCAGCGATCTCCGCACCGACCAGGAAGCCGGGAATCCCGAGGCGATCGACGACGGCGCCGGAGGTCTCGCCGCCAGCCACGACCAGCCGCCTGACGCCTGATTTGACTAGGTTTTCCGCAATGTCGGCCATCGCCTGCTCGATGGCGTGACCGGCCGCATCGCGGCCGTGGCGCGCCTGCAAGGCGGCGACCTGATCCGGTGTCGCGCTCGACGCGATCAGGACCGGACCGTCGGCTAAACGCGGCCTGGCCCAGGCGATCGCGCGCTGCACTTCGTCCGCTCCCGTAAGAATACGGTCCTGATCGAGATGGAGCACCGCCATGACGCGTTCGGCGTTGGCGATCTGCTGAAGCGTCGCCTGCGAGCAGCTTCCGGCGAGGCAGGCCGCCGGTCCGCTGACGGCGGCGTCCGCCCCGCCGCTGCCAGCGGCCGACTTGACCTTGCCCGTCGAGACGAGAGCCCGCGCCAGTCCGAGGCCGATGCCGGAGGCGCCGACCGACAGCCGATGCTGGGCAGCGACGAGGCCGATGGTCTCGAGGTCGCGGTCGAACACGGCATCGATGATCGCGGCACCGATGCCCTTGCCTGACAGTTCGGCCAGCCGAGCCCGCACGGCCTCCGCGCCGCGGGTGACGGTCGCGAGGTCGACGAGACCCACCTGCGTCTTGCTCTGGCGTGCCAGCACGCGCACCAGGTTGGAATCGCGCATCGGGTTGAGCGGATGGTCCTTGAGCGGGCTCTCGTTCAGCGGCACGGCGCCGACGAACAGATTGCCCTGGTAGACCGTGCGACCGGTCTCCGGGAAGGCCGGCGTCACCAGCACGACGGCCTCGCCGCTATCGGCGCGCAGCGCGTCCATCACCGGGCCGATATTGCCCGCATCGGTGGAATCGAAGGTCGAGCAGATCTTGAACAGCACATGGCGCGCCCCGCGGCCACGCAGCCATTTCTCCGCCGCGCGCGAGCGCG
This sequence comes from Bradyrhizobium sp. LA6.1, assembly GCF_040547805.1. NCBI lineage: Bacteria > Pseudomonadati > Pseudomonadota > Alphaproteobacteria > Hyphomicrobiales > Nitrobacteraceae > Bradyrhizobium > Bradyrhizobium sp. LA6.1. The sequence goes on along the minus strand of NZ_JBEPQK010000001.1, from coordinate 393,555 downwards.
ACACGGCAAGGCCCGCCTCGATCGAGCGGCTCTTCAGCGACACCACGACGGCGTCGACCTCGGGCAGCGTGAGATCGTCCGCGGGCACGCCGATAGTCTGCACGGTACGCAGGCCCGCGCGCGTCAGCGTGTTGGCGAGATCGGAGGCGCCGGTATAGTCGTCGGCGATGCAACCCAGTGCGAGCGTCACGGCTTCACTCCCGCATAAGGCTTGAACCAGGCGAGGCCATCGGTGGTCTTGCCGCGCGGATTGTATTCGCAACCGACGAAGCCGGTATAGCCGAGCCGGTCGAGTTCAGTGAACAGGAAAGGATAGTTCAGCTCCTCGCCGTCGGGCTCGTTGCGCGAGGGGACGCTGGCGATCTGGATGTGCCCGATGATCGGCATCATCTCACGCAGGCGGATGGTGACGTCGCCATGGATGATCTGGCAGTGATAGATGTCGAACTGGAGCTTCAGGTTCGCCAGTCTCAGTTCCTGGATCAGGTCGCGCGCGAAGCCGAAATCGTTGAGGAAGTAGCCGGGCACATTGCGCGCATTGATCGGCTCGAGCACGATATCGATGCCGTGCGGAGCGAAGAACTCCGCAGCCCACGCCACCGATTTGTAGAACGCCTCGATCGCGACGCGCTCGCCGCGGTTGGCAATGCCGGCCATCAAGTGCAGCCGCTTGACGCCGGTCGCCTTGGCGTAAGGCAACGCGGTCTCCAGGCTCGCCTTAAGATCGGAGAATCGCGCCGGCAGCGCCGCAAAACCCTTCTCGCCGGCATTCCAATCGCCCGGCGGCAGGTTGAACAGCGCCTGCGTCAAACCGTTGCGCTTGAGCCGCTCGCCGACCACTTCAGCCGGATGCTCGTAGGGAAAGAGGAATTCGACTGCAGTGAAGCCCGCTTGCGCGGCGGCGTCGAAACGGTCGAGGAACGGCACCTCGGTGAACATCATCGAGAGGTTGGCGGCGAAACGGGGCATTGGAATCCTCTTGGCTTTACTTGTCGCCGGGAAGTTTGACGCCGGTGACCTGCGCGTACATGCGCGCCACCGAGGCGTCGTCATCGCGGCCCATGCCGGCAGCTGACGTCATCAGGAACATCTGGAGAGCGGCGGCCGAGACCGGCACCGGGAAGCGGGCGCTGCGCGCCATGTCCTGGATGATGCCGAGGTCCTTGACGAAGATCTCGACCGCGCTGCGCGGCGTGTAATCGCCGTCGAGCACGTGCGGCATGCGGTTCTCGAACATCCAGGAATTGCCGGCGGAGGCCGTGATCACCTCATAGACCTTGCGGATGTCGAGGCCCTGCTTGGCGGCGAACGCCATCGCTTCGCTGGCGGCGGCGATATGCACACCGGCGAGCAACTGGTTGATCATCTTGAAGGCGGCGCCCTGCCCTGCGGCATCGCCGAGCTCGTACAGTTTTGCCGCCATGGCATCGAGCGCCGGCCGTGCCTTTGCAAAGGCAGCGGGACTGCCGGAGGCAAGGATCGTCAGTTCGCCTTGGGCCGCGCGCTGCGCGCCGCCGGAGATCGGCGCATCCAGATAGTGACGGCCGGTCGCCTCCAACTGCTTTGCGAGGCGACGGGCCACATCCGGGTCCATGGTTGCGGAGGACAGGAAGACGCTGTCCTTCGGCAGGGTCTCGGCGACGCCATCCTTGCCGAACAGGATGGTCTCGGTCTGCGCGGCATTGACGACGACGCTGACGACGATGTCGGCGCCCTTGGCCGCTTCCGCCGGCGTGCTGGCGCCTGCGCCGCCGTCCTTCACGAAACGCGCCACCGCGTCAGCCGAGACGTCGCAGCCGGTCACAACATGACCAGCGCGCTTCAGCGAGGTCGCCATGCCGAACCCCATCGAGCCGAGCCCGATGACCGCGATACGCTGATTTTGTGACGTGGAGGCGGACATGCAACTGACCCTTGCGAACGTTTCCAGGACGGCCGCCCTTTGCGGCGGCTCACTGATCCGAATAACACGGCTTGGCCGCGCTGCCAAAGCGTGAGACAAGCGGGCATGACGGCTATGAGCAACGAGACCCGGCTGCGTGAGGATATCTGCCGCTTCGGACGGTCCTTGTTCGAGCGCGGCCTGACACCGGGCTCTTCCGGCAATATCAGCGTCAAGATGCACGACGGGGGTTGGCTCGTCACCCCCACCAACGCCTCGCTCGGCTTCCTCGACCCGGCGCGACTGTCGCGGCTGGACGCACGGGGGCGCCTCCTCTCGGGCGATGCGCCGACCAAGGAAGTTCCGCTGCACACCGCGCTCTACGACACGCGCGAAAGCGCGCGGGCGATCGTGCATCTGCACTCCACCCATTCGGTCGCGCTCTCGATGCTGCCCGAGATCGACCCGCGCGCCGCGCTGCCACCGATGACGGCCTATTATCTGATGAAATGCGGCGCCACCGCGCTTGTGCCCTATTACCGCCCCGGCGATCCCGCGGTTGCGGATGCGATCAAGGGACTGGCGGGCAAATATTCATCCGTGCTGCTCGCCAATCACGGCCCGGTGGTCGCCGGCGACACGCTGGAGGCCGCGGTGTTCGCGACGGAGGAGCTGGAGGAGACGGCGAAGCTGTACCTGCTGCTGCGGGGGGTGAACCCGCGGTATCTGTCGCCGGAGCAGGTGAAGGATCTGGTGAAGGTGTTCGGGGTGACGCTGCCGGAGCATGGGCACGAGCACTAAGCTTCGTGCGGTCGAGAGTCGGGCAGGACCGCCCCGCGCAACGCTGTCATTCCCCGCGAAGGCGGGGAATCCAGTACGCCGCAGCTTATCCGTATCTCTCTGACGTCTCTGGAATACTGGATCGCCCGATCAAGTCGGGCGATGACACCGAGAGTGTGGGACGCGCGCGCCCAACACTTTGCAGCTACAGCCCCAGATACGCCTTCCGTACGTCCGGGTTCCCCCTGATCTCCGCGGCCGGGCCCTGCATCAGCACGCGGCCGGTTTGCAGGATGTAGGCGCGGTCGGCAATTTCGAGGCACTCGGCCATGCGCTGCTCGACGATCAGCACGGTCATGCCGGCGTCGCGGATGCGCAGTACCGCCTGGAAGATTTCGTCGACCAGCTTCGGCATGATGCCTTGCGAGGGCTCGTCCAGCATCAACAGCCGCGGGCGCGTCATCAGCGCCCGGCCGATCGCGAGCATCTGCTGCTCGCCGCCGGACAGCGTCTCGGCGCGCTGCTCCAAACGTTCCTGGAGACGCGGGAACAGCGTGAAGACGAGGTCGAGCGGACCTTCGCGGTCGGCGTCACCGCGGTACAGGTAACTGCCGAGGCGGAGATTGTCGCGCACCGACAGGCGCGGGAACAGGCGGCGATTCTCCGGCACATAGGCGATGCCGGTGGCGGTGACGTGATGCTGCGCCATGCCGTCGAGGCGCTTGCCGTCGAACGTCACGGAGCCCGAGCGCGGACGCTCAGCGCCAGCAATGGATTTGAGCAGCGTCGACTTGCCCGCGCCATTGGCGCCGGCAACGCAGACGATCTCGCCCTTCTGGACCTCGATCGAGACCGCGGAGATCGCGACCAGACCCTGATAGGCGGTCGTGACTTCATGCACCGACAGCATGACGATCTCCCAGATATGCGCTGATCACCTTGGGATCGCGGACGACGTCGGACGGCTTACCCTCGACCAGCACCTTGCCGAGGTCGAGCACGATGGCGCGGTCGACCAGTGGCATCACGATCTCCATGACATGCTCGACCATCAACACGGTGATGCCGGCATCACGCACCTTGCGCACCAGCGCGACGCCGGTCTGCGCCTCGGTCGGCGTCAGGCCGGTCAGGACTTCATCCAGCAGCAGCAGCTTTGGTTCGGTCGCCAGCGCACGGGCAACTTCGAGGCGGCGTTTCTCGGCCGGCACGAGGTCGCTCGCGAGCACGTCGGCGCGCGCGGCAAGGCCGGTGAATTCGAGCACCTCATGCGCCTTGCGGCGTGCCTCGCGCATCACGGTGTTGCGCACGAGAGCACCGACGATGACGTTGTCGATAACAGTCATGGTCTCGAAGCTCTTGACCACCTGGAAGGTGCGCCCGACGCCACGCTGGCAGCGCTCGGCCGCCGGCATGTTGGTGACATCCTCGCCGTCGAACCAGATCGACCCTTGCGTCGGCGGCAGGACGCCGGCGATGAGATTGAACAGCGTCGACTTGCCGGCACCGTTCGGCCCGATCAGACCGACGATCTCGCCGCGGCCGACCGAGATTGAGACATCGCTGTTGGCGACGAGGCCGCCGAACCGCTGCCAGACGCCGCGGGTTTCAAGGAGCGCAGTCATCGCGTAGCTCCTCTTGCTTTCGAACGGGAGAACAGGCTCACCAAGCCGCGCGGCAGGGCCAGCGAGATCGCGACGATCAGGGCGCCGTAGACGATGAGGTCAACGCCACGGCCTGAGCCACCGATATAAGAGCGCGTCAGCTCCGTCATCGGGATCAGGATGGCAGCCCCAAGCACAGGCCCCCAGAGGGTGCCGATGCCGCCGAGCACGGCCGGCAACGCCATCAGCAGCGAGAACTGGAAGCCCATCACGCTTTCAGGGTCGATATAGGCGAGAAACTGCGCATAGAACGCGCCGCCGATGGCGACGAGGAAGGCGGAGACCGCGGCCGCGCCCATCTTGGAGTTGAACACGACGACGCCGAGGCTCTCGGCCGCTTCCGGATTGTCCTTCACCGCGCGCCACCAAAAGCCCCATTTGGAGTCCTCCAGCCACCAGGTGACGAACCAGGCGAGGCTGCACAGCACCAGCGCGAAATAGAAGTACGGCAGCTTGCTGCGCATGAACTGGAATTTCAGCCAGCTGTCGCCGCGCACGGGAACAGTGATTCCCATGGCAGCCCCCGCCCATTCCCAGTTCTGGAACAAGAGCAGTCCGATCTCGGCGATGACGATGGTCGCGATCACGAAGTAATGGCCGCGCAGGCGGAAGAAGGGATAGCCGAGCCCCATTGCGATGATCGCCGCAATCACGCCGCCGGCGAGCATGCCGAACCAGGGCAGCACGCCGAACTTGGTGAACAGCAGCTCGGTGGTGTAGGCGCCGATGCCAAAATAGAGCGCGTGCCCCAGCGAGATCTGTCCGCAATAGCCGGACAGGATGTTCCAGCTCTGCGACAGCGCCGCATACATCAGGGTCAGGATCAGGATGTTCTGGACGTAAACATCCTTGATCAACAGCGGAGCCAGCGCTGCGAGCCCGGCCAGCACTGCGGCGATGATGAGGTCGCGGCGGCGCCGCGCTGCAAAAGCCTTGTCCATCACATCGACCCGAACAGGCCGCGCGGCCGGATGAAGACGACGAGGAGATAGACGGCATAGATGCCGACGGACTTCAGCGATGGCGGCAACACTAGCGCGGTCACCGCTTCGACCAGGCCGACAATGATGCCGCCGGCGAAGGCGCCGAACACGCTGCCGAAGCCGCCGAGCGCCACGGTGACGTAGGCGATCAGCGCGAACGACGCGCCGACATCGGGATAGATGTAGAAGAACACCGCCATGATCGCACCGGCGAGACCGACCAGCGCGGCGCCGAGGCCCCAGCCGAACGCGAACACGCGGTTCTTGTCGATGCCGACGAGCGCAACGGCGCCGGGATCCTCGCGGGTGGCTTCCAGCGCGCGGCCGAAGTCGGTGCGGTGGATGAAGAGGTAGAGCCCGGCGAAGGCCGCGATCGAGACCAGCGCACCGATGAGCTGCGGCTCGGGCAGGAAGATGCCGGCGACCGAGATGGTTTTACCGCCGAGCCAGGACTGTGGAATGCTGCGATAGTCCGGCGTGAAGAAGTACTGCGCGAGGCCGCGCATCACGATCGCAAGGCCGAAAGTCGTGAAGATCTGCACCATGCCGGCATTGGCCTTGGCCCGCATGGCGAAGCGTACAAGGAGTAGATAGACCACCGCTCCGAACACGAACATCGCCGCGGCAACCAATGGGGCCGACAGCAGGGGATCGATCGCGAAGAACGCGAACAGAAAGAAGGACAGGTACATCGCGATCATCAGGAATTCGCCATGGGCGAAGTTCGTGACGTCCATCAGGCCGAAAATCAGCGCGAGGCCGACCGCGATCAGTCCGTAGAGCAGGCCCATCAGAAGGCCGCTCGCGAGACTCTGGATAATGGCTTGAGCTGTCAAAAGTCGTCCCCCGAAATAGATCCTCATCCTGAGGAGCGCGCACCAGCGCGCGTCTCGAAGGATGGCCCAGCCCTCGTCCTTCGAGACGCGGGCTACGCCCGCTCCTCAGGATGAGGGCGGGAGCTACGTCCGAGCTCCCGCTTCCCAATCTTACTTCATCGGCCAGGTCGCTTCCGCAATCGCGGCCTGCGGCGGGAAGATGGTGACGAACTTGCCGCCGATATATTGCAGCAGCACCGGGTCGGCGTCGTTGTTCTGGCCGGCCTCGTCGAACTTGACGCGCTTCCAGGGCATGATGGTCTGCTCACCCGGGATGTCGGTCGCAGCCAGTGCATCGCGGATCTTCTCGCCGTCGGCCGACTTGGCGCGGTTGATGGCGTCGGCCAGGATGATCAGGCCCATGAACTGGCGCGAGGTCAGGTCGTTGAAGTCCTTGCCCGAGCGCGCCTTGAACATCTCGTTGATCTTGCCGACCATGGGACGCTTCTGCGCGAGATCGAGCGAGAAGGTGCCGCGCGAGATCACGCCTTCGAGCTTGTCGCCGACGGCATCATAGAGCGCCTTCTCCGAGAAGCCGGCGTCCTGCGCCACGATCGCGTTCGGCTTGTAGCCGAGCTCGCCCATGGTCTTGACGAGCAGGATGCCGTCCGTGGTGTAGCTCGAGGGCATCAGCACGTCGGCATTGGCGCTCTTGAGCTGCTGCACCTCGGCCGACAGCGACGGCGAATTGGCGCGATACTTGATGTCGGTGACGATCTTGTAGCCGCGCTCGCCGGCGATCTTGGCCTGGGCGTTGCCGGAATCGGTGCCGAAGATGGTGTCCTCGTGGAACAGCGACAGCGTCTCGATCTTGGTGCCCTTCTTCTTCAAGGCATCGAAGAAGTCGAACATCGCAGCCGAGTACATCTCGTCATGCGGGGCGGCGCGGAAGTAATATTTGAGGCCGCGGCGATGCAGGCTCGGCGAGGAGTTGTCGGCGGAGACGAACGGGATCTGGTAGCGTTCGCAGATCTGGCTGACGGTGACGGCGACCGCGCTTTGATAGGTGCCGATGATCGCGGAGACCTTCTCCTGCGTGATCAGGCGCTCGGCCTCGGCGCGGCCCTTTTGCGGATCGGCCTGGTGGTCGGCGAACACGAGGCGGACTTTTGCGCCGCCGAGGCCCGGCAGACCCTCGCCCTTGGCCAGCGGCAGATCGAAATCCGTGTCCTTGTTGATGACCTCCAGCGCGGTCTCATAGGCCTTCTGCGCGTCGACGCCCTGCTGCGCGCTGCCGCCGGAGAACGGATAGATCACGCCGATCACGACCTCGGAGGTCTGGGCGCGTGCAGCGAGCGGCACCAGCGCGGCAGTGGCTGTGGCACCAAGCAGCACGTCACGGCGAGAGATCGTCATGGCAAAGTCCCCTGTTACTAAATTTCGACTGATCGAATGGAGCGATTGATGGATGCGGTAAAGCCCGAAGAAGCAGCAAACGCTGCCTACTAAATCACGGCCATGTTCCGGTTCTTCAGATCCGTCACCAGCATCAGGCCGGGCGAATGCGTGATCGCGAACGGCAGCCTGGCGGCGTTGATCACCGATTGCGGCGTCACGCCGCAGGCCCAGAACACCGGGATCTCGTCGTCGGCGACGGGCACGGGATCGCCGTAATCCGGCTTGGCGATGTCCTTGATGCCGATCAAATGCGGATGGCCGAGATGCACGGGGGCACCGTGCACGGCGGGATAACGCGAGGTGATCTGCACCGCGCGGATCGCATCGGCCGGCTTGAACGGACGCATCGACACCACCATGGGACCGGCGAACGGACCGGCCTCGCCGCAGGCGATGTTGGTGCGGTACATCGGCACGCGCACGTTCTGCTCGATGTGGCGGATCGGCATGCCCTCGTCGAGCAACGCCTCTTCGAACGAGAACGAGCAGCCGAGCACGAAGGTCACGAGATCGTCGCGCCAATGCTTGGTCACGTCGGTCGGCTCGTCCACCACCTCGCCGTCGCGCCAGATACGATAACGCGGCACGTCGGTGCGGATGTCGAGATCGGCGCCGAGCGCGGGGATGTGCGGGCTGCCGACGTCGGACATGCCGATGATCGGGCACGGCTTCGGATTGAGCTGGCAGAAGCGGTGAAAGGCGCTGGCGTATTCGGCCGGCAGGATCGCCAGATTGCCCTGGACGAAGCCGGGAGCGACGCCGGCGGTAGATCCGACCTGGCCGCCGCGATAGGCGAGCCGTGCCAGGCGGCTCGGGAGCGTGTCGGGCGTTTCAGTTTGCTGCGCTGCCACCAAAACAGTCATTTGATCGACCTGCCTATAAACTCGACAAAGACAGCCAACACCAAGCATGCTATAAAGTCTAATCTTCCTTTCTAATCGATCTTGATAAATTAGATTTATCGATCGGGAAAATCCTTCTCATGCTGGACTTCAGGTCGATCGAAACCTTCCTCTGGGTTGTGAAGCTCGGCAGCTTTCGCGGCGCCGCAGCACGGCTCAATACGACCCAGCCGGCGATCTCCCAGCGCATCGCCCAGCTCGAGCGCGAGATGGGCGTGAAGCTCCTCAATCGCGATCATCGCGTTGCTTCGCCGACGCCGAGCGGCCGGCAGATGATGGTCTATGCCGAGAAGCTGATCGGTCTGAGGGCGGCGATGATCGCCGAGATCGGCGACCGCTCGGCGATGCGCGGCGTGATGCGCCTCGGCGTCGCCGAGACCATCGTGCACACTTGGCTGCCGCGGCTCGTCAAGAGCATGAACGAGGTCTATCCGAACCTGTCGCTGGAGATCGAGGTCGACATCACGCCGAACCTCACTGCGCGCCTGCTCGCGCAGGAGATCGAGCTTGCCTTCGTGGTGGGGCCGCTGTCGGCCTCGGGCGTCCACAATCGCGTGCTCGCGGATTATCCGATCGGCTTTCTCGCAAGCCCCTCGCTCGGGCTCGGCGACGGCCCGGTGACGCGCGCCGACCTCGCGCGGTTTCCGATCATCACCTTCCCGCGCAAGACCAGGCCTTACGAGGTCGTGCGCGAAGTCTTCGACCGGCCGGAGCTGCCGCCGATCCGGCTGCATGCGTCCGCATCGCTGGCGACGGTCATTCACATGGCGGTCGAAGGGCTCGGCATCGCCGTGATCCCAGATGCCATCGTCGAGAACGAGCTCGCCGACGGGCGGTTACAGCTGCTCGAAACCGATCTCGCCATAGCGCCGCTGACATTCACAGCGAGCTGGCTCGCCTCGCCTGACGTCGTCGCGGTGGAGCGCGTCGCCGAGCTCGCGCGGCAGATTGCGCAGAGCAGCCTCGCGGTTGACGAGTCCGCGCCGGCGCGTCATTGAAAAAGCGCCGGACAACCGAGAGACCGACCGCATGAGCCGAGCCGCCACCAATCTGCAAATCGATTCCGCCCGCCTCTGGGGCTCCATCCACGAGACCGCCCAGTTTGGCGGGACGGCCAAGGGCGGTGTGCGGCGGCTAACGCTGAGCAGCGAAGACAAGCAGGTGCGCGACTGGTTCCGCAAGGCTTGCGAGGACGCCGGCCTCGAGGTGCACACGGACGCGCTCGGCTCACAGTTCGGCCTGCGCAAGGGCCGCGACATGACTAAGCTGCCCGTCGGCATCGGCTCGCATCTCGACACCCAGCCGACAGGCGGCAAGTATGACGGCATTCTGGGGACGCTCGGCGCGCTGGAGGTGATCCGCACGCTGAACGACGCCGGCATCGAAACCGAAGCGCCGATCTGCGTCGTCAACTGGACCAACGAGGAAGGCTCGCGCTTCGCACCGGCGATGATGGCCTCCGCCGCTTACGTCGGCGATTTCACCACCGACGACATCCTGTCGCGCAAGGATATCGACGGCACGACCGTCAGCCAGGCGCTCGACAGCATCAGCTATCGCGGCGACAAGCCGGTCGGCTTCCAGAAGCTCGGCTGCTTCGTCGAGCTGCACATCGAGCAGGGTCCGATCCTCGAGGCCGAAGGCAAGACCATCGGCGTGGTCGATTCCGGCCAGGGCGTGCTCTGGTACGACGGCAAGATTTCCGGCTTCGAGAGCCATGCCGGGTCGACGCCGATGCCACTGCGGCGCGATGCGCTCGCGACGCTCTCCGAAATCGTGCTGGCGATGGAGGCCATTGCGAAGAAGCATGGGCCCAAGGCAGTCGGCACCATCGGCGAGGCCGTGGTCGCAAACCCATCGCGCAACGTCATTCCCGGCGAGATCGCCTTCACCATGGATTGCCGCAGCGCGGATGGCGCCATCATGGACGCGCTCGATCGCGATCTGCGCGCCGCCATTGCCGAGATTGCCGCGCGCCGCAAGGTCGAGGTCAAGATCGACCTGGTCTGGCGCAAGCCGCCGACGCATTTCGATCCCAAGCTGATCGCGGCGGTCGAGAACGCAGCGAAGACGCTCGGCTATTCCTCGCGCCGCATCACCTCCGGCGCCGGCCACGATGCCTGCAACCTCAACACCGTCATGCCGGCGGCGATGGTGTTCGTACCCTGCAAGGACGGCATCAGCCACAACGAGCTGGAAGACGCCACGCAGCCCGACTGCGCCGCAGGCACCAACGTCCTGATGCATACCGTGCTGGCGATCGCCGGCGTCGCGTCCTGATCGGAGAGAGCCATGCGCGGAGTTTTCGTCGACGCCAACGAAGCCCTCGCCGTGATCATGGAGCGACTGGAGAAGCCCGGCGACCCCAAGGTGCGGATTCACAGGGATCCCGACATCAAGCCCGAGCAATATCCTGAAGTCCTCGATGGTGCGGAGATCGCTATCGTCGACCACACGGCGCTGCCGACCGAGGTCGCGAAGAAATGCGCCGGCCTCAAGCACGTCGTGTTCCTCGGCACCGGCGCGCGCAGCTACATGAATCCGGAAGAACTCGCCGAGCTCGGCATCTCCGTGCATCTGATCAAAGGCTATGGCGACACGGCAGTCGCAGAGTCCGCGATCGCGCTGATGTGGGCCTCGGCCCGCGTCATCGCGATGATGGACCGCGAGATGCGCGTCGGCAATTGGCTGCGCGAGGATGGCATGCAGCTCACCGGCAAGACGCTCGGCCTGATCGGCTTCGGCGGCATCGCCGCGGAAGTCGCACGAATTGCGGTCGGCTCAGGCATGAAGGTGATTGCCTGGAACCGGTCGCCAAAGAGCCATCCGGGCGTCGAGTTCACCGATCTCGACACGCTGCTGGCGAGAAGCGACGTCGTGTCGCTGCATCTGCTGCTCAACGACGAGACCCGCGGCATGATCACGCGCGAGAAGATTTTTGCGATGAAGCCCGGTGTCATCCTGATCAACACCGCGCGTGCCGCGGTCGTCGACGAGCAGGCGATGATCGACGCGCTGAAGTCCGGCCACATCCGCCATGCCGGCCTCGACGTCTTCAACACCGAGCCCCTGCCCGGCGACCATCCGCTGACGAAGATTCCAAACGTGACGCTGTCGGCGCATTCGGCCTTCCGCACGCCGGAAGCCAGCGAGGACCTCATTGAAGCGGCATGGGTTCATTGCCGCCGGATTGTGAAAGGATAAGAGCAACTACAATGGCCGACTACCGCACCATCAAGGCAGAGCCGCTCACCAACGCCATCCGCGCCATCGTCAAGGCGGGCGGGTCTACGGACCGCGAAGCCGAGCTCGTGTCCACCAACCTCGTCGAGGCCAATCTTAGAGGACATGACTCGCACGGCGTCGGCATGATCCCGCGCTATGTCCAGAGCGTCACCACGGGCGGCCTCGCCGTGAACGCGCACGTCAAGATCGTGCTCGACACCGGTCCGCTCCTCACGCTCGACGGCCTCACCGGCTATGGCCAGGTGATCGGGCACGAGGCGATGGAGCTGGCGGCAGAGCGCGCCAAGCGCAACGGCGTGTGTCTCGTCGGCCTCTCCAACTCGCACCACATCGGCCGCATCGGCCATTGGGCCGAGCAGTGCATCGACCACGGGCTGGTCTCGATCCACTTCGTCAACGTGATCTCGCGCCCGATCGTGGCGCCGTGGGGCGGCAGCGATGCGCGCCACGGCACCAACCCGTTCTGCGTGGGCATCCCGCGCAGGGGCAAGGACCCGATCGTGCTCGACTTCGCCACCAGCAGGATCGCGCAGGGCAAGACCCGCGTCGCCCACAACAAGGGCGTCGAGCTCGAGCCCGGCACCATTGTCGACAACGAAGGCAAGCCGACCACCAACCCGCGCTACACCGTGATCCCGCCGCACGGCGCCATCCTGCCGTTCGGCGAGCACAAGGGCTCCGGCCTCGCACTGGTGTGCGAAATCCTCGGCGGCGCGCTCTCCGGCGGGCAGGTGGTCAAGGGCCCGTCCGACGGCAAGTACAACGTCCTCAACGGCATGCTCTCGATCGTCATCGATCCGGACAAGCTCGGCACCGGCGACAACCTTGCGAGCGAGGTCGAGAGTTTTGTTGCCTGGCACACCGGCTCGCCGCCCGCTTCCGGCGTCGACAAGGTGAAGATCGCCGGCGATCCCGAGCGCGAGACCAGGAAGAAGCGCCTCGCCGAAGGCATTCCGGTCGACCCGACCACGTGGCAGGAAATCCTGGAGGCCGGGACGAAGTTCGGGCTGGATCAGGCGGCGATCGAGAAAATCGCGGGCTAGTCGGGAACGAAGCGCATCTCGCAGAATACTTCCGGCCGAATGCACAATCGCGCAAGAAGGTATGGACCACGGCGAATCGTCGCCGTGTCCGCGGGACGGATTTGAACCGGCCCGCGTTGTCTTGCGACAACGCGGATATCCCGCCCCGAGGTTCGCATGCTTTCCCGTCTCGCAAAACTCATGTCCGGCTCAAGTCGGCCGTCCCGCGCGGCCGATCTCTACCAGCAACGGCTCGCCATCTACGAAAGCGAGCTTGACGAACCCGAATACAGCTTCACGGACAGCGCCGAGCGCCGCATCGACATCCACGCCTTTGGCCGCGATTTCGTGCCGGTGTGCCAGGAGGGATCTGACGAAGGTTATGTGCTTCTGACCAACGGCATGAGCGAACAGCGAATGCCGGGGGTGCATGGGGACGCAAAGCCACGTGCCGAGCTGATGTGGTATGTCCGGAAGCCGACAGAGGAGGTTTGCGCCAATCTGCGCTGGCTGGCCAATCTGCCGTTCATCGACACGACCTGGTTCGGTTTTGGTCATCGCGTCGCGCTGCCGTGTCCGCCGGTTGCAGGAACGGACTTCCAGACGTTCCTGTTTCTCACACCGATCATCGGCCCCGATAAGCAGATCGCCGAGGCGCTGGAGATCGCGAGCGATCCCGTGGAGATCCTGACCGTGAACCTGATCTCGCATCAGGAGCTCGGCCTCATCAAGTCCCGGGGACTCGACCCGTTTCTCGATCTGCTCGACGAGAACGATTATCCGCCGATCTTCGATCCGACGCGGAAATCGTATGTGTAGAGCGCGCCCAAAACACCGCTGCCCCTTTCCTTCTCCCCTTGTGAGAGAAGGTGGCGCGAAGCGCCGGATGAGGGGTTCTCTCCGCGAAGAAAAACTTCTCGGACGGGAGGCCCGTCTCTGCGGAGACAGACCCCTCACCCGTCTCGCCGCTACGCGGCGAGCCACCCTCTCCCACAAGGGGAGAGGGGAAGATCTGCCGCCTCAATCCACCATATCCGCAACCGCCTTGCCGCAGGCGGTGGTGTCGGCGTTACCGCCGAGATCCTTGGTGCGCAGCGTGCGTTCGGCGAGAGTGCGCTCGATCGCATCGACGATCGACTTGCCGGCTTCCTTCTCGCCGAGGTGCTCGAGCATCATCGCGCCGGACCAGATCGCGCCGATCGGGTTGGCGATGCCCTGCCCCGCAATATCAGGCGCCGAGCCGTGCACCGGCTCGAACACCGAGGGGAAATCGCCCTCGGGATTGATGTTGCCCGATGGCGCGATGCCGATGGTGCCGGTGCAGGCCGGGCCGAGATCGGAGAGGATGTCGCCGAACAGATTCGAGCCGACCACGACGTCGAACCAGTCGGGATGCAGCACGAAGTTCGCGGTCAGAATGTCGATGTGGTACTTGTCCCACTTCACGCCCGGAAACTTCTTCGCCATCGCCTCCACGCGCTCGTCCCAATAGGGCATGGTGATGGAGATGCCATTGGACTTGGTCGCCGAGGTCAGGTGCTTCTTCGGCCGCGACTGCGCGAGCTCGAAAGCGAATTTCAGGATGCGGTCGACGCCGATGCGGGTCATCACCGTCTGCTGCGTCACGAACTCGCGGTCGGTGTCCGGGAACATGCGGCCGCCGACGGAGGAATATTCACCTTCGGTGTTCTCTCGCACCACCCAGAAATCGATGTCGCCGGGCTTGCGGTTCGCCAGCGGCGACGGCACGCCGGGCATCAGCCGCACCGGGCGCAAATTCACATACTGGTCGAACTCGCGGCGAAACTTGATCAGCGACCCCCACAGCGAGACGTGATCCGGAATCTTGGCCGGCCAGCCGACGGCGCCGAAATAGATCGCGTCATGCTTGCCGATCTTTTCTTTCCAGTCGTCCGGCATCATCTGGCCGTGCTTCTCGTAATAGTCCCAGGACGAGAAGTCGAAATGGTCGAAATGCAGGGACACCCCGTGCTTCTTCGCCGCTGCCTCCAGAACGCGCAGGCCCTCGGGCATCACTTCCTTGCCGATGCCGTCGCCGGGAATGACTGCAATCCGGTATTGTTTCTTGCTCATCGAGAACGTCCCTGGTTGGTCCGGCAGCCGCCGCCTTTTTGACCGCACTGCAATGGACCAAACTCGGCAGCAGTGCAACGCTGCACTGCAATGTTGACCGTGGCGCGGCCGAGCGCCTACTGGTTTGATCCTGATGTTCCCACCGAGCGAGTACCCTTCATGGATCTGCATCTGCGTGGCAAGCGCGTCCTGATCACAGGCGCGTCCAAAGGCATTGGCGCAGCCGCCGCCGAGGCGTTTGCCGAGGAAGGCGCAAACCTCCTGCTCGCCGCCCGCAGCGGCGACCAGCTCAAGGCGCTGGCGGACCGCCTGCGCTCCGCGCACCAGATCGATGCCGCGACGAGCATCGTGGACCTGCGCAAGGCCGAGGATTTGGCGCGGCTCGCGAGGGAAGCCGCCGACATCGACGTGCTCGTCAATAATGCCGGCGACATTCCCGGCGGCTCGATCGACAAGATCGACGAGGCGACCTGGCGGCACGCCTGGGAATTGAAAGTGTTCGGCTACATCAACCTGACGCGGCAGATCTACGCGCAGATGAAGGCGAAGGGCGGCGGCGTCATCGTCAATGACATCGGCGCGGCCGGCGAAAAATTCGACGCCAATTACATCTGCGGCAGCGCCGGCAACGCCGCATTGATGGCCTTCACCCGCGCGCTCGGCGGCAAGAGCCTCGCCGACAACATCCGCGTGGTCGGCATCAATCCCGGCCCGGTCGGCACCGATCGCCACGTCACCCTGCTCAAGACGCGGGCAAAGCACCAGTTCGGCGACGAGAGCCGCTACAAGGAATTCCAGAAGAGTCTGCCGCTCGGCCGTCCGGCGCATGCGCGCGAGATCGGCGATCTCATGGCGTTCCTGGCGTCTGATCGCGCCGGATATACGTCGGGGGTCATCTATACCGTGGATGGCGGCATCAGCGCGGGCTGGGGTTAGTTTTTCCCGTCATTGCGAGCGCAGCGAAGCAATCCAGGAATGCATCCGCTGTGGCAGTTCGGATTGCTTCGCTGCGCTCGCAATGACGACACAATAAGCACAGGAGTAAAATAGTTGTCTCAAGACCTGATCCGCGAAACCGCACGCGACGTCGTCGACAAGCTGCGATCCGGCGACGTCTCGCCGCTCGAGCTTCTGGATGTGCTGGAGAAGCGCATCGGTGAGGTCGACGGCAAGGTCAACGCGCTGCCGACGCTATGCTTCGAACGCGCGCGGGACAACGCCAAGGCGCTGATGCAGAAGCCGGCCGGAGCCCGCGGGCTGCTCGCGGGCCTGCCGGTACCGATCAAGGACCTGACCGATGTCGCGGGCGTGCTGAACACACAGGGTTCGCCGATCTTCAGGGACAATGTGCCTAAGCAGTCCGATCTCATGGTCGAGAACCTCGAAGGCAATGGCGCGGTCGTCTACGCCAAGTCGAACACACCGGAATTCGGCGCCGGCGCCAACACCTTCAACGAAGTATTCGGCGCGACCCTCAATCCCTGGGATACGACGAAGTCTGCGGCCGGCTCCTCCGGCGGCGCGGCCGTGGCGCTGGCCACCGGCATGGCCTGGCTCGCCCAGGGCTCCGACATGGGCGGCAGCTTGCGCAGCCCCGCGGCGTTCTGCGGCGTCGTCGGCATGCGGCCGAGCATCGGGCGCGTCGCACATACGCCCAAATCGGCGATCGACCGCAATCTCGGCGTGGTGGGGCCGATGGCGCGCAACGTCGAGGATCTTGCGCTGCTGTTGGATGCCATGAGCGGTGACTATGCGGACGACCCGCTGTCGCTGCCCGCACCTGCGACCTCGTTCCTGTCGGCGGCGCAGTCAGGCAAGAAGCCGAAGCGCATCGCCTATTCGCCCGATCTCGGCATCACCCCGGTCGATCCCGAGGTCAAGGCGATCACGCGCAAGGCCGCTGAACGCTTCGCGGAGGCCGGCGCGATCGTGGAGGAAGCGCATCCGGACTGGCGCGAGGCGCATGAATGCTTCCACGTCCTGCGCGCCTTCGATTTCGCGATCACCAAGGCCAATCTGCTGCGGACCAAGCGCGACCTCCTGAAGCCCGAGGTGATCTGGAACATCGAGGAAGGCCTCAAGCTCACCGTCGAGCAGCTCGCGCGCGCCGAGGCGCAACGCGTCGGCATGACCGCGCGCGCGATCGAGTTCTTCAAAAACTACGACCTGCTGTTGACGCCAACCACGATCGTGCCGCCCTTCCCGATCGAGCACCGCTATGTCGCCGAATGCGCCGGCAAGAAGTTCGAGAACTATGTCGAATGGCTCGGCATCGTCTACGCTATCACGCTCGCCTGCTGCCCGTCGCTGTCGCTGCCCTGCGGCTTCACGGCGTCTGGCCTCCCGGTCGGCGTACAGGTCGTCGGTGCCCCGCGCGCGGATGCGCAGGTGATCGCCGGCGCGAAGGTATTGGAAGATATTCTGGGTCTGCGCGGCTCCACGCCGATCGATCCCAAGGTGAAGGCCTGACGCGAGCCGCACCGGCGGGGACTTGGCCGTCCCCGCCGTGCGCCGGTCAGACCCTAGTCGTTCGCTTTCGGCCCGCCGTGATACCGATGCGCATCGTATCCGGCCTCATCCGTTGGAGCGGCGAAGGCGAAGGAGTTCGGATGCGTTTCCGACATCTGGGCGGTGGCCGCCGAAGCCATGTGCGAGTGATTCATTGCCTCGTGGGCAGAGGCGGCGGAGCAAAGCGCGACCAGCATGGCCGACGCTGCGAGAACTGATTTCATCATGATGTGACGTGCCTCTTGTGAGTGCCACCAGCAAATTGCAGATGGATCTCGCCGCGTAGGATTGCCAGTTTGAATCCAGGCACGCGATATAGGCGCGGCATAAGCATTTCGCGCTCCAGTATAGGCTTCCAGCGTTTCTGGCTCGCTCCCGCGGCGGGGAAAGCCGCTCACCTCGAGGCGGTATTCGCCTCCAGGCCGCGACTGTACCGCGACATCGCAAAGCAAAAGACAAAGTAGATCGCGGCGACGAAGATGTAGACCTCGACCGAGAATTGCTGCCAGGCCGGATCGATGATCGCGGTCTTGGCCGTCGTCAGCAGGTCGAAGATGCCGATGATCAGGACTAGGCTGGTGTCCTTGAAAAACGCGATGAAGGTGTTGACCAGCGGCGGGATGACGTGGCGGATCGCCTGCGGCAGCACGATCAGACGATGCTTGCGCCAGTAGGACAGCCCGAGCGCATCGGCGGCCTCATATTGCCCGCGCGGCACGGCCTGGAGGCCGCCGCGGATGACTTCGGCAAGATACGCGCCCGCGAACAGGATGATGGCGATCTGCGCGCGCAGCAGCTTGTCGATATTGAAGCCGCTCGGCATGAACAGCGGAAACATCACGCTCGCCATGAACAACAGGCTCACCAGCGGCACGCCGCGGATCAGTTCGACATAGAGCACGCTGAGCGAGCGGATCGCCGGCAGCTTTGAGCGCCGGCCGAGCGCGACGAGGATGCCGAGCGGGAAACCAAAGGCCAATCCAAACGTCGCCAGGATCAGTGTCACCGGCAATCCGCCCCAACGGTCCTGCGAGACGAAGGAGAGGCCGAACACGCCGCCCCACATCAGTACGCTGATCAGCGCCAGCGCGCCGATCCAGATATAGGCCAGCTCGCGCCGCCACAGGGCGCGGCGGGTGGAGAGATAGAACAGCGCGATGAACAGCACCACCGACAGCGCCGGCCGCCACTGCTCGTCGAACGGATAGGTGCCGAACAGTATGAAGCGATATTTTTCGGGGATGATCGCCCAGCAGGCACCGAGGCCGCGCGCGGCGCGGCAGGCGCTGGAGTCGTTTGCCGGCGTGAGCCACACGGCATTCGCGATGCCCCACTGCACGAAGCTGAAGATGCCCTTGGCGAGGACTGCCAGCAACACGACCGAAAGAATAGCGTTCGGGATCGACGAGAACAAATTGGTGCGGAGCCAGCGCAGCACCGGGTTGCCCATCTGCGGGCGGCGGGCAGCGCGCGGGGCGTCCGGAATATCGGCGATCGCCGTCATGATCAGCGCTCCACCAGCGCGATGCGCGAATTGTACCAGTTCATGAAGAAGCTGATGCAGAGGCTGATGGTCAAGAACACCGCCATGATCAGCGCGATGGCCTCGATCGCCTGCCCGGTCTGGTTCAGCGTGGTATTGGCGACAGACACGACGTCCTGGTAGCCGATCGCGACCGCGAGCGAGGCGTTCTTGGTCAGGTTGAGGTACTGGCTCGTCATCGGCGGCACGATGACGCGCAGCGCCTGGGGCAGGATGATCTGCCGCAGCATGAAGCTGCGGCGCAAGCCGAGCGCATTGGCGGCATCCCATTGTCCGCGCGGCACGGACTGGATGCCGCTGCGCACGATCTCGGCAATGAAGGCCGAGGTGTAGGTCACGAGCGCGATCAGCAGCGCGAAATACTCCGGCGCGAGCGTCAGCCCGCCGACGAAGTTGAAGCCGCGCAGCTCCGGCCATTCGATCTTCCAGGACACACCAAGCGCCACCGACATTGCCGCCGGCAGCGCGACGATGAGGCCAACCGCAAAGGGCCACGCCGGCCGCGGCTTGCCGTCGCGCATCTGCTGCGCGATCAGCCATCGCCTGATGAGATAGAACACGGCAAGCCCGAGCACGGCTGTACCGAGCACCCAGAGCTGCGGCGAGCCGACCGGAATCGCCGGCAGGATCAGGCCGCGATTGGACAGAAATACGCCCTCGACCGGCCGCCAGGCCGCGCGCGCGGCCGGCAGCGCCTGCATCAACACGTACCAGAACAAGAGCTGAAGCAGCAGCGGGATGTCGCGGAGCGTTTCGACATAGACGGCGGCGAGCCGCGACAACAGCCAGTTGGCGGAGAGACGCGAAATGCCGATCAGCGTGCCCAGGATCGTCGCGAGCACGATGCCGATCACGGCGACGCGCAAGGTGTTGGCGATGCCGACGACGAAGGCCCACAGGTACGTGTCTCTCGGATTATAAGAGAGCAGGCTGTCGGCGATCGGCATGCCGGCTTCCCGGCCGAGGAAAGCGAAGCCGGTGGTGATGCGGCGGGCCGAGAGATTGGTGACGGTGTTGGACCAGAGGAAGGCGACAACCCCAAGCACGATTCCGACGACGAGCACCTGCCAGAACAGGCCTTGCAGCTCTCGGCGGCCAAATCCGCCGAAGAAGCGACGGCGGGGCGGCGGTCTTGGACTGTCTGAAGTCACAGCACAAAAATCCTTCTGGCGAGCAACGATTTCCGGCGGCGCACGTCAACTGTTGCACCAATCTTAAAAGCGTGCAACAAATGTTTCATGGCCGAGCCCACGAAATCCTCGCCCTTGAGCGAACTGCGCATTGCGTTGCCATCGCTCCCCCTGCGCCTGCAGGAGGTCGGCCGCTTCGTTGCCGCCAATGACTACGACGCCACCACCCGTTCGATGCGCGATCTCGCCGCCGAGGCCGGCGCCGACCCGGCTGCATTCACGCGGCTTGCCAAGGCCATCGGCTATTCCGGCTGGGACCAGTTGCGCGCGGCACTCACCGAAGCGCGGCGGCCTTCGCAGATCTCACCTTTCTCGGGCCGCGCCAAGAGCCGCCGTCACGGCCCGAACGCCGATGTCGCGCTCGTCACCGACAAGCTCGAGGCCGAGGGCGCCGGCCTTCTGCGCATTCCGGCCCAGCCGATTGCGGATGCAGCCCGCGCGCTGCACGACGCCAAGCGTATCTGGATTGCCGGTTACCGAAGCTGCCGGAGCGTCGCGGAGCTCTTGAACTACGAGCTCCGGCTGTTCCGTCCCGAACAGGTGCAACTCGTCGGCGCATCCGGCCCCGACGATCTCGATCTCGGCGCCTTTCGTACCGGCGAAGCCGTCATCGTCATCGGCTTCCTGCCCTACACGCATGCGAGCGTCCGCGTTGCGCAGGCCGCCCATCGTGCCGGCGCAGCGCTGATCGCGATCGCGGACAGCCTCTCAGCGCCGATGGCAGAAGGCGCCGACCACGTGCTGCTGTTCGAGGCGGCCTCGTCCCCCGGCTTCTTCCCGAGTCTCACGGGTGCCATCGCGATTGCGCAATCGCTCGCGGCGGTCACATTCTCGCTCGGCGGCACGGCCGCGAAGAAGCGCCTGGAAACCACCGAGGCGCGGCTCGCCGCGGCCTCCACATACATTTCAGAGAAAGGTTGACCCATGGCCGCTCGCACCAGCCGCGTGCTGCACCGTTCGTTGCGCGAAACGCCACCCAAGGCGATCGGCGGCGAAGGCGTCTATCTTTTCGCCGAGGACGGGCGGCGCGTGATCGACGCCTCCGGCGGCGCAGCCGTCTCCTGCCTCGGCCATCAGCATCCGCGCGTGATCGCGGCGATGGCAAAACAAGCCTCGACGCTGGCCTATGCGCACACCGCCTTCTTCTCCTCCGAGCCGGCCGAGGCGCTGGCCGAGACGCTGGTCGGGCATGAACCCGGCGGTCTCGCCTACGCCTATTTCGTCAGTGGCGGATCGGAGGCGATCGAAGCCAGCATCAAGCTGGCGCGGCAATATTTCATCGAGCGCGGCGAGCCGCAGCGGCAGCACTTCATTGCGCGGCGGCAGAGCTATCACGGCAACACGCTCGGCGCGCTCGCCGCCGGTGGCAATACCTGGCGGCGCGCGCCCTATGCGCCCCTGCTGTCCGGTGCCTTCAGCCATGTGACGCCGGCCTTCGCCTATCACGAGAAGCACGAGGGCGAATCCGATGCGCAGTTCGTGGCGCGACTGGCCGCGGAGCTCGAAGCCGAATTTCAGCGGCTTGGCCCCGACACCGTCGCCGCGTTCCTCGCCGAGCCCGTCGTCGGTGCCACCGCCGGTGCGGTGACGGCACCGGACGGCTACTTCAAGGCGGTGCGCGAGATCTGCGACCGGCATGGCGCCCTCCTCGTCCTCGACGAAGTCATGAGCGGCATGGGCCGCACCGGCACGACGCACGCCTGGGAGCAGGAGGGCGTTGCTCCGGATATCCAGGCGATCGCAAAGGGTCTCGGCGGCGGCTATCAGCCGATCGGCGCGATGCTCGCGAGCGGCAAGATCATCGACACCATCCGCTCGGGCTCCGGCGCGTTCCAGCATGGCCACACCTATCTGGCGCATCCCCTCGCCTGCGCAGCCGCGCTCGCGGTGCAGGATGTGATCCGCGAGGACCGCCTGCTAGACCGCGTCAAGGAGCGCGGCAAGCAACTCGAGCAGCGCCTGACCGAGCGCTTCGGCAATCACCGCCATATCGGCGACATCAGGGGCCGCGGCCTGTTCTGGGCGATCGAGCTCGTCGCCGATCGCGCCGGCCGCACCTCGTTCGATCCCGCGCTCAAGCTGAACCAGAAGATCAAGGCGGAAGCCTTCGCCAACGGGCTCGGCTGCTATCCCGGTGGCGGTACCGTGGACGGCGCCCGTGGCGACCATGTGCTGCTGGCGCCGCCCTATATCGCTTCGGCTGCCGAGATCGATCTGATCGTCGACAAGCTCGGCACCGCCGTCGACAACGTGTTGCGTAGTGTCAATCACTGAGGGGAGAGTCATATGATGAGGAAAGTGGTTATCGTAGCCGGCATGCTTGCAGCATCGACGGTTGCCGCGTCGGCGGCGACGCTCGACACGGTGAAGAGCCGCGGCACGCTGATCTGCGGCGTCAGCGCCGGCTTTGCCGGTTTCTCCGCGCCGGACTCGCAGGGCAATTACAAGGGTCTCGACGTCGATTATTGCCGCGCGCTCGCGGCCGGCGTGCTCGGCGACGCCAGCAAGGTGCGCTACGTCTCGCTGACCGCGCAGAATCGCTTCACCGCGCTGCAATCGGGCGAGATCGACGTACTCTACCGCAACTCGACGCAGACCTATCTGCGCGGCGTGACGCTGGGCCTCCGCCAGGGGCCGGTCAACTTCTATGACGGCCAGGGCTTTGTCGTGAAGAAGGACCTCGGCGTGAAGGAGATCAAGGATTTGAAGGGTGCGACTGTCTGCGTCGCGCAGGGCACCACGCATGAAGTCACGCTCGGCGATTACGGCCGCGCCAACGGCATCGACTGGAAGCCGCTGGTGTTCGACCGCGTCGACACCATGTACCAGACCTTCTTCGGCGGCCGCTGCGATGCCATGACCCAGGATGCCTCCGCGCTCGCCGGCGCCGTGACGACCGCGGCGCCGAATCCGGCCGACTACGTCGTGCTGCCGCAGACCATCAGCAAGGAGCCGCTCGGCCCGTTCACCCGCAACGGTGACGAAGTCTGGAGCGACATTATCACCTGGTTGCATTACGGCCTGATCGAGGCCGAGGAACTCGGTGTCACGCAAGGCAATGTCGACGAGATGGCGAAGTCACAGACGCCGGCGGTCCAGCGCCTGCTGGGTGCCTCCGGCGACCTCGGCTCGCGGCTCGGTCTCGATAACAAATGGCTGGTGACGGTGATCAAGGCCACCGGCAATTACGGCGAGATCTACGAGCGCAATGTCGGCAAGGCGAGCCCGCTCAAGCTCGACCGCGGCCTCAACGGCCTCTGGAGCAAGGGCGGCTTGATGTACGCGGTGCCGTTCAAGTAAACGGTGCTTCACCTCTCCCCGCCTGCGGGGAGAGGTCGACCGCGCAGCGGTCGGGTGAGGGGGAGCCTCCGCGAATTCATCCCTCACTTTCAACGTGGATAGAGCCCCTCACCCCGACCCTCTCCCCGTAAGAACGGGGAGAGGGAGAAGAGACACCGATGCGCATCGCCCTGATTCACGCCCTCAAGCATTCCATCGCGCCGATCGAGGCTGCGTTCGCGAAGGCGTGGCCAGAGGCGCGGCTGATGAACCTGCTCGACGACAGCCTGTCGGCGGATCTGGCCCGCGACGGCGTGCTCAACGATGCCATGACCGAGCGCTTCCTCGCGCTCGGCGACTATGCGGCAGCTACGGGAGCGAACGGAATCCTGTTCACCTGCTCGGCGTTCGGCCCCTGCATCGAGGCCGTCGCGCGCGCACATGCGCCAATGCCCGTGCTGAAGCCGAACGAGGCGATGATCGAGCAGGCCGTGACCATGGGCAAGCGAATTGGCCTGCTCTCGACCTTCCCGCCGACACTGGCCTCGATGCTACCGGAGTTTCCGGCCTCGGCCCAGGTCGTGCCGAAACTCGCCGAGGGCGCGCTGGCGGCGCTCGATCGCGGCGATCGCGCCACGCACGACAGGCTGATTGTCGAGGCTTCAAAGGACTTGCGCGATTGCGACGTCATTGCGCTCGCGCAATTCAGCATCGCGGCAACCGCGCCGCTGGTCGCCGAAGCCACCGGCCGCCCGGTCGTGACGACCCCGGACAGCGCGGTCGACAAGTTGATGAGGCTGCTGAAAGCGAAGGCCTAGGCGCCGGCCTTTTTCCGACGACGCGCATCCTTGATCGCAGCAGCAAGCGCGGCCTTCGTTTCGTTCACAAAGTCCTCGACCAGTTCCTCGCGCGTGGCATGCGCGGCCTCGCCGGTGAACAGGCCCTGCTCGGCCAGCATCACCACGCCATGCAACGCCGCCCAGATCTTGAGCGCTTGCCGCTCGCGCAAGAAGCCGACCGCCGGCGCCTCGAGGGCTTCGATCACCAGCGCAAAAGTCTCGCGCGTGGCGTCGTGCAGCTCGCTGCCCTTTGCCGCGCATGACACGGTGCGGGAAGCGAACATCAGGCGATAGATGCCGTTGCGGCGCAGACCGAAATCGAGCGTCGCCTGCGCCAGCCGCGACAGTTTCGATTGCTTCGACGGCTTCGCCATCGCCTCGCGCAGAAGTGCACTGAGCTGCCGGAACGCTTCCGCCGTCACCGCCGTTAGCAGCGCATCACGGTCGGCAAAATGCCGATACGGCGCCGGCTGCGAGACGCCGAGCTGTTTGGCAAGCGCCTTGATGCTGATCGCCTCGGCGCCGCCCTGCTCCGCCTCGCGCAGCGCGGCCTTGATCAAGGCGTCACGGAGATCGCCATGGTGGTAAGTATTCTCCGGCTTACGGACGAGTTGTGAACGCATGTTACGTCAAGCCTATAAGTTTGCGCTTGACAGGGGAAGCCCGCCGCGAATGTAATAGCATATAACTTAAAGCGGCGGCAAATGCCGCCGATAAAATTGACATGAGGATCGCGCGGCCTTCGGGCCCCGCGCACACGACCGAGGAAGCCGCCATGACAGAGCGACTGAGGGTTCACGTCGATCCCGACAAATGCCAGGGCCACGCGCGCTGCAAGGCGCTCGCGCCGGAGCTGTTCGAGCTCGACGAATACGGCAACGCCCATGAGGCCGGGGACGGCACCGTGCCCCCCGGTCTCGAAGACAAGGCGTGGCTTGCCAAATCCAACTGCCCGGAAATTGCGATCGATGTGATCGAGGAGTAGCGCGGCCCCTGCCCGCTTGCGTGCTTTTAGCGAACACGAGCCCCGAGGGATTTCCTGCCATGTCCGACGTCAGCCAGCCTGTCGCCCACCCGCCCGTCACCGACTGGGTCAACGATTTCGACCACACCGATCCGCAATGGACGGAGGATCCGTTCTCGATCTGGGAGGAGCTTCGCTCCGCGAGCCCGGTGGTGCATACAAAGCGCTTCCTCGGCTGCTACATGCCGACGACTTATGAGGCGGTGCGCGAGATCGCCAACGACACCGAGCATTTCTCCTCGCGCCGCATCATCGTCCGTGACGTTCGACCCGAAGTCGCCAGGAACGCCGCTCCGCCGATCACCTCCGACCCGCCCGTACACAAGCCAGCCAAGCAATTGCTGTTGCCGCCTTTCACGCCGGACGCGATGAAGAAGCTGGAACCGCGGATGCGCGCGATCTGCAACGAGCTGATCGACGGGTTCATCGCCGATGGCAAGGTCGATGCCGCAGCGCGCTACAGCAAATATATTCCGGTTCAGGCTATCGCCCACATGCTCGGCATTCCCGAGAGCGACAGCGATCGGTTCATCGACTGGATCCACATGATCCTCGAGCTCGGCATCAAGGACGAGAGCAAGCTGCTCCAGGCCGTGCAGGAGATGAGCGCCTATTTCAGGACGCATATCGAGGAGCGCAGATCGAAGCCGACCGACGACCTGATTTCCTATTTGATGAACGCCAAGGACAAGGAAGGCCAGCCGCTGGAAGAGTCCCATGTGCTGGGTTCGCTGCGGCTGCTCCTGATCGCCGGCATCGACACCACCTGGAGTGCGATCGGCTCCTCGCTCTGGCATCTCGCCCGGACGCCGGCCGACCGCGAACGGCTGATCGCCGAGCCCGGGCTGATCCCGATCGCCGTGGAGGAGCTGCTGCGGGCCTATTCGCCGGTGACCATGGCCCGCGAGGTGGTCAAGGAGACCACGATCTCGGGCTGCCCGGTCAAGGCGGGCAACATGGTGCTGCTGTCGTTCCCGGCCGCCAACCGCGACCCCAAGATGTTTCCGGACGCTGACAAAGTCGTGATCGACCGCCGGGAGAATCGCCATGCCGCCTTCGGCCTCGGCATCCACCGCTGCGTCGGTTCCAACCTTGCACGCATGGAGATGCAGGTTGCGCTGGAGGAATGGCTGAAGCGGATCCCGGACTTCTCCCTCGATCCGGCAGGCACGGTGACCTGGTCACAGGGCACGGTGAGAGGCCCCCGCCAGTTGCCATTTCTGTTCGGAAAGGCGATGTAGGCCTTTCCAAGACCAACGGAGAGAGGCCGGACGTGACAGAGCAAGCAACCCTACCGGCCTCTGATCACATCGACATCGACATCGCCGACGCCAAACGGCGGATCAAGGCGATCTTCATCGGCTCGATCGGCAATCTCGTCGAGTGGTACGATTTTTACGCCTATACGGCGTTCGCGCTCTATTTCGCTCCGGCCTTCTTCCCTGGCAACGACCCCGTCGTCCAGCAATTGAACGTCGCCGTGGTGTTCGCGGCGACCTTCCTGATGCGCCCCCTGGGCGGCTGGCTGTTCGGCTACATCGCGGATCATTTCGGCCGGCGCATCTCGCTGACCTTGTCGGTCGTCTTCATGTGCTTCGGCTCGCTGATCATCGCGCTGACGCCGACCTATGCGACCATCGGTTTCGCCGCGCCGGTGATCCTGGCGCTCGCCCGCGTCATCGAGGGCCTGAGCCTCGGCGGCGAATATGGTGCCAGCGCGACCTATCTCAGCGAGGTCGCCGATCCCAAGCATCGCGGCTTCTATTCGAGCTTTCAATACGTCACCCTGATCGGCGGCCAGCTCACCGCGATCATCGTGCTGCTGCTCCTGCAAAAGGTCTTCCTCACGCCGGAGGAGCTCAAGGCCTGGGGCTGGCGCATCCCGTTTGCGATCGGCGCGGCGCTGGCGATCTTTGCCGCAGTGATGCGGCGCAATCTGCACGAGACCGAGGCCTTCGAGGAAGCCAAGAAGGTGGTGAAGCCGACCGGCTCGATCACCAATTTGCTGCGCTACCCCCGCGAGCTGCTGCTGGTCGTCGGCCTCACGGCCGGCGGTACCGCGGCGTTCTACACCTTCACCACCTACATGCAGACCTTCGTCAAGCTCTCGGTCGGCCTGACCGAGGACCAGACCACTTTCGTGATCTTCGGCACGCTGATCTTCGCGACGATCCTGCAACCTATCTACGGCGCGATCTCCGACAAGATCGGGCGCAAGCCGTTGCTGATCTTCTTCGGTGTCGCGGGTACGCTCGCGACCGTGCCGCTGCTGATGACGCTGAAGGAGACCAAGTCGCCTTTCATGGCCTTCATTCTGATCTGCTGCGCCTGGCTGTTCGTCGCCGGATACACCTCGATCAACGCTGTGGTGAAGGCCGAGTTGTTCCCGACCAATGTCCGCGCCCTCGGCGTCGGCCTGCCCTACGCCATCACGGTCTCGATCTTCGGCGGCACGGCGCCGGCGATCGCGCTCTATTTCAAGAGCATCGGGCATGAGGAGTGGTTCTACTACTATCTCGCCGGCGTCATCTGCCTGTCGCTGATCATCTATTCCACCATGCGTGACACCAAGCACGCCTCCGCGATGCATCGCCACGAGTAGCTCATGGCCGACGACAACGAGCCGCCCGACAGCAAGCTGACGCGCACCAAGGAAAAATGGGCGCGCGAAGGCCGCTTCCTCACGGGCCGCGTTACGCGACCGGAGGATCAGCGGCTGCCGCCGGGCCAGCATCTCACCAAGGACTGGCCGGTGCTCGATCTCGGAGTCGTGCCGCCGGTTTCGCGCGAACGCTGGCGGCTCGACGTCTACGGCGCGATCGAGACCCCCGTGTTCTGGACCTTTGCCGAATTCGCGGCGCAGAAGCAGGCGCAGATCACGTCCGACATCCATTGCGTGACGACCTGGTCGCGCTACGACAATCAATGGGAAGGGCTTGCGACGCGCGAGTTGCTGGCAGCCTGCCGGCCGCGCGAGGATGCGCGCTTCGTGGTCCTGCATTCCCATGACGGCTACACCACCAACCTCACGCTGGAAGACTTTGCCGCCGAGGACGCGCTGCTCGCCCACAGCTGGTCGGGTCAGCCGCTGACCGAAGAGCACGGCGGCCCGGTGCGACTCGTCGTGCCGCATCTGTATTTCTGGAAGAGCGCCAAATGGCTTCAGGCCATCGAATTCCTGACCGAGGACGCGCCGGGCTTCTGGGAAGTCCGCGGCTATCATAACCGCGGCGATCCCTGGGCCGAGCAGCGTTATTCAAGCGATTAAGTTCAAGCAAGGACGGGGGAATCCCATGCCGACGGAACGCTTTCAATTCACCGGCGAAGGTGGCCATCAACTAGCCGCCGCGCTGGAACTGCCCGATGGCGAGCCCAGGGCCTACGCGCTGTTCGCGCACTGCTTCACCTGCGGCAAGGACACGCTGGCGGCAAAACGCATCTCGGTTGCGCTCGCCGCCAAGGGCATTGCGGTGCTGCGCTTCGACTTCACCGGGCTCGGCTCCAGCGAAGGCGATTTCGCCAATTCGACGTTCTCCTCCAACGTCGCCGACCTCATGCGCGCCGCCGATCATCTGCGCCAGGTCCGCACGGCGCCGTCGATCCTGATCGGCCACAGCCTCGGTGGTGCCGCGATCCTCGCCGCCGCCGGAAGGATTCCGGAAGCCAAGGCTGTCGTGACCATCGCGGCGCCGTCCGATCCCGCTCACGTCACCGGTCTGTTCAGCGAGCAGCTCGACAGCATCCGCGCGCAGGGCGAAGTCGAGGTCTCGCTCGCGGGGCGCCCGTTCCGCATCAAGCGCGAATTCCTCGACGACATCGCCGAGCAAGAACTGATGAAGGACATCACCGGCCTGCACAAGGCCCTGCTGGTGATGCAGTCCCCTGTCGACGACACCGTCGGCATCGACAATGCGACCAAGATTTTCGTTGCGGCAAGACACCCCAAGAGCTTCGTCTCGCTCGACCACGCCGATCATCTCCTGACCAAGCCGGCCGACGCCCTCTACGCGGCCGACGTGATCGCGGCCTGGGCCAGCCGCTACATCGACACCGCGAAGCCCGCGAAGGCGATGGATCTCGCGGAGGAGCCGCGCAAAGTGGTCGTGCAGGAGACCCGCAAGAGCAAGTTCAACCAGGCCATCACCGTCGGCCCGCACCATCTGGTGGCTGACGAGCCGGTCGCCGCTGGCGGCGAGGATGCCGGCCCCGGCCCTTACGACTTCCTGCTCGCCGGGCTGGGTGCCTGCACCTCCATGACCATGCGCCTCTATGCCGATCGCAAATCGCTGCCGCTCGATCGCGTCACGGTCACGCTGAAGCATTCGAAAATCTACGCCAAGGATTGCGCGGAGTGCGAGACGCGCGATGGCATGCTCGACCAGATCGAGCGCGACATCGCGATCGACGGCGCGCTCGATGCGGAGCAACGCAAGAAGCTGATGGAGATCGCCGACAAGTGCCCGGTGCACCGGACGCTGACCTCGGAGATCCGCATCGTGACGAAGGCCGTGGACTAGCGCGTTATTGTTTAAGCATGATCTTTTCGGAAAACCGCTTCACACTTTTCCGGATCATGCTCTAGAAGCACGACGCCATGGTCCGCACCGCCGCGCTGATCTCATTCTCGCGCCAGGCCGCGAAGCCGAGCAGCAGGCCATGGTCGCGTGGACGGCCGAGCGCCAGGCTGGACAGGGCCCGCGTTTCGACGCCTGCCTCGACCAGCCGTTGCACCGCCGCCTGATCGGCGCGACCGCGCTTGAGGCGGGCGACCAGCTGGATGCCGCCCGAGGGCACTTCGGCGGAGAGAAGTTCGCCCAGGTGGCGCTCCAGTCCCTCGACGAGGTGATCGCGGCGCGCGTGATAGAGCCGCCGCATCCGACGCAGATGCGCGAGAAAATGCCCGTCGGCGATAAACTCCGCCAGCGCTTCCTGGATGTGGCTGGAGGCGATCAGCCCGATGTGCCGCTGTGCGATCTCGAGGGTGCCGACCAGCCCTGGTGGCGCGACGACATAGCCGAGCCGGATATCCGACGTCATCGCCTTCGAAAACGTTCCGACATAGAACACGCGGCCATGGGCGTCTAACCCCTGCAAGGCCGGCACCGGCCGGCTGTCATAATGGAATTCGCCATCGTAATCGTCTTCGACGATCCAGGTCTCGCCTGGCCTGCTCATGCCCAAGAATTCGGTGCGGCGCGCGAGCGACATCAACCGCCCGGTCGGATGCTGGTGCGAGGGCGTCATGAAGATGAGCTTTGGCGCGGCCATGCCCGGCATCCGCTGCATGCCCTGCCCATCCAGCTTCATCCCCATCACGCGCGCGCCGGAGGCACGGAAGGCCGCCGCCGCACCGGGATAGCCGGGATCCTCGACCCAGACATCGTCGCCGGGCGTGATGAGCGCAGCCGCAATCAGGGTCAGCGCGGCCTGCGCGCTCGGCAGGATCAGGATCTGGTCTGCGGTGGCGCGGACGCCCCTGCTGGCGGCCAGATAATGCGCCAGCGCCTGGCGCAGGCGCGTCCGGTTGACCGGTCCAAGCTCGCGCTTGGCTGCGCGCACCGCGCTGCGGCGCAGGCAGCGGGCCCACACTTCGTGCGGAAACTCCCGCGCATCTCCATGCCCCGGACGCAGGGGCTTTAGCGGCGCCTGATAGGACATCGGCCAGTCGGTCTGCTTGAGCTTCGACGCCCAGGGCGAGAGCCGCGGCTTGCCAGAGCGGACGCTCGGTGCGACGGCACCCGCCTCTTCGTTACGGCCGCCGTCGACCGTGACCATGGGACGACGACCGTGCGACGCCTCGAGATATCCCTCGGCGGCGAGCTGCTCGAAGGCATAAGTAACGGTGTTGCGCGACACGCCGAGGTCGCTCGCGAGCCGGCGGCTCGACGGCAGCGCGCGACCTTTGCCGAGCCGACCGGTCGCGATCAGGTCTCGCAGCTGGCTCGTCAGTTGCGCCGTCAGCCCCTCGTCGTCGGTCCGCTTCAGCTCGATCAGGGCGGAGATCACACCTTCCGAAACTGGCACCTTATTCCTTTCCGATCTGGCACTTTTTCAGGTGCCAATCCGGATGCTATGCGCCGGACTGGACTGCTTCAAGGATTTTGCGATGAACTCCCTCTCCTCCCGCGCGGCCGTCGGCCTGTTCCTGATCGTCGTGCTGGCCTGGGGCGTGAACTGGTCGGTGACGAAGCAACTCGTCCAGTTCCTCCCGCCACTGTGGACTTCGGCGATCCGGAGCTGGATCGCGCTGGCCGGATTGTTCGTGATCCTCGGGCTGAGCAACAATCTGATGATCCCGGAGCGGCGCGACATTCCGGTGATCCTGAGCGTCGCGCTGCTGCACATGACGGTGTTCTCGGTTCTGGTTGCGGCCGGTGTGCGCTTCCTGCCCGCGAGCAAAGCGATCGTGCTCGGCTACACCACGCCGCTCTGGGTCGCGATCGCCGCGCCCTTGCTGGGGAAGGATACGCTGACGGCGCCCAAGCTCGCCGGCGCCTTGCTCGGACTCGTCGGCCTTGCCGTGATCCTGAACCCCACGTCGATCGATTGGACCAATACCAACGTCCTGCTCGGGGCCGGCATGGTCGTCCTGGCCGCGATGTCCTGGGCCGCGAACATCATCTATATGAGCGCGCATCGCTGGATTGCATCGCCGCTCCAGCTCCTGCTCTGGCAGGTGCTCGTGGCGACGATCGTACTGACGGGATCGGCTGCTATCATGGAGGGCCCGCCGCACGCGGAATGGTCGTGGAAGCTCGTGCTGCTTTTCCTGTATTCCGGCCTGATCGGAACGGCGCTGGCCTATTGGGCGATGTCGATGGTCAACAAGAGCATCTCGGCCCTGACGACCTCGCTCGGCACCACCGGGACGCCGCTCGTCGGCATCGCCAGTGCTGCGATCCTGCTGGGCGAGCCAATCGACATGAGTCTTGCCGTCGCGGCCGGACTGATCGTCACCGGCATCGGTCTCGCGACGCTGGGCGACCGGCTGCTGCGCGGTCAAGCCACCGCGAGCGGCTGAACCCGCAGTGCACCGCGCAGGCCGGCCGACGTGCCGAGCAGGATGCCGGCGACCGCGACGAACGAGCCCAGAGCAAGCGTCGATACGCCGGTGAGCCCCTGACCGATCGAGCAGCCGAACGCCATCACGCCGCCTATCCCCATCAGCGCTGCACCGCCGGCCGAGCGCAGCATGTGGCGCGGCGACGAATAACCTTCGAGGTGGAAACGGCCCGTGGCGAGCGCGGTGACGAGGCTGCCGGCGAGAACGCCGGCAACGGTGGCGATGCCGAAGTTGAGCGTCAGACCGGTCGAAAGCATGGCGTATTGCAGCGCGTCCGCGATCGGCGCGACGAAGGTGAGCGACGTCACCGGGACGGGATTGAAATCGTCGGCGCCGAGATAGCCGGTGACGAACCAGCCGCTAGCGACCAGGAGCCCGACGACGACACCGGCTGCAATCTGGCCCGGCGAACGCCGGAATGCCGGGTGTGCGAACGCAAACAGGATCAGCGCAACGGCGATTGCAGCAGCGCTCAGCGCGCGCGAGACCCCTTCACCGGGACCGAGCGTCGCCAACAGTGACGGCAGCGAGTTGGCGTTGACGGTCGTTTGCGAGGCCTGGACCAGCGCAATGCGCACCGGCGCGATCAGGCCCTTGAGCGTCATCTGCGCGGCGATGGCGAGCACGATCACGACGACGAAGGAGCGGAGATTGCCGCGGCCGAGCAGCACCAGCGCCCGCGAGCCGCAGCCGTTCGACAACACCATGCCGTAGCCGAACAACAGGCCGCCGAGGAACAGCACCGGCACTGAAAAGGATTGTTGCAGATAGATCGACTTGCCGAGATCGACCATGCCGCTACCGGCAAGGAATTGGCTCGCAGCAACCGCAACAGCCATCGCCATCGCAAAGGTCCGCACCAGCCGCCCGTCTCCTTCGGCCAGCCAGCCGCGTATGCTGCTCATCAGGCAGAAGCCGCTGAGCAGGCCCACGGCGCCATAGATGAGCCCGATGATGAGGCCGGCGAGGATGACGAGTTGAGTGGACGAGTCCATGGTCAAGGCTTCAGGATCACGCGATCCCGCGACGAACCGGCGACCGCGACATGGGCCTCCTTGGCGCGCTCCAGCGGATAGACGGCATTCGCCTTGATCGGGAACGGTTTCAGGTGCCCGCTCGCAAAGCCGGGGCCGAGGTCGCGCAGCACCGCGCCGGTCGCGGCCGAGGACAGCCCGAGCGTGTCGATGCCGACATAGGTGTGTTGCCCGCGGTAGAATTCGAGGATGTTGAACTGCACGATGCGGTCGATCGCGGCGATCAGGATCTGGCGGCCGCGCAATCCGAGCGATTTGTGTGCGGCCTGGAAATAGGGATCGCCGACCGTGTTGAAGACGATGTCGGCCCCCTTGCCGCCGGTCAGTTCGCGCACGCGCGTGGCGGCATCGGTCGCCGAGGCGTCAATCGTCTCGATGGCTGCGTTGGCATGGCCCTCATAGGCTTCCGCCTTGCGCACCACGCCGATGACGCGCGCGCCCTGCCAGGTCGCGATCTGGACCGCGGCCTGACCGACCTTGCCGTTGACGCCGAACACCAGCACGGTTTCGCCGGGCTTCGGAATGCCGGCGCGGCGAAAGCCTTCCATTGCGGTGACGAAGGGCACGCCGATGCCGGCGGCCTCCTCCCAGGACACCGTCTTCGGCTTCTCCACCACGGCGTCAGCTTCGACGACGAGATGGCTGGCATGGGTGCCGTCACGGCGGATGCCGAGATCGCCGGAGGAGCCGAACACCTCGCGGCCGATCGTATCGGCCGGCCCGTCAATCACCACGCCAGCATAATCGCGGCCGGGCGTGCGGGGGAAGACTGCATAGGGCATCAGCCCGGTCGCGGCCTTCACATCGGACGGGTTGACGGCGGCGGCCTTGATCTCGATCAGGAGATCCTTCGGACCGCGCGTGAGCATATGACGCTCGATCAGCGGCGCGATCGCCGCAGCATTGTCGGCCTTGGCATTGAGGCGGACGCAGCGCGCTTCGACGGTTTTGCGATCGGCTGATGACATCGAAAGACCCACGATTTCTCGCGGGCCTTGTCGCCTTTGGGACCGGTCAAGTCAACCGCTTCCCCTCATCCTGAGGAGCCGCGCGAGCGGCGTTTTCGAAGGATGCAGGCCCGCGCTGCAGCATCCGGGCCTTCATGGTTCGAGACGCGCCTTCGGCGCTCCTCACCACGAGGAGCGACAGCTAGTCCTTCGGCCGCTTGTCGTAGAGGCGCTTGGCCTTGCCCAGCGAGCGCTCCAGCGTGGCCGGCGCGACCACGCGCACCTGGGAACTGATGCCGATGGTGTTCTTGATGTGGGTCGCGATGCGGTCGGCGTGATCGACTAGCCCCCGGCCGTCCCAGCTTTCCGGCCGCGCCTCGGCAATGATGGTCAGCTCGTCCATGCGGCCTTCGCGGGTGAGTTCAAGAATGAAATGCCCGCCGCACCAGTCGGTCGCGAGCAGCACCTCCTCGATCTGGGTCGGGAACAGATTGACACCGCGCAGGATGATCATGTCGTCCGAGCGGCCCGTTACCTTCTCCATTCGCCGCATGCCCGGCCGCGCCGTGCCCGGCAGCAGCCGCGTCAGGTCACGGGTGCGATAGCGGATCACCGGGAAGGCTTCCTTGGTCAGCGAGGTGAAGACCAGCTCGCCCTTCGCGCCGTCCGGCAGCACCACGCCAGTCTCCGGGTCGATCACCTCGGGATAAAAATGGTCCTCCCAGATGTGCAGGCCGTCCTTGGTCTCGATGCATTCCTGCGCAACGCCTGGACCGATCACCTCCGAGAGGCCATAGATGTCGGTCGCGTCCATGTCGAAGGCGTCCTCGATCTCGCCGCGCATCGCATTGGTCCAGGGCTCGGCGCCGAAGATGCCGACCTTGAGCGAGCATTGGCGCGGGTCGAGCTTCTGGCGCTTGAACTCGTCGAGGATCGCCAGCATGTAGCTCGGCGTCACCGTGATGATGTCGGGCCGGAAATCGTTGATGAGCTGCACCTGCCGCTCGGTCATGCCGCCGGAGATCGGCACCACGGTGCAACCAAGTTTTTCGGCGCCGTAGTGCACGCCCAATCCGCCGGTAAACAGGCCGTAGCCATAGGCGTTGTGGATGATCATGCCCGTGCGGCCGCCGGCGGCGCGGATCGAGCGCGCCATCACCTCCGACCAGGTATCGATGTCGCGTTGCGTATAGCCCACCACGATCGGCTTTCCCGTGGTGCCGGAGGAGGCATGCACGCGCACCAGCTTTTCGCGCGGCACGGCGAACATGTTGAAGGGATAATTGTCGCGCAGATCCGTCTTCACCGTGAACGGGAATTTCGCGAGATCGGAGAGTTCGCGAAAGTCGGACGGATGCACGCCGGCCTTGTCGAAGGCCTGGCGGTAATGCGCGACGTTGTCGTAGGCATGCTTCAGCGACCAGGCCAGCCGCTGCTTTTGCAGCGCCATGATCTCGTCACGTGACGCGCGCTCATGCGCGTCCATCTCGGCACGATAGGCGTTGCCACCTTCCTTGAGCCTCGTCAGAGCCATGCTCGTTTCCCCACATTGGTTGGTTCTTTTTATTGGTTGGTTCTTTTTATTGATCTTGCGTCGGCAGCCACGTGCCGGGAATGACACGCGAATGCCCCCGGAATTCCGCGATGACGGTGTCGCCAGCTGTCACGCGCACATCGTAAATGCCTGAGCGTCCGCCACGGCTGACCTCGCGCGCCCTTGCAACGAGGCGGTCACCAAGCTTGCCCGGCTTGATGAAGGTGATCTGGCCCTGTGCCGCCACGACACGTTCATTGTGCGAATTGCAGGCAAAGGCGAAGGCGGAATCGGCGAGCGTGAAGATGAAGCCGCCATGGGCGATGCGCTGGCCGTTGACCATGTCCGGCCGCACATTCATCGCCAGCATCGCGAAGCCCGGACCAATCTCGACGACCTCCATGCCGAGACCCTTGGAGGCATCATCCTCCGCCCACATCGCGTCGGCGCAGGCGCGGGCAATATCCTCGGGCAACAGGTTGGCTTTGACGCTCACGCGCTTCTCCCGGCCAAGTGTTTGGCCATAATGCTCTGCTGCCTGGCCATAACTGTCAAACGTGATCGTAATCGACGACGACCCGCTCCGACGACGGCTTTGCCTGGCAGGTCAGGACGAAGCCGGCCTTCAACTCCCAGGGCTCCAGCGAATAGTTGATGTCCATCGGCGCCTCGCCCTCGACCAGCTTGGCGCGGCAGGTCGAGCACATGCCGCCCTTGCAGGCGAAGGGCAGATCGACGCCGGCGCGCAGCGCGGCATCGAGGATC
The DNA here is from genome assembly GCF_040547805.1 of Bradyrhizobium sp. LA6.1. Taxonomy (NCBI): domain Bacteria; kingdom Pseudomonadati; phylum Pseudomonadota; class Alphaproteobacteria; order Hyphomicrobiales; family Nitrobacteraceae; genus Bradyrhizobium; species Bradyrhizobium sp. LA6.1. The sequence goes on along the minus strand of NZ_JBEPQK010000001.1, from coordinate 356,983 downwards.
GCCTCATCCTCGGCGACCGGCACGTCGCGGCGCTTGCCGTCGATGATCAGCGAGGCGATCGCCTTTGGCGGCGCGTCGGGCGCAACGGCCTTCTTCGGCCGCGGCTTGCCGCCGAATTCGGAGACGAAGCGCTCCACGTGGATGCGCTCCTCCGCGATGCCGAGATCCCTGCAGGTCGCCTCGATATCCTCGCTCATGCCTGATGGACCGCAAATGAAGACATGATCGACACTCGCGGCCGGCACCAGGGAGCGCAGCAGCACCTTCACCTTGTCGCCGTCGAGCCGGCCATGCAGGATCGGGATGTCCTGCTCTTCGCCGGAGATGACGTGGAAGATCGAGAGGCGATCGATGAAGCGGTCCTTCAGCTCCTCGAGTGCCTCCAGGAACATGATGTTGTCGGTGGCGCGGTTGCCGTAGAACAGGAAGAAGCGGCTGTCCGGCTCGCGCGCGAGCACGCCCTTGACGATCGACAGGATCGGCGTGATGCCGGAGCCTGCGGCTAAGCCGACATGGATGCGTCCGCCATCTGCCGGCGGGATCACGCCGAAGCGTCCGGTTGGCGTCATGACGTCGAGCTCGTCGCCGCATTTGAGTTCATCCGCCGCCCAGTTCGAAAATGCTCCGCCGTCAATCTTCTTCACGGCAATGCGGATCTCGCCATCGTCAGGACCCGAGCAGATCGAATAGGAGCGCCGGACTTCCTCGCCATCCAGCATGGTGCGGAGCGTGAGGTACTGGCCGGGCGCGAAAGCGTAGTCGCCCGCGAGTTCGCCGGGGACCGCGAAGGTCATCGACACAGCGTCGGCCGCCTCGCGGCGGAGGTCGTTGACGGTCAGGCGATGAAAGCGCGGTGCGGCTGCGGACATGGTCAATGACACTTGAAATAATCGAAGGGTTCGCGGCAGGCCTTGCAGCGCCAGAGCGCCTTGCAGGAGGTCGAGCCGAACTCGGACAGCAGCTCGGTCTTGTCAGAGCCGCATTGCGGGCACGCGACGGCCTGCTCGCCGAACAGCGCGCGGCGTGAGCTGGAGGCTTGCGGCGGCGCGATGCCGTAGGCGTGCAGCTTCCGGCGCCCCTCCTCGCTCATCCAGTCGGTGGTCCATGCCGGCGACAGCACGGTGCGCACTTTCGGCTGGCGAAAACCGGCGCGTTCCAACGCAAGCTCGATTTCGAACGCGATCATGTTCATGGCCGGGCAGCCCGAATAGGTCGGGGTGATCGCGACCTCGACATGATCGCCGTCGAGCTCGACGTCGCGGAGCACGCCGAGATCGGCGATGGTCAGCACCGGGATTTCAGGGTCAACGACGCTCGCCGCGGCATCCCAGGCGCGCCGGCGCAGCTCGCTGTCGCGCTCGAGCACCGTCACCATGTCTGCCCCGGAAATGTACGCTGCATCGACTGAAGCTCGGACAGGAGATGACCGAGATGCTCGCTGTGGCGGCCCACGCGGCCGCCCTGCTGCATCCAGTCATTCTGCGGCAGCCTGAGCGTTGCTTCACCAACGACGTCAGACAACGTTGTCAGCCAGCGGCCGCGCAAGGTGCCGGGATCCACAGCGATGCCGGCATGGATCAAAGCGCGTTCGCCTTCGTCGACGGCAAACATCTCTCCGGTGAAGGCCCAGAGATGATCGATCGCGGCCTGCGCCCTGGCGTGACTCTCGCCGGTACCGTCGCCAAGCCGAATGATCCATTCCGAGGCGTGGCGCAGATGATAAGCGCTCTCCTTCTCGGACTTGGCGGCAATGGCCGCGAGCGTCGTATCGCGCGAATTCATCATCGCGCGCCAATAGAGGTCGGCGAAGGCGGAATAGAAGAACTGCCGCACCAGGGTCTGGGCAAAGTCGCCATTCGGCTGTTCGACCAGCAGCAGGTTGCGGTACTGCCTGACGTCGCGCAAATAGGCGAGCTTGTCCTCGTTGTTGTCCTTGCCTTCGGCTTTGGCTGCGTAGGTGTAGAGTTCACGCGCCTGGCCGATCAGATCGAGCGCGATGTTGGAGAGCGCCATGTCCTCTTCCAGCATCGGCGCATGTCCGCACCATTCCGACAGACGATGACCGAGAATCAGCGCATCGTCGGCGCGGCGCAACGCGTAGAGCACCAGCGGCGTTTCGGAGACCTGGATGTTGGCCACAAGCATCACATGTGCCCCACTTCCTCAGGCACCTCGTAGAACGTCGGATGCCGGTAGATCTTCGATTCCGCTGGCTCGAACATCATGCCCTTCTCGGCGGGATCGCTCGCGGTGATCGCGGTCGACGGCACGACCCAGATCGACAGGCCCTCGCCGCGGCGGGTGTAGATGTCGCGCGCGGCCTGCAGGGCCATGGTGGCGTCATTCGCATGCAGCGAGCCGACATGCTTGTGCGCGAGCCCGTTGCGGCTGCGAATGAAGACTTCCCACAGCGGTGTGTTCGGCGTGGCCATCGTGATCTCCTTATTCCGCGGCTTGTGCGGTCTGACGCTGCGCGCGCTTTGCGGCATAGCTAGCTGCCGCCTCGCGCACCCAGGCGCCCTCATCGTGCGCCTTGCGACGCGCGGCAAGCCGATCGCGGTTGCACGGGCCGTTGCCGGCGAGCACCTGCTTGAATTCGGTCCAGTCGATCTCGCTGTAGCGCCAGTGCCCTTCGGCGTCCCGCGTCATGCCGGGATCGGGGATGGCGAGGCCGAGATATTGCGCCTGCGGCACGGTGGCATCGACGAACTTCTGGCGCAGCTCGTCATTGGAGAAGCGCTTGATCTTCCACTTCGTCGATGTGTCGCTGTGCTGGCTCGTCGCATCGGGCGGACCGAACATCATCAGCACCGGCCACCACCAGCGGTTCAGCGCGTCCTGCGCCATCGCCTTCTGCTCATCCGAGCCGCGGCACAGCGTCAGCATGATCTCGTAGCCCTGGCGCTGGTGGAAGGACTCCTCCTTGCAGACGCGGATCATCGCGCGTGCGTACGGGCCATAGGAGCAACGACACAGCGGGATCTGGTTCATGATCGCGGCGCCGTCGACCAGCCAGCCGATGGTGCCGATGTCGGCCCAGGTCAGCGTCGGATAATTGAAGATCGAGGAATATTTGGCCTTGCCGGTGAGCATCGCGTCGACCAGCTCTTCGCGCGACGTACCGAGCGTCTCGGCGGCGGCATAGAGATAGAGCCCGTGGCCGCACTCGTCCTGCACCTTGGCCAGCAGCGCCGCCTTGCGGCGCAAGGTCGGCGCGCGCGTGATCCAGTTGCCCTCAGGCAGCATGCCGACGATTTCGGAATGGGCGTGCTGGGAGATCTGGCGGGTGAGCGTCTTGCGATAGGCCGCCGGCATCCAGTCGTTCGGCTCGATGCGCTCCTCGGCATCAATGCGGGCCTGGAACTGCGCAGCCTTCGCCGCATCCTCGAGACCGCGATCGTCAGTCTCGGCCGTATTCAGCGCCTGGGTATACATGCGCATCCACCCGTTTATTGGGAGGCAATATATAACAAAAATTACGTCATGCAAGATATTTCTGTAACATATAAATCAGGCCTCGAACCGCCGCTCCAGGAGCTTTCGAGCCGGCGGCAGTGGCCCCTTCTCATTGGTTCCATGGCTATCAAGCCATTGTTCCGACGGCGCAAGCAGCGCGCGATAGACCTCGCCGCAGAGTTCACGTGCTGCCCTGCCGGGCCAGTCGCCCGGCAGCAAGCTCTCGGGCAGCAGCGGATCGCGCAACACAACACGGCGGTAATAGTGGATCAGCAGGATGCGCGCGGTGAAGGCGTCGGCCTCGGACAGATCCGCACCGCGCGCGATAGCGGCACGGAGCGGCTCGAACGTCTTCATGAATTTCAGATAGGCGTCTGCGGTGCGGTCCAGCGGCCAGCTCGCGCTGAGCAGACGGCGCCCGCTGTCATCCTCAGCCGAGACTTCGAGACGGATTGCCCCGCCAGCCTCGTCCGGCACCGGCACACCTGATGGCGCGACCCACACGCCGGGCAGCGGACTGCCGAAGCCGGCGTTGCGCAGCGCTTCGCGCGAGACGTCGCGATCCTCCCCGTTGCCGATCAGGAGCAGCTCGAAACGCCCGGTCCAGTCCGACGATGGCGGATCGTAGATGTGGCGCGTGGCGGCCTCGAAGGTCTGACTTCCTTTATCGGCCAGGCGATAAAAACTGTTCCGGCCAACCTTTTCGCGTGTCAGCCAGCCATCGGCAGCAAGGCGTGACATCGCGGTGCGCACCACGCCGCTATCGATGTCCACACTCTCGAAGAACTCCAACAGCGTGCCGAGCCACACCGAGCCGCCGCGCGGCACGATCGCGTCGCCAAACACGGTGATGACGATGGAGCCCGTGCGTGACGGCTCACGCTTGAGCTGGTCGATGATGCGGGACAATGGATGCGCCATGCGCGAGGCATAGCGCGTTTGGTGCGGGCGCGACAATGGACGGGAGCTACAATCAAAGCGAGAGCCGGGCTCGATCCTTCGAGACGGCCCTTCGCGCCTCCTCAGGATGAGGTCTGATCGCTTTCGCGCCGCATCACTAGCTCTCAGTCCTCATGGTGAGGAGCGCGGCAAAGCCGCGCGTCTCGAACCATGCAGGCCGCGCTTACCGATGCGGATCGGGATAGACCATGCTGCGCCAGCCGCTGCGGTCGAACGGCCGCCACTGGCCTTCCTTCTGCGCGAGGCGGTCGGCGACCGCATAGACGGCGGCGGGATGATGGCCCATGCCGCAATGGCTGCTCTCGACCTCGATGCTCTCGGTCTGCGCGCCCGTCTTCTCCATACAGCCCTGCCAGGCGCAGACGCCGTCGGTGCGGCTGAAGATGGCGGTGGTCGGCACCGGCGGCGGGACGGCGAGCTCGCCGCCGAACTGCGGATCGACCTCGTCGGACTTCCGGCCGCTCGCCCATTCATAGACGCGCCAGGCATTGGTCGAACGGGGATCGCCCGCGAAGGGGCTGCCGAGCGTGATCACCTGGCGCACGCGCGCCGGCATCATCTTGGCGAGCTGGCGCGCATAGAGGCCGCCGAGGCTCCAGCCGACCAGACTGATCCTGCGGCCATGCTTGTCGCTGAGCTCCTGCACGAGATCGACCATCGCATGCTGCACGCCCTCGCGCAGGCCGTAGTTGCGGCCCTGGCGCCAGCCGCTTGCCGCGTAGCCCTTGCTGGTCAGAAAGGAGCGCAGCGCGCGCGTCGACGCGTCGGAGGCCACGAGGCCCGGGAACACCAGCACCGGATGCCCATCGCCGCGGGGCGCGAGGCTCAGCAGCGGCAGCGCGCCGAGGAATGCGCCGAACTCGTGGATCGCGCGCCCTTCCAGGAACATCAAGGTACGGGACGGCGGACGCAGCGTCTGGGCAGTAGCGGTCATCAATGGTCCCCTGGGCAGAATTGCTGAAAAGGCTACCGGTTGCGATGCCGGCAAATGGGTACGAATTCCAACAGTCCGGCTTCTCGAACGTTCCGCAACGCAGCATGAATCAGCTAGGCGGCCGGTTCCAGACATTCAAGCGGGTGAAGCCCAAGGCGACAATAGGCCCGCAGGTGAATGCCAGCGTCCGTGACGCAAAAGTCACAACCATCGAAGCAGGAATTCTACGGAGTAGAGCGCAAGACCTGCGAGCCCGCCGATCAACGAACCGTTGAAGCGGATGTATTGCAGGTCGCGGCCGATGTTGATTTCAATCAGCGAAATCAACTGCGCCATATCCCACGCCTTGACCTGGTCGGAAATGAAGGTCGAGACGCCGCTCTTCTGATCCGCAACGAAGCTGCGCAGCACCGCCACCAGGCCCTTGTTGATCTCGCCGCGGAGCTCGGCATCGCCGGCGAGCGCCTCACCCGCGGCGACGAACATGCCGGCGAGATGATGCTGCAGTACCTGCGTCTCGCCGCTTGCGCTGCGCTCGATGAAGGAGCGCATGTTGGTCCAGACGGTCCGGGCGAGATCGGCAAGCTCGGGCCGGGCGAGCAGATCGCGCTTCAATCCGTCGATACGATCGATATAGGCCTGATCGGTGCCGAGCCGATCGACGAAGCCCAGCACCATGCGATCGAACTCGCCGCGAAACGGATGTTTGGGATCGCTGCGCACCTCGTTGAAAAAAGCCGTGGCGGACGCCACGATCTTGTTCACCAGAAACTTGTCGGCGCGATAGAGCCTGAGCAGGGTCGGCAACTCCGCGCGCACCTTCTCGCGGATCATCGCCATCGTCTCGGTCTGGTTCAGCGTCTCGTGCATCACGCGCAGGAGATCATCGAACAGGATCTGATGCCGCCCTTCCGCGACGAAGCCGCGCAGCGTGCCGGCCGCGAGCGGCGCAAGGTCGATCGCCTGGAGCTGCGAGGACATGCGGCGAATGATGAAGGTCATCAGACCCGAGCTTTCCGTCGCGGAGACGGCCTCCGGCAGCAGGCGCAGCGCGAAACGCGCGAGATCATCGCTGCGCTTGCGGTCGCGCAGCCAGTCGGCGACGAAGGAGCCGAAATCGATCTCCCTCAGCTTGGCCTCGACGGGGCGGGCCTCGAGGAAATGCACCTGGATGAACTCGCCGAGCTTGTCGGCGATGCGGGCCTGATTGCTCTGGATGATCGCGGTGTGCGGGATCGGCAGGCCGAGCGGCCGCTTGAACAGCGCGACCACCGCGTACCAGTCGGCGAGCCCGCCGATGGTCGCGGCTTCTGCGAAGGCCGCGATGAAGCCGAACACGGGATGCACTGGCAGAAGCCATTTCGCAACGACGAACAGGGCAAGCGTCGAGGCCAGCACCAGCGTCGCCAGTGCTTTGACGCGGCGAAGCTCCGCCGCGCGTTCGGCGTCACCGGGGGTGTCGAAGGAGAAGGTAGCGGGCGGGGTCATCACTGCATCACCCTACTCGTCATTGCGAGCGAAGCGAAGCAATCCAGAGTCTTTCCACGGAGACGGACTGGATTGCTTCGCTTCGCTCGCAATGACGGCAGCGCAAAAAACAAAGGCCCGCCGAAGCGGGCCTCAAATTTCAGTTTGTACTCAGGGTGCCGTATCAAGCGGTCTTGGTGTAGACCTTGGCAAAGTTGTCCTGAGCGGACTTCGCACCGTTGGCAGCGAGCTTGCCGACATAGTCGGCGGTCGCCTTGGCGCGCGAGACGAAAACTTCGCCGCGGGCGCGGAGCAGGCTCGACTGGATCTCGACGGCTTCGCTGATCGACTTGGCGGACGCGAGCTTGTCGATGCCCGCGAAGAACGCCTCGGCGTCCTCGTAGATCGCCTGCTGGATGTTGCGGCTGATCTTGCCGGCCTCGGTGACGGACTCGGTCACCGCGTTCTCGACGGCGGCGGTCACGCGCTCGGAGCCAGCGAACACCTCGGCAGCACGGTCCTTGGCGGTGTTGGCGGACTTCTTGACGAACTCGCGGGCGGCCTCGGGAACTTCCAGGTTCTGGATGTTCTTGAAAGCGTCCTTGAAGCCCTCGAAGGCAGTGTTGGTTTCGGTGGTCATGGGGTTCTCTCCATCCTCATTGGGTTGAGCTATGGGCTCACCCCGTCCTCATTGGCCCGGGGCACGGCTTATATGACATAATTAATGGTGCGATGCAATATTCGTATTGCACTGCGATACCACGAAATCGTGAACAGCCTTAATGGGAGGCAATTTGGCGCCTCCCTAGCCAGTTGGGTTCCCGGAAGGCGAGACGGCCGCCCTAATGCTGGACGGCTCCCGGCAAGCCATAGGCCTCCATCTGGGCCTGGACCTGTGCGATGTTGTGGCCGAGCACGACAATGTCGTGGGTCTTGCCGTCGACGTCCCGGACATGGTCCCGCAGCAGCGCCTCGGCCTTGAAGCCGAGGCTCTCGAACAGGGCGATCGCCGCCTGCTGGTCGACCGTCATCTGGACCGAAAGCTTTTCCAGGCCGGCGCCGAGCGCGAGCGCAAAGGTCTCCTGCGAGAGCGCCCGCCCGACCCCCTTCCCGCGCACGTCGAGGGAAACAACCATCCGGATCTCGCCGACATGGGGCGACCAGGAATGCGGATCGCGCACCAGCGTGCCGCAGCCGACGACCTTGGCGTCCCTGACCGCGAGCAGGCTGGTAATCGCGCCGCGCTCGATCTCCTTGACCCAGGCCGAGAGCACCTTCGGCTCGCTGATGTTGCGCGGCAGGAACAACAGATCATGGGTCGGCAGGCCCTTGCCGAAGGCCAGCATCGCGGCCTCGTCCGCAGGCGACATCAGGCGGATCTCGATATCGCCAGCGTCGGTCTTGACCTGACGCGGATAGGAACGCTGCTCACTCATGTCGATCTCTTCCCCAGCCAGGTATCCAGTTTCGGCCACAGCCGCTTCACCGCATTGGCGCCGGCGACCAGCGAGACGTGACCGCCCTTCAGCATCACCTCTTCCTTGTCCTCGGACCCGATCTTGGCGATCAGGTGTTTTGCGGCCTCATACGGCACGATGTGATCGTGCTCCGCGACCGCGTGCAGGAACGGCACCTTGATGTCTTCGAGCTTCGCCGCGCGGCCGCCGACCGACATGGTGTCGTTGAACAGCTTGTTGTCCCACATCAGGTCCTTGGTGATGGTGCGGAAATATTCGCCCGCCAGCGGCAGCGTGTCGGTCGCCCAGCGGTCGAACATCCGGTACGATTTCACGAACTCGTCGTTCCAGATGTTTTCCCAGAGCTGGATCTGGCTCACCGTGCGCGAGGCCGGGCGCAGCATCTCGAACGAGGACAGGATCATCTCCGGCGGCACGTTGCCGACGCTGTCGACGAGGCGGTCGACGTCGAAATAACGCCGGTCGGAGAAATTCGAGAACAGCTTCATCTCGCGAAAGTCGATCGGCGTGGTGAAGCAGATCAGGTTCTTCATCGGCCCGTCCTTGTGGATCGAGCCATAGAGCAGGGACAGCACGCCGCCGAAGCAATAGCCGATCACGGAGACGTCCTGCTCGCCGGAATCGGCCTGCACGCGGCGGACGCAATCCGGGATGAAGTCGAGGACATAGTCCTCCATGCGCAGGCTCTTCTCCTCCGGCCGCGGCGCGCTCCAGTCCAGCATGTAGACGTCGTAGCCGCGCTTGAGCAGGAACTCGATGAAGCTCTGACCAGGCACGAGATCGAGGATGTAGCCACGATTGGTGGTCGCCATCACGATCAAGACCGGTACGCGGTAGATCTCGTCGGACATCGGCCGGTAGTGATAGAGGCTCATGGTGCCGCGCGAATGCAGCACGTCCTTCGGCGTCGAGCCGAGCGAAGGGCCCGAAGTCGAAAAATATTCGACGCCCTTGATGCTGCGCTGGATGGCGCGCTGCACCTCGGACTGGATGCGATCAGGGAGCGATGCGAAATCTAGTCCGGTGGCTGCATTCATGTCTGCTCTCCGCCCTCGGACGGCGGGCGCTTGGTGCGCGGCGGTCGCAATGCCGTATCGGAGCCCTGAGATACGCCGGAACGTGCCGCCATCTGGCTCAGCATCCACTTGATCTCACCGATCTGGCCTTCGATGGCTTGCAACCTTTCGGCAAGGCCAGTGACCTGATCGCGGCTGGGCAGGTTCATGGAGACCAGATATTTTTCCATGAGCTCGCCGAGTTGCTTCTGAGCACCTGCAGCAACTCCTCCCGCGCGGTTCATCGCCTGTGAAAACTCGGGCGACGACATGGCCTGGTTGGCGAAGGAGTTGAACCCCTTCTCCATCTCACCAACCATCTTCTGCCACATGGCGACCGGGTCATTGGTCTTGTCGGTCATCGGCGTCCTCCTGATATCGAGAGCTGCGATGCCCTTCTTTTTTCGCCATACCACACCGTTGCGAGGGAGCGGTCAACCGGCAGGTCGCGCGGTGCGGCGCACACGGCTTCTTTGCGGCGGCAAACCGTGCGATACAGCATCGATCAGCAGGAGGGAACGCGCCCGTGACCACCCATCAGCCGCCCCAGACCATCCGCGCCAACGGCATCGACATCTGCTACGAGATCTTTGGCAACGACAATGCCGAGCCGCTGCTGCTGATCATGGGGCTCGGGGCGCAGATGATCCACTGGGACGATGCGTTCTGCGAGCAGCTCGCCGTGCATGGGTTTCGCGTGATCCGCTTCGACAATCGCGACATCGGCAAGTCGAGCCATCTGACGGGCGGTAAACGCCTGACGCCACTCGAGCTGTTGAAGCTGCGCTTTCTCAGGATTCCCGTGGCCGCGACCTACAAGCTGATCGACATGGCGAAGGACACGGTCGGCCTGATGGATGCGCTCGGCATCAAGTCGGCGCATCTGGTTGGCGCCTCGATGGGCGGCATGATCGCGCAGGAGGTGACGCTGTCGTTTCCAGAGCGCGTGCGCTCGCTGACCTCGATCATGTCGACGACAGGCAATCCGCGTGTGCCGCCGCCGACACGCGAGGCCTCCGCGATGCTGATGGCGCCGCCGCCACGCAGCAAGGAGGAGTTCATCGTCCGCTTCGGCGAGACCTGGAAGGTGCTGCGCGCCGGGTCCTTTCCGGAAGAGGAAGCGCTCGACCCCGATCGTGCCGAGCGCGTCTTCGCACGCGGCCTCAATCCGGCCGGCGTCGGCCGGCAGCTCCGCGCCGTACTCGCCTCCGGCAGCCGCAAGGAGCGGCTGCGTGGCGTGAAAACACCGACGCTGGTCATTCACGGCACCGTCGATCCGCTGGTGCGGCCCGAAGGCGGCAAGGACACCGCAGAGTCGATTCCCGGCGCAAAGCTATTGATGATCGACGGCATGGGCCATGCGCTGCCGATGCGCTTCTGGCCCGACATCATCCGCGCCATCGACAAACACGCTCATGGGGCGGCGGCGCAGGCGGCGTAGACGCGACCGGTCTCCTCGCGGTGACCATGTGAGCTTCCGGTTACTCTCTTAACGCGAGCCGGGGCGAAAGCTATACAGGCCTTCCTCAATCGCAAGACAGAGGCTGCGGCCTCTCGGAGCTCACATGCATCTCATCGTCCGGTCCGTCGCAATGATTGCGGCTTCCATTCTCATGCTGTCCCTCGGCAACGGCGCTGCGCTGGCCGCCAGCGCGCAGGAAGAAGCCAACCGCGCCGCCGTACTGGCCTTCTACGAGAAGGGCCTTAACCAAAAGGACGCCGACGCCGCCCTCGCCTATGTCGGCAACCGTTATGTCCAGCACAATCCGAACGCGCCCGATGGTCCGGACGGTTTTCGCAAGTTCATCGGCTTCCTGCGCGAAAAGTTCCCGAGCTCGCACAGCGAGGTCAAGCGCTCATTCGTCGACGGCGACTTTGTCATCCTGCACGTCCACTCCGTTCGCGAGCCCGGCAGCAGGGGCCGCGCGATCGTGGATATCTTCAAGCTGGAAAACGGCAAGATCGTCGAACACTGGGACGTTGTTCAGGACATCCCGGAAAATCCGGCGAACAACAATACGATGTTCTAGAGCCGTAGCCCGGATGAAGCGCAGCGTAATCCGGGACCACTCTTTGCGGATCGACCGCCCCGGATTTCGCTTCGCTCCATCCGGGCTACAAATCGCCGCCTAGCTCCTCCTCGCGATCCAGATCACATGGCGCGCGCCGCCGCCTCGTCCGGTGGCGCGAACGTTGACTTCGTTCACATCGAAGCCGGCGCTGCCGAGGCGCTTGGTGAAGGCCGGGTTGGGTCCCGACGACCAGACGGCGAGCACGCCGCCCGGCCGCAGCGCCACCTTCGCCGCTTTCAACCCGCTCGCATTGTAGAGTGCGTTATTGCCCTTCCGGGTCAGCCCCTCCGGCCCGTTGTCGACGTCGAGCAGAATGGCGTCGAAGGCCGACCGCTGCGCGCGGATGATCCCGCCGACGTCAGTCTCCCGGATCTTCACCCTGACATCATCGAGACTGTCGCCAAAGACCTCGGCCATCGGGCCGCGCGCCCAGGCGACCACCGCCGGCACGAGCTCGGAGACCACGATCTTCGCCTTGCTCCCGAGCACAGTCAGCGCCGCGCGCAGCGTAAAGCCCATCCCGAGGCCTCCGATGAGGACAACGGGTTTTGCGACCGTCTCGATCTGCTTTGCCGCGAGAGTTGCGAGCGCGGCCTCAGAGCCCGACAGGCGATTGTTCATCAGCTCGTTGGTGCCGAGCTTGATGGAGAACTCCTTGCCGCGCCGCATCAGGCGGAGCTCTTCGTCGGAGCCGGGGATTTTGGCGGTGTCGATCTTTTCCCAGGGAATCATGGGAGAGCTTTAGCACGATCGGACGAACAATCACCCTCCCGCCCAGACGTCCAGCACATAGCGGTTCTTCGCGCCCATCTCCTCGATCCAGCGCAGAGCCGTGGCGGCATCGCTGCCGCTCTTCTCGCGATGGATCGCAACGAGCGCGGCCTTCACGTCGGGCTCCATCTTGCCGCCATCGCCGCAGACATAAATGATCGCGCCCTGCTCGATCAGCAGCCAGACCCTGTCCTTCTGCGCGGCAAGCATGTGCTGCACATAGGTCTTCGGTCCATCTGCACGCGAGAATGCCGTGAAGAGCTCGGTGATGCCGCTTGCCGCCAGCCCCTTCAGCTCCTCCGCGTAGAGAAAATCCTGGTCGGGATGGCGGCAGCCGAAGAACAGCATGGCCGGACCGAGCGCGGCGCCCTTCGCCTTGCGCGCAGCGCGCTCCTGGAGGAAGCCGCGGAACGGCGCCAGTCCGGTGCCCGGGCCGATCATGATGATCGGCACGGATGACTCATCGGGGAGCCGGAAGCCGGCCTTGGTCTCGCGCACGGTGGCATAGATCGCATCGCCCGCACGCCGGTTGGAGAGATAATTCGAGCAGATGCCTTTGTAGACACCGCGCCCGGAGGCGGCCGGCCCTTCGACCACGCCGACCGTGACGCTGCATCGCGCCGGGTCGACCGACGGCGACGACGAGATCGAGTAATAACGCGGCGCCAGCAGCGAGAGCATTTCCAGATAAGCGTGGAACGGCAGTTCGCAGGCCGGATATTCGAGCAACATGTCGAACACCGATTTGCGCCTGGCCAGAATCTCGGTGCGATAACGCTCGAGCGGCTCGGCCTCCTCGCCAACGAAGGCCAGCAGCTTAGGCTTGGTGACCGGGCAGCGGGTGTGCTCGGCCATGATCTGGATCTGCTTCCGTGTCGCCACCTGCTGCAGCTCGACGAACTCGCTGAGCAGGCGTCCGACCGAGACGGCATTGCCGACCGGCAGCTGCGCGCGGCGGCCTTCGGCGACCTGAAGCCTGATCTGGTCCGCCGGCAGGAAGCCGAAGCGACGGGCAACCGAATCCACCAGCGTCGGATCATTGCGCGGGACCACACTCAGATGATCGCCGACGCGGTAGGTGATGTTGGACGGCAGCTGCACCTCGATATGGCGCGTCGAACGCTCGGACGGATTGGCGCCGGACTTGTTCTGAAGCTCGTCATTGACCAGCACCTTCATCGCGACAGCACCGCCCTGGGCCACGATGGTGTTGACGGCGGTTACTGCGACAGGCTCGATCGCATAGAGCGGATCGTCCTCCGCGGTGCGGGTGAAATTCCAGTCGATGCCGAATTCCTTGGTGGCAACCTGCGCGGCCGCAGGGAACCATTTCTGGAACTGGCCGTCGAGATCGCTGCGCGCATCGCCTTCGCCGCGCGGATAGACTGCGCGCGCACCATGCTTCGACAATTGCTCGTCGATGAAGCGCGGCACCGATTGATAGGTTGCCGCCCAATCGCTGTTGCCGCAGCCGAACACGGCGTAGCGCACATTGGCAAAGGCATCTATCGGCAGATCGTCGCCGAGCCATTTGACGAACTGCGTCGCGTTGTCAGGCGGCGCACCGTTATAGGAGGCGCAGATGATCAGCACGCCGCCCTCCTGCGGCAGCTTGCCGACGTAATCGTCGAGCGGCCCGAGATGCACGGCAAAGCCGTTGATCTCGGCAAGATCGGCCATGCGCGTCGCCAGCTCCTCGGCCGTGCCGAGATTGGAGCCGTAAAGCACCAGCATCGGCGTGTTGTGGCCGGGCCGCGCCGTCGGCTGACGCGGTGCTCTCGGCGCTGAAACCGCAGCCGCGATGGGCCCGCCATAAGCGCCGCGCTCGCGATCGGCGCGCGGACGTACCTTGATCTTGAAGCCTTCCGGCTTCATCGTCAGCGTTTCCTTCAGATGCATCTGATAGCGCTGGTGATCGATCAGCTTGAAGCGTTGGAGGATCATGCCGAGCGCGAGCGCGGCCTCGTGCATGGCGAAGCCGCGGCCGATGCAGGCGCGCTGGCCGTTGCCGAACGGCTTCCAGGCGTTGATCGGCCGCTTGGCCTCGGCCTCGCGGCTGAAATTCTCGGGATTGAACGCGTCGGGATTTGGACCCCAGACCGAGGGATCGCGATGCAGCGCCGTCACCAGGATGGTGATGAAGGTGCCCTTCCTGAGCCTGTACTGGCCGCCGCCGATAGTCTCGTCGTTCAGCGGCGAGATGCCATAGGCCGGCGCCGGCGGCCACAGCCGCAGCGCTTCCTTGAGGATCTGCGTGATGTAGGTGAGCTGCGTCACCTGCTGGTAGGTCGGCTTCGCGTTGACGTCGGGGCCGAAGACGCGGTCGACCTCGTCATAGGCCTTCTTGAGAATGTCCGGGTGCTTGAGCAGAGCGTAGAGCGTGTAGGACAGCAGGCCGCTGGTGGTCTCGTGGCCCGCGATCAAGAACGTGTTGATCTGGTAGCGGATGTTGATGTCGTCAAGCTGCTCGCCAGTCGAGCGGTCGACGCCGGTCATCATCGCGGCGAGCATGTCCTTCTTGTCGTCGATCCCTTCCGCGCTCTTGCGGCGCTCGGCGATGATCTCGTCGACCATCTTGTTCATGAAGGCGACGTCCTCGGCGAGCGTCTTGCGCCGCTTCTGCATCCACAGCTGCTCGAACGGCAGGCCGCGCGTCATCATGATGGTTTCGAGCGAACGCACCAGCGACTCGACGAAGGGATGGTAGTCGCGCCGATAGAAGGAATTGAAGCGGTACTCGAACCCGCACAGGCCGATCGTGTCCAGCGTCAGCGCGGTCATGTCATGGACGACGTCGATCTCGTCGTCGGCGTTGAGCCGCTCCCATTTGTTGACGAGCTGCTCGGCGATATCGACCATGCTCGGGTGATAGGACTGCATGGCGCGGTTGCCGAACGGCTGAAGCAGGATGTTGTGCGCCTTGCTCCAGTTCGGCTCCCTGGTGTCGGCCGTGAACAGGCCGTCACCGCCGACCGCGCGCACGCGGCGCAACGCACCGCGCACCGTCTTGTCGAAGCGCTTCTCGTCGGAGAGCTCGTCGACGAGATCGTGGCCGGAGACGACGACGATCGGCGAGCCCATCATGTCGAGCCAGAAGATCGGCCCGAGCTCCTTGGCAAGCCGGGTCAGGTGCTGCACCGGCGCGGCCGAATCCAGCGACAGCATGTTGCCGACCACCGGCTTGGTCGGCGGCTGCGGAATCGGGTCCAGACGGTTCTTGGATGGCATCGAAATGTAGTCCCCCTGCCTCAATGTCGTCATTGCGAGCGAAGCGAAGCAATCCAGAATATATCCGCGGAGGCAGTCTGGATTGCTTCGTCGCTTCGCTCCTCGCAATGACGCGTTCGCAACGACGAGCGCTAGCCAAACCGCCTTCTACGCCATTCGATCAACTTGGCGCTGACCTCTTCCGGCTTCTCCTGCTGCGTCCAATGGCCGCTGTCGCGGACCAGATATTTTTCGAGATCGGGAATCAGCTTGTCCATGCCATCGGCGGAAGACGGCGGCAACACCGCGTCGTTCTCCGCCATGATCATCAGCGACGGCACCCGCACCGTATGATCGAGCCCTTCGGCGCGAATCCAGTTGCGCGACATGTTGCGGTACCAGTTGATGCCGCCGGTGAAGCCCGTTCTGGTGAAATTGTCGACGAACACCTTTTTCTCTTCCGGCGACAGGATCGGCGTGCGCGGATCGTGCTTCGCGTCGTAAGCCGCAATCATCTGCGGAAACGCCAGATTGACCCGCGGCGAAGCGCCCACGCCGGCAATCACTTCCTCCGCCGGCGCATCGGGCGGGCGCGGCGCCGGCTTGCGCATGAACGCATCGAATGTCTGCTCGACGCGACTGCCGAAGATCCTGTCGGGTTCGCGCGCCGGATCCTGGAACTGCACGATGTACATCTTGTCGCCGAAGCGAGCGCGCAACAGCTCGATCGGATCGGCCCAGGCACGGTTGGTATGAGGCGTGTTGATGCCGACCACCCCCGCGACCCGGTCGACGTGCCGCAGCGGCATCTGCCAGACGATGAAGCCGCCCCAGTCGTGACCAACGAAGATGGCCTTGTCGATCTGGAGATGATCGAGGAGCCCGACGAGGTCGCCGGTCAGATGTTCGATGTCGTAGGCCTCGACCGGCTCGGGCCGGTCGGTCGCGCCATAGCCGCGCTGGTCCGGCGCGATCATCCGAATGCCGGCCTCGCTCAGCGCCTTGATCTGGTGACGCCAGGAGAAGGCGAGTTCCGGCCAGCCGTGGCACAGCACCATCGGCGGCTTGTCGCTGACCGGGCCCGCCTCGTAGTAGCCCATGCGAATTCCGTTCGTCTGCACGAACTTGAGCGGTGGCATTTCAATCATCGCAATATTCCTACTCTGCGGCGCCCTTGACGTCGGCCGCCGGCGGCGCATAGGCCGCCTCCAGCGCGGCGAACTCCTCCGGTAGCATGTCGCACATCACTTGCACGTGCGGAATGATGTTGGCGCCGACGATGAAGCCGAAGTCGAGCTGGTCGCGATAGCTCTGCACGGTGATGTTGAGTGCCTGTCCATGCGTCGAGATCGACACCGGGAAGATGTGCAACAGCTCCGCGCCGGCAGCATAGAGCGTCTGCCGCGGCCCCGGCACGTTGGACACCGTGATGTTGGCGGCCGGCGGCAGCACGTCCGACAGGTTCGAGCGGCTGTAGAGCAGCGCCAGAACCTGTACCATCATCGGCGCACCCAGCATCGAGATGTTGGAAATCTGCGGCATCAGGGCCCGCAACGGATGCGACATCTCCTTGGACTTGGTCGACTGCGCGATGATCGCCTCCAGCCGCGCCTTGGGATCGTCGATATTGGTCGCGATCGAGCAGATCATGCCGAACACCTGGTTGTTGGCCTCGGTGTTGCCTTCCTCGCGCAGCGAGATCGGTACGGCGGCGGTCAGCGATTTCGCCGGCAGCGTGCCATATTGCTGGAGGTAGCGCCGGACCACGCCGGAGGCGAGCGCCAGCACCACGTCGTTGAGCTTGCCGCCGGCCTGCTTGGCGAGCGCTTTTGAACGCGACAGCGAGATCGAGACGCCGGCAAAGCTGCGTTCCGAGGAAATCGTCTTGTTCAGCATGGTCGGCGGCGACACCATGCTGGCGAGGCTTTCCCGGGATTTCGGATCGGAGATCTTGCCGAGCACGTCGGAGACGCTCTTGACCATGGTCGGGATGTTGCCGGCGAAGCGCACCGCGCTCTCGATCTGGTACATCGCATTGTCGAACAGGATCGAGCCGATGTCGCTCTTGCCCGTGCGCGGCAGTTGCAGGTTCTTCGCGGCGGCCGAGGCATCGAGCGGCTGGGTGAAGAGCTGCTGATAGGAATCGAGCAGGTTGGCGGCGATGTCGCGCGGCTCCTGTCCGGGCTTGCTGCCCGCCGTCGGCGGATCGACCTTCCGGGGGGTGGGCGAGATATCGTAGATCATGTTGGTCAGCGCCGCCCCGGCGCCGCCGTCGATGGCGGCGTGGTGCATCTTGGAATAGAGCCCGACCTCGTTGTCCTTCATGCCCTCGAACACGTAGAACTCCCAGAGCGGCCGGGCGCGGTTCAAGAGCTTGGCGTGCATCCAGCCGACGATCCGTTCGAGCGTGGCGCGGTCGCGCGGCTGCGGCAGGCTGGCGCGGAAGATGTGGCGGTCGATGTCGAATTGGTCGTCCTCGACCCAGGAGGGATGATCGATATCAAGCGGCGCCTTCTCCAGCCGTGCCTTCAGGATCGGCGCGATGTGCAGGCGCGAGACAATCATCGCCTTGAAGTCTTCGAAGAAGTCGCCCTTGTAGTCGTCAGGCAGGCGAAAGATCGCCATGCTGCCGACATGCATCGGCATCTCCGGCGTTTCCAGATAGAGAAATGATGCGTCCAGCGACGACAGCTTCTTACCGTCAGCCATAGTTCCCTCCGCTAATTTTGACGGGCGCCTTTGCCGGCGCTTCTCGTCAGGCCGATACTGCCCGTTCCGGCGGGGCATATGCAATGGCAAACGGCCCTGCCCGGTCAAACGGCCAGAATTCCCCCTCCGGTTGCGCCAGGCGGTCCGCCACGGCCCACAGCGCCGCGGGGTTCACGCCAAGCCCGATATGGCTCGCCAGGTGCACCTCGATGTTCTCGGCGCGGTCGGAGGGACGCAACAAGCAGGTTCGCCAGTTCACGACACCGTCGGCGCGCGAATAGATCGACGTCGCCGGCACCGGCAGATCGCCGGCGATCGCCTCGCGCAGTTCGGCAAAATCCTCGACACGATCGCCGGACAACGCTTCGTAGAGCCGCGTGGCGTTGGTCGCCCGCACGTCGTTGGCAAACGGGCTGCCGAGCGTGACGACGTAACGGACCATCTCGGGCGCCTGGAGTGCGAGATCGCGGGCATAGACGCCGCCGAGACTCCAACCGACCAGGCTGACCTTGCGTCCGCTCGTGGCGTGGATTTCGGCAAGGCGCGTCCGCAAGGCCTCCCTCATCCGCCCCAGCCCACCGAGATTGCGCCCCATCCGCCAGGCATGCGCCTCATAGCCGAGCTCGCTGAGATAGCGCCGCATCGGCACCATGGAGAGATCGCTGGCGAGAAAGCCCGGCAGTGCCAGCACCGGATGGCCGTCGCCCCTGGGCGCGCGCATCAGGAGCGGCGACAGCATCAGGCTGGCGTTGAATTCGAAAAGTCCACGCGCTTCGGCCAGCAGCAGGCCGAGGCTCGGCGGACGAAGCCGGCCCGACGCCTGCGGCTCGTCCGGCCCGGGCGACATTTATTTCTTCTTGTCGCCGCTGCGCGGGCTGCCGAGGCCGGCCATGGTGACGAACATGTCCTGAAACCGCTCGGCGATCTTCGGATCGAAGGTGAACCAGCTCTGGATCAGCGACTCCGGCGAGACCTTTTCGATGTTGGACATCATCTGCTGTTGCAACTTGTCCATCACGGCGGTCTGCATCGGCATCACGTCGGGTAGTCCGAAGAACTGGCGGGCTTCAAGGGGGGTGCAGTCAATTTCGATGTTAACTTTCATGTCCCCTCCAGATGAGATTCGAGCGGCCTGTCGCAGTATCGCCGCGAGACGGTGTGCAACGCAAGCGACCTGAGGCTGGCGGCCGGCCTTGCTTCCGCGATCGGCGGATATGGTCAATGAAATCGCGCCCGCCATGAGCCCGCTTCCTCGGCGCCCGGCGGGGCACGAGGGCCCCGCGGCCGGGGACTTCACCGATCGAAAGTCGAATATCGCCCGCGAACCCCTCGCCGCCAGATTGTCGGCCAGCATTGCTGCACAGCGGCGCAACTTGGCGCGTTCCTTGCTGGAATGGCGCTTGCACGGGTCGTGAACTCTGGGCAACATGGATTGGGACGCCCGCCGAACAATCAAAAATCACGGCGCGGCAGAGTGGAGAGGGTCAAGAATGTCAGTCGGTCGAACTCTGTTTGCGGCGACGCTCGCCGGTACGCTTGCGTTGGCGGTCTCGCCGGCGTCGAGCCAGACGCTACGTTATGCCAACCAGGGTGACCTGAAGTCGCTCGATCCCTATACGCTCAACGAGAGCACCACCCACGCCCATCTCGGTCACGTCTATCAAGGCCTCACCGCGCGCGACAAGGACCTCAAGATCATTCCGGCGCTGGCGGAAAGCTGGGAAACCCCGGAGCCGACCCGCTGGCGCTTCCATTTGCGCAAAGGCGTGAAATTCCACAACGGCGATCCCTTCACCGCCGACGACGTGCTGTTCTCGGCCGATCGCGTCCGCAAGAAGGGGTCCAACATGCAGACCCGCCTTGCTCCGGACGTCAAGGTGATCAAGGTCGACGACTACACCGTCGATTTCGTCCTGCCGTCGCCCAATCCCATCCTGCATAACGCGTGGGATGTCTGGTACATCATGGACAAGAAATGGGCCGAGGAGAACAACGTCGTCGACCCGACGCCGGTGGCGGCGACCACGCCGAGCTACGCCTCGCTCCACGAAAACGGCACCGGTCCCTTCATCATCGAGAGCCACCAGCCCGGCGTGAAGACGGTGTTCAAGGCCAATCCCAATTACTGGGGCAAGGTCGAAGGCAATTTGAAGGAGATCATCTTCACCCCGATCGCCTCCGACGCCACCCGCGTCGCCGCGCTGCTGTCGGGCGAAGTCGACGTCATCGAGCCGGTGCCGATCCAGGACATCTCCCGCGTCGATTCGAGCCCGAACGCCCAGGTGCTGAAGGGGGCGGAGCTGCGCACCATCTTCATCGGCTTCGATCAGGTCCGCGACGAGTTGCTCTACTCCAGCATCAAGGGCAAGAACCCATTCAAGGACATCCGGGTCCGCGAGGCCTTCTACAAGGCGATCGACATCGAGCTGATCAAGACGCGCGTGATGCGCGGGCTGGCGACGCCGTCGGCACTGATGATCGCTCCGGAATTGTTCCTGCTGTCCAAGGAGTTCACCCGGCCGAAATTCGACCCTGACGGTGCCAAGAAGCTCCTGGCCGAGGCCGGCTACCCCGACGGCTTCGAGGTCACAATGGATTGCCCGAACGATCGCTACGTCAACGACGCCGCGATCTGCCAGGCCGTCGTCGGCATGCTCGCCCGCATCGGCGTCAAGATCAATCTGCTGGCGCAGCCGAAGGCGCAATACTTCGCCAAGGTGTTGAAGCAGGGCGGCTACCAGACCTCGTTCTACATGCTGGGCTGGACGCCGAGCACGATGGACTCCCACAACGTGCTCTATGACATCATGGGCTGCCGCGACGATGCGAAATCCTCGCGAGGCGAAGCCAATCTCGGCGGTTACTGCAACAAGGAGTTCGACGCCATCACCGACAAGGTGCTGGTCGAAACCGACACCGCCAAGCGCAACCAGCTGATCAAGCAGGCCTACGAGATCGGCAACAAGGACTGGTCCTACATCCCGCTGCACCAGCAGGCGCTGGCCTGGGGCGTATCGAAGAAGGTCAACCTGCCGCAGCGCGCCGACAATCTGGTCATGTTCCACTGGGCGACCAAGAAGGAATAGCGACAGTTGAACACGAGGTCCCGGCAGCGTCAGGCTTCCGGGACCTTTCCTTTTCCGGCTGACAAAGACGTCAGCCAAACGCACACCCAAGGATAGTGGAAGGCATGCTCGCTTTCACTCTTCGCCGCGCCCTTCAGGCCATCGGCGTCATGTTCGCCGTCGGCATCATCGCGTTCTCGATGTTCCGCTTCGCCGGCGACCCGGTCAACCAGATCGTCTCGATCGATACGTCGGCGGCCGAACGCGAAGCTGTGCGCAAATCGCTCGGCCTCGATGATCCCGTGCCGGTGCAGTTCGTCCGTTATTTCGGCAACGCCGCGCAGTTCAAATTCGGCGTCTCCTATCAGTTCCGCCAGCCGGTCTCTACGCTGTTGATGGAGCGCATGCCCGCGACGCTGGAACTGGCGATCTGCGCGACCGTATTCGCAATGGTGTTCGGCATCCTGATGGGCGTCTATTCGGCGCTCAAACGCGACACCGTGCTCGCCAAATTATTCCAGGCGGTTTCGCTGATCGGCATCTCGTTGCCGACTTTCCTGATCGGCATTCTCCTAATCTATCTGTTCGCGGTGACATTGGGCTGGTTGCCCTCGTTCGGTCGCGGCGAGGTAGTCAAGCTCGGCTGGTGGACGACCGGGCTGCTCACGCTGTCGGGCCTGAAGGCGCTGATCATGCCCTCGATCACGCTCGGCCTGTTCCAGATGACCCTGATCATGCGGCTGGTGCGCGCGGAAATGCTGGAAGTGCTTCGGACCGACTATATTCGCTTCGCTCGGGCCCGCGGGCTGACCACCCGTGCCATCCATTTCGGCCACGCGCTGAAGAACACGCTCATTCCCGTCATCACGGTGGCCGGACTGCAGTTTGGCTCGGTTATTGCATTTTCGATCATCACCGAAACCGTATTCCAATGGCCCGGCATGGGACTTCTGTTCGTGCAGGCCGTGCAAAACGTCGATATCCCGATTATGGCCGCCTACCTGCTGATGGTCTCTCTGATTTTCGTCACCATCAATCTGGTGGTCGACATCCTCTACACCGTGGTCGATCCGCGCCTGCGCTCGACCATCGGCCGCGCGGCATAAGGCAGCCTCCATGTCCGACGTAGTCGCCT
Source organism: Bradyrhizobium sp. LA6.1 (assembly GCF_040547805.1). Lineage (NCBI taxonomy): Bacteria > Pseudomonadati > Pseudomonadota > Alphaproteobacteria > Hyphomicrobiales > Nitrobacteraceae > Bradyrhizobium > Bradyrhizobium sp. LA6.1. The sequence continues at coordinate 334,674 of NZ_JBEPQK010000001.1, read as the reverse complement.
CAAATTCCGACAAGCCGAGCACGCTGCCGACGCATGCCGCCCGCAGCTGGCTCAGCCGCGCGCTCGACAGCGACATCTTCTATTCGTTCCGCCGCTCCAAGCTGACCATGGTGGCGGCGGCCATTACCGTGCTGTTCTTCCTGCTCGCGATCTTTGCATCGGCACTCGCGGTGCAGAACCCGTTCGATCCGGCGCAGCTGCAATTGATGAACTCGCGGATCTCACCGCTCTGGACCGCCGACGGCCAGAGCCCGTTCCTGCTCGGCACCGACGAGCAGGGCCGCGACGTGTTCTCCGCCATCCTCTATGGCTTGCGCATCTCGCTCGCCGTCGGCGTCGCCGGCGTGGTCTTCGCCGGCGCGCTCGGAATCGCGCTCGGCCTGATCGCCGGCTATTTCGGGGGCGCGGTCGACGGCGTGATCATGCGGATCGCCGACGTGCAGCTGACCTTCCCCGCCATTCTGATCGCGCTGCTGGTCAACGGCATCGCGAAATCGATCCTCGGTAACCGGCTGGATGCCAACAGCATGCTGGTGGTGCTGGTGATCTCGATCGGCCTGAGCTTCTGGGTCGGATATGCCCGGACGGTGCGCGGTTCCGTGATGGTCGAGAAGAACAAGGACTACGTGGCCGCAGCGCAGCTGATCGGCCTGCCCGCGCCAAAGATCATGCTGCGGCACGTGCTGCCCAACACGATGGGTCCGATCCTGGTCATCGCCACCATCAACCTCGCACTCGCCATCATCACCGAGGCGACGCTGTCGTTCCTCGGCGTCGGCCTGCCCGACACCATGCCGTCGCTCGGCACGCTGATCCGCATCGGCAACAACTATCTGTTCGCGGGCGAATGGTGGATCGTCGCCTTCCCCGGGCTTGCGCTCGCCGCACTGATCCTGTCGATCAACCTGCTCGGCGACTGGCTGCGCGACGCGCTCAACCCGAAACTTCGATGAGCAAGACTTCGATGAGCAAAGCTTCGATGAAATCGCCTCGCCCATGACCGAACCCGTACTCTCCGTGCGCAATCTTCAGGTCGAGTTCGCCTCCCGCCGCGGCACGTTGCGCGCGATCGACGGCGTCTCGTTCGACATCGCCAAGGGCGAGGTGCTCGGCGTGGTCGGCGAATCCGGCGCCGGCAAGTCCGTCACCGGCCTGGCAGTGATCGGCCTGATCGATCCGCCCGGCCGCATCGCCGGCGGCGAGATTCGTCTCGCCGGCCAGCGCATCGACAATCTGCCGGCCGAGGAGATACGCCGCATCCGGGGAAAACGGATCGGCATGATCTTCCAGGATCCCCTCACCTCGCTCAATCCGCTCTACCGGGTCGGCGACCAGATCATCGAGACGATCAAAACCCACCTGAACCTGTCCGAGACGGCCGCCCGCCGTCGCGCCATCGACCTGCTCGCCGAAGTCGGCATTCCCGCACCGGATAAGCGCATCGACGGCTATCCCCATGAATTCTCCGGCGGCATGCGCCAGCGCGTGGTGATTGCGCTGGCGATCTGCGCCGAGCCCGAGCTGATCATCGCGGACGAGCCAACCACCGCGCTCGATGTCTCCGTACAGGCGCAGATCATCTCGCTGATCAAGCGGCTCGGCCGCGACCACGGCACCGCCGTGATGCTGGTGACCCACGACATGGGCGTGATCGCGGAGACCTCCGACCGCGTCGCGGTGATGTATGCCGGCCGCGTCGCCGAGATCGGCCCGGTACAGGACGTCGTCAGGAATCCGCTGCACCCTTACGCCAAGGGCCTGATGGGCGCGATTCCGACGCTTGCCGGGGACGACAAGCGCCTGGTGCAGATCCCCGGCTCCATGCCGCGCCTATCGGCGATCCCGCGCGGCTGCTCGTTCAATCCGCGCTGCGCCTTCGCCTTCGATCGCTGCCGGGTTGAACGGCCGGAGCCACTATCGCGCGGCACCCAATCCGTTGCCTGCCATCTCTACGACACCGTGCCTGCGGAGAGCGCGGCATGAGCACGCCTTTCGTCCAGGCCACAAATCTGCGCCGCGTCTTCGACGTCTCAAAACCCTGGCTCAACCGCGTGCTCGAAGGCGGGCATCTCGAATATCTCAAGGCTGTCGATCACGTTAGCTTCGACATCAGGAAGGGCGAGACCTTTGCTCTGGTCGGCGAGTCCGGCTCGGGCAAGACCACGGTGGCGCGAATGGTGGTCGGCCTGCTGCCGCCGAGTTCCGGCAACGTGCTGATCGACGGCATCTCGATGACCGATCCACGGCAGGCGCAGGCGCGGCGAAAACTGCGCCGCCGCATCCAGATGATCTTCCAGGACCCCTATGCGAGCCTGAACCCGCGCTTCCGGGTCGATGCCATCATCTCCGAGCCGATCCGCGCCTTCGACCTGATCCAGGGCGAGCGCGATATCCAGGCGCGCGTCGGCGAACTGCTCAGCCTTGTCGGTCTGCATCCCGACGACCGGTTGAAATTTCCACACGAGTTCTCCGGCGGCCAGCGCCAGCGCATCGCGATCGCGCGAGCGCTCGCCTCCGATGCGGAGTTCATCGTCTGCGACGAGCCGACCTCGGCGCTCGACGTCTCCGTGCAGGCGCAGATCCTGAACCTGATGCGCGACCTCCAGGATAAGTTCGGCCTAACCTACATGTTCATCAGCCACAACCTCGCCGTCGTCCGCCACATGGCGAGCCGCGTCGGCGTGATGTATCTCGGCCGCATCGTCGAGATCGCGGAGGGACGCGAGCTGTTCGCCCGACCGCGCATGCCCTACACCAAGATGCTGTTGGGCGCCGTGCCTGACCTCGCTATGTCGGGCCGCCAGCGCATTCCGGTGAAGGGCGAGATTCCGAACCCGATCAATCCGCCGCCCGGCTGTGCCTTCAATCCGCGCTGCCCGCTGGCGTTCGATCTCTGCCGCAAGGAAGCCCCGGAACTGATCGCCGGCGTCGCCTGCCATGCGGTGAACACCGCGCCGGTCCCGGCGTGACGCGCGCGTGCCATGCGGTCCACGCATTGGCGGCACGGCATCGCCTGTGATCAATTGCGCGCGCGACAAATAAGGTAGCGAAATCCCATGGCCAGCAACGTCAATCCCGATCCCTTCACGACGCGCCCCGAGATCGAGGGCACGTTCGGGGTCGTCGCCACCACACACTGGATCGCGACCGCGGTCGGCATGGCCATCCTGGAAAAGGGCGGCAATGCCTTCGACGCCGGCGTCGCCACGGCGTTCACGCTCCAGGTCGTCGAACCGCATTTGAACGGCCCGGGCGGAGACGTGCCCATCATCGTGCATGACGTCAAACGAGCACGCACCGAGGTGATCTGCGGCCAGGGCCCGGCGCCAGCGCGCGCCACCATCGCGCATTACAAGAGCGAAGGCCTCGACATGGTGCCCGGCACCGGCCTGCTCGCGGCCTGCGTCCCCGGCACGTTCGAATCCTGGATGATGCTGCTGCGCGACTACGGCACGATGCGCGTGCGCGACGTGCTGGAGCCCGCGATCTCCTACGCGCGCGACGGCTATCCGCTGGTCGAGCGCGCCTGCGCCACGATCCAGACCGTCGAGCAGCTGTTCCGCAAGCATTGGCCGACCTCGGCCGCGGTCTATCTGCCCAATGGCGAAGTGCCGAAGCCCGGCACCCTCTTCACCAACAAGACGCTGGCTGCGACCTACGCCCGCATTCTCAGCGAAGCCGAGAGCGGCGGTGGTGGCCGCGACGCCGAGATCGAGCGTGCGCGAAAGGCCTGGTCGCAAGGTTTCGTTGCGGAAGCCATCGACAAGTTCTGCCGCACTCAGGAGGTGATGGATGTCAGCGGCTCGCCGCATCGCGGCGTGCTCTCGGCGGACGACATGGCGCGTTGGCAGCCAACGATCGAGGCACCGCTCACCTACGACTATGGCCGCTACACCGTCTGCAAGGCCGGCGTCTGGAGCCAGGGTCCGGTGACGCTCCAGCAGCTCGCGCTGCTCAAGGGCTTTGCGCTCGACGGGCTCGATCCGACCGGGCCGGAATTCATCCACCTCCAGATCGAATGCGCAAAACTCGCCTTCGCAGACCGCGAAAAGTTCTACGGCGATCCCAAGTTCAGCGAGATCCCGATCGCGACGCTGCTGTCGGATGCCTATAATGACGAACGCCGCAAACTGATCTCAGAGAAGGCATCGCTCGACTTCCTGCCCGGTTCGGTCGAAGGTTTTGGCGGCGTGGTCAAGCTGCGCCGCGCCGAGGGGCAGCGTGAGGCGGTCGGCGCGCTTGGCGCGGGCGAGCCGACAGTCGGGCGCTTCGGCGAAGTGCGCGGCGACACCGTGCATTTCGACATCATCGACAAGGCCGGCAACATGGTGTCCTCGACGCCATCCGGCGGCTGGCTGCAATCCTCACCGATCATTCCGGAGCTCGGCTTCTGCCTCGGGAGCCGCGCGCAGATGTTCTGGCTGGAGGAAGACCATCCCGCCGCGCTGGCGCCGGGCAAGCGGCCGCGCACGACGCTGTCCCCCACCATGGCGCTACGCGACGGCGAGCCGTATCTGGCCTGGGGCTCGCCCGGCGGCGACCAGCAGGATCAGTGGATCACACAGTTCTTCCTACGGCACGTCCATTGCAACCTCAATCTCCAGGAAGCGATCGACGCGCCGGCCTGGCACTCCGAGCATTTTCCGATCTCGTTCTGGCCGCGCACCGCACGCCCCGGTGTGCTCGTGGTCGAGAACCGCGTGCCGAAGGCGACGATCGAGAATCTTCGCGAGCGCGGACACATTGTCGAGGTCGGCCCCGACTGGTCGGAAGGTCGCCTCACCGCGGCCTCGCGCGTCGGGGTGCGCCGCCGCGCCGCCGCCAACCCGCGTGGCATGCAGGGCTACGCCGCAGGGCGCTGAAGGCAGCACATGACCTGGTCGATCATCGCGCGAGACCCTGCCACCGGCCAGTTCGGCATCGCTGTAGCTACCCGCTTCTTCGCCGTCGGCGCGCGCGTGCCCTACATCGCGGCCGGTCTCGGCGCCATCGCGACCCAGGCCTTCGTCAATCCCTACTACGGCATCGACGGCGTCAAGCTGCTGCGCGAGGGCCTGAACGCGCATGACGTTCTCGCCACCCAGCTCGCGACCGACGACGGCCGCGAGAGCCGCCAGATCCACATCATGGACGCCAGCGGCGCGATCGCCGCGCATACCGGGCGCGACTGCGTCGACTGGTGCGGGCACATCGCCGGCAGCGGCTTCTCCATTGCCGGCAACATGCTTGCCGGCGCCGACGTGCTCGACGAGACCGCGAAGACCTATATCGCCAATGACAGCCTACCCTTCCCGCGCCGCCTGCTTGCCGCCATGCGCGCGGGCGAGGCCGCCGGCGGCGACAAGCGCGGCAAGCAATCCGCTGCGCTCCTGATCCACGGCGAGGAGGAATGGCCGGCGCTGGACATTCGCGCCGACGATCATCTCGATCCGCTGGGCGAACTCGAACGGCTGGAGCGCGTCAGTCAGGAACTCTGGGTACATTTCCGCTCTTCCATGCCGACGCGGCAGAACCCGGCAGGCAACACCGATCGCAGCGTCATCGACGCCAGCATCGCTGCGAGCCGAGCAAGGCAATCATGAGCGCAAGTCCTCTCATCGAGATCAAGGATCTGCGCATCCGCTTCCACGGCGACGACGGCCGCGTGACCCACGCCGTCGACAGCGTCGATCTCAGCGTCGCCAATGGCGCGACGCTCGGCCTCGTCGGCGAATCCGGTTGCGGCAAGAGCGTGACGTCGCTGGCGATCATGGGATTGCTGCCGAAGCAAAGCGCGGAGATCTCGGGCGCAATCCGCTTCGACGGCTTTGACTTGCTGAAGACTCCTGACCAGACGCTGCGCGACCTCCGCGGCAACCGGCTGGCGATGATTTTTCAGGAGCCGATGACGTCGCTCAACCCGAGCTTCACCATCGGCGACCAGATCATCGAGACCATTCTGCGCCATCGCGGCGGCTCGCGGCGCAGCGCGCGCGAGCGGGCCATCGAGTTGCTGCGCCGCGTCCACATCCCCTCGCCGGAGCGGCGGATCGACGAATACCCGCACAAGCTCTCCGGCGGCATGCGCCAGCGCGTGATGATCGCGATGGCACTGGCCTGCGATCCGCGGCTGCTGATCGCAGACGAGCCGACCACCGCGCTCGACGTCACCCTGCAGGCGCAGATTTTGGAGCTGATGCGCGAACTGAAGGCGGCGAGCGGCGCCGCCATCATCCTGATCACCCACGATCTCGGTGTCGTCGCCGAAGTCTGCGACGAGGTCGCGGTGATGTATGCCGGCGAGATCGTCGAGCGCGCGCCGGTCGACGAGCTGTTCGCCATGCCGCAGCATCCCTACACCGTCGGCCTGCTGGGCTCGATCCCGCGGCTCGATCGTCGCGCCGAGCAACTGGCCACGATCGAGGGCATGGTGCCGAACATGGCGCAGCCACCCGGCGGCTGCCGTTTCGCCGCGCGCTGCCCCTTCGTGCTGGACGCCTGCACCAAGGCACCGCCACCGCTGGTCGAGGTCAGCCCCGGCCACCTCTCGCGCTGCATCCGCGCACCGCTCGAACTTCTGGTGTCGTGATGGCGCTTCTCGAGGTCGAAGGCCTGGTCAAGCATTTTGTCGCCGGGCGCTCGCTGTTCGGCCGGGCACTGGGGCATGTCAAAGCGGTCGATGGCGTCAGCTTCTCTCTCGACGCCGGCAAGACGCTGGCCCTGGTCGGCGAATCCGGTTGCGGCAAATCCACCGTCAGTCGCCTGGTGCTGCGGCTGATCGAGCCGGATGCAGGCACGGTGCGTTTCGCCGGCCGTGACCTGCTCTCGCTGGACGCCGCGGCGCTCCGCGCCTTCCGCCGCGAAGCACAGATCATTTTCCAGGACCCCTACGCCTCGCTCAATCCGCGCATGACGGTCGGCCAGATTCTCACCGAGCCGCTGGCGCTGCACGATCTGGTACCGCCGGCGCAACGGCGCGAGCGCGTCGCGGAAATCTTGCGGCTGGTCGGCCTCGAGCCACGGCTCGAGCGGCGTTATCCGCACGAATTCTCCGGCGGCCAACGCCAGCGCATCGCCATTGCCCGCGCGCTCGCGGTCGAACCAAAACTGATCATCTGCGATGAGCCGGTCTCGGCGCTGGACGTCTCGATCCGCTCGCAGATCCTGAACCTGCTGCGCGAGCTTCAGGACCGGCTTGGGCTGGCCTATATCTTCGTCTCGCATGACCTCGCCGTGGTCAAGCACATCGCCGACCATGTCGCCGTGATGAATCTCGGCCAGATCGTCGAGACTGCCGAGGCGGACGCCCTGTTCGCGGCACCCCGCCATCCCTACAGCCGTGCGCTGCTGTCCGCGATCCCCATGCCTAAACCGCGGGCAAAGCGCAGCCGAATTGTGCTGCAGGGAGAGATCCCCAGCGCACTCAGCCCGCCGCCGGGTTGCCGCTTCCACACCCGCTGCCCCTACGTGATCGACCGCTGCCGCAGTGAAATGCCGCAGCTCGTGCCGGATGGCATCGGACATGCAACGGCCTGTCACCGAACGTCGGAACTGCCGTCCTCCGCGGCGATCGTCCCGTCCGACGGCGGCTTCTCGCCGGTCCTTGAAAAATTGGTCGCCGCCTTCAGCGGGGGCCCGGAAGCAGTCCGCGGCAGCGGGGTTAGTTCATTGGGAACGGACCCGGCATAGCCGCAAAACAGAGGTTGAGAGCGATGAGTTTCATGCGTTTGACAATCCTGGCGTCGGCTGTGCTGACGTCGCTCGCGGGCGCAGCCCAGGCTCAGACCACGCTTCGCATCGGCATCGCCGAAGACCCCGATATCCTCGATCCCAGCATCGGCCGCACCTATGTCGGCCGCATCGTCTTCTCCGCCTTCTGCGACAAGCTGTTCGACATCGACGAGAAGCTCAACATCGTGCCGCAGCTCGCGCTGTCCTACGAGACTTCGGCCGACGGCAAGGAGATGACGATCAAGCTCCGGCCGAACGTCAAATTCCATGACGGCGAACCGCTGGACGCCGAAGCCGCAAAGTTCTCGATCGAGCGTCACATGACGCTGCCGACCTCGTTCCGGAAGTCGGAGCTTGCCAGCGTCGACCATGTCGAGGTGGTCGATCCCCTGACCATCAAGCTGGTGCTCAAGACCCCTTACTCGCCGCTGATCGCCCAGCTCACCGACCGCTCCGGCATGATGGTCTCGCCGAAGGCCGCGAAGGAGGCGGGCGACAAGTTCGGCCTGCATCCGGTCTGCGCCGGCCCCTACAAATTCGTCGAGCGCGTCCAACAGGACCGCATGGTGTTCGAGAAGTTTGCCGACTACTGGAACAAGGACAACATCCATATCGACCGCGTCGTGTTCCTGCCGATTGTCGACGCGACGGTGCGCCTTGCCAACCTCAAGTCCGGCGGGCTCGATTTGATCGAGCGCGTGCTGGCCACCGACATCAAGGATGTGCGCGCCGATCCCAAGCTGGTGCTGTCGACGGCGCCCGAGCTCGGTTATCAGGGCCTGACGATCAATATCGGCAACGACAAGACCAAGGGGCCACTCAGCCAATCCGCGAAGGTACGCCAGGCACTCAGCCTGTCGATCGATCGCGAGGCCATCAACCAGGTCGTATTCAACGGCGAGTTCACGCCGGGCAATCAATGGGTCAGCCCGACGCATCCATACTATCAGAAGGCTTTCCCCATTCCGGGTCGCGACATCGCCAAGGCCAAGGCGCTGTTGAAGGAAGCCGGTGTCAGCCTGCCCGTCACCGTCGACTACATGGTACCAAAGGGCACCGAGTACGAGGCCGTCGCCCAGGTCGTGCAGTCCATGGCCGCCGAAGCAGGCTTCGACATCAAGGTCCGCGTCGTTGAATTCGCGACCACCTTCAAGCAGGCGCAGGCCGGCGAGTTCCAGGTGTTCCAGATCAACTGGAGCGGACGCATCGACCCGGACGGCAATTCCTACATCTTCATGCGCAGCAAGGCGCCGCAGAACGACGGCGTGTATTCGAACCCCGAAGCCGACAAGCTGATGGAAGACGGACGGGCGACGTCCAATGTCGAGGAGCGCAAGGCGATCTACGGGAAGCTGACCAAGATCCTGCTCGACGACCTGCCGATCATCTACATCTATCATCGTACGCTCCTGATCGCGCATACGAAGAAGCTCGAGGGCTACCGGCAGATGCCTGATGGCCTCGTGCGCGTGGTCGGGCTGAAGTTCAAGTGATCGCGGCATCACTCGGGAAACGCGTGGAGCCATGCTGAACTTCCTCGCCCGCCGCATCGCGCAGATCGTGCCGACACTGTTCTTCGTGTCGGTGCTGATCTTCTCGCTCCAGCAATTGCTGCCGGGCGATCCCGCGCTGGTGATGGCCGGCGAGGAGCGCGATCCCGCAGCGATCGAGCAGATCCGGCAGCAGTACAAGCTCGATCAGTCGATCCCCGTGCAATATGTCTACTGGCTCAAGGGAGTCCTCACCGGTAATTTCGGCGAGTCGCTGCGCAACAAGATGCCGGTGCGCGAGTTGATCGCCCAGAAACTGCCGGTGACGCTCCAGCTCGGCTCAATGGCGATCCTGATCGCGTTCCTCATCGGCATTCCCGCCGGCATCATCTCCGCGGTGAAGAAGGGCACGGTTTGGGACTATGGCGCCAATCTGTTCGCGCTATGGGGCATCTCGACGCCGAATTTCTGGCTCGGAATCCTCATGATCTTCCTGTTCTCGATTCACCTGGGCTGGCTGCCGGCCTCAGGCTATGTGCCGCTCACGGAGGACTGGCGCGCGAGCCTGGCCGCCACCATCATGCCGGCCTTCGTGCTCGGCAACGCAATTTCAGCGGTCCTGATGCGGCACACACGCAGCGCCATGCTCCAGGTTCTGGAGAGCGACTATGTCCGCACCGCGCGCGCGAAAGGTCTCTCCGAGCGCTCGGTGATCCTCAAGCACGCGATGCGCAACGCGCTGACGCCGATCATCACCCTCGGCGCGCTCGAGCTCGGCACGCTGTTGTCGGGCGCGGTGCTGACCGAGCAGATCTTTTCCATTCCCGGCTTCGGCAAGCTGATCGTGGACGCCGTCTTCAACCGTGACTATGCGGTGGTGCAGGGCGTGGTGCTGGTGACGGCCACAGTCTACATCACGCTCAATCTCGTCGCCGACGTCGCCTATGTCCTCGTCAATCCGCGGCTGCGAGGTTAGACGATGACCGACGCCGCACTGCCAGCCAGTCCCGCCACCCAGGCCTACGAGCTGGACAGCCCGGCCCGCCGTGCGCGGCGGCGCCTGTTCAAGCGCAAGGCCGCGGTCTTCGGGCTTGTCGTGATCACAGCCTTCATCCTGCTTGCGGCCCTTGCGCCGCTGGTCGTGCCCTATGATCCCATTGCAACGAGCTGGAGCCTGGTGCGCAAGCCGCCCACCGCCGCCCACTGGTTCGGCACCGACGATCTCGGCCGCGACATCCTCAGCCGCGTCATCTACGGCGCGCGGGCCTCCCTGATGGCGGGTCTGATCTCGGTCGCGATCGCGCTCGGGATCGGTGTCCCTCTTGGTCTCCTCGCCGGCTATCGCGGCGGATTTGTTGACGCGCTGATCAGCCGGATCACCGATGCGATGTTGGCCTGCCCGTTCCTGATCCTGGCGATCGCGCTGGCCGCCTTCCTCGGTCCCAGCCTCGGCAACGCCATGATCGCGATCGGCATCTCGGCAACGCCGATCTTCATCCGCCTGACGCGCGGGCAGGTGCTGAGCGTCAAGGCCGAAGACTATGTCGAGGCGGCGCGCGCGCTCGGCAATCCGCCGTGGCGGATCGCGTTCTCGCACATCCTGCCGAACATCCTTCCCGCGCTATTGGTGCAGGCGACGCTGTCGATCGCCGCCGCCATCATCGCCGAAGCCGCGCTGTCGTTCCTCGGCCTCGGCCAGCAGCCGCCGGCACCGTCCTGGGGCAGCATGCTCAACGCGGCGCAGCGCTTCCTGACCCAGGCGCCGTGGATGGCGATCTGGCCGGGCCTTGCGATCTTCCTCGTGGTGCTGTCGCTGAACCTGCTCGGCGACGGCCTGCGCGACGCGCTCGACCCGCGCCAGCGCTAGCAGTCCCTCAGGTGAGGAGCGCGTTCTTACGCGCGTCTCGAACCATGAAGGCCCGACTGTCACCTGGAGCCATCGTTCGAGACGCGGCCTGACGGCCGCTCCTCAGGATGAGGACCTCAAATCACGGTCTCGCGCATCACGCGACGGCAATCCATCTCGTATTCGAGGTCGACCACCGGCGGACGGGCGAAATGCCAGGTCAGGCCGGAGCGCAGCGCGCCGTGGCGGACCAGCTCGTCGACCAGCGCGTGGTGGAAATCGTGCACGGAATAGGCCTGCACGCCGGTGGTGTCCTTCCAGCCGAAGCCGAAGGCCGTCATCCGGTTCTCCATCTGCGACGTCGTGGTGAACCGCACCTTCTCGCGAAGACCCTCCGGGCTGAGGTCGCGGTAGCGCACCGTGCGCTCGACATAGGTGCCGCCGCCCTCGCGCGCCTCGGCGCCACCGGCGATCACGAAGCTTGGTGCCTTCGAGGTTGTCGGACGCGTGAAGGAGAAAGCATAGAACGACGGCTCGGACGGCGGATCGATCTCCGGACAGACATTGCTGCGCGCCACCGGATTGGTGGTGCCGTCGAAGATGCCCCATTCGGACAGCGTCTTCACATAATGCAGGTTGAATGCGCGAAAGCCTTCCTCGCTGAAGGCCGCCGGTGAGCGCAACTCGCAGGCACAGAACGCCGTCAGCGGACGCCCTGCTTCCTGGATATACTTCGCCGCGAGCGCAAATCCCTCGGCCAGCGGCACCAGGCGATCGAACCGAACCCGCTCAATCTCGTATCCGTCGTCAGCGGCGGCACCCGCCGAATACTGGAACACGGACGGAATGAACCGATAGTTGCCGGCGGAGAAATCACCAATCATGTCGAACTCCTAATCCAGTTTCATGCGGATGCCCTTGGCACCGTTGAGCAAGCGCTTCAGGTGAAAGCCGGCCAGGGAATCGTCGGCGTGCATCCCGACCAGCGCGGCAAAGGCCGGCATGGCCGCGACGTCGCCGGCTTCCATCTTGGCAAAAGCCTCGGAATATTGCGCCGTCCTTGGCGCTTCGAATTTATCCTGCGGCAACGGTTCGAACGCACGCAGCGGTTCGCTGCGTCCGCGCAGCATCAGATCACCCACGGGACGGCCTTGAAAATGCTCGGCAGCCTTGGCGACGCTGGCACTGGCGCAGATGCGTGTTCCCAGATGCTTGTTGGCGGCCTCCAGTCGCGCCGCGATGTTGATGGTGTCTCCATAGGCGGTGTAGTCGAAGAAGCGGTTGCCTCCGAAATTGCCGACCAGTGCCGGCCCGGCGTGAATGCCGATGCGGGTGGTGCCGAAATTCACGCCCACGGCCCTCTGGCGCGCGCAGAAATCCTGTGCCCAGGCATCGAGGTCATGGGCGCAGGCGACCGCACGCGTCGCATAGTCCGGCTGATCGCCGGGCGCATTGAAGAGCACCTGGATCGCATCGCCGATGATTTTTGCGACCGTCCCCTCATGCGCGAAGATGGTTTCGGTCATCCCGCCGACATATTCGTTGAGGAGCGCGCCGAGCGTCTCGGGCGGCGCGCTCTCGACCAGGGAGGTGAACCCGGTGATATCGGTGAAGATGGTGGCGACATCGCGCCACTGCACCTCGATCCCCTCACCCTCGCCGCCCGCCACCAGACGCTTGGCGAGCTCGGGCGAGAAATGGCGCGACAGCGCGGCATGGGCCCGCTCCGCCTCCATCTGACGGCGCCGCACCTCGCGCAGCATCTCGATATGGCGAATGGTCTTCTCGATCGTGGCTTCCAGGTCGGCGAAGTCGATCGGTTTGGTGAGGAAGTCGAACGCGCCGCGGTTCATGGCGGTGCGGATGTTGCTCATGTCGCCATAGGCCGAGACGATGATAGTCGACTTCTTGTCCTCGGCCTCCTGGAGCTTCGCCAGCAGCGACAGCCCATCCATGCGCGGCATGTTGATGTCGGAGACCACCATGTCGACATGCGGGTTCTGCTCGAGGGACTCCAGCGCCTCGACGCCGTCGCGTGCAAACATGATGTCGACGAGCCCGTCGCGGATCTGCCTGCGAAACTTCTGCAGGATCAGCGCCTCGAGGTCTGGCTCGTCATCGACGAAGAGGATGGTCGAAGTCATGCGGCTTGCTCGAGCCTCGTGTCGATCTCCTGCCGCAGCAGCGCAAAATCGATCGGCTTGGTGAGGAGCCCGATGGCGCCACGCTCGATCGCCTTCCGGCGCGTCTCGGCGTCACCATAGGCCGTGATCATGATGACGGGAACGTCCGGATGCTCGGCGCGCACCTTGGGCAGCATGTCGAGCCCGCTCATGCCGGGCATGTTGATGTCGGACAGGATCAGGATCAACGAGGGGTCGCGCACCTCGGAGGCGAGCCTGAGCGCATCGGACGCGGACGGCGCGAATTCCATCTGGAAGCGTCCGGCGCGCAGGTCACGCCGGAACTGCTGCCGGAACAGCGCCTCGACGTCGGGCTCGTCATCGACGACCAGGATGTAAACGTTCAATTCTTGCCTCCGGGAGTATCGTCCGCCGCCATCTGGCGCGGCAGCGTGATGATGAATTCGGTGAATACACCGGGCTCGGTGTTCACGTCGATCGTGCCGCCGTGCTGCTTCACGACGATGTCATGGCTCATGGACAGGCCGAGCCCGGTGCCCTCGCCGGCCGGCTTGGTGGTGAAAAACGGATTGAACAATTTCGCCTTCACCTCGGGCGGAATCCCTGTGCCGTTGTCGCGGATCCGGATCTCGACCTTGTCGCCGAGGTTTTTGGTGGCCGCGTTCAAGGTGGGCTCGAAGCCGTCCGTCGCGCTCTCCTTGCGCTTGGCCGCAGCATAGAAGCCGTTCGAGATCAAATTGAGCAAGACGCGCGCGATCTCCTGCGGATAGACATCGACCGTCCCGGCCCCGGGATCGAACTCGCGCTCAAGCGTGACGTTGAAGGCGGGCCGTTCCGCGCGCGCACCGTGATAGGCGAGATTGAGGCTTTCCTCGACGACGGCATTGATATCGCTGGGGCGATGCTCGCCGGAACCCGCGCGCGAATGCAGCAGCATGTTCCTGACGATGGAATCGGCGCGCTTGCCGTGCTGCACCACCTTTTCCAGATTGCTCCTGAGCATGCCGGTCAGCTCGTCGACCTCCTCCTTCGTCTTGCCGTCGAGCGAAGCCGATTGCAGGGCCTGGTTGAGTTCATCGATCAGCTCGGTCGAGACCGAGGAGAAATTGTTGACGAAATTGAGCGGGTTCTTGATCTCGTGGGCGATCCCCGCCGTGAGCTGGCCGAGGGAGGCGAGCTTCTCGGTCTGGATCAGGCGATCCTGCGCGGTACGCAGATTGTCGAGCGACTGCGACAGCTCCGTGGTACGCTCACGAAGCTGCTTGAGCAGTCGAGCGTTCTCGATCGCAATCACAGCCTGTTTGGTGAAATTCTCAACCAGTGCGATCTGCTTGTCGGCGAACGGACGGACCTCCTTGCGATAGACCGCGATCGTGCCAATCAGCTCGTTCTCCTTCAGCATCGGCACGATGACGATCGTACGGGCGCCGGCGACGTCTGAGATCGCGCGAACGGCAGGCCCACCAGCAAGATAGGCAGGTGTGTTTCGCACATCGTGAACGTGGACGACCTTACGTGTCCTGACGACCTCGGCGAGCGCGCTGTTCGGACGAGGTCGGATTTCCACATCTTTTCGCGAAGCAGCGAACGCAGCCGGCACATTGTAATCCGCCGCAATCGTGAAGCTTTCACCGTCCCAGAGATTCATGACGCCGAAACTTGCGCCACAGACCCGCGTCGCATTTTCGAGCATTTTGTAGAACACGGGAGCGAGTTCGCCCGGAGAGGAACTGATGACCTCCAGCACCTCAGAAGTCGCCGTCTGTTGCTCGAGCGTTTCGGACAATTCAGCCGTCCGCCGCTCGACCTTGTTTTCCAAATCCGCATAGGATTCCTGCAACCGCGCGCCCATGTCGTTGAACTGGTCGGCGAGTCCTTCAAGCTCGTCGCCGGTCTTGATCGAGATGCGCTGCGAGAAATCGCCGCCGCCGATCCGCTCGGCGCCGCTGCGCAGGGCCTGGATCGGTCCGACCATGCGGCGCGCGAGGAAAATCCCGGCGAGCACCGCGAAGATCGACGCTGCGAGCAACACGATCGCCAGCCGCTGCAGCGAAGCATAGAGCGCCGCATAGGCCTCCTCGACCGGCAGCTCGACGAGCATGGTCCAATGCAGCGGCTCGATCGGGGCCGATGTGGTCAGCACCTTCTGCCCCTGGATATTGCGCGCTTCGGGGAGCGCGTCGGACAGGGTGCCGCCTCCAGCCTGCGCGGCGCGCACCTGCGCGAGGCCCGACATGTCGGTGTTGCGCAGCACCAGGCTGATGTCGGGATGCGCGATCAGGCGTCCCTCCGGGCCGACCACATAGGCGTGCCCGTGCTCGCCGACCTTGATCTGGGACACGACGTCCCAGATCAGCTTGAGATTGACCTCCGCGATGCTGACGCCAGCATCCTTGCGCGCGCCGGCCAGCGCGAGCGTCATGTAGGGCTCGGACTCCCTGCGGAAATAGACCGGGCCGTAATAGACCTTGTGCGCGACCGCCTCGGTGAACTTCGGGTCGGCCGACAGGTCGATCCCGCTGTCGATCGCGTCCATGGCCAGCCGCGAGACTCGCAAGCGCTCCTTGCCGGTCGCATCCACCTGGGCGAGCTCTGTGACCGCGGGCACCTGGCGCAGCAGCCGTTGCGCGTCGAACCGGCGCTGCTCGATCGAGCCCGCCGACCAGGGCAGCTGCGTGGTCCAGCCGAGCTGGCTCTCGATCTCCTTGACGAACTGGCCGATCTTGGCCGCCGCTGCCTCGGCCTGCTCATGCTGGACCCGGATCAGCGCGGCCTTGTGCTCGCGATAATAGAAGAAGACCTCGAACAGCCCGTTGGCCAGCAGCGCAATGGCGACGACGGCCACGAACAGCGCGACATATTTGGTGAAGAGCCGGGTCCTGATCCCGCGCCCCGCCGCCTCGCCGGGCACGACGCCAGCCGCGGCAGCGCTCGGCACTGTCCTGGCTTGCGGGGTGTCGGGGTGGAGGGAGATGCTCATCCCGGCGAATCTAGCAAGAAGGCCGGAACTTGTCTCTCGCCAACGCGGAAAGGACTCCCCCGTAAGCCTGACGGCCTACGCAGGCTGCGGGACAAAGGAAAAGGGCGGCAACGGATGCCGCTGCCGCCCTCTGGTTCGCTGACCTGCGGCTCAGGTCGGTCGCAGCGCCTTGGAATTGAGGTCGAGATCGTTGACCTCCTTGTTCCGCTCGGAATCGGCCGCCGCGCGGTGGTCGGTTGCCAGCACGACGTAGACCGCGGGCAGCACGAACAGCGTGAACAGCGTACCGATCGACATGCCGGCGACCACCACGAGGCCGATCGAGAAGCGGCTGGCCGCGCCCGCGCCGGACGCAGTCAGGAGCGGGATCAGGCCGGTCACCATCGCGGCCGTGGTCATCAGGATCGGCCGCAGACGAATGCGGGCCGACATCTCGATGGCCGAGCGGCGGTCGAGCCGCTCGTTGACCTGGAGCTCGTTGGCGAACTCCACCATCAGGATGCCGTGCTTGGTGATCAGGCCGACCAGGGTCAGCAGACCGACCTGGGTGTAGATGTTCATGGTCGCCATGCCAAAGAACAGCGGGATCAGCGCACCCACGATCGCCATCGGCACCGAGATCATGATCACGAATGGGTCACGCAGGCTCTCGAACTGCGCCGCCAGCACCAGGAAGATGATGATCAACGCAAAACCGAAGGTGATCGCAAGCTGGTTGCCCTCCTGCACGTATTGCCTGGAGTCCGCGAGATAATCGTGGCTGAAGCCGGCCGGCAGCTTCTTGGCCTCGCCTTCGAGGAAGTCGACCGCCGATCCGACCGTCACGCCGGGCATTGGCACAGCCGAGAACGTCGCCGAATTGAGCTGATTGTAATGCGTCAGCGAATTCGGATCAGTCTTGGTCCTGACCGAGACCACGGTCGACAGCGGGAGCTGCTGGCCCGTGTTGGTCGTCACATAATAGCCGCCGAGCGATTCCGGCGAGAGCCGGCTGCTGCGCGGCACCTGTGGGATCACCTGGTAGGACCGGCCCTCCAGATTGAAGCGGTTGATGTAGTTGCCACCGAGCAGCACCGCGAGCGTAGAGCCGAGGTTCTGCATGTTAACGCCGAGATCCTGCGCCTTGGTGCGGTCGATCGTGACCTCCACGTTCGGCTGGTTGTAGGCGAGGTCGCTGTCGGAGACGATGAACATGCCGCTCTTGCGCGCGGCGTCCTTCAGCTTCTCCATCTGCTCATAGACTGTCTGGAAGCCCGCGGTGGAATTGATCACCATCTGAACCGGCAGACCGCCGGGGCCACCCGGCAACGGCGGCAGGTTGAACGCGAAAGCCTGCACGCCCTCGATCTTGGAAAGCTCGGCCTGCACCAGCGGCTTCAACTGGATCGACGAGCGCTTGCGCTCGTCCCACGACTTCAGCAGCATGCCGGCGATGCCGCCCTGCGGGCCGTTGATGCCGTTCAGCACGAAGCGCAGATCGGTTTCGGGGAACTTCTGGAATTTCTCGTCGAGCTTATCGCCGTAGAAATCGACATAGTCGATGTTGGCGTATTTCGGCGCCTTGGTCACCGCGAACACGATGCCCTGGTCCTCCTCAGGCGCCAGCTCCTTCGAGGTGTGCATGTAGAGGAAGCCGACCAGCCCGAGGATCGTCACCGCGAACAGACCGGTGATCGCCTTGTAATCGAGCGAGCGGTCGAGCCTGCGCCCATACCAGCGCGTCAAAGCGCCGAACACCTTGTTGACCAGCTTGGCGAAGCGGCCCTCTTCGGTATTCTTGAGCAGAATAGAGCACATCATCGGCGACAGCGTCAGCGCGATCACACCTGACACGATCACCGAGCCCGCGAGCGTGAAGGCGAATTCGCGGAACAGCGAACCGGTCAGGCCGCCGAGGAAGCCGATCGGCGCGTACACCGCCGCGAGCGTGATGGTCATGGAGATGACCGGCCCAACGATTTCGCGC
The DNA here is from genome assembly GCF_040547805.1 of Bradyrhizobium sp. LA6.1. Classification (NCBI taxonomy): domain Bacteria; kingdom Pseudomonadati; phylum Pseudomonadota; class Alphaproteobacteria; order Hyphomicrobiales; family Nitrobacteraceae; genus Bradyrhizobium; species Bradyrhizobium sp. LA6.1. The sequence goes on along the minus strand of NZ_JBEPQK010000001.1, from coordinate 316,538 downwards.
GCGCCTTCCAGCGCCGACTGAACCGGCGTCTTCCCTTCCTCCAGATGGCGATGGATGTTCTCCACCACGACAATGGCGTCGTCGACCACGAGGCCGATCGCGAGCACCATCGCGAGCAGGGTCAGAAGGTTGAAGCTGAAACCCAACGCCAGCATCAAGGTGCAGACGCCGATCATCGACAGCGGAATGGTGACGACGGGAATGATGACCGAACGGAGCGAGGCCAGGAACAGGAAGATGACCACGATCACGATGATCACGGCTTCACCCAGCGTCTTCTCCACCTCGTCGATCGAAGACTGGATGAACTTGGTCGAGTCGTAGGCGACCTTCATCTTCATCGACGGCGGAAGATTGCGCTCGAGTTCGGGGAACAGCGCGCGCACGCCCTTGACCAGCGTCAGCGGGTTGCCCTGCGGCGTCGCGTTCACGCCAATGAAGATCGCATGCTCGCCATTGAAGGCGACGCTGGCATCCGTGCTTTGGGCGGCGAGTTCGACTGTGGCGATGTCCTCCATCCGCACAAAGCCGCCGTCCTTGGCCTTGACGATCATCTTCCTGAACTGGTTGACGTCAGTCAGGCTGGTGTTCGTCGAGATGTTGGAAACGATCAGATAGCCCTTGGTCTGCCCCGCTGCGGACTGGAAGTTGTTGGCGGCGATCGCGGCGGCGACATCGGCCGGCGACACGTTGCGGCCGGCCATCTTCATGGGATCGAGCCACAGCCGCATCGCAAAGGTCTGGCCGCCCAGAATGTCGGCCGAGGCCACGCCGTCGACCGTCGACAGCACCGGCTGCACCACACGCGTCAGATAGTCTGATATCGCCGAGCCCGACAGCTCCTCGGAGGAGAAGCCGAGATACATCACGGCCGTGGTCTGGCCGGTGGTCTTGGTGACGATCGGGTCGTTGGATTCCTTTGGAATCAGGTACTTGACCGAGTTGGTCTTGGCGAGCACCTCGGTGAGCGCCTGGTTCGGATCGAAGTTCAGCTTGATGTAGACCTGGATCGTCGAGGTGCCGAGCACCGAGGACGAGGTCATGTAGTCGACGCCTTCGGCCGAGGCGACCGCCTGCTCGATCGGCGTCGTGATGAAGCCCTGGATCAGGTCTGCGGACGCGCCGGGATAGACGGTCGTGATGTTGATGACCGTGTTCGACAGCTTCGGATATTGCCGGATCGGCAGCACCATCGCCGCGCGCAGGCCGATCAGCAGGATCAGCAGACTGACGACGACCGACAGGACCGGTCGCTTGATGAAAATATCGGTAAAGCGCATCGCAGCGATCTCGATTTCTTTGTCTCAAGAAAAGTGACCCGGCGAGGCCGGATCACCTGGATGTATTGGATCAGTAGCGCGGCGGCTGCGCCGGGATCTGCGGCGCCGAATCGGTCGAGATCGCAACTGGGGCGCCCGATTGCAGCTTGAGCTGGCCGACAGCGACGACCTTGTCGCCCACCTTCACGCCCTTGATGATTTCGACGCGACCGTCGACCCGGCTGCCGGTCTGCACGAACGTGCGCACCGCGGAGAGGCTGGTCTTGCCGTCCTCTTCCTTCTTCTCGGTGATCACGAACACGGAGTCGCCGTACAGCGTGTAATCGACCGCCGTTTCCGGCACGGTGATCACGGCCGGCTTCGCCGGCAGCACCACCGTCGTGGTCACGAACATGCCCGGCTTCAGGATCTTCTCCGGATTGGCGACCGTCGCCTGCACGCGGATATTGCGGGTGTCGGCCGCGACCTGCGGCTCGATCGTGGTGATCTTGCCGTCGAAGGTGCGGCCCGGATAGGCGTCAACCTTGAGCCGGACCGGCTGGCCGACCTTGAGGTTGCCCGAGTCCTTTTCGGTTACCGTGAAGTTGGCCCACAGCTCCGACAGGTCGGTCAGCGATACGATCGCCGTGCCGGCCGTCAGGTACTGGCCGACTTCGACCTTGCGGACGCCGAGATCGCCGGAGAACGGCGCACGCACCAGCTTCTGCGAGATCACCGCCTCGGTCTTGGCGATGCCGGCCAGCGCCTGATCGTAGGCGGCCTGCGCGTTATCGACGGTCGCCTGCGGGCCGAACTGGCGCGATGCCAGCTGCTTGGCGCGGTCGAGCGAGAGCTGTGCGACGGTTGCCTGCGCCTTGTAGTTGGCGAGGTCGCCCTGCTCCGGCATGTCGAAGAACTGCACCAGTGGCGTGCCGGAATCGACATGCGTACCCGGCTCGAACTTGATCTCGGTGACGCGGCCGTTGACGTCGGCGCTGACGTCGACCTGGTGCACGGCGGCAAGGCCACCGACTGCGGTGAGCAGGTTCGGCACCACCTCGGACTTCGCCTCGGCCGCGCTGACCGCGGTCGGCGGCGGCTTGTTGTTGGCGAAGAACTGCTTGATCATCTGGCCGCGGAAGTAATTGAACCAGACGAGGCCGCCAACGAGCACGCCCAGGAGCGTGCCGACGATGATGAACCACAGCACCGGCCTAACCGGACGCTTGGGAGCCTTGGTGTCGATCGGTTCGCCCGAAATCTTGTGTTCGGTTACGATGTTCATGTCATGCGCTTTCTGCAATCGCCGTCTTGCCCGCATCCGCGGCCTGATCGCGGCCCAAATGCGAAGCAATTGCGGCGTCGTTAAGTCCGATACCCCTCAGGAGAAACTCACAGAGCTGCCGCTCCAGATCGTTCGCCTTGCCGTAGACGAGGCAGGGCGTGGCCGGCAGCCTGGTCAGCGCAGCCATCATCACCGAATGATGCGCGAACCAGAACAGGTTGAGCGGATCGCCGCTGAACGGCCGCGCGTCACCGCTGGCAACCGCGCGCTCGAGCGAGGCGAGGAAGACCGCCCCGATCAGCTTCTCGATCTTGGCATATAGCAGACGGGCGAATTCGCCGTCATCCAGATGGCTGGTGGCCATCAGTCGCAGGCGCTGCGCCTCCTCCTGATCGGGCCCGTCGGCGATGTGGAGGAAATGCTGGACCATGCCGCGGATCAACTCGACCAGCGTGGCCGTCGAGGGCTCCCGCTCGAGCAGGTCCGTCAGTGCCGGATCGGCTTCGCACTCGTCGCTGAGGATCTCGGCGTAGAGCGCCGCCTTGGACGGGAAATGCTTGAACAGCAGCGCCTCGGAAATGGCCGCGGCGGCCGCCACGCTCTTGGTCGTGGTGCCGGTATAGCCGTGTCGGGCAAAGCAACGCTTTGCGGCGCCGAGGATCAATTGACGCCTCAGGTCGCTCGTCATTCGCAGTGAGCTCATGTTAGTGAGTAAGCACTCACCCACGCAAAAGTCAAGCAGAATGCTGCGGCGCAACCTATGTGGGTACAAACTTGTTGGAAAATGGCCACACTTCCCCGCCCGGAGGGCCCGGAACGTTGCTCAGGACGGAGCCAAGCGGCGCTAGATCGGCTGGAAGCCGAGATCGCCACGGATCCGGTTGACGATGTAAGTTCCGTCCCGGACTGGGAGAATCCGTTCCAGGCTGGCGCTGTCGATCTTCACATTGGCAAATCGCGGCCCCGCCGAGACGTCGTGGACGGCTTTGGCGAAGGCCTCGACCTCGGCCATGGTCGAGATCGCGCGGGCGTCCCCAATGCCGCAGGCCCTGGCGACGCCGACGAGGTCGGCAGCCGCGGAGGTGTGGCTGGTCTGACCGCCGGTCTCGCCATAGGCCTCGTTGTCGAGCACCACGATCGAGAGATTGGACGGCTTCTGCAGGCCGATGGTGGCAAGGCTCCCCATCCCCATCAGCATCTCGCCGTCGCCGGTGATGACCAGCACCGGCAGTTTTGGTTGCGCCAGCGCCAGGCCAAGCCCGATCATCGCCGCGCCGCCCATGCCGCCCCAGAGGTAGAAGTTGCGCGCGTGGTCGCCGGCGGCACACATGTCGTTGGTGGAGGCCCCGAGGCCGCCGATCGCAACGACATCCTTGCGGTTCGCAAGCAGGGTGGACACCACCTGGCGGCGGTCGAGGAGATTGGCCTTGCTCATTTGGTGAAAACCTTGGCGCCGATCAGGCGCTGCGACAGCAGAACGGCGGTGGGCGTGAGTGCGTTGTAGGCCTGCGCTGCGGCCGCCTCCAGCACCGCCGGCACCTCGGCCGCATTGGACGCGCGCAGCACCTGGACGCCCGAGAGCTCGAACACGCCCTGCGTGGTCGATCCCATCGGCACCTGCCACGGATTGAACTCGCCCCACTCGCCGCGCATGGTCACGAGCGTCAGGAACGGAAAGCGCAGGATCGGGATCAGCGACAGCATGTTGATGCAATTGCCGACCCCGCTCGACTGCATCAGAAGCACGCCGCGTTGTCCGCCCGTCCAGGCCCCGGCCAGGAGCGCGACGCCCTCCTCCTCCGTCGTCAGCGGAATGCCGCGCATCGTGGATGAGGCCAGCACGCGCTGGATCAGCTTCGAATGGCCGGCATCTGGCACGTAAGGCACCTGCCGGACGTCGAAGCGTTGCAATGTCGCGAAAATATCGTCGGGCCAATTCGGGGCCGTGTCGGCAGCGTCAGCGCGGGCGTGCATTTTCCTGTCCGGTCGGCTTGCAAATCACGACACGACTGTAGACGGTGAGCCGAGCCGCTCGAAAGAGCGAAAACAGCATATCGGTCTCAACCGGCGAGTATGGCGGCGATGAACGCAAGTGCGAAAGAACTGGCGGCCAATTTCGATCTGGAGAAGCTGACACCCGAATTCTACGACGATCCCTACCCGACTTATCGTGCACTGCGGGAAAACGAGCCGGTCAAGCGCCTCCCCAACGGCACTGTGTTCCTGACCCGCTATGACGATCTCGTCACCACCTACAAGAACACAAAGTCCTTCAGTTCGGACAAGAAGCGCGAGTTCGCGCCGAAATACGGCGACACCCCGCTTTACGAGCACCACACCACGAGCCTCGTCTTCAACGACCCGCCCGCCCACACCCGCGTACGCCGCCTGATCATGGGCGCGCTGTCGCCGCGCGCGATCGCGGGGATGGAGCCTGATATCGTCAAGCTGGTCGACGGCCTGCTCGATGCCATCGCCGCCAAGGAGGCTTGCGAGCTGATCGACGACTTCGCCGCGTCGATCCCCATCGAAGTGATCGGCAATCTGCTCGACGTTCCCCACGACGAACGCGAGCCGCTGCGCGACTGGTCGCTGGCGATCCTCGGTGCGCTCGAACCGGTGGTGTCGCCCGAAGTGGCTGCGCGCGGCAACAAGGCGGTGAAGGACTTCCTCGCCTATCTCGAAACCCTGGTCGCGCGCAGGCGTCAAAAGCCGGGCAATCCCGAGCGTGACGTGCTGACGCGCCTGATCCAGGGAGAAGGCAACGGCGAGGAGAACGGCGAGCGGCTGACCGAGAAGGAGCTGCTGCACAACTGCATCTTCCTGCTCAATGCCGGGCACGAGACCACCACCAATCTGATCGGCAACGGCCTCGTCGCGCTGCACCGGAATCCGGACCAGAAGCAGCGGCTGATCGAAAACTCCGACATGATCAAGACTGCGGTCGAGGAGATGCTGCGCTACGAGAGCTCGAACCAGCTCGGCAACCGCATGACGACAGAGAAGATCGAGCTCGGCGGCGTCATGCTCGACGCCGGCACGTCGGTGACGCTGTGCATCGGGGCGGCCAACCGCGATCCCGCCCAGTTTCAGGAGCCCGAACGCTTCGACATCGCACGCACGCCGAACCGGCATCTCGCCTTCGCCACCGGCGCGCATCAATGCGCCGGCATGGCGCTGGCGCGGCTCGAAGGCGCGATTGCGATCTCGCGCTTCCTGGCGCGCTTCCCGAACTATGCCGTGAGCCGCCATCCGGTGCGGGGCGGGCGGGTGCGGTTCCGCGGCTTCCTGAGCGTGCCCTGCTCCATAGGTTGAGGCCCGCGGGCATCATTTCGAACGAGCCACGCATTATCTGTTAGAATGCGTGAGACACGTGAGCTGGAGTGGCGAATGAGTAGTCCGCCAGTCGCTGATTTCATCTCGAGGGAGGCGCGCTTCGGCGCCCGCAATTACGAGCCGCTTGGCGTTGTCCTGTCGCGCGGCGAAGGCGTCTTCGTTTGGGACACCCAGGGCAACCGATATCTGGATTGCCTCTCCGCCTATTCGGCGGTCAACCAGGGCCATTGCCACCCGAAAATCCTGGCCGCCATGGTCGAGCAGGCCGGCCGATTGACCTTGACCTCGCGTGCATTCCACAACGACCAGCTTGCTCCCTTCTACGAGGAGATCGCGGAACTCACCGGCTCTCACAAGGTGCTGCCGATGAATAGCGGAGCCGAAGCCGTTGAGAGCGCGATCAAGTCCGTGCGCAAATGGGGCTATGAGGTGAAGGGGGTGCCCGACGGGCAAGCCGAGATCATCGTCTGCGCCAACAATTTCCATGGACGCACCCTCGGTATCGTCGGTTTCTCGACCGACACGGCCACGCGCGAACATTTCGGCCCCTTCGCGCCGGGCTTCAAAATCATTCCCTTCGGCGATCTTGCCGCGCTGGAAGACGCCATCACGCCGAACACCGTCGCCTTCCTGGTCGAACCCATCCAGGGCGAAGCCGGCGTCATCATTCCACCGACAGGCTATTTCACCGGGGTGCGCGAGCTCTGCACGGCGCACGACGTGATGCTGATCCTCGACGAGATCCAGACTGGACTCGGCCGCACCGGCAAGTTGCTTGCGGAACAGCATGAGGGCATCGAGGCGGATGTGACCCTGCTCGGCAAAGCTTTGTCCGGCGGTTTCTATCCCGTCTCGGCCGTGCTTTCCAACAACGAGGTCCTCGGCACGCTGAAACCGGGTCAGCATGGCTCAACATTTGGTGGCAATCCGCTCGCCTGCGCGGTGGCGCGGGCGGCGCTCCGCGTTCTCGTCGAGGAAGGGATGATCGAGAACGCTGCGGTGCAAGGTGAACGCTTCCTGAAGGGCCTCAGAAGCATCCGCGCCAACACGGTGCGCGACGTGCGCGGACGCGGGCTGATGCTGGCGGTCGAGCTCAACCCTGAAGCCGGCCGTGCGCGCCGCTACTGTGAGGCTCTGCAGACCGAAGGTATCCTCGCCAAGGATACCCACGAGCACACGATCCGCTTCGCCCCGCCGCTGGTGATTACCAGTGACCAGGTTGATTGGGCCTTGGAGAGAATCGCTGCCACCCTGACGCAGGATTTCGCGTGAGGTCTGCCTGCGTCGGAAGACCGCAAGGCCGCTGACAGTCAACAACGAACGATTTCGCCGCCTGCGCGTTGAACGGTTCCGGGCGACTGGGACGAGCGTGGAGTTGCGATCATGCTTCCGCGTGCCGTGTGCCTTTCGGCGTTTTTGGTCGGTGTCTCGATGCTCGCGGCGAGCGTCGGCGCGTCCGCCCAGGACCATCGGGGTGGACCACCGGGAGCGGCTGCCCGACCGGCAGCGCCGCCCGCGATGGCCCGACCGGCGGCGCCACCTGCGATGGCGCGTCCCGCCGCGCCGGCATTTCATCCCCCACCCATGCCGCAGCGGCCGGCCATGGCGCCGAATCCGGCGCCTCGCATGGCCTCCCCGTTGCCGCGCCCGGCACCGCACTTCGCGGCACCGCCGCAGCGAGCTGCCCCGCACGTGGCGGCACCGCGACCTGAATTCCACCGCGCGCCGGCAGCTCCGCAACGTCCGGCGATGGCACCGCCGCCGACGCCGCATATTGCCGCCCCCTCACACCCCAGCGCGCCGCCGGCCGTGAGCGAGCGGCCGGAACGGCCGCGCGAGACGCTGTCGCGCCAAGCCTCGGAACGCCAGGGCCGCATCGACCACTTGCAGCAGCGTGTGCAGACATTGCAGTCGCAAAAGCCGGAAGGCGCGGGAGCGCAACGCGAGCAGCAGCGGTTGCTGCAGTCGCAGAATAGGCTGCTGGAGCGCGAGCAGCGCGTCCAACAGCGTGAGCAGCACGTCGAGCAGCGACAGCGCGAGATGCTGTCGCGCCAGACCACGGAGCGCCAGACCCGCATCGATCGCCTCCAGCAACGTGTGCAGACATTGCAGTCGCAAAAACCGGACGGCGCACGCGCGCAACGCGCACAAGAACGCGCACTGACGGCGCAGAACCGCCTGCTGCAGCGCGAGCAACGCGCGCAGCAAATCGATCTGGCGCGCCAGCAGAGGCTGGGACTGCAGGCCCCCGCTGCAACAGCCGCAGCGGCTGCCGCCGCGCGCGGGCGGTTTGCGGCGCACTTCCGCGAGCGGGCGACTGCGCAAACCCAGGCGGCCCTCGTCACCCGCCACAGCGGCTGGGCTCCCCGGAAGGCCTGGCGACACCGCCATCCCGCGGTGTTCGTGGCATGGCTTGGGCCCGTGTTCTGGCCTTACGCCTATTCCGACATTTTTGACTACACGTTCTGGTCCTATGCCTACGAGCCCGGCTATTGGGCGTACGCGTATGACGACTTCGTCGACACCGTGTTCTGGGGCGATGACAGTCCCTATTCCGCCTATGCCAGCACCAACCCGAATGACTATCCGCAAGCCGGCGGCGGCACCCGCGCGCGCCAGCGCGCCAGCGTGAGCCCGCAAACGCTGCAGCAATTGTGCGGCACGCCGGACAAGGGCGTCACCGCTTGGCCGCTCGACGATATCACGCGGGCGGTGCGGCCGACGGCGGAGCAACGCGCGCTGCTCGACGCGTTGAAGACCGCGGCGGCCAACGCCGCCGGTGTGTTCAAGGACTCCTGTGCGGAAACTTATGCACTGACGCCGCCTGGCCGCTTGCGGGCGATGATGAACCGCGTCAGCGCGACACTGGATGCGGTCAAGATCGTGCGACCGGCACTGGAGACTTTCTACAACTCGCTCAGTGACGAGCAGCAGGCCCGCTTCAACGCGCTCGGCCCCAACATCGGCGACCGCTCGCCTCGGCAGCAGCAAGCCAGTGCCCAGGAAGCCAGTGCCGAAGGCTGCGGCGATCCGAAGTCCGGCCTGACCCAGTTGCCGATCCAGAGGATCGAGGCTGTGCTTCACCCCGCGGGCAAGCAGAAGGAAGCGCTCGACCGCCTCAGCGAAGCGACAGCGAAGGGCGTTGAGGGCCTACAGGCGGCCTGTCCGAATGATGTGCCGCTGACGCCGGTCGGACGACTGGAGGCGATGCAGCACCGGCTCGAGGCCATGCTTCAGGCCGCCAAGCTGGTCGAGCCCGCCCTTGACGAGTTCTATGCCACGCTGAGCAGCGAGCAGAAGGCGCGCTTCAACACGCTGCAACAGCTCGCAGGCCCGTGACGGCGGCGTCGCATTCTCTCGTTGCAATGCGAGCAGCGGCCGAACGACGCGGGGCGCCGTCATCGCCCTGCTCCACAGCCGCTTCTCTCCGTGAGAAGTGCGGCGGCGCGGAATGCAAACAACCGCCTCGTCTCGACCTCACGCGACGGAAATCGTCTTCGGTCCAGCGTCATTCGCGGTTGGGATCGCCTGAGGCCGCTCTTTCTCATCCGCGCTATTGGCGTTGCATTGCTGGGAGTGAGCAGACAACTCAAGATCGGCCAGATGGTCCCAGTATTCTGCTTCTGCGAGCAGCTTCCATTTGTTCATGCTGTTGTACGCGGCCTGTTGGCGGCACAGCGAACCCATCGCACGCAAGCGCTGTACTCTCTCCACTGCCTCCACTGCGAACCTCCCTTCGCGCCAGCTTGTTTACAAGCGCATTTATGTTGTCACAATTTCGCAGATTGAATTGCCGAGTGATAGTCCGGTGTTTGACGGTCAATCGATGATAGCGCAATCGTCTGACTTTTCACCGACGTGAGCAGCTCCAACCCTGAGAGCTAGCCGAGCTCTCAGCGCCGCGGCACCTTCGGCCAGCGCTGTACGCAGGCACGCAACAAGACTCGCGTCGGACGACGGGTTCCTAGGTCGCAGGTGCCTTCCATTTCAGGACTGAAATCTTAATTGTCAGCGGCCTTCCCGCGATAGTGGTTAGCTGGCGATCAGACCGGGCCGGACAAGGTTTGATCCCGAAACTATTTTGGCCCGGCACATTGGACTGCAAGACCGCCTTCGGGCGGTCTTTCCTTATCGCCGTAATAGAACTGGCCTGGGGCTGGAACACGCCCGGGCCTCCGGCAAAAGTCGCTAGCGTTGCCCCGCCGATCACAACAATGGCCCCGACGATTGCACGTCGGGGCCATCCAAGATCATCAGGCGTGGGTACATCCGCCGTGCCTGCCGATCGTTGATGCCACTGATTACCGCATCCGATCTGGCGCAGACCGTGGCGAGGCTGCGGCATCGGGATGATATCATTCTGCCTGAAAGCTGACGGCTGTCCACCTCTCGTTGGTGGTACTCCAACCGGCTCGCTGAATCGCCCGAGCCCGCCGCTTCGGTGCCGTCAAGCGGAAGGCGCACTTCAACACGCGGCAACAAGTCGCAAGCCCGTGAGGACAGCGCGCGTGGGAGCTACACCACCGTCCTGTGCCGTTCGATGCACGTGCGCAGCACCTCGTCCATCGGCTTGCCCCACCAGTCGTTGGAGAAGATCTCGATCTCCGAATAACCGGCATAGCCTTGCGCTTCGACAGCGGCGCGCGCCGATTGGATGTCGATGACGCCGTCGCCCATCATGCCGCGGTCGTTGAGGATGTCCCTGGTCGGCACCAGCCAGTCGCAGACATGGAACGCGAGCAGGCGATCCTTGCCGGCGCGCGCGATCTGGGCCATCAGCTCCGGATCCCACCAGATGTGATAGACGTCGAGCGCGACGCCAAGCATGCCGCTGCGGCCGGGGTCGAGCCGATCGCAGATGTCGAGCGCCTGTTTCGTCGTGTTCACGCAAGCGCGGTCGGCTGCATAGGCCGGATGCAAGGGCTCGATCGCCAGCGGCAGCTTTGCCTGTCTGGCATAGTCGAGCATCTCGGCGAGTGCCTCCTCGACCTGATCGCGCGCGGCGACGATGTCCTTGGACGCCTCACTGCCCGGCCGCGAATATTGCGGCAGACCGCCAACGACGAGAACGATGCAGGGCGCGCCCAGCGCCTTGGCCTCATCCACGCAGCGGCGGTTGTCGTCGCGAACCTCGCCGCGACGCGATGCGTCCGAGGTGAACATGCCGCCACGGCAGTAGCCCGACAGCTCGAGGCCGGCATCGCGCACCGCGCGCGCGGCGCGATCCAGACCGACGGAAGCGACCTGATCGCGCCAGGGATCGATGGCGCGGATGCCGTGCTTCGCACAGGCATCGATGATCTCGACGAGGTCACCCTGCTTGCGGACCGTCGCCGTGTTGAGTGACAGCCAGCGATGGTCGGACGAGAAATCGCGCATCAGTCTTCCAGTCCGTGCGAGGCCAGCACGGTCTTCATCCGCCGCATCGCCATTTCAGGATTGGCGAGCAGGCCGGCCTGATCGGCCAGCCGGAACAGCTCGGCCAGATGCAGCATCGAGCGCGCGCTCTCCTGGCCCCCGACCATGGTGAAGTGGTCCTGATGGCCGTTCAGATACGCCATGAAGACGACGCCGGTCTTGTAGAAGCGCGTCGGCGCCTTGAAGATGTGGCGCGACAGCGGCACCGTCGGCCCCAGCACGTCGTGGAAGCCGGCCTCGTCGCCAGCCGCGAGCCGCGACAGCGCGTAGGACGCTGCAGGCGCGATGGCATCGAAGATGCCGAGCAGTGCGTGCGAAAAGCCTTGGCTATCGCCGGCGATCAGCTCCGCGTAATTGAAGTCATCGCCGGTATACATCTTGATGCGCTTGTCGAGGCGGCGGCGCATGTCGATCTCGCGCTGCTTGTCGAGCAGTGAGACCTTGACGCCATCGACCTTGGCGGCGTTGTTGTTAATGATGGCCACCGCAACGTCCATCGCCTTGTCCAAATCCTTGGTGCCCCAATAATCCGTCAACGCCGGATCGAACATGTCACCGAGCCAGTGGATGATCACGGGCTCGCGGACCTGCGACAGCACGCGGTTGTAGACCTTGGCGTAATCGTCGGCGCTGCGGCCGAGTTTTGCGAGAGCACGCGACGCCATCAGGATGATGCGGCCGCCGACCTTCTCGACGGCCGAGAGCTGCTCCTCATAGGCGCGAATGACGTCGTCGAGGCTCTTGGCATCCTCGACCGCAAGATGATCCGTACCTGCGCCGGAGAACACCAGCGCATTGCGCCGCTTGGCGGCACCGACCGAGCGGGTGATCAGCTCCAGCGAAGTCGGCCAGTCCAACCCCATCCCGCGTTGCGCGGTGTCCATGGCTTCGGCGACGCCGAGGCCGAGGTCCCAGACGTGCTCGCGGAAGGCGATGGTCTTGTCCCAGTCGACAGCGGCGGAGAGCCAGGGATCGTTGTCCGCAAAGGGATCGACGACCGTGTGCACGGCCGAGAACGCGATGCGGTTCAAAGGGCCTTCGAGTTTTGCGGGGAACGTGCGCGAGGCCGCGAGCCGATAGGTCTCGATCGAGCGATCGGCCTTCGGCAGTTTCAGGGACAACGACGACATCGGCTGGACGGGCTTGTTCATGTGTCCCTCCTCAGGCCTTGATCGGGGCGACGTCGATCCAGCGCCGCTCCTTCCAGCTCTTCAGCGCGCATTCAGCGAGCTGCACGCCCTTGACGCCTTCGAGCAGTGTGAACTTGTAGGGCGCGTCCTCGTAGACGTGGCGGATGAACATCTCCCACTGCTCCTTGAAGCCGTTGTCGTAGGTGACGTTGTCAGGCAGCTTCTGCCAGTCGCCGTAGAAGTCGTGCAGCCGCTTCTCGTCGGGATTCCACACCGGCCGGGGCGTTGCCTGCCGCGCCTGGATCATGCAATCCGACAGGCCCGCGACCGCCGAGCCGTGTGTGCCGTCGACCTGGAAGGTGACGAGGTCGTCGCGATAGACGCGCGTCACCCAGGACATGTTGATGTGGGCGATGACGCCGCCCTCGAGCTGGAAGGTCGCGTAGGCGGAATCATCCGCGGTCGCCTTGTATTTCTTGCCCTGCTCGTCAAAACGCTCGGGGATGTCGGTGTTGCCGATGCAGACCACGCTCTGGACGTTGCCGAAGAGATTGTCGAGCACGTAGCGCCAGTGGCAGACCATGTCGAGGATGATGCCGCCGCCGTCCTCGTCGCGGTAGTTCCAGGACGGTCGCTGCGCCTCCTGCCAACCGCCTTCGAACACCCAATAGCCGAATTCGCCGCGCACCGAGAGGATGCGGCCGAAGAAGCCGGAGTCACGCAGGAAGGCGATCTTCTTCAGGCCGGGCAGAAACAGCTTGTCTTGCACCGTGCCATGCTTGACGCCCTTTGCGTTGGCGAGCTTAACGACCTCGAGCGCCTCCTCGAAATTCGTCGCAATCGGCTTCTCGCAATAGACGTGCTTGCCGGCATTGATCGCCTGGGTCAGCAGGCCGGGGCGGGCCTGCGTGGTCGCTGCGTCGAAGAACATGATGTCGTTCTTGTCGGCGAGCGCCGCATCGAGGTCGGTGGTCCAGCGCGTGATGTTGTAGCGCTTGGCGAGGGCTTCGACCTTGTCGGCGCTGCGGCCGACCAGGATCGGATCGGGCATCACGCGGTCGCCGTTCTTCAGCCGAACGCCGCCCTGCTCGCGGATCGCGACGATCGAACGGATGAGATGCTGGTTGAGCCCCATGCGGCCGGTGACGCCGTTCATGATGAGGCCGAGGCGTTGGGTGGTCATGCCAATTGCTCCTGAAGTGATTTTGGCTGTTCGAGCGGACGGAGCGCCGACCAGTCCGGATGGACCGATGTCGCAAAGCCCGTTGCGGTCAGCGATCCCGTCAGGAGATCGCCGTTGTGAATGGAGAGCCGGATGCCCTGCCCGGCGTCGGCGTAGAGATCGGGATGCGCGGCCGCGAAGGCCTGCGCTTCGGCGGCAGGCGTCTCGCCAAAACCGTCGACATAGTGATGGCCGTTGCGCTCGGCATGGGTAACGCCGATGAACGCACCGAGCGCGAGATCCTGCTGCACGGCGAGACCTGCCTGGCAGGTCAGGTCCTCACCCGTCACGAAGAACCGCGCGCCGTCCGTGCTCCATTTCGCTGCGCGGGTCGCATTGACGATGGACTTGTAGAGGCCCTTGCAGGATTTCGAGGAAATGCCGCAATAGCCGAGCGCGCGCGCCGCCGGGAACGCATCGTAGGAATCGTCGGCCTCGTCGATGATGAAGCCGTGCGCGGCGAGCGAGCCGAGCGGCGACTGCCGCGTGATATCGCGCGGCATCGGCTGTTCGACATAGAGCAGCCGTGACGCGATCGACCGCAGCGCTGCATCGTGGTCGAGCCGGTCGGTCAGCGCATGCAGTGCGGAGAGATCGGCATACTGTTCGTTGGCGTCAAGCGTCACCTTGTAGTCACGCCCCAGCGTATCGAGCTCCTTGCCAATACGCGTCAACCGAGCCGCATCAGCCGCGAAATCCCCTGATAGCTTCAGCTTGAAGTAATTGGCACCGGCGTTCTCGCGTGCATCGGCAACACCGCCCTCACCTTCGACGGTATCGTCGAGGCCCACGGTGTGCCTGATGGCAACGCGCGGCAGCGGCTTTCGGCCCGCGAGAAACTGCGCGATATCCGTTTCCTTCAGGTCAGGAGAAAGTCGCGCATCGATGCCCGCGACGTTGCCAACCATGCCGTCGAAAAAGTTGGTTTCAACCCCACGCAGCAGTGCGTCGAGGATCGCCTTGTCGATTTCCGCGGGGCCATAAGCCGCCGCAAGCGCCGGAATATTCTTTTTCGCGCAAGTCGCGATCTGGGCACAGATGCACGAGGCATGCAGATCGAACGCCGTCAAGAATCCAGTCCGCGCAAGATAAAGGCCCCGCGCAATCTCCAGCGAACGCCGCAGGCCGTCGACCGTCTGCGCCGGCGACAGCTCCGGCCGCTTGTCGAACCATTTTGGCACCAGCAGCTCGGCGCTGGCACCGACCGCGCTCCCCCTGCCCTCGACCTCGATCTCGACCCGCACGAACAGCTGCGGCGTCGCGTTGATGGTGATCGCGCCAAAGCGGAACGGCCGCGCAAAATGCACGGGACGTTCAAAGAACGCGATGTCTCGCAGCTTCAGGCGCGGCGCCATGACTTCAATCCAGCGAACCTTGCGAGAAGAAATGCTTGCGGATGCGTTGCACGAGCTCGGTGAAGACAGGATCGGCCATCACATCGAGCGAACGCGGGCGCGGCAGCGGCACGTCGTAAATCGCAGCGATCGCGCCGGGCCGCTCGGTCATGACCAGCACGCGGTCGGCGAGGAACACGGCCTCGGGAATCGAATGCGTGATCAGGAGCACCGTCTTCCTGGTCTCGCGCTGGATCCGCATCAACTCGACATTCATGCGCTCGCGCGTCAACGCGTCGAGCGCGCCGAACGGCTCGTCCATCAGCATGATCTTGGGATCGTGCACCAGCGCACGGCAGATCGAGGTTCGCTGCTGCATGCCGCCCGAGAGCTGCCAGGGTAGCTTCTTCTCGAAACCTTCGAGGCCGACCAGCTTCAGCAGCGCCTTGGCGCGATCGAGATAGTGTTGTCGTGGCAGCCGCTTCATGTCGATCGGCAGCATCACGTTCGCGAGGATGTTGCGCCAGGGCAGCAGCAGCGCGTTCTGGAACACGATGCCGACATTGCCGTGCGGCTTCGTGACCTTCTCACCCTCGACCAGGACCTCGCCTGACGTCGGCGGCAGCAACCCCGAGATCAGCTTGAGCAGCGTGGACTTGCCGCAACCGCTTGGGCCGACCACGACGAAGAATTCGCCGTCGTTGATGTGGAAATCGAGCGGACGCAGCGACGGCACGTCGCCGTCGCGCGTCCGGTAGGTCTTCGACACGCCGGAAAGTTTGATGCCCGACGCATCGCCGGCAGCCCGGTCGCTCACCAGTCTCAGATGCGCGGCCTGCTGCACGATTTCGCTCACGACTGCGGCTTGCTTCACGATCCGCTCTTCGGCAGATAATCGTTGGTGTAGAAGGCCTTCGGGTTCTCCTTGGCCTTGGCATCCAGTCCGCCATATTCGACCATCAGATTGACGGAGTCCGTCATGTTCTGGTCGGTGACCTGGAACGGCCGCTTGCTCTTGGTCTCCGCGGTCCGGTAGAGCGGAATGGTCAGCTCAAAGCCCTGCGTCAGGGTGTCGATCTTGCCGCCCTTGGGGTTGGCATCGAGGATCGATTGCGCAGCCGCCTTCGGCTCCTTCTCGGCGGCTTCGACCGCCTTGGTCGTCGCCGACATGAAGCGGCGGACGAGGTCGGCATTGGCCTTCACATAGTCGGCGTTGGCGATGATGCCGGAGGAGACCATGTTGATGCCGTAGTCGGCGAACTTGATCGGGAACACGTCCTTTCCGGTAGCGTCCTTGATCTTCATCGACTGGTCCATGACGTAGCCGAGCAGCAGATCAGCCTGGCCGTTGATGACGGCATTGAGCTTGGTCTGGCCGTCGCCGGCGACCGTCTGGAAATCGCTCTCCTTCAGGCCGGTCTTCTTCAGGAACAGCGGCCAGATCTGGGTCATGGAATCGGCCGGTGTGATCGCCACCGTCTTGCCCTTGATGTCCTCAGGCTTCCTGATGTTCTTGTCGACGAAGCCCATGGCCGACATCGGGCTGGTCTGGAGCAGCACGCCGGTCGCGACGACAGGTGCGCCCTTGATTGCGGCGCGCATCATGGTGGGGATGTCGACATAGCCGAAATCGGCGGTCTTGGCGGCCACGGCCTGCGTGGTCGCAGCCGAGCCGCGGCCTTCCTGGATCTCGAGGTCGATGCCCTCGGCCGCATAGATGCCCTTGGCCTTGCCGTAATAGAACGGCGCGTGCTCGCCATAGACGTACCAGTTCAGCATCAGCACGACCTTGTCGGCGGCCTGCGCGGGCATCGTCGCAAACACCATCAGCGCAGCCGAGACAGCTCCTATCCACCGCTTCATCGTTTCTCTCCCTTGCCCTTGTTGCGTCGGCCGTTGATGGCCGTTCGTTGCCTTAGTTTTTGTTACGAGGCGAAAATCACGTCTTCGCGCTGGCTGACATGCCAGGGAATGACCAGCTTCTCGATCCGGTCCACGATCCAGAACAGGATCACGCCGAGCAGCGCCAGGATCACGAGCGCTGCGAACATCGTCGGCAGGTCGAACGTGCCGATCGAGCGCTGCATCACGTAGCCGATGCCGGAATTGGAGCCGACGAATTCGCCGACGACAGCGCCGACCACGGCCAGCGTCACCGACACTTTGAGGCCTGAGAAGATCGCCGGCAGCGCATGCGGCAGGTTCACCGCGAGGAAAACCCGGAACCGGCTGCCCTGCATGGCGCGCGCGAGATCGACCATGTCAGGGTCGACCGACTTGAAGCCCTGCACGGCGGAGACCACCACCGGGAAGAAGCCGAGCAGGAAGGCGGAAATCACTTTGGGAATGATGCCGAAGCCAAACCACACCACGAACAGCGGCGCGATCGCGATCTTCGGCACGGATTGCGAGAACACCAGCAGCGGATAGACATAGCTCTCCACTGTCTTCGACCCCGCGATCAGCATCGCAACGGGGATGCCGAACAGCGCCGACAGCAGGAAGCCGCAGACGGTGGCATAGGTGGTCGGCCAGGACTGGCGCAGCAATTCCGGCCATTCGGTGCGCAGCACCGCGACGACGTCGGCCGGCGCCGGGATCTGATAGGCGGGGATCCTGAACAGGCGGATCGCAAGATCCCAGGCGACGACGATGAAGACCAGGAACAAAAACGGCCGGACCCAGGCCGCATTCAGCATCTTGGATACCGCACCTTGCGGCTTCAACTCAGCCACGTCTCACTCCCGGCATTCTTCTTCGTTCGGGGGAGAAATTAACTCGTTGGATAAATACTGTCCAGAGCTTTCCCTGTGACGTTTTGTGCCGGTTCCTGGCCTCCTCTCGTGTCCCGGACGTGCTGCTGCGCTACGTCCGGGGCACGAAACCGCCTCACCCTCGGTGTCATTCCCCGCGAAGGCGGGGAATCCAGTACGCCGCGGCTTCTCGGTTCAATCTCAACCGTCTCTGGAATACTGGATTGCCCGCCTTCGCGGGCAATGACGGCGGAGATTGAGGAAACGACGGACGATTAGTCCACCAACGCGCGGACTAGGCCGCTAAACCGTCTGCGCCACCGCGCTGCGCGACTTCGGCGCCTTGGCGATCTCGAACAGCGCGGTCGATCGCCCCGTCAGCGCGGCCAGCACGAGGCCGACCATGTGCGAAAGCCGCTCGTCCTTGGCGTCCTTGGCCAGCAGATCGCGGCCGAAGATCACGCTCAACGTGGCCGAATTGGAGAGATAGAAGAAGCAGAGCCCCGCGATCGAGATGTAGAGCTGCACCGGATCGACCGCGACCTGGAAATCGCCGCTGTCGACGCCGCGCCGCACCACGGTGCGGATCATCTCGACGAAGGGCGAGTGCATCGACTTGACCTTGGTCGAGCGCTTGAGGTGCTTTGCGCGCGCGAGGTTCTCGGTCTGGAGCAGCGACAGGAATTCCGGGTTGCGCAGGAAGTAGTTCCAGGTGAACTCGATCAGCCGGCGGATAGCTTCGGGCGGATCGAGATGCTCGAGATCCAGCCCCCGCTCCTCGCTGCGGATCTTGTCATAGGCGCCTTCGAGCACCGCGAGATAGAGCTCGTCCTTGTTGCCGACGTGATAATAGAGCATGCGCTTGTTGGCGCCGGCCTTCGCCGCGATGCGGTCGACACGCGCGCCGGCAAGGCCGTGGGCCGAAAACTCCTGCTTGGCGGCTTCGAGAATGCGCAGCCGCATCCCCTCGGGGTCGCGCTGCCATTTCAGAGTTCGCTTTGCCTTCGCCAAACCGGTTGCTCGCTGGGGGCTGTCATGACGTGTGTAACACGCGGGCGGGCGTTTGAGAACGATCTCGTGCCCCGGACGCAGCTTCGTAGGGTGGGCAAAGGCGCATTTGCGCCGTGCCCACGTCTTCTCATCAATTGGGCAAAGACGTGGGCACGCTCCGCTTTGCCCACCCTACGGGAGTCTTCGTCGCATCCGCACAACGACGCGGGAAGAGTACGGCCCCTTCAATCCACCGGCTTCGGCGAGCGCTCCAGCAGCACCGTCTGGATCCCGCAGGTGCCGTTCCGCACCGTCATGATCCGCGTGCCCGGCTTGCGGCCGTTGCGCACCTCGGTGACGTCGAGGCCGGCGGCGAGCAGGCGGGCGCGCGTGGCGTCGATGTCGGCGACCCGCCAGCTCAGGCCCCAGAGACGGTCATGCACGGAATCCCCGCCCGCCACGGGGCGGCGCACCACTTCGACGATGAGGTCGCCGCAGCGGAAGAACATCAGCTGGCCCCAATCCTGGTGCGAGCGGTCCAGTGCGAGATCAAGGCCGAGCCGCGCGCCATAGAGCGCGGCGGCGCGGTCGGAATCCTCGGTGGTGACCACGACGTGGTCGAGCCCGTCGATCGGCGCGATGTCGGTCGCAGCCGACAACGGCCGCTCCTCGGCGAGCTCGAGGAAGAACATGCGCACGCCGCGCGTCAATTCGGTGGCGGCACGCGTGCGTTTCCAGTGCAGGATTGCGCCGCTCGCGACGTCGCTGCTTTCGACCTCGGCGACCGGATCAGGCCTCAAGGCCACCCGCTCCAGCCGCCGGTGCATCTTGCTCATGTCTGCGACACGAAAGCACAGGCTGGCGAGCACGCCCTCGCGATCGTCGAGCAGCGCGCGGATCCGGTCCGCCGCAACGTTAAAGCCGCTCGGCGCCATCAGCTCGATCGTCATGTTCGCAAGCGTGAACAGCACGCGGTCGGCGCCCTCGCCGGAATTCTGCCAGGCCGGCGCGCGCCCGAGCAGCGTCTGATACGCCGCCTTGGCCGCACCGATATCCCTCACCAGGGCGACGACGTGATCGAGGCCGGTGATCATCATTCCCCCCTTGATCGACCTGGAACCATCCCGAAGGACGGCGTTTGTCCGGGCTTGGCATGGACCGGTGATGGTCGTATTCCGGCCCCATGCCGACCTCAAGCGCTCGGGCGGCAGATTTGCGAATAATTTCAGCGTCCCCAGAGCGGAACCGGTGTTAGAGTAAGCTCGCCGGCCGGGACCACCCAGCGCATCACGGACAACCAATGCAGGCTCTCTTTATCGGTCAGACCTATATCGACGTCGTCTTCATCACCGACCACATGCCGACCGGCGACGAAAAGCACGTGGCAACGGACTACGCGGTCTCCTTCGGCGGCAACGCGGTGACGGCGGCGTTCTGCTGCGCGAAGCTCGGCATCGTGCCCGATCTCATCGCCACGGCGGCCAATGACTGGCTGGGGCGGATGTTCCAGGACATGTGCGCGAAATACGCAATCTCGCTGCACGGGCGGAAGGTGAACCAGTCCTCGCTGTCCTTCATCATGCCCAAGGACGGCAAGCGCGCCATCGTCCGCTGCCGCGACGACGAGCACATCCATCCGTTCCCGATGCTCAATCTCGGCGGCTGCCGCGCCCTGCACATCGACGGCCATCAACCCGATGCCGCGATCCACTATGCAAAGGTCTGCCGCGAGGCCGGCATTCTGACCTCGCTCGACGGCGGCGGCCTGCGCACCAACACGCATGAGCTGCTCGCATTCATCGACGTCGCCATCGTCGCCGAACGCCTGTGTGAGCAGATGGACCTGACGCCCGAGAAGATGCTCGACTACCTCAAGAGCCGCGGCTGCAAGATCGGCGGTGTCACCATGGGTGAGAAGGGCCTGCTCTGGTACAATGAAACGGGTGCGGTCGAGGTCATGCCGGCGATGCCGATCCCGCGCGAGCGCGTGATCGACACCAACGGCGCCGGCGACGTCTTCCACGGCGCCTATGTCTATTCCTACCTCGCCCATCCCGGCAAAAGCTGGCGCGAGCATTTCGACTTCGCCCGCGCCGCCTCGACGTTCAAGATCCAGCGCCTCGGCAACGAGGCCGGACTGCCGACCCTTGTGGACATCGCCAAAGTCAGGCACGAGTTCGAAGTCAGGGTCTAGGGCTTTGTAAGGGCATATCATGGGGCGCGTCTTTATCGCCGGCAGCATCAACATGGATGTGGTGGCGACCGCCGATCGCCACCCCAAAGTCGGCGAGACCGTCGCCGGCCGGCAGGTGCTGTATTTTCCCGGCGGCAAGGGCGCGAACCAGGCCGTCGCGGCGTCGCGACTCGGCGTGAAGACCACGCTGATCGGCCGGCTTGGCAAGGATTCATTTGGCGCTGAGTTGCGGACGTTCCTCGGTGCGCAGGGCATCGAGCTCGGCTCTGTTCGGGACGCCGACACGCATAGCGGCACCGCGATCATCACGGTGGCAGCCTCCGACAACACCATCGTCGTCATCCCCGGCAGCAATGCGCTGGTCGGCGCCGACGATGTCGCGGACGTTCCGCTGGCGAAGGGCGATGTGGCCGTCAGCCAGTTCGAGATTCCGCTGCCGACGATTGCCGCCTTCTTCCAGCGCGCCCGCAGCGCCGGCGCCACGACGCTGCTCAATCCGGCACCCGCGCAAAAGATGTCCGCCGAGCTGCTGGCGCTCGTCGACATCCTCGTGCTGAACGAGACCGAGCTCGGCTTCCTCGCGGGCGTGGAGCTCTCCGACGGCGACGAGGCCGCAACAATCATCGACGTCGCGCGACAACTTCAGGCACGCGAGGACCAGACCATCTGCGTGACGCTCGGCAAGCGGGGCGTGCTCGCGCTCGCCGGCCGCGAGGAATTCGCGGTGTCCGGCCGCGCGGTGAAGGCGGTCGACACCACCGGCGCCGGCGATTGCTTCGTCGGCGCGCTTGCGGCGCAGCTGGCGGAGGGCGTGTCCCTGCGTACCGCGCTCGCCTTCGCCAACGCGGCCGCCTCGATCAGCGTGCAGCGGATGGGCGCCGGGCCGTCGATGCCGACGGCCGCGGAAGTCGCCGCCGTCATCAAGGCCGGATGATCAGGCCAGCGCACTCTTCAGGTCGAAGCCTTCGTCCGCGGCCTGCTCTGGCGTGATCGAGCGCTCCAATCCGAACAGGCGGCGACCGAACATGTGGTCGCCGGCACGGTTGACCGACTCGATGCCGAGCAGTCTGTCGCCCTTGTAGCAGAACGCCGAGAACGCTTTCTTCGCGGGATCGCCGCGCAGCACGACGCGGTCATAGCCGGTGGTCAGCCCCGCCATCTGGAGCTTGTCGTCGCCCTGGTCGCTCCAGAACCAGGGGTGACCGTCGTAGGCCTTGCGGTCGCCGGTCAGCCGCGCCGCGAGGCAGCGGGCGTGATCGGTGGCGTTCTGCACCGATTCCAGCCGCTGCGATCCGCCGAAGCGCGGACTGGCGAACAGCGCGCAGTCGCCGATCGCGGAGATGTCAGGATCGGACGTCGAGAGATATTCGTCGACGATGATGCCGGCGGCGACGGCAAGCCCCGCCTCCGCCGCAAGCTCGATGTTCGGCAGCACGCCGACACCGACCACGACGAGGTCGGCCGGCAGATGCCTTCCGTCGCTCAAGGAAACGCCGGTGACCTTGCCGCCCTCAGCCTCGATCGAGGTTGCCTGCACACCGAGGTGAATGCGGATGCCGGCCTCGCGATGCCGCGCCTGAAAATACTCCGAGACCTCCGCCGTCACCGCGCGCGCCATCACGCGCGGGGCGAGTTCGAGCACGTCCACCTCGAGGCCCTTGATCCGCGCGGTGGCCGCGAATTCGAGGCCGATGAAGCCGGCGCCGATCACCACGACACGCGACTTCGACGGCATGATCTGTCGCAGCGCCTCGCTGTCGTCGAGGATGCGCAGATATTTCACGTCGGGCAAATTCGCATTCGGCAAATCAAGCAGCCGGTTGCGCGCGCCCGTGGCCAGCACGAGGTGGCCGTAAGGCAGCGTCTCGCCGGATGCGAGATGCACCTTGTGGCCGGCGCGATCGATCGACACCGCGCGGCCCCCAATCAGCTCGATCTTCTGATCCTGGTAGAATTTCTCCGGCCGGAACATCAGGCTCTCCGGCCCGGCCGAGCCCTTGATATAGGCCTTGGACAGCGGCGGCCGCTGATAGGGCAGATGCGCCTCGTCGTTGATCAGGCAGACGCGGTCGGAAAAGCCCGCCTGACGCAGGGATGCCGCGACCTGGTAGCCGCCATGGCCGGCACCGACAATGATCACCGGACCACCCGTCATTGGAACAGCCCATTTCCGGAGACACGAGCGTCACCCATGTCGTCTCCTCTCTCGCTGATATTGGCTTGGCTTGCCCAGGAGGAGCCGGCGCTCGTGTCCGTTCCTAAACGAAGGCGGCCCCATTTGAGCCCATCATTCCGTCCTGCGCAAGAGCGGCATGCGGGGATTGTCCCCCCCGACCTTCTGCGATTTAGTTGCAGCAACGACCTCATGCCGGGGATATTCCAGATGCCAGCTCCCGTCTCAAAACCCGACGATCCCGCCCTGCTGCGGATCGACGGCCCGATCGCAACCATCACGCTCAACCGCCCCGCCGCGTTCAACTCGATCAACCTTGCAATTGCGCAGAAGCTCGAACAGCTCGCGGCCTATCTCGAAGGCGCCGACGACATCAGGGTCGTCGTGCTCGAAGGAGAAGGCCGCGCCTTCTCAGCCGGCGGCGATCTGCAGACGATCGGCGCTGCGGCCGAAACCGGCACGGTCACGCCGGTCGTCGGCGAGCTGCTGAAGCATTATCATGCCTTCATCGAGATCATCCGGCGCATGCCGAAGATCTCGCTGTCCAGCGTGCACGGCTCGGCAGCCGGCGCCGGCATGGGCCTCGCCTTCGTCACCGATCTCTGCATCGCCGCGGAGGATGCCAAGTTCACGCCGGCCTATGCCAAGATCGGGGTGTCGCCGGACGGCGGCTCGACGGTCGGGATCGTCGGTACGGTCGGATCGCGACGTGCGCTCCAGATCTTCCTGTCGGAGGACAGTTTTACCGCGCAGCAGGCCTATGAATGGGGCCTGGTTGCGAAGGTCGTCCCCGCCGCGGAGCTGAAGGCGGCCACGCGAAAACTCGCCGAGCGCCTGGCGCAGAATCCGCCGGCGGCGATCGCCGGCACCAAGTCGCTGGTCTACCAGGCCGGGACCACACCGGTGAAGCAGCAGCTCGATGCCGAGGAGCAGAAGATCATCATGGCGATGAACACGGAGGATTTCCGCGTCGCCGTGAAAAAATTCACGAGCAAAGGCAAGTGAGCGCGCCGGCACCGGCGCGCTCGTTCTGCGGCCTGCGCCACGGCGCGACCGACTGGAACAGGCAGGGGCTGTTTCAGGGACGAACCGACAACCCGCTGAACGCGGACGGCCTTGCGCAGGCGCACGAGGCCGCGGACATGTTGCGCGGTACCGGCATCAGCCGCATCGTCGCGAGCCCGCTGGTGCGCGCGGCGCGAACGGCCAAGATCATCGCGGACGCCATTTCGGCGCCGCTCTCGATCGACGACGGCATCATCGAGTTCGATTTCGGAAGCTTTGAGGGCCTCCCTGTCCGCGACCTCATGATCAAGCACGGCGTCAACTCAGCGACGGGCCTCGTCTCGATCCTGCCCGCCGACGGCGAAAACTGGGACGCCATGACCGATCGGTCGCTGGCTTGCGTATCCGCATGGCTCGACCGTCATCCTGACGACGACTTCCTGTTCGTCTGCCACGACGCGGTGATGCAGGGAATGGCGAAATCGCTCGCCGGCAGCTATTTCAAGAACAGCCACGGCACGCCGTTTCGCTACCTCCGTGAAGGCGAGCAATGGCGCGTCGAGCAGCTCGTCACTTAGGACAGATGTAGCCTGTCCCCGCCGGCGACTTGAAGCAGCCGACCGATTCCGGCAGCACTTTCTGCGGCAGCCACAGCACCACGCTCGGGAAATAGATCGCGAACGCGATCGTGGCCAGGAACACCACATAGATCGGCAAGGCGGCGCGTAAGGCCTTGGCAAAACTGATGCCGACGAATTTCGAGGCCATCAGCAGCACCAGGCCGTATGGCGGCGTGATCAGGCCAAAGGCGAGCGTGGCGATCAGCACCACGCCCATATGCACGGCGTTGATGTCGCCGGCCTCGGTCAGCGCGTTGACCAGCGGCATGAAGATGATGATGGTCGGCACCGGCTCGATGAAGTCACCGACCACGGTGAAGAGCAGCACCATCAGCAGCATGATCAGATGCGGATCGTTGCCGGCAATCGAGGTGATCATGTCGGCGATGTAACTCGCACCGCGTAAGTAAGCGAGCATCCAGCCGAAGGCATTGGCGGCGCCGATGGTGATCAGCGGCAGCGAGAAGATCAGGCCTGCAAGGCAGAAATCGTATGGGATCTTTTTGATATGCCCGCGGTTCAGCGCGGGGATCACGACGACGACAATCCAGACCACCGCAACGACGCCGGCTTCCGTCGGCGTGAACCAGCCGGTGAGGATGCCGCCGAGCAAAATGACAGGGATCATCAGCGGCAGGGCGGCGTCACCCGCGGCGAACACCACCTGCCGCAGCGGCGCGCGCGGCTTGCGCAGGCCGGAAGGGCCGAAGAAGTAGCAATAGATCATCAACCCGAAGCCGATCATCAGCCCAGGCACCACGCCCGCCATGAACAGGCCGGCGATCGAGACGTTGCCGACGGCGCCATAGACCACCGCCGTGATGCTCGGCGGCACCAGCGCCGCGATGGTCGAGGCAGACGCGATGATCGCGGCGATGAAGGCGGGCTCGTAGCCCTCGCGCTTCATCGGGCCGCCCAGCGCACGGCTCATCACGGCGACGTCGGCGGTGGTCGAGCCCGACATTTCCGAGAAGAACATGCTGAAGACGACGACGACCTGCGACAGCCCGCCCCTGATGTGCCCGACCAGCGATACTGACAGGTTGGCTATTCGTACCACCACGTTGGCCGAGCTCATGAGCTCGCCGACCAGCAGAAAGAACGGGATCGCCAGCAACGCCTCGGAGTCCACGCCGTCAAATATCTTCTGGATGATCGCGGCCAGCGAGACATCCGACAGGATCGCACCGATGAAGACGCCGGCCATCAGCGAGAACGGCACGGGCACGCCGAGATAGCCGAACGACAGGAAGCAGATCGACATCAACGCCAGGACAACAGGTGCGCTCACGGCTGCGCCCTCATCTGCACGTCCGTGATGACGGGCGCTCCGTCCTCTTCGGGCGGCTCGTGATGGTCAAAGCCGTTGCGCAAGCCGTTGACGAGCTGCTCGATGGTGAACAGGCCGATCAGCACGCCAGACAGCGGGATGATCGCATAGAGCGAGGCGATCGGGGTGCCCGACGGCAAGCGAAAGCTGCCGAAGCCGCGAAGATAGTTCTGATAGCCGTACCAAATCAGGCAGAAGGCGACGCCGAGCACGACGAGACGAATGATCACTTCGACGATCAGCCGCGCCGTGCCGTGCATCGCTTCGGAGATCGCGGTGAGATAGAGGTGATCGTTGCGTCGGGTCGCGACCGCGGTCCCGACGAAGATCGCATAGATGAACAGCGTCGAGGTGACTTCCTGGAGCCACAGCCAGGGGTGGCCGATGGTGCGTGTGACGATGTCGGCGGTGACCGACAGCGAGAAGCCGAAGCAGAGCACGCCGCAAAGGATCATCAGCGCAAGCTCGAGCCAGTCGAGCCAGCGCCACTTGAGGTGACGCTGGCGTTGAACGAGCAGTTTGTCGGCGACGGCCATTCAATTTCCCCTTCGTCCCGGAGCTATCGCATGTGACAGCTGGGAAGCTGCCGAACGTGCTCGGCCTGCATGGTTCGAGACGCCCGCTTTGGCGGGCTCCTCACCATGAGGGTCTAAAATCTCGCCGGAAAGCACGACCTCATCCTGAGGGCCCGCCATAGGCGGGCGTCTCGAAGGATGGCCACAGGCGGGCTAGTTCACCGACCGGATCAAATTCTTGATCTTCTCGGCATGCGGGCCGAGCTCCTTGGCGAGCTTGTCGAGATAGGGATCGGCGATCACCGTGAAGCTCTTCTTGTCGACGTTGTCGACGATCTTCACGCCCATCTTCTTCAGCTTGTCGGCCGCGGTGCGCTCGAGGTCAAACGCCTTCTGCGGCTCTTTCGTGCTGACCTCGTTGGCCGCCGCCTGCACCCACCCCTTCTGCTCCGCCGACAGGCTCTGCCAGAGCTTGTCGGAGACGAACACCAGCGCGTTGTTGGCCTCGTGCTCGGTGATGTTGAGGACCGGGGCGACCTCGTAGTGCTTGTTGACGAGGTAGACGTTGATGCTGTTCTCGGCGACGTCGACGACGCCGGTTTGCAAGCTGGTGTAGACGCTGCCGAACGGCATATGCACGGTCTGGGCGCCGTAGGCCGGGAACATCATGTCCTCTGTCGCGGTCGCCTGGACGCGGATCTTCAGCCCCTTGATGTCGCCGACATTGTGGATCTCCTTCTTGGAGTACATGTGGCGTACACCCTGCGAGCCCGTCGCGATCACGTGCAGGCCCTGCGTGGTCTCGTCGATCATGGTCTTGAGGGCTTCGAACACGCGGGGATCGGCCAGCCCCTTGACCACATGGTTCTCGTCGCGGAACAGGAAGTGCAGCGACATCACGCCGGCCTGCGGCGAGATCGTCGCGGTGTTGGCCGAGGAGATGATGGCGAATTCGATGTCGCCGGCCTTCACGAGCTGGAGCACTTGCGGCTCCTGCCCGAGCTGCGCACCCGGATACTGGTCGATGATCATGGTGCCCTTGCTCAATTCCTTGAGCTTGTCGGCAAAGAGGTCGCCCGCGATGGAATAGCCGGTGTTGCGCGGCTGATCGTAGGCAAAGCGATAATGCTTCACCTCCTGTGCCCCGGCCCCGGTGACGAAAAGTACGGCGGCCATGGCCACCAACCCACGCATGGATCGTGCAATCATCGTTTCCCCCTGTTTTATCGCCCGCCGCTTGTGCGGTCTGAGCGCTCGTTCGGGTGGTTCGTCACCCCTTCTCAGTCTGCTTCCCAGTCCTCTGCATGAAATCGAAGTCGCAGCCCTCGTCGGCCTGCATGATGGTCTCGTTGAACAGCCAGGCGTAGCCGCGCCGCGCCTCATCGGGTGCTGCGGCCGGCTTCAATGCGGCGCGCCGACGCTCCAGCTCGGCGGCATCGACCAGCAGCTCGATGCTGCGCTTGGCAACATCCAGCCGGATCATGTCGCCGTTCTTTACCAGCGCGAGCGGTCCGCCGACAGCGGATTCCGGCGTGATGTGAAGCACGATGGTGCCGAACGCGGTGCCGCTCATGCGCGCATCCGAAATGCGCACCATATCCTTGGTGCCGCCGCGCGCGAGCTTCTTCGGGATCGGCAGATAACCCGCCTCGGGCATGCCGGGCGCGCCCTTAGGGCCGGCGTTGCGCAGCACCAGCACGTCGTCGGAGTTCACGTCGAGATCGGGATGGTCGACCCGCAAGGTCATGTCCTCGACGGATTCGAACACCACCGCACGCCCGGTGTGCTGCAACAGCTTGGGGCTCGCGGCCGACTGCTTGATGACGGCACCGCGCGGGGCGAGGTTGCCGTGCAGGACGGCAAGGCCGCCTTCCTTCTTGATCGGATTGTCGCGCGGACGGATCGCATCCTGGCCCGGCACGTCCTCCGCATTCGCGACGACATCGCGCAGCGTCTGGCCGCTGATGGTCTTCGCGTCGAGATCGACGAGATCGCCGAGCTGCGCCAGCAATTTCGGCACGCCACCGGCGTGGTGGAAATGCTCCATGTAGTGTTCGCCCGACGGCTTGAGGTCGACCAGCACCGGCACTTCGCGGCCAATCTGGTCGAACACCTCGAGATCGAGGCGGTGGGGCGAGCGGTGCGCCATTGCCGTCAAATGGATCAGGCCGTTGGTCGAGCCGCCGATCGCCTGGAGCACGACCTGCGCATTCTTGAAAGACGCCGGCGTCAGCAATTCGCTCGGCTTCGGCCCCTTGGTCTTGGCCATCTCGGCGGCAACCCTGCCGCTCGCTTCGGCCAGGCGAAAGCGTTCGGCGTGCGGCGCGGGAATCGTCGCGCTCATCGGCAGCGACAGGCCCATGGCTTCGATCATGCAGGCCATGGTCGAGGCCGTGCCCATCACCATGCAGGTGCCGACCGACGGCGCGAGGCGGCCATTGACCGCTTCGATCTCGACATCGTCGATTTCGCCGGCGCGATATTTGCCCCAGAGACGGCGGCAATCGGTGCAGGCGCCGAGCACCTCGCCCTTGTGATGGCCGACCACCATGGGACCGACGGGAATGACCACCGTCGGCAGGTCGGCGCTGATTGCGGCCATGACCTGCGCGGGAAGGGTCTTGTCGCAGCCGCCGATCACGATCACCGAATCCATCGGCTGCGCGCGGATCATCTCCTCGGTGTCCATCGCCATCAGGTTGCGCAGATACATCGAGGTCGGATGCGCAAAGCTCTCGGCGATCGAGATGGTCGGAAACACGAACGGCATCGCGCCCGACAGCATCACGCCGCGCTTGGCGGCCTCGATGATCTGCGGGACGTTGCCGTGGCAGGGATTGTAGTCGCTATAGGTGTTGGTGATGCCGACGATCGGGCGCTCCAGCGCGTCGTCGGAATAGCCCATGGCCTTGATGAACGCCTTGCGCAGGAACAGCGAGAAGCCGGCATCGCCATAGCTCGTCAGCCCTTTGCGCAAACCACTCGTCATCATACCGCTCCTTCTCGCTTGCCATTGTGCTACAGCCTGCCCCCTGATTGTCAATAAGATTGGGCCAGATCGTCGCGCTTTCTGCCCCAGACACCGCCATCCGACACAAATTATTGACAATCCGGGTTCTCCCTGCTCCACAAGGCGGACCGGCATGAGCCGGAGGCTGAGGGCATGTCCGACATCCGCACCGCAGACGCCATGCTGGTCCGGCGCGACGATCCGGACGATGTCGTCGCGCGGCTGGAAGAGGACATCATCTTCGGCCGCCTGCCGCCGGGCGCGCGCCTCACCGAAGACGCGCTGATGTCGCGCTACGGCACCTCCCGGCACTTCGTGCGGCAGGCCTTGGTCGATGCCGAGCGCCGCGGCATCGTCCGCCGCGAGAAGAACGTCGGCGCCACCGTGCGGTTCTACTCGGCCGAGGAAGTCCGGCAGATCTACGAGGTCCGCGAGATGCTGACGCGGCAGGCCGCGCTGATGATCCCCCTGCCCGCGCCGCAAGACCTGATCGACGAGCTGACTGGGCTGCAGCGGCAATATTGCGCGAAGGCAGATGTGCAGGATTTGCGCGGCATTCACGAGGCCAACGACGCCTTCCACCTCGCGCTGTTCTCGGCCTGCGGCAATCCCTATCTGGTGCGCTCGCTCCAGGACTACATGAACCTGACGCTGCCGATGCGCGCCAAGAACCTCGCCGACCGCGAGGGGTTGGCGCAATCGCGGCGCCAGCACGAGCTGATGATCGAGCTGTTGAAGGGCCGCGACAGCTGGGCGCTGGCGCAGCTGTGCGTGGATCACATGCAGTTCAGCAAGTCGGATTATCTGGCGCGGATTGCGGGTGAGGAGAGCTGACGCTAGACCAAGGCAACGCTACAGGTCTTACAATGCCGCATGATGTGAGC
The DNA here is from genome assembly GCF_040547805.1 of Bradyrhizobium sp. LA6.1. NCBI lineage: Bacteria > Pseudomonadati > Pseudomonadota > Alphaproteobacteria > Hyphomicrobiales > Nitrobacteraceae > Bradyrhizobium > Bradyrhizobium sp. LA6.1. The sequence continues at coordinate 286,080 of NZ_JBEPQK010000001.1, read as the reverse complement.
ACGCCACCCCTGCTTGTTGACGTCGCCATCGAAGCGAAGTCCAGGGCCGATCATGAGAAGCTCGTTGCTGCGCTCTTGAAGCTCACCGCCAAGGACGGAGCGCTCGCCGTGTCGGTTGATCAAGACTCCGCTCAGATCATCCTGAAGGGAACGAACGAAAACCACATCGAGAGCGCGATCGACGCCCTCAACCGGACCTCTGGAATAGCCGTCAATATTGGTGCCCTGCAGGTGGCATTTCTTGAGCATCCGACCAAACGTGCGGAAGCGGAATACACTCACAAAAAGATCTACGGGCCTAAGGGGGAGTTTGCCGCCGTCAAGCTTGCCATCGAGCCGAATGAGCTTGGCGAGGGATACCAGCTTGAACGCAACATTGGTGTGGATGCGCTACCGAACAAATATATGCCCGGGATCGAGAAAGGGCTCGAAAGCGTACTGGCCTGCGGCGTGATTGCGGGCTTTCCGGTGGTGAACGTCAGGGTCCAGCTGATCGACGGCAAGTATCACGACGTCGATTCTTCACCGCTCGCCTTCGAGATCGCGGCTAATGCCGCGTTCCGCAGGGCGCTGCAAACGGCGGAATCGGTCTTGCTTGAGCCGATCATGAAGGTCGAAGTGGTGACACCGACGCCGTTCGCGCAATCGATCGTTGACGACCTGACATCGCGGCGTGGGACCGCCCACTCCAGGGTCGTCGACGAAGACACGGTCGCGATCGATGCGACGGTACCGCTCATAGCGATGTTCGGCTATGCGAACAGCCTCCGCGTGATGAGCCAGGGGCTCGCCAGCCACACAATGCGCTTCGACCGCTATGCCGCCGCACCGCAGCCTTGGGACGGTCCGCCATTTCGTCCGGCGATCGGGATGCGTGCCTGACACTCATCGCGGTAGAAGAGGCCGCCAACGCAGGCGGCCTCCCAAAATTCTGAACTGACCCGCGCTCTTATTTGAGGTCGAGAGCCCGGCAGTAGTAGCCGCTCTCAACGCCAGTCCAACCTCGCTCCATGCGGTTACTGCGGCACTCGTAGTAAGACTTGAAGTTGAGGACGTTCTTGCAATTCGCAACCGCGGCGCCGGAGAGCGAGCATCCGGGACCTTGGTTTGGGTTCAGGTGAGCCGCGGAGCCGATCGGTGCGGCGCTCACCGGCGCGACCGACAAGGTAGCAAGGATCAACGCTGACATCGCTAACGTCTTCATAGCCATCCTCCCTGTTCTTGTTGCCTGGGACGGGAAATGCACGTCCCGGAGCAGACGATAGCATAGCGCGAGTGACAGGCCATTCTCAATCAGAGCTTGTTCCCGTTTAGTATCGCCTCAGCAGGCCACGATCCACGCTGGCATCGCCGTAGTCGGCGCAGGCTCCTTTCGGGTTCTTGATCAAGTCCGCCCGGACGCGCCTGAACGTTTTGCCGGCCGCGTCGGACACCTCGGGGCGGAATTTACCGGGATCGTAGGTCTCGCCGTCGCGGGCCTTGATGGCCGCAGCATAGGCGTCGATCATGGCCATCGCCGCCTCAGGGCTGCCGAGAAGCCGCGCGCCGAGCTGAACGCCGCCGGCGCCATCGACCTCGTAACCGTCGCATCGCTGCTCCAGCACCACGGATGCGGTGACGAGCTGGTCGAGGAACGTCGCCTCGGCGTCGCTGAGCGCTCCGGCTCGCGCAGGCTCTGAGACGATCATCGCGAGCATCGCGACGGCTGATAGCGTGATTTTCAAGCGCGCCCCTGACGACCCATGACAAGGCCGTACAGGAAGAGGAGGATGATGGCTCCGACCACGCTGCCGATGAAGCCGGCGGCCTCTCCGAAATGATACCAGCCCACGGCTTGACCGAGCCAGGTCGCGACGAACGCGCCGACGATTCCCAAGACCGTCGTCAGGATGAACCCCGTGGGCTCGGACTTGTCACCGGGCATGATGAATTTCGCGACCACGCCGACGATAAATCCAATGATGATCGTCCAAAGGATACCCATGTCCATCGCTCCATTCGGTCGGTTTGCACATCAACGTCTGAAGGAATGCGTGATCGCTTGATGGGCCAGACGATCCCGGGAACGACGTTGATCTAGATCAATGGGTGGAAGCGGCCGGGCCGAAAGCTGGCGCCTGCTCTCTCTTGCGCGGGAAGGCGCTCAATGCGCTCCGCAACGCGAAGCGGATCAATGCATGGCGATCATTGGCGAGATCACGCACACCACGACCTACCGCTATGCAAAGCCGGTGACGTTCGGCACGCACCGGGCGATGTTCCTGCCGCGGCGCGGCGCCGCGACCCGGCTGCTTCGCTGGTCCGCTGCTACCAGCCTGCCGTCAAAGGTGCATTGGGTCACCGACTCCCGCTCCAATGCCGTCACGGTGATGGACTTCAGCGAACCCGGCAGCGAGCTGACATTCACGTTTAGGGTTCGTGGCGTCTATTTCGGCATCAAGGGTCTGGAGACATTTCCGCTGGAGCCCCGGGCCGAGGAGGTCCCCGTGCAGTACACCCCGGACGAATGGACCGACCTTGCCGGTTACCTGCGCCCGCATGCCGACGATGCAGACGGCAGCCATGCGGCGTGGACCAAGAGCTTCGTTGCCGGCGATCAGGATCGGACCGCCGACGTGCTGCGCCGAATGCTCGGCAAGTTTCGCAGCGACTTCAACTATCGCGGCAGAGATGCCGAAGGCACACAGTCACCCGGCGAAACGCTGCGCACGAAATCGGGCACTTGCCGGGACTTCGCCTGGCTGATGATCGAGACGTTGCGCCGGCTCGGCTTCGCCGCTCGCTTCGTCAGCGGTTATCTCTATGATGCGGCGCTCGATGGCGGTGCCGTGGGCATGACCGGCTCCGGCGCGACCCACGCATGGGTGCAGGTATTCCTGCCCGGTGCCGGCTGGCTGGATTACGATCCAACCAACAGTCTGAGCGCCGGATTCGACCTCATTCCGGTGGCCATTGCGCGGCATCCGGGCCAGGCCGTGCCGCTGACTGGCTCGTGGTTCGGCGATCCCGGCGACTATTTGGGCATGTCGATCAATGTCGCCGTCAACAAGATTGGCGAAATGCTCGATCCTTCGGAAGCGTAGGCTACCGAGATAGGCGCGGCGGTCGCTGACCATGGCATTTTATCGCAACAGTACGAAGGGACATGGGCCGCTCGACGTCGTCGCCGTCCCATTTGAGGCCCTGAAGGGCAGGATCCGGCAACTTTACGAAGGCGACACGTTCGGCTGCATAAAATTCCGATACGCCCTGCTTGCGCTGGACGTCGTCACGGTTCTGTTCATCATCGCGACCTCGTTCCTGCCTCGCAACAGGGCCGTCGAGTCGCTCGATGTCGTGTTCGGCGTCCTGATCCTTGCGGACTTCGCCGCACGGATGATCATCAGCCGTCAGCCGCTGCACGACCTGGCGCGGCTTTCGACCTGGACCGACATCGTCGTCATCATCTCGTTCCTTGCGCCGCTCGCCGGAGAGGCCGGCGGCTTCTTGCGCGCATTTCGAACATTGCGGCTGCTGCGCGACTACCAGATGGTAGCGCGCCTCCGGGTCGACAGCCCCTTCTTCCGGCGAAACGAGGAAGTTGTTTTTGCCGTCGTGAACCTCGGCGTGTTTATTTTCGTGATGACCGGGATCGTCTACGAGACGCAGAAGTCTCACAATCATCAGATCGCCAACTATGCCGACGCGCTCTACTTCACGGTCACCGCACTGACCACGACCGGCTTCGGCGACATCACCTTGCCCGGGACCGTCGGCCGCCTGATCACCGTCGTCATCATGATCTTTGGCGTGACCCTTTTCCTGAATCTCGCCAAGGCACTGCTCGCGCCCTCCAAGGTACGCTTCCCCTGTCCGGTTTGCGCCCTGCAGCGCCACGATGTCGACGCGGTGCATTGCAAAGCTTGTGGCACCGTCTTGAACATTCCCGATGAAGGCATGGACTAGGCTGCATGCCGGCGCGAGTGCCGCGGAGAGGCCCCCTCACCTCATGACTGTAGAGAGGGGGCATGGCATTTCAGCGCTTACTCCAATCAATGATGCGGCTCGCATCGCCGTCGAACTCATTGCTGCAGAACGCGCCGCCCTGGTAGTGGTCGCCGACCGGATCCGGCTTCAGCTTGGCCTGCTCGGCCATCGCGTGCTCGCGGAAATCCTCGGCGCGCCCCGTCGGGCGATAGCCGAATTCGTAGGCGCGGTGGTTGTCCCACCAGGCGCGCTCGTTGAGGGAGGCGCCGTAGAAGACCTCGAAATGGATGTCGGGATGTTCGAGCCCGATGCGGCAGAGCTGCACGAGGTCGTCGGGCTTCAGCCAGATCGAGAGCCGGCGCTGGTCGAGCGGCATGTCGCCGAAATTGCCGATGCGCAGGCAGGTCACCTTCAGGCCATGCTTGTCGGCGTAGAGCGCGCCGACGGCCTCGCCGAACACCTTGCTGACGCCATAACGGCCGTCGGGGCGCGGGGTGACGTCGGTCCCGATGTTGTGGTGGCGGGGATAGAAGCCGACGGCGTGGTTGGACGAGGCGAACACCACGCGCTTGACGCCCTTGCGGTAGGCGGCCTCGAACAGATTGTAGCCGCCGATGATGTTGGCCTGGAGGATTTGGTCCCAGGTGCCTTCGACCGAATAGCCGCCGAAATGGATGATGCCGTCGACGCCCTCGCAGATCGCCTCGCACTGCGCGAGATCGGCGAGATCCGCCGCCTTGAATTGTTCGTTCGCGCCGAGATCGGCTGGCGGCTTGATGTCGGAGAGCAGGAGATCCGGATAGATCGGCGGCAGCAGCTTTCGCAGGCTCGTGCCGATTCCGCCCGAAGCTCCCGTCATCAAAATACGCGGCATGTCTTCCCTCGCCTGTGGTGACCGATTTGCGGCCGTAGATAACTGATGCTAGCAGACTTGGACAGAGGGAACGCAACAAAGAGACCTGCACATGAACGATGCATCGTCCCACACTCAAGGCTGGCGGCCGGCGACCTATTACCCCGATCCGGCGATAAAAGCACTGGACCCCCGCTTCGAAAAATACTGGCTGAAGCTGTCGGCGGTGGAGCGGCTGGCGACCGGCCTGCGCTGGGCCGAGGGGCCCGTGTGGTTCGGCGACGGCCGCTATCTCCTGTGCAGCGACATCCCGAACCAGCGCATCATCAAATGGGAGGAGGAGACCGGAACCGTCTCGGTCTTCCGAAAGCCCTCGAATTTCGCCAACGGCAACACCAGGGATCGTCAGGGCCGGCTCGTCACCTGCGAGCATGGCGGCCGCCGCGTGGTGCGCACCGAATATGACGGCAGCATCACCGTGCTGATGGATTCGTTCGGCGGCAAGCCGCTGAACTCGCCGAACGACGTCGTGGTGAAGTCCGACGGATCGATCTGGTTCACCGATCCGACCTTCGGCCTGCTCGGCAATTACGAGGGTTACAAGGCCGAGCCCGAGATCGAGCCGAACGTCTATCGGCTCGATCCTGCAACGGGCAAGGCGACCATCGTCGCCGAAGGCGTGCTCGGCCCCAACGGGCTGTGCTTCTCGCCCGACGAGACGATTCTGTATGTCGTGGAATCGCGCGGCGTGCCGAACCGAAAGATCCTCGCCTATGACGTCTCGCTTGACGGCACCACGATCTCCAACAAGCGCGTCCACATCGATGCCGGCCCGGGCACACCGGACGGCATGCGCTGCGACATCGACGGCAATCTCTGGTGCGGCTGGGGCATGGGCGATCCCGAGCTCGACGGCGTCGTCGTATTCGCGCCCGACGGCGTCATGATCGGCCGCATCGCGCTGCCTGAGCGCTGCGCCAATCTCTGCTTCGGCGGCGTCAAGCGCAATCGCCTGTTCATGGCGGCAAGCCAGTCGATCTACGCGCTGTATGTGAACACGCAAGGCGCGGTCGGGGGATAGGCGTTACGCAGAGACGGTCTCGTAGGGTGGGCAAAGCGAAAGCGTGCCCACCGCTTCTTGTTCGTCGCGGAATGGTGGGCACGTCGCTACGCTCCTTTGCCCAGCCTACGAATTCCCGCGTTGCAGACACGTCGACAAAACGAAAAACGCCGGAGCGGTCTCCCGCTCCGGCGCTTTGTTCGTTCAGGCGAAAAAACTTACGCCGCGTTGAAGCCCGCAACGGCCTTCACTTCGAGGAAGTCCTCGAGGCCGTACTTGCCCCACTCGCGGCCGTTGCCCGACTGCTTGTAGCCGCCGAACGGCGCGGAGCGGTCGTTGGGCACGCCCTGGAGGTTGACGTTGCCGGCGCGGATCTGCCGGCCGACGCGCTTGGCGTCCTCCACCGAGGCGCCCGAGACGTAGCCGGCAAGGCCATACGGCGTGTCGTTGGCGATGTGCACGGCCTCAGACTCGTCCTTGGCGCCGATGATGGTCAGCACCGGTCCGAAGATCTCTTCACGGGCGATCGTCATGTCGGGAGTGACGTCGGCGAAGATGGTCGGACGGACGTAGAAGCCCTTGTTGACGCCCTCAGGCAGGCCCGGGCCGCCGGCGACGAGCGTTGCGCCCTCGTCGATGCCCTTCTTGATGAGGCCCTGGATCTTGTCCCACTGGCCGCGGTTGACGACCGGACCAATGGTAGTGCCTTCAGCGCGGGGATCACCGGCCTTGGTCTTGTCGGCGACAGCCTTCGCGATCGCAGCGACTTCCTTCATCTTCGACAGCGGCACGATCATGCGCGAGGGTGCGTTGCAGGACTGGCCGGAGTTGTTGAACATGTGCATCACGCCGCCGGTCACCGCCTTGGTCAGGTCGGCACCTTCGAGGATGACGTTCGGCGACTTGCCGCCGAGCTCCTGGCTGACGCGCTTCACGGTCGGCGCGGCGCGCTTGGCCACGTCGATGCCGGCGCGGGTCGAGCCGGTGAACGAGATCATGTCGATATCAGGATGCTCGCTCATGGCGGCGCCGACCTCGGGGCCGAGGCCGTTGACGAGGTTGAACACGCCCTTCGGCACACCCGCTTCGTGGAGGATTTCCGCGAAGATCAAAGCCGAGGTCGGGGTGAACTCCGACGGCTTCAGGATCATGGTGCAGCCGGCGGCGAGCGCAGGCGCGACCTTGCAGGCGATCTGGTTGAGCGGCCAGTTCCAGGGCGTGATCATGCCGACCACGCCGACCGGCTCGCGCAGCACCATGGCGGTGCCGACCGGTTCCTCGAAATGATAGTTCTTGAGCACGTCGAGCGTGGTCATGAGGTGGCCGAGGCCGGCGCCGGCCTGGAGCTTCTCCGCCATCGGCAGCGGCGCGCCCATCTCGTCGGAGACGGCGGCGCCGATCTCCTTGAGCCGGCCCTTGTAGACCTCGATGACTTTCGTGAGCAGCGCGACGCGCTCCTCGCGGCTGGTCTGGGAGAAAGTTGCAAAGGCGCGCTTGGCAGCAGTGACGGCCTTGTCGACGTCAGCCTTGGAGCCCAGCGCAACCTCGTACATCGCCTCTTCCGTCGCGGGATTGACCACGGCGGTGGACTTCTTGACGGCGGGATCGACCCAGGCGCCGTCGATGTAGAATTGCATGCGATTGACCATCGTAAACCTCTTCTTGGGGGCTTGGAGGGGGCGTTTCGGCAGGCATCCTTGCACGAAAGCGCCGGCAATTGAACCCGCCATATGCGGGGCCAGCGTTGCGGCGGACGGAGGATATATGAGCCGATGGCGGGAACGAGGCAAGGCTCCCTCAGGTGTCAATCCGGGACGCGCCACTTGGCGCGGGCCCGGAATCCATAACCACGATCGGGAGTATGGATTCCGGGCTCGACGCTACGCGTCGCCCCGGAATGACAGGGCAGTTACCTCAACTACACCGCCATCTTCCGATGCAGCACCGGTGCGCCGGTGGTGAGGCTTTCCGCCGCATCGATGATGGCGTTCGCATCGATGCCGTAATGGCGGTAGAGGTCCGCGATGGTGCCGGTCTGGCCGAACTGCTCGACGCCGAGCGCCTCGACGCGATGGCCGCGAACGCTGCCGAGCCAGCCGAGCGCGGAGGGATGGCCGTCGATCACGGTCACGATGCCGCAGTCGCGCGGCAGCGGCGCGAGCAGCTTTTCGATGTGGCTGAGATGCTGCACACCCCGCCGATCGCGCCGCAATTTCCGCGCAGCGGTCCAACCCGCATGCAGACGATCCGCCGAGGTGATCGCGAGCAGGCCGATGTCGCGGCGGCTCTCGCCGATGAAGCCGGTCGCCTCGATCGCTTCGGGCGCGACCGCGCCGGTATAGGCGATCACGAGTTCGGCATTGGGCCCCGGCTTGCGCAGCCAATAGGCGCCGTCGGTGATGCCCTGCGCAAGCTCCGGCGTCATGATCCGCTGCGCCTGCTCGATGCTGCGCGTCGAGAGCCGCAAATAGACCGAGCCGCCCTCGCCCGGATCGCGCTGCATGTGATTGAAGCCCCAAGCCATGATCACGGCGAGTTCGTCGACGAAAGCCGGCTCGAACGAGGCGAGCCCGTCCTGCGCCATGCCGATCAACGGCGTCGCGATCGACTGGTGCGCACCGCCTTCAGGCGCCAGCGTGATGCCCGAAGGCGTCGCCGCCACCATGAAGCGCGCATCCTGGTAGCAGGCGTAGTTCAATGCATCGAGGCCGCGCTCGATGAAGGGATCGTAGAGGGTGCCGACCGGCAAGAGCCGCTCGCCGTTGATCTGGTGCGACAGGCCCAGCGCCGAGAGCATGATGAACAGGTTCATCTCCGCGATGCCGAGCTCGAGATGCTGCCCCTTGGGCGAGAAGTCCCAATTGAACGTGGAGGGAATTTTCTCGCTGCGGAATAAATCCGCCTTCTCGCCGCGCGCGAACAGGCCGCGCCGGTTCACCCACGGACCGAGATTGGTCGAGACCGTGACGTCGGGCGAGGTCGTGACGATGCGCTGTGCGAGTTCGCTGTCGCCGCGCGCGATCTCGTTCAGCACGAGGCCAAAGCCCTGCTGGGTCGACATCTGGGTCGACGGCTTGAACGCCAGCTGCTGGGGCACCTCGATAACAGGCGCGGTAAGCCGGCGGCCATCCTGGTTGAACGGCACGCGCGCGAGGAAGGCGTCGAGCTCGGCGGCGTTCTGCGCGAGGCCTTCGTACTTGTCCCATTCGTGGCCCGGACGGATGTTCTGGCTCTCGCGATATTTCTCCATCTGCGCGACCGTCATCAGGCCGGCGTGGTTGTCCTTGTGGCCCTGGAACGGCAGGCCGACGCCCTTGATGGTGTAGGCGATGAAGCAGACCGGGCGATCGTGATCGATCGACTCGAACGCCTCCAGCATGCTCGCCATGTCGTGGCCGCCGAGGTTCGACATCAGCGCCAGCAGCTCCTCGTCGCTGCGCCTGTCGATCAGCTTGGTGATCGGGCCCTGGTCGCCGATCTCGTCGTGCAGATGCTTGCGGAAGGCGGCGCCGCCCTGGAAGCACAGCGCCGCGTAGAGCGCGTTCGGGCAATTGTCGATCCAAGCTTTAAGCGCCTCGCCGCCGGGCTCGGCAAAGGCCTCGCGCATCAGGCGGCCATATTTCACGATCACCACGTCCCAGCCGAAATTGCGGAACATGGTCTCGAACTTTTCCCAGAGCCCCTCGCGCACGACGGCGTCGAGCGACTGCCTGTTGTAGTCGACCACCCACCAGGTGTTGCGCAGACCGTGCTTCCAGCCTTCGGCGAGCGCCTCGAAAATGTTGCCCTCGTCCATCTCGGCATCGCCGACGAGGGCAATCATCCGCCCTTCGCGGCGATCCTTCATCCAGCCATGCGCCTTGACGTAGTCCTGCACCAGCGAGGCAAACAGCGTCTGCGCGACACCGAGGCCGACGGAGCCGGTGGAGAAATCGACGTCGTCGACATCCTTGGTGCGCGAGGGATAGGACTGCGCGCCCTTGAACCCGCGAAAGTTCTCCAGCTTCTCGCGCGTCTGCCGGCCGAACAGATACTGGATGGCGTGGAACACCGGGCTCGCATGCGGCTTCACCGCGACGCGATCCTCAGGGCGCAGGACGCTAAAATACAGCGCCGACATGATGGTGGCGAGCGAGGCGGACGAGGCCTGATGGCCCCCGACCTTGAGCCCGTCCGCGTTGGCGCGGATGTGGTTGGCGTGATGGATGGTCCATGACGACAGCCACAGCGCCTTGCGGGCCAGCGCGGTCAACGTGTCCAGACGGGCGGTATCAACGGGCATCACAATGGCTCCCGGAAACAGGTCCGACGATGATACGCCTGCGGGCGGCGCCAAACTTCTCAATTTTTCGCGCCATGCCCTCAAATATTGGGATACTTTACCAATGGATCAGCACTTCAGACAGGTTTCATCCCAATGCCAGACCTCGACGCCATCGACCGGAAAATCCTTGCTTTGCTCCAGAACGACAGCCGGCTGACCATGCAGGAGCTGGCCGACAAGGTCGGGCTCTCGGTGTCGCCCTGCCATCGCCGGGTCAAGCTGCTGGAGGAGCGCGGCGTCATCAGCCGCTACATCGCGACCGTCGACCAGAAGGCGCTGGGGCTGCATGTCAGCGTCTTCATCTCGATCAAGCTGGCGCGGCAGAAGGAGGAGGATCTGAATCGTTTCGCGCGCGCGATCTCGAAATGGGACGAGGTGCTGGAGTGCTATCTGATGACCGGCAACCGCGACTATCTCCTGCGCGTGGTGGCGGCCGACCTCGCCTCCTACGAGACCTTCCTGAAGACCAAGCTGACCCGGCTCGACGGCATTGCCTCGATCGAGTCGAGCTTTGCGCTGAGCCAGGTCAAATATTCGATCGCCCTGCCGGTCTGACGGCTCCGCCGGGCTATTTCGGAACCGGTGTCACATGGGCGCAATAAACCCCGCCGATGGTCACGGGCGACAGGCACCCTGCCGAAAGAAGGACCCATGACCGCATCCGACCGCACCCCTGAAATGGCCAAACGCGAGCGCATCATCCGGGAAATGACCGACGATCTCGACGAAGAACTGGAGATGGAGCTCGATGACAGCAGGCTCGACGAGCTGCTGGACGAGACGGACGCGCTCCGCCCGACGGTAGATCGCAGGCTCTATTTCCGGGAATTGCTCCGCCTCCAGGGCGAACTGGTCAAGCTCCAGGACTGGGTGCAGAGCGAGAAGAAGAAGGTCGTGGTGCTGTTCGAGGGCCGCGACTCCGCCGGCAAGGGCGGCGTCATCAAGCGTATCACCCAGCGTCTCAATCCCCGCATCTGCCGTGTCGCCGCGCTCCCCGCCCCGAGCGAGCGCGAGCGCACGCAATGGTACTTCCAGCGCTACGTCTCGCATTTGCCCGCCGGCGGCGAGATCGTGCTGTTCGACCGCAGTTGGTACAACCGCGCCGGCGTCGAGCGCGTGATGGGCTTCTGCTCCGAGGAGCAATACCAGGAATTTTTCAAGACGGTGCCGGAGTTCGAACGGATGCTGATCCGCTCCGGCATCATCCTGGTCAAATACTGGTTCTCGATCACTGACGACGAGCAGCAGTTCCGCTTCAGCATGCGCATCAGGGATCCGCTGAAGCAGTGGAAGCTGAGCCCGATGGATGTCGAGGCGCGCAGCCGCTGGGAGGCGTACACCAAGGCCAAGGAGACGATGCTGGAGCACACGCATCTGCCGGACTCGCCATGGTGGATCGTCGACGCCGTCGACAAGAAGCGCGCCCGCCTCAACTGCATCGCGCATCTGCTCAGCCAGATGCCGTACCAGGAGGTCGCCCGCGTGCCCGTGGTGCTGCCGCCGCGCGTCCGCAACCCCGACTACCACCGCGGACCGATTCCGCCGGAGATGTACGTGCCTTCGAAATACTGACGGCACCCGCCGCGCCTGCCGTCGGGCGAGCTTGCCGATGAGGAAAGCGAGATGCCCGTGCCGAGCGATCTGAGCGTGAGGAGAGACGCGTCGTCTCGCCGCCGCAATCGCTTTGGCCCGTGGCTCGCGCTCGCAAGCGTGCTCTCGGTGCTCACGGTCGCTCTTGCCCTCGCCTACTGGGTCTGGCAGCCGGCGACGCTACGCATCGCGGTCGGGCCAGCCGGCAGTGACGACCAGGCGCTGATTGCGGCCGTGGCGAAGGCGTTCGACGCCAGGGGTGGCGCGGTGCGACCCGTGCCGATCGAGACCGACGGCACACTGCAAAGCCTCAATCTGCTCGGCGCCGGCAAGGCCGACCTTGCGGTGGCTCGCGGCGACTCCGCCATGCCGGCCGACACCAATTCGGTGGCGATCCTCCGGCGGAATTTCGTGGTGTTGTGGGCGCCAGCGGCGCGCAAGGGTGCCGCCAGGCCGAAGATCATGGAGATCGCCTCCCTCACCGGGCGCCGCATCGGTGTCGTCGGCCTTGGCGATGCCAATCTCAATCTGCTCCGTGTCATCCTCGCCGAGTCAGGCGTCAATCCGCAGAAGGTCACGATCGCACAGTTCGGTATCGACCGCATCTCCGAGATGGCCCAGGACTCAACGCTCGACGCCTTCATGATGGTGGGCGCACTCGACGACAAGGCGATCGCAAGCACGATCGCCACCACCGCACGCCTGCGCGGCGAGCCCAAGTTCCTGTCCGTCGACGTCTCCGACGCCATCGCAGAGCGGCATCCGCTCTACGAATCCGAAGAAATTCCCGCGAGCGCATTTTCCACGACGCCGCAGCGGCCGGACGACAAGATCGACACCATCGCCGTCAATCATCTGATCGTCGCGCCTGCTTCATTGTCCGAGGACACGGTCGCTGCCTTCACCCGCGAGCTGTTTACGGTCCGTCAGTCGCTCGTGAAGGACTTGCCCGGCGCCAGCCACATCCAGAAGCCTGACACCGACAAAGACGCCGCGCTGCCGGCCCATCCGGGAGCTGCCGCCTATATCGACGGCAACGAGCGCAGCTTCATGGACAAGTACAGCGACTACATCTGGGGCGTGGTGCTGCTGCTCTCGGGCTTCGGCTCGGTGGCCGCGTGGCTGCGGCACTATCTGCGGCGCGAGGAGCGCAGCGAGAACGCGCTGCATCGCGACCGCCTGCTCAACGCGATCTCGAGCGTGCGGGAGGCGACGTCGCTCGACGATCTCGCGGCGATGCAGAGCGCAGCCGACGACATCCTGCGCGAGACGCTGGCCTGTCACGAGGACGGCGCCATCGAAGACGGCGACCTCACCGCCTTCGGTCTCGTGCTGGCGCAATTCCATCAGGCGATCGTCGACCGCCGGGCCGTGATCGCCCAGATGAGCGATGCCGACGTCGCCGCGAAACCCGATGGCGGCGTGCTTCAGCCGTTCCCTATTTCCACGGCTGCACGATGATCTTGGTGTGCGCCTCAGGATTGGCGAGATCAGCGAACGCCTTTGCGACGCCGTCGAGACCGACCTCGGCGGTGACCATCGCCGCCGCATCCACCTGCCCTTCCGCGATCAGGCGCAGTGACGCTGCGAACTCATCCGGCGTGTAGCCGAGCACATATTGGACATTGAGCTCCTTCATGATGCCGAGCATGGGTTCGCTCCTGTCGGTCTCCATGCAGACGCCGACCACCACGATGCGCGCATCACGCGGGGCGCCCTCGAACACCTGCTGCAACAGGCCGGGCACGCCGACACATTCGAAGATGATTGCGGGCTTCAGTGCCGGCAGCATGGCCTGCAACGGCGGGCGCGCCGCCTTCTCGGCCTCCGACATCTGCGCGTGCTCGGCCCAGGTCGCATAGGGCTGCGTCACCCTGGGATCGACGACGATATCGGCCCCCAGCTTTGCGGCCAGTGCACGCCGCGCCGGCGAATAGTCGGCAGCGACGATCGGATGCAGACCCTTGATCCTCAGCGCGGCGATCACCGCGAGCCCGACCGGGCCGCAGCCGATCACGAGCGGCACCTCGCCGCCACGGATGTTGGCTTTCGCCACGGCGTGGACGCCGACGGCGAGCGGCTCGGTTAGCGCCGCATGTTCGGGCGCGAGACCATTGGGCACCTCAAGCAGCAGGGGCTCGCTGAGCAGCATCGCCTCGGCATAGCCGCCGATATTGTCGTTGGAATAGCCGATGCCCTCGATGCCCTGCGGCGTCACGAGCGCCGGCAGCGAGCAGACGCGGGTGCCGGGCTTGAGCTTGCGCGCGGCTCCGGGACCGTAATCGACGATCTCGCAGCAGAACTCATGCCCGAACACGACGTCGCGGGCGAGATCCATCGGCTTGCGGCCGGTCTTCCTCGCCATCTCCACCATGCGGGGGGCATGCAGGCGCGCGTGAAGGTCGGAGCCGCAGATGCCGCAGGCGAGCGTCCTGACCAACACCTGGCCGGGGCCCGGCTTCGGCTCGGCCATCCGGTCGACGACAATCTCACCGTTCCTGAAAATCGCAGCGCGCATCCGGCTCCTCCCGTGTTGTTGGAACCGTTGATAGCACGAAGCGGGACACGCGAACTTGCGTCAGGGGTTCGGGGAACGCTCTTCCAGCACCAGCAGCTGGGCGCGGCGGATGCGCTCGCGATGGGCGATGTATAGACCGCTGGCGACGATGAAGGCAGCGCCAGTGACGGTCCAGACGTCAGGCACTTCGCCGAACAGGAAGAAGCCCAGAATGCTGACCCACAGCAACTGCGTGTACGAGAACGGCGCCAGCACCGAGGCATCGCCGTAGCGATAGGCCAGCACGATGATCCACTGGCCCACGGTCGACGCGACGCCGATCACGATGCCGAGCCCGATCGCGGTCCAGTTCGGCGTCACCCAGACGAACGGCACCATCAGGCTGAGGATCGCAACGCCCGTGAGCGCCGAATAGGCCATGGTGGTGAGGACGGCTTCGCGCCCGCTCATCATGCGCGTCAGGATCAGCGCAGCGGCCCAGCAGAATGCCGAGATGATCGGGAAGAACGCGGCGGCGTGAAACGCATTTGAGCCCGGACGCAGGATGATCATCACGCCGATGAGACCGATCGCGGTCGCGATCCAGCGGCGCATGCCGACCTTCTCGCTCAGGAAGATGATCGACAGCGCGGTGACGAACAGCGGCGAGACGAAGCCGGTGGCCGAGGCTTCCGCGATGGGGAGGAAACGGAGACCGGTGATGAAGAACAGCGAGGAGCCGAGCAGCGCGACGCCGCGCATCAATTGCAGGCCGAGGCGATCGGTGCGCATCGCACGCAGCGGCGAGCCCGGCAGCATCACCGGCGTGAACATCAGCGCGAACGTGACGAAGCGGATCCAGGTGATCTCGATCGACGGCAGGCTCGTCGACAGATACTTTGCGGTGACGTCGGAGCAGCCGAGGAATACCGTCGACAGCAGCACCAGCGCGATGCCCTTGAAGGGATGATCGACGCGCGCAGGCGCGCGGCGAGCCTCCTGCTTCTTCTCCGGCACGGGCATGGGAATACTGTCGAGCCTTGCGGCTGCGGCGGGCGGCGGTGTCACGGCTGGAACCTGGGAAAACTACGATTCGGGAACGATCGTAAAAAACGACAAATGCGCCGCTTTCACAACTTCTGAAAACAGGATGCCGATATGCGCTGACGACCCCGCGCGTCAATACTCCATTAATAATAGGCGTTTGTGCACTACAACATGGGCAGACTGCGCGGCTTCGGACCGCGCGGAAACGCCGCATCGAGCGCCGAAATCTCCTCTTTCGTCAGCACGAGATCGCCGGCCGCCGCATTCTCGCCGGCATGTTCCGCGGACGACGCCTTCGGGATCGCGAACACCGTAGTTGCACGGGTGAGGAAGCTCAGCGCGACCTGCCGCGGTGTCACACGACGCGCCTCCGCGATGCGTGCCAGCACCGCGCCTCCCTTGCTGTTGCTTGCGGGAAAATCGTCGTGGCCGAACGGAGAGTATGCAACGACAGCAACGCCACGCTTCTCGCACCACGGGATCACCGCATGCTCGATCGCGCGCTCCTTCAGATGATAAAGCACTTGATTGCAGGCGATGCGGCCTTCGCCGGAGACGTCGAGAATTTCGTCGAGATCGTCGGCGTCGAAATTGGAGACGCCCCAGGATTTGATCTTGCCGGCCTTCACCAACTCTTCGAACGCGGCAACCGTGTCCTCGAGCGGATAGGAACCGCGCCAGTGCAGCAGATAGCAGTCGAGACGATCGGCCTTCAGCCGCTTCAGCGAGCGTTCGCACGCCGTGATGGTGCCGCCGCGCGAGGCGTTGCTCGGCAGCACCTTTGAAACCAGGAACACTTCATCGCGGCGGCCTGCGATCGCATCGGCGATGACGAGCTCGGCATCGCCGTACATCTCGGCGGTGTCGATGTGGGTCATGCCGAGATCGAGCCCGCGCTGAAGCGCCGCGATCGCGCGCTTGCGGTCGCCATGGTCGAGATACCAGGTGCCCTGCCCGATGACGGAGACGTTCGCGCCGGTCTTGCCGAAGGGTTTTGCGTTCATGTCAAAGCTCACAGTCCGCTGATATCCGCAACCAGCACGCTGCCGGTCCCTGACTCCGTGATATAGAGCCGATCTTTCTTGACGCCACCGATGGCGACATTGGTGCAGCTCGGACCCGCGCAGGACTTGATCCGCGCGATCAGCTCTCCGTTCGGCGCGAACACGAAGACGTGGCCGAGCGAGGCGTGGCCGACGAACAGGCGACCGGCCGCGTCCATGGTCATGCCATCAGGACCGCTGGTGCCGAACAGCGAGCAGAAGCGGCCGACCTTCGACACGCTGCCGTCCTTCATGAACGGCAACCGCCACACCGCGTTGTCGCGCGTCATGGCGACGAACAGCACGGTTTCGCTGGGATCGAGCACCAGGCCGTTCGGGCTGATGCCGGTGTCAACAAGGCAATCGAGCCGGCCGCTTGGCGTCAGGCGATAGACGCGGCCGCTTGCGTCGTGCAGACCGGTCTGGCCCTGATCGGTGAACAAGATGTCGCCGTTGGAGGCGAGATGCAGATCGTTGCAGCCACGGAACGATTCTGAATTGCGCGCGGTCAGGATGGGCCTGATGCGCCCCGCCCCGGCGTCGAGCTCCATGATGCCG
This sequence comes from Bradyrhizobium sp. LA6.1, assembly GCF_040547805.1. Taxonomy (NCBI): domain Bacteria; kingdom Pseudomonadati; phylum Pseudomonadota; class Alphaproteobacteria; order Hyphomicrobiales; family Nitrobacteraceae; genus Bradyrhizobium; species Bradyrhizobium sp. LA6.1. The sequence continues at coordinate 269,142 of NZ_JBEPQK010000001.1, read as the reverse complement.
TGCATGTAGTCGGCCACGAGGATGCGGCCGTCGGCGGCGATCTTCAACCCGTTCGGCCAGCCCTCATATTCGATCACGAGCGACCACCCGCCATCAGGCGCGATGCGGAAGATGCGGCCGAAGGGAATGTCGACGATATAGAGGTTGCCGTCTTTGTCGAACGACGGCCCTTCGATGAAACTATCGGTCGGCACACCCGGCCGATTGGCCTCGGCCCAATCGGTCCGCACGCCCTTGCGGCGGAATTGGTCGGGCATGGCGGAGAAGATCTTGGTTTCGATCAGGCGCGGCGGCGTTTCCAGGTACATCATTGTTGTTTTTGTGCATGTGGAGGGGGATCGCGGCAACATAGGGCACAATCGCGGGCGCGTCGATTGGGCGAAGGGCATGGCTGCGTCCACGTCACTCTCGTGTCCCGGACGCGCTGCAGCGTGAAACGCCGCTGCGCAGAGCCGGGACCCAGAAAGGCCAAACACTCTGCTGTGAGATGGGTCCCGGCTCTGCAGCGCATCACTTCGTGCTGCGCAGCGTCCGGGGCACGAGACCGTCTCCCAGTCTGGAGAGATCCCCTACCCCGCAGCCGCCGCGACCTTCGCCTGCTTCGCCGGCGCCACTTCCGTCGTCGCGATCAGCTGCTTCAGCTCAGGGATACATGACCCGCAATTGGTGCCGGCCTTGAGCTTGGCGCCGATCTCGGCCGCCGTGCGCGCGCCGCTCGCGATGGTGTCGCAGATGGTGCCGCGGCCGACGCCGAAGCAGGCGCAGACGATGGGGCCGGTCGAGGCCGCGCCCTCCGTCGATTTGCCTGACAGCAGCATGCGGCGCTGCTCGTCGGTGACGTGATCGGCCACGAACAGACTCTTCACCACCTCCCAGTCGCCGGCATCATGCGCGGGGCCGACGAACAGGCAGGTCTCGATGCGGTCGCCCGCGAACGAGGCCGCGCGATAAACGCCGCCGCCGAAGTCGCGATAGTCGGCGACGTCCTCGCCGGCGACACCGTCGAGCCAGGCCGGCCAGCGCGACAGATCCGCATTGTCGGCGAAGAGATAGCCGAAGCCACCCGCAACCGTGACACGCGTCCACATCAGGTTCGGCGGCAGATCGAGCTGTTTGCGCGACAGCGCAAAGCCGCGGAAGACGTATTCATAAGGCGCGATCGCCGCCGGCGTGGCTTTCGACTCCGGCTGGCCCGAGAACGGATCGGTGAAGGACTGCACGAGCGCCCCGACGCGGCCGTGCGAGGCGTTCATCGCGCTCCAGTGGATCGGCGCGAACAGCGTGCCGCGCTGCTGACGGTCGCTGACGACGACCTTCAGGATGCACTGGCCGTAATCGGTGGTGATGCGGGCGTAGCCGTCATGCGCGATGCCGTGTTTGCTGGCATCATCCGGATGGATCTCGACGAACGGCTCCGGCAGATGCGCGCCGAGACGCTGGCTGAGACCCGTGCGCGTCATGGTGTGCCACTGGTCGCGGATGCGTCCCGTGTTGAGCCGCAGCGGGCGCGACGGTCCGGTCTCGCCGCGCAGCGCCGGCACTTCCGGCGCGACGAAGCGGCCTTTGCCGTCATTGGTGAAGAAGCCGCCGCTCGCGAAGAAGCGCTCGCCGGGCGCCACTCCTTCGCGCGCCGGCCACTGCACCGGCTTCAAGGCGTCGAAGGCCTCGTCCGAGAGCGCGGTCAGCGCGCCGATGTCGAAATCGCGGCTGCCGTCGTTCTCGAAAGCAGAGAGCGCGGCATGCTCGCGGAAAATATCGGCGGCGGATTTGTAGTTGAAGCTGTCGCCGAAGCCGAGCCGCTTTGCGGTCTCGCTCAGAATCCACCAGTCCGGCCGCGCCTCGCCCGGCGCCGGCAGGAACGAGCGCTGGCGCGAGATGCGGCGTTCGGAGTTGGTCACCGTGCCCGACTTCTCACCCCAGGCGAGCGCCGGCAGCAGCACATGCGGCCCAGCCTCGACCGTGTCATTGGAGAGCACGTTCTCGGAGACCACGAACAGCTCGAGCTTCTTCAGCGCCTCACGCACGACGTCCGCGTCCGGCAATGACACCGCCGGGTTGGTGCCCATCACCCACAACGCCTTGACCTCGCCGCGGTTGATCGCCTCGAACAGCTGCACCGCCTTCAACCCTTCATGGGTGGCGATGCGCGGCGCCTTCCAGAACCGCCTGACACGGTCGATATCCGGCGGTGTAAAGTTCATATGCGCGGCGAGCTGGTTTGCGAGGCCGCCGACCTCGCGGCCGCCCATCGCGTTCGGCTGGCCGGTGAGCGAGAACGGCGAGGCGCCCGGCTTGCCGATGCGCCCCGTGGCGAGATGGCAGTTCAGGATCGCGTTGACCTTGTCGGTGCCCTGCGCCGACTGGTTGACGCCCTGCGAATAGAGCGTGACGACGCGCTCGGTGTCGCGGAACATCTTGAAGAAGGCGGCGACGTCCTGTTCGGACAGGCCCGTCGCCAGCGCGGTCGCGGTGACACTGCCGGCGATGTTGCGCGCGCGCGCCAGCGCGTCATCGAAGCCCGACGTGTTCTGCGCGATGTAATCCTGGTCCAGCGCGCCATTGTCGGCGAGATGGACGAACAGGCCGGAGAACAAGGCGGTGTCGGTGCCGGGCTTGAGGCCGAGGAACAGATCGACGTCGCTCGCCGTGTCGGTACGGCGCGGATCGATCACGATCATGCGCGCGCCGCGCTCCTGCCGGTTCTTCAGCATGCGCTGGAACAGAACCGGATGACACCAGGCCGCATTCGAGCCGACGAACACGAGGAGATCAGCCTGGTCGAGATCCTCGTAGCAGCCGGGCACGGTGTCGGCGCCGAAGGCGCGGCGGTGGCCCGCGACCGAGGACGACATGCAGAGCCGCGAATTGGTGTCGACATTGGCCGTGCCGACAAAGCCCTTCATCAGCTTGTTGGCGACGTAATAGTCCTCAGTCAGGAGCTGGCCCGAGAGATAGAACGCGACCGCGTCGGCGCCGTCGCGCGCCACGATGTGTTGCATGCGATGGGCAACGTGGTCGAGCGCATCGCTCCAGGCGACGCGTTCGAGCACGCCCTTGCAGCGGATCATCGGATAGAGCAGCCGGCTCTCCAGCCCGACGGTCTCGCCGAGCGCGGAGCCCTTCGAGCACAGCCGGCCGAAATTGGCGGGATGATCCGGGTCGCCCGCGATCGCCGCGCCACCGTTGCCGTCGGGCGTCGACAGCACGCCGCAGCCGACGCCGCAATAGGGACAGGTCGTCTTGGTGGCGCGGAGCGTGGGATCGATCGCCGTCATATCGAGCTGCCTTATCAAGCCGCCTTGGAAGGACGCGCCAGCGCGCGGCCGAACATCATGTCGGTGCGGATCGCCGTCACCTTGTCGCGATTGCGGATCAGCTCGAGATACCAGAGCGCATCGACGGTATCGCCGATCAGCACCGCGCCGGTGAGCCGGCCGTCGGCGATGACGAGCTTCTTGTAGGTGCCGCGCCTGCGGTCTGACAGCACCAGGCTCTCGCTGCCGTCCCCACCCATGAAGTCGCCGGCGGAGAAGACGCTGACGCCGGAGACCTTCAGATTGGTCGAGACCACGCTGCCCTGATAGGCGGCGGGACGGCCGGCGAGATGCCGCGCCAGCACCCGCGCCTGCTCGTAAGCGGGCTCGACCAGGCCGTAGCAGGTGCCGCGATGCTCGGCACATTCGCCGAGCGCGTAGATGTCGGGCGAGGCCGTCTGCATCTCGTCGTTGACGACGATGCCACGGTTGACCGCGATGCCCGCCTCTTTGGCAAGCGCCACATTCGGCCTGATGCCGGCGGCGAAGATCACGGCATCCGCCTCGATGCGCGTGCCGTCGGCAAGCTCGACGGCTTCGACATGGCCGTCGCCGTGAATGCGGGCGGTGGAGGCGTTGAGCAGGATGCGGATGCCCTTGCGCTCGACCAGCATCTTCAGCAGGTCGGCCGCCGGCAGATCGAGCTGGCGCTCCATCAGCCGGTCCATCAGGTGCAGCAGCGTCACCGGCGCGCCGGCTTTCGCAAGGCCATAGGCCGCTTCGAGCCCGAGCAGGCCGCCGCCGACCACGACGACGCGCTTCTTCGCCGCAGCGAGCGTCAGCAGCAGATCGACGTCGCGCGTATCGCGAAACGTGTGCACCCCGGTGAGATCGGCGCCCGGCACGTTGAGCCGCAGCGGCGTCGAGCCGGTGGCGAGCACGAGCTTGGAATATTCGACGCTCTCTTCACCTTCGATCTTCAGCTCGCGGCGGCCGGTGTCGATCTCGGTGACGCGATAGCCGTAGCGCACGGTGACGCCGCGATGGCGCCACCAGTCCGCCGGTCTCAGCTCGATCTCGTGCGAGCCGGTCTCGCCGGCCAGCACGGAGGAGAGCAGCACGCGATTGTAAGCGAGCCGCGGCTCTTCGCCGATCACCGCGACCGCGTAGCGGCCGAGCGAGGTCTTGGCGAGCTCGTCGACCAGACGCGCGGCCGCCATACCGTTACCGACGATGACCAGCGGTTCACTCACAAGACATCTCCTATTCGGCGGCCTGCGCCTGTGCGCCATAGGCCTCGGAAATCATGTAGCCGGACAGGACGCCATAGGCGTCGGTCCAGGCCGTGGCGAGTTCGGGCGTCCAGGCCTCGCCGAGGCCCTTCTCGAGGGTCCAGAGCAAGGTCGCGCCGACCACCGGATAGTGCTCGGCCTTGGCGCCATAGGCGACGTGACGCTTGGCGAGCGCCGAGGCCGCGGGAAGAATCGTCTCGAGCTTCGACAGGCCGCCGACGACGGCAGCGAGCATGCCCATCAGCTTCTTGCGCTGCTCGGTCATGTCCTCGGGAAACATCGCGCGCACGGACGGCGCCACCTCGAACAGGCGATCGTAGAACAGCACCGCGGCCGCCTCTGAAATCGGCGCGACCTTGGAAAAGCTCTGCTGGATGAGGGTGATCTGTTCTGAAGTCATGATGTTCTCCTGTCTGTTTCGGTCTGCCTTTGTCCGCGCCGTTGCGAACAAGGTTCATGGGTCAAACGTCATCAGAGAGTCTTCTCCCCGCGTACGGGGAGAAGCGACATTCGTGCCAAACTCAGACTCGCGCTTCGGCGAGGCTTGACGCGCCCTCACCCTGCGGGCTGCGACGCAGGTAGAACCACCAGGTCAGTCCGAGGCAGGAGGCGTAGAAAGCGAGGTAGATCGCGAGCGCGAGCGAGGGACCACCGGTCATGGCGATCGACTTGCCGAAACCGGTCGGGATCAGATAACCGCCGACTGCGCCGATCGCGCCGATGAAGCCGACCGCCGCACCGCTCTCGATGCTCGCGGTCTTCAACGCCGCCGCGCGCGCCGCATCGCCCTTGCCGCGCACTCTGAACAGGTTCTGCTCGCGGAAGATCGAGGGGATCATGCGGTAGGTCGAGCCGTTGCCGATGCCCGTCGTCACGAACAGGATCAGGAACATCGCAAGGAAGCCGGTGAAGTCCTTGTGCCCGACGAAGTAGAGCACGCCGACGGTGGCGCCCGCCATCGCGATGAAATTCCAGAAGGTGAGGATGGAGCCGCCGATCTTGTCGGCGAGCAAGCCGCCGAGCGGTCGCGACAACGAACCGACCAGCGGCCCGAGGAACGCGATCGAGATCGAGATCGCCGGAAACTGCGTCTTGATCAGCAGCGGGAACGCCGCCGAGTAGCCGATGAAGGATCCGAACGTGCCGATATAGAGATACGCCATGATCCAGGTGTGCTTGCGCTTGACCACGGCAAGCTGGTTCGTGATCGACGACTTGGCCGTGGTCAGGTTGTTCATGAAGAACACCGCGCCGAACACCGCGATCGCGATCGGCAGCACCCACATCAGGCCTGCGTTCTGGAGGAAGATGCCGTCGACGGGGGACGCCTGGAACAGGTTGATGACCGCGAGCGTCATCAGGATCGGGGTCAGCAGCTGCACGCTGGAGACGCCGATATTGCCGCCCGCCGCGTTCAGCCCCAGCGCCCATCCCTTCATCCGGTCAGGGAAGAAGAAGGAGATGTTGGTCATGCTGGAGGCGAAATTGCCGCCACCGAGACCCGCGGTCGATGCGATCAGCAGCATCAGCCAGAACGGGGTGTCGGGCTGGCCGACGAAGTAGGCGAGCGACAGCGTCGGGATGAACAGGACAGCCGCGCTGAAAATTGTCCAGTTGCGGCCGCCGAAGGTCGTGACCGCGAACGTATAGGGGAAGCGCATCAATGCGCCGATCAGCCCGGGCACCGCGACGAGCTGGAACAGCTGGTCGGTGGTGTAGTGGAAGCCCGCCTGCGGCAGCTTGGTGGTGACGATGCTCCAGATCAGCCACACCGAGAAGCCGATATGCTCGGCCACGATCGACCAGATCAGGTTACGCCGGGCGATCACTTTGCCGCCCGCATTCCAGAACGCCTCGTCTTCGGGGCGCCAATCAGAAATCCACGTCGGATTTCGAGTCGGATTCGTCGTCATTGATAATCCCTTCTTGGCTCACCGCTGCGTCGTTGCAGGCTCAGCCTCCACGCGGAGGCGCGCGCCGAGGCCATGCCCCGGTGGCGAGTTCACGATGCTGATTGATGATGTTGAGGGACGTCGTCGTTGGCGTCGGAAAAGGTATTTCAATTTCCGTGCCAATTGCGCGCGTTCGGGAAATACAGGGAATTCAGGGGCTTGTTCGCATTGCCCGAAGTTCTTGCAGGCGTATTTCGCTCGCAAATTTAGCGGTTCGCTCAATCCTTGTGCGGCGCACAAGGATTGAGCGAGGTGTCGATTATTTAGGCGCGCTTATCATCCACGTTAAACCTTGGTTTACGCGGCCTCGACGAAGCGATGACGCTCGTAGAGGAACTCGAGCACGCGGTGGCGGCACTTCAAATAGGTGGAGTTGGTCGCAAGATCGAGCCGCTTGCGGGGACGTGCGAGCGGCACCTCCAGCACCTCCCCGATGCGCGCGCTCGGCCCGTTCGTCATCATGACGATGCGATCGGATAGCAGCACCGCCTCGTCGACGTCGTGGGTGATCATCAGGATGGTGTTGCCGAGCTTCTGATGCAGCGCCATCACCGAGTCCTGCAAATGCGCGCGGGTCAGCGCGTCGAGCGCGCCGAACGGCTCGTCGAGCAGCAGCACCTTCGGTTCCATCGCCAGCGCACGGGCGATGCCGACGCGCTGCTTCATGCCGCCGGAGACTTCCGAAGGACGCTTGTCCCTGGCGTGGGCCATCTGCACCAGGTTGAGATTATGCATGACCCAGGCGTCGCGTTCGGCGCGGGACTTGGTCCTGGCAAAGACCTTGTCGACGCCGAGCTTGACGTTCTCGTAGACGGTCAGCCACGGCAGCAGGCTGTGGTTCTGGAACACTACCGCGCGATCGGGCCCCGGCGAGTTGACCTCGCGGTTCTCGAGCAGCACGCCGCCGGTGGTGGCGCCGGTCAGGCCTGCGATGATGTTGAGCAGGGTCGACTTGCCGCAGCCGGAATGGCCGATGATCGAGACGTATTCGCCCTTCTCGATCGTCAGGTTGATGTCCTTCAGCACCTCCGTGCTGGCGGCGCCGCGGGTAAAGACCTTGTCGATATGGTCGAGCTTCAGATAGGCGGTCATGTGCCCTTCTCCCTCAGTTCTGTGCCGTGCCGCGGGTGACGATCTTGCCGAGGCCCGCGATCAGGCGGTCGAGCACGAAGCCGACGATGCCGACATAGAACAGCGCCAGGATGATCTCGCTGATATGCGAGGAGTTCCAGGCGTCCCAGATGAAGAAACCGATGCCGACGCCGCCGATCAGCATTTCAGCCGCGATGATGGCGAGCCAGGACAGGCCGATGCCGATGCGAAGGCCCGTGAAGATGTAGGGCGCCGCCGCCGGGATCATGATCTTGCCGAAGAACTCGAGCGGATTGAGCTGCACCACCGCGGCGACGTTGCGGTAGTCCTGCGGGATGTTGCGGATACCGACCGCGGTGTTGATGATGATCGGCCAGATCGAGGTGATGAAGATGACGAAGATCGCTGACGGCTGGCCGTCGCGGAAGGCCGCGAGCGAGAGCGGCAGCCAGGCGAGCGGCGGGATCGTGCGCAGCACCTGGAACAGCGGATCGAGCCCGCGCATCGCCCAGACCGACTGCCCGACCAACACGCCGAGCGCGATGCCGGCGATCGCCGACAGCGAATAGCCGAGCGCGACGCGCTGAAGGCTTGCGGAGAGATGCCAGAACAGGCCCTTGTCGATGCCACCATGATCGAAGAACGGATCGAAGATCAGTTCCTTGGTGTCCTTGAACACCCGCGACGGCGGCGGCAGCGTCGAGCCGGCGCGGCGGCAGATCAGCTCCCACACCAGCGTCAGCAGCGCGATCACGACCAGCGGCGGGATCACGCGCACGGCGGTCTCCCTTGCCATCCGCGCGTAGGCTTCGCTGCGCGGCGGGCGCTTCGGCGTCATCGCAACGACCGGCGCGGCGGTGCCCGCAGGGGTCGCAGTCTCAATGTCCATCTTCGTGGCAGGCATGTTCATCGCAATCTCTCTCCAGCTCAAGGAAGATGCGGCCGCCCAAGGGCGGCCGCTGGCTCCATCAGACTTCGACGCGCTTGATCGCGAGCGATTTCAGATAGGCCGCCGGATTTTCGGGATCGAACACCTTGCCGTCGAAGAAGGTCTCCTTGCCGCGCGAGGTGGAGGCTGGAATCTCCGAGGCCGCGACGCCGAGCGTCTTGGCCACATCGCGCCACATGTCCTCGCGATTGACCTTGCCGATCAGCGCCTTGCTGTCGAAGGAAGCTTCATATTTGCCCCACCGGATGTCCTCGGTCATGAACCAGAGATCATGGCTCTGGAACGGATAGGAGGCGAAGTCGCGCCAGTACTTCATGATGTGCGGTGAGTTCTCGACCACCTTGCCGGCATTGCCGTAGTCGAACTTGCCCTTGGCGCGATCGGCGATGTCCTCGACCGGGCAGTTGATCCACTGCCGTTTCGCCATGATGGTCGCGAGCTCTTCCTTGTTCTCCATCTTGTCGGCCCATTGCTGCGCCTCCATCACGGCCATCAGGATCGCCTTGGCAGCCTTCGGGTTCTTGTCGACCCAGGCCGCGCGCATGCCGAGCGACTTTTCGGGATGCTTGCTCCAGATCTCGCCGGTGTTGACGGCGGTGTAGCCGATGCCCTGATGCACGAGCTGCCCGGGCCAGGGCTCGCCGACGCAGAACGCGTCCATGGTGCCGACCTTCATGTTCGCCACCATCTGCGGCGGCGGCACGGTGATGGTCTCGACGTCCTTGTCGGGATCGATGCCGCCGGCGGCGAGCCAATAGCGGACCCAGAGGTCATGTGTGCCGCCCGGGAAGGTCATCGCGACCTTGGCCGACTTGCCATCGGCCTTCTTCTTCTCGAACGCCGCCTTCAGCACCGACGCGTCGGCACCGACCTTGAGGTCGGCATATTCCTTGGCGACCGAGATGCACTGCGCATCGAGATTGAGCCGCGCCAGGATGTACATCGGGGTCGGCTGGTTGTTCTGCGTCACCTTGCCGGCGGAAATCAGATACGGCATCGGGGTCAGGATGTGCGCGCCGTCGATGCCGTTCCCCTCCGAGCCGAGCACGAGATTGTCGCGCGTGGTGCCCCATGAGGCCTGCTTCTGCACGTCGGTGTCGGGCACGCCGTATTTGGCGAACAGGCCCTTGTCCTTGGCGACGAAGAGCGGGCCGGCATCGCTCAGCGCGATGAAGCCGAGCTTGGCGCCCTTGACCTCGGGGCCAGCGTCCTGTGCGAACGCACCGGCGGGGAAATTCAGTTTTGCGGCGGCGAGAAGTGCAGCGGTCGAGCCGGCGGCCTTCAACAATTGACGGCGGCTCAGGCCCGAGGGCTGGCGGGTGCGCTTGGTCATAGGCAGTGTCGTCCTTTGCATCGTTGCAGAATTGATGGCGTCAGTGCTCGCGAGCAGCCCGTCCGTCCGTGACGCCAGAAAAAGGCGCATGCGAACGCATGACGGGGGAGACCCCCGTCTGGTGGCGTCGGCAAATCGGATGAGAAGTCTCGCGGGACGGCTTCAATGGCGTCGGCTTGAATAATTCAAGCTTCATGCCAAGCCCGACACTCCGAAAAACGTCGAAAAATGAATGGGTTATTGATGCCGCGCCAGACTGTCGCAGGCCTGCTGCGCACGCGGAATTTGCGGATTGCTCATTCTTTGTGCGCCGCACAAATCTTATGCAGTCGCCCAAGCAAAAGGCCGTGCGTCCGCAAAAGTCAGCTGAACGCGTGCGGCATCTGATTGATATCGCTATACTTTTCTAACACGTCCACACGGCACGCAACTTGCTTCTTCACCGACGTCAACGAAGACTGCGGCTCGCCGCATTGTTGCAGCCTCTGGCGGCTGCATCCCGGAAGCTCAACTGCTTCGCGGCCCTCCCGGCTCAGTCCTCGTGACGCGATTCCCAAGGCTTCCAGACCTTCCATAGCCCTCGTGCGCGGCAGAGCTGTCCGCACGGCCAATGATGTTCAGCTGCGCTCTCTCGGGCGTGTCGATCTCACTTACGAAACAAAAGGAACCATTGATGTCGTATCTCGCGCCTTCGGAATTCGTCACCAAGATGGTGGATGCGGGCGAGTCCAAGATCTTCATGTCCACCCGGGATACTGCAATCCGCGCCTTCATGGCCGGCGCCATCCTCGCACTCGGCGCATGGTTCGCCATCACCATCAACGTGAACACGGGCCAGCCGCTGATCGGCGCGATACTGTTTCCGGTCGGCTTCATCATGCTGTACCTGCTCGGCTTCGATCTGCTCACCGGCGTGTTCGTGCTCTCGCCGCTCGCCCTGATCGACAAGCGTCCCGGCGTCACGCTTGGCGGCGTGCTGCGTAACTGGGGCCTGGTCTTCGTCGGCAACTTCGCCGGCGCCTTCACCGTCGCCTTCATGATGGCCTTCGTGACGACGTTCGGCTTCACGCAAGACCCCGACAAGGTCGGAGCGGCCATTGGAAACATCGGCGAAGGCCGAACGCTCGGCTATGCCGCGCACGGCGCGGCCGGCATGGCGACGCTGTTCATGCGCGGCATGCTGTGCAACTGGATGGTCTCGACCGGCGTCGTCGGCGCCATGATCTCGACCTCGGTCCCCGGCAAGGTCATCGCGATGTGGATGCCCATCATGCTGTTCTTCTACATGGTGTTCGAGCATTCCGTCGTGAACATGTTCCTGTTCCCGTCGGGCCTGATGCTCCATGCCAAATTCTCGATCATGGACTATCTGATCTGGAACGAGATCCCGACCGTGCTCGGCAACCTCGTCGGCGGCCTCGCGTTCACCGGCATGACCCTCTACGCCACCCACGTCATGACCAAGCCGAAGCGCCAGGCCGGCAAGGCTGCGCCGACCCGCGTTGCGGCCTGATACGTCTCGACAGAGGAGCCTCGCCCGACCAGGGTGAGGCTCCCTTCGCCTGGTGATGACGATGACCCGCGGACTCCTGATCTCTGTCGGCCAGCACTCCGATAGGGGGCGCAAGCCCGTCAATCAGGATTTTCACGGCGTCCTGATTCCGGAAGAGCCGCAGCTCAGCCTGAAGGGCATCGCGGCCGTTCTCGCCGACGGCATCTCCAGCAGCACGGTGAGCCAGATCGCCAGCGAGTCGGCGGTCAAGAGCTTCCTGATGGACTATTACTGCACGTCGGAATCCTGGACGGTGAAGACCTCCGCCCGCCGCGTGCTGGACGCGACCAATTCCTGGCTGCACGCGCAGACGCGCAAGAGCCAATATGCCTATGACCGCGACAAGGGCTATGTCTGCACCCTGACCGCCATGGTCATCAAGGCGACCACCGCGCACATCTTCCATGTCGGCGACTGTCGCGTCTACCGCGTCGCCGGCAAGGCGCTCGAGCAGCTGACCGACGATCACCGCATCATCGTGTCGTCGGAGCAGACCTATCTCGGCCGCGCGCTCGGCATCAATCCGCAGCTCGAGATCGACTACCAGACGGTCGAGATCGAGGCCGGCGATACCTTTATCCTGGCGACCGACGGTGCCTATGAATTCGTCGATCAGCGCTTCATCACCAGCGCACTCGGCGAGCACGCAGCCGAGCTCGACGGCGCGGCAAAGGCGATCGTCGAGGAAGCCTACCGGCGCGGCAGCGACGACAACATCACCGTCCAGATCCTGCGCATCGACGCGGTGCCGCAGCGCGAGCCGGCCGGTATCTTCAATCAGACGTCACAGCTGCCGCTACCTCCGCTGCCGGAGCCGCGAGCGGTCTTCGACGGCTACAGGATTATCCGGGAAATCCACGGCAGCAGCCGCAGTCATATCTATCTCGCCGTCGATGTGGAGACCGAGGCGCCGGTCGCGCTCAAGCTGCCGTCGATCGATTTGCGCGACAACGCCGCCTATCTCAAGCGCTTCCTGATGGAGGAGTGGATCGCGCGGCGGATCGACAGCCCGCACGTGCTGAAGCCGCTGTCACAGTCGCGACGGCGCAGCTACCTCTACGTCGCGACCGAATTCGTCGAAGGGCAGACGTTGAAGCAGTGGATGACCGACAATCCGCGCCCCGATCTCGAAACCGTCCGTGGGCTGGTCGAGCAGATCGCCGCGGGGCTGCGCGCCTTCCACCGCATGGAAATGCTGCATCAGGACCTCAGGCCCGACAACATTCTGATCGACAAGACGGGCACCGCGAAGATCATCGACTTCGGGTCGGTCAGGGTCGCGGGCGTCGCGGAGGCGGCGCCGCGAGACGAGGCCGACGACATCCTGGGAACGGTCCAGTACACGGCGCCGGAGTATTTTCTTGGGCAAGGCGGCTCGCCGCGCTCCGACATGTTTTCGCTGGCCGTGATCTGCTACCAGATGCTGACGGGAAAGCTTCCCTATGGCACCCAAATCGCCAGGATCCGGCGCAAGGCGGACGCGCGGAGACTTCAGTATCGTCCGGCCGACGACGACCGCAACGTGCCGGCCTGGGTCGACGGCGCGCTCAGGCGCGCGCTCCATCCCGATCCCTACAAGCGGCACGAGGATCTGTCCGAATTCGTCTTCGAGCTTCGCACGCCCAATCCGGCCTATCTCGACACACGGATCACGCCGCTTCTGGAGCGTAGCCCGCTGATGTTCTGGAAGCTGACCACGGCAGCGCTGGCCTGCGTCGTCGTCGTGCTGCTGGCGCTGCTGCACGCGCGATAGGGCGCAGAAGGGCGCGGACGTCCACTTCTAGCGGCCAAGTGGAACCATTGTCGCTCGTCAGAGCATTGCCGCTGGTGACCCATATGCGACATCGGCCAAATAGCCCAAACATCGCGCGATTAGCTGGGTTTAAAGGTTGATTGCGGCTAGACGTTTTTGCGCTCGACTATGCCGTCGCGACGGCGTTGAATCCCCTACGCGGGCTCTTTTGTTTCAAGGAGGGAGGACCGAAAAGTGAAGACAACGATCATCGCACTTTGTGCCGCCGCTCTCATCGCCGCCGCACCAGCCGCGCTTGCGCAGGGTGTACCAGGCAAAGCACTTGGTCTGCAGCATAAGATCTCTAAGAGACATCACCCGGGCGCCCCCGGCTACGCTCCGCTGCATGAGCTGCAAACAATGGGATCGAAGAAGGGATATCCGGGAGCTTTCGGTTACGCGCCTAATGAACCCAGTCGTTTAGACAGAAATCTCGAAGCGTCCAGACAAGCTGGTGGTGGCGGCGGCGGTGGCGGAGGGAGTGGCATGTGAACCCACGCGCTGCACGAACAGGCGGTATCCGTCCTGCTTGATCGGGACGCTCCGGGGGCGTTAAGGCCGGCTCGCCTCGCGTCTTCTTTATGTTCGCAGTATGTTTGTTGTTGGCCCAACTCGGACATCCAGTGAGGTCCGCTGTTGCGCAGCTACCAGAAGCACAGCGGACGTCGCACGCGCCCTGACTACCGAGCGGCCGAATGTGCGCTCCAGCTGCGGGCCCTCACGCCGGCTCCTCCGCCTTCACGCCCAGCGGCTTCGGCGCCATGCCGCCACCGGGCTTGAGGTGGAATTCGTACGTCATCAAATGCCACTGCCCGTTTGCCTTGGAGCCGTCGGGCATCTCAGGGTCGTTGCGCGGCTCGACCTTGGCGACGAGGTCGTCCTTGACCCCGAACACCACGTCGGAATCGAGATATTTGTCGCCGTCCATGAAGACGTGCGTGATCAGCGGCTCGTAGCCCTTGGCATTGACCAGGAAGTGCACGTGCGCGGGGCGCATCGGATGGCGCTTGGTCTGCATGATCATCTCGCCGACCGGGCCATCGGTCGGGATCGGATAGCTGCAAGGCAAAATGGTGCGGAAGAAAAAGCGGCCGTCGCTGTCGGTGATGAAGCGCGCCCGCGCCGAAGCGCCGACCTCGTCGTAGTTCGGTTTCTGTGAATCGTAGAAGCCGTCATCGTCGGCATGCCAGACGTCGACGGGAACGCCCGCGAGCGGCTTGCCCTTGAGGTCGGTGACGCGGCTCTGCACGAACATCCGTTCACCGGTCTGATTGTTCGGCGAGATGTCGGTGCCGTGGGCCGTGACCTTGTGCTCGCCGACATAGAACGGGCCGAGCACCGTGGTCTGGGTGGCGCCCTCGCGATCCCTGTGGTTGACCGCGTCGACCAGCATGGAGACCCCGAGCACGTCGGAGAGCAGGATGAACTCCTGCCTTGTGTCGGTGCATTTGTGGCCGGTGCGGGTCAGGAAATCGATGGCGTATTCCCATTCCTCGAAGGTGAGACCGGTCTTGCTCACGTAATCGTGCAGCGACTTCACCAATTCCTGGAGCAGGAATTTTGCCCGCGCATCAGGCGTATTGTCGAAGCTCTTGACGACGGCTTCGGTGAGTTCGGGCTCGTTGAACTGGGTCATGGTGCGTCTGCCCTGAGTTTTCTCGTTGGCCCGGATGGGCTCCTTGGAGGCGTTCCAGAGTGCAGCCTACACCAGCAGGCCCGGCCGCGTTAAGCGCAACCGGCTTGGAATGGGGCCGGCATTTCGCTATCAACTTTCCGACAAATCGCCCCGGAGGAACTGATGCTCGCCCCTACCCCCGCCTCGCCCGAATCCGTCGGCATGTCCAAGGCTGCGCTCGACCGCGTCGATGCGCATCTGAAGAGCCGCTACATCGATGCCGGCCGCTTTCCGGGCACGCACCTGCTGGTCTACCGCCGCGGCAAGGTCGCCCACAGCTCGGTGCAGGGCTTTGCCGACGTCGAGCGCAAGGCGCCGGTCAAGGACGACACCATCTACCGCATCTATTCCATGACCAAGCCGCTCACCAGCGTCGCCTTCATGATGCTGGTCGAGCAAGGCCTCGTCGCGATCGACGAGCCCGTCGCCAAATACATTCCGGAATGGAAGGATCTCGGCGTGTTCGTCGCCGGCACCGCGCCGGCCTTCCTGACCCGGCCGCCGTCCCGGCCGATGCTGATCGTCGACCTGCTGCGGCACACCGCCGGTCTCACCTACGGCTTCCAGCAGCGCTCCAACGTCGATGCCGCCTATCGCACTGAAAAGATCGGCGAGGTCGAGAAAGCCGGCACGCTCCAGACCATGATCGAGGCGCTGGCAAAGATTCCGCTGGAATTCTCGCCGGGCGAATCCTGGAACTACTCGGTGGCGACCGACGTGCTCGGCTATCTCGTCGGAAAGATCTCCGGGATTCCCTTCGAGCAGTTCCTTAAAACGCGCATCCTCGATCCGCTCGGCATGACCGACACTGATTTTCACGTGCCGGCCGCCAAGGCGCACCGTTTCGCGGCCTGCTATTCAGCTGATCCCGGTGGAGGCATGACCTTCCATGCCGGCCAGCGCCGCGAGGGCCTGACGCTCCAGGACGACCCGACCAAGAGCTCGTTCCTGTCTCCGCCCTCGTTCATCTCGGGCGGCGGCGGACTATGCTCGACGGTCGCCGACTATCTCACTTTCTGCCGCGCGCTGCTCAATGGCGGCGAGCTGGGCGGCGTCCGCCTGCTCGGGCCGAAGACGCTGGCGCTGATGACGAGCAACCACATTCCGGGCGGCCGCGCGCTGCCGGAGGTATCGCGTTCGCTGTTCTCGGAAGCCAGCTATAACGGCATCGGCTTCGGCCTCGGCTTCGCCGTGACCATGCGCCCGGCGGAGACGCTGATCGCCGGCAGCCCGGGCGAATATAATTGGGGCGGCGCGGCCACGACCTCGTTCTGGATCGACCCGGCCGAGGAGCTGATCACCATCTTCATGACGCAGGTGCTGCCGTCGAGCGCCTATCCGCTCCGGCGCGAACTGCGCAGCATGGTCTATGCGGCGATCACCGAGAGCAATCTCTGAGCTACGTCTCAACAAGAACGGGCCCTCGCGATCGATCGCGAGGGCCCGTCGTTGCCTAGTGCATATGGCCGATCAGATAAATTCCGCCGCCGAGCACCAGAACGGCGGGCACGGCCCACAAAATCAGAACTGGCATTGCGTCATTCTCCTCAGTTGGACGTGCAGACCTTGACGGTCTTCATGCCGCTTTCAGCCTCGGTGCGCGACTTGGCGCCCGCGACCGCGCTGCAAAATCCCTCTCTGACGCGCTCGCCGGACGCGAAAATCGTGGCGCGGTGCAAGTCTCACCCGTATGGTCTCCCCAAAATCATAATCCGGCGCCGCTGCGCTGGAACCGGGACGCCCGCGCTTGTCAAAGCTCACTCTGCCGGTCCGGCTCGCTCTTCTGGTCGCGGGAACGATGTTGCCGCTGATCGTCTTTGCGGTCGGTATTGCCTATTCCAACTACCGCCAGGACCGCAGCGACGCGACACGACGCGTGCTGGAGACGGTGCGAAGCATGCGCCTCGTGCTCGATTCCGAAGTGCAGCGAATGACCGGCGGCTTGCAGGTGCTGGCGCTCAGCAACGCCCTGCAAAGCGGCGACTTCGACGACTTCCGCCGGCTGGCAACCGGGTTCATCAGCCAATATGGCGAGGACAGCGTCCTGCTGGTGGCGGACGGGAGCGGACACCAGCTGTTCTCGACCGTCACGAGTGAAACGACAAACCTGCCACCCCGCAACAATCGCGAGATCGTCGAGCGGGTATTTGCGAGCAAGTCACCGCAATATTCCGACCTGTTCACCGGCTCGACCAAGAACCGACCGATCGTGACCGTCGAGGTTCCCGTGCTGCGTAACGATGAGGTCGTCTACGCGCTCTCCTTCAGCCCACCGATCGCGACATTCCAGAAACTGGTCGAGCAGCAGCGGCCGAACGATCAGTGGACGGTGTCGCTGCTGGACACCAAGGGTCGCGTGTTCGCGCGCGCGCCCAATCCGGCCGAGACGTTCGGCAAGCAGGCCTCCGGCGCACTGAACGATGCGATGGCTCGGACGCCGGAGGCGACCCTCTCCACCGTTTCGCTCGACGGCGTCGCGCTGTCCTCCGCCTATACGCGGTCGCGGCTGACCGGCTGGACGGTCGTGGCCGGTGTCGCCGAGAGATCGCTGATCGCCCCGCTCTGGCGCGACATCGCGATCACCAGCCTGATCGGCGGCATCCTGCTGCTGACCGGCCTGACCTTCGCGGTGCGGATGGCGACCACGATCGCGCGCGGCGAGATGCTGCACAATCTGCTGATCGAGGAGCTCAACCATCGCGTCAAGAACACGCTGGCCTTGATGCAGGCGATCGCGGTGCAGACCTTCCGAAGTTCAAGCCGGGACGAGCGGACCAAGTTCGAGGGACGACTCGGTGCGCTCGCCGAGGCGCATAATCTTCTGAGCCAGGAGAAATGGGCGGGATCGGAGCTGAGGGATGTGATCGCGCGCGTGCTCCAGCCGTTCCTGCTGAGCAATCCCGGTCGCATCCGCATGGCCGGCCCCGCCGTGCCGCTGTCGCCGCGGCTCGCCGTGGTGCTGTCGATGATCGTGCACGAGATCGCCACCAACGCCGCGAAATACGGCGCGCTGTCGAACGAGACCGGCCGGGTCACGCTGGACTGGGAGGTCATCGCCGACACGCCGAAGCCCCGGCTGCGGCTGATCTGGAGCGAGATCGGCGGACCGCCGGTGACGGAGCCGGTGCAGCGCGGTTTCGGATCGCGCCTGATCGAGCGCAGCGCGCGCGACCAGCTCGGCGGCGAGGCGACCGTCGACTTCCTGCCGCGCGGCGTCGTCTGCACGGTGACGTGCGTGCTGGACGAGGCGCGGTGAACGGATTGAAGGAACATCGGCGATGAAGATCACCAAGGTGCGCACGCACATCCTCGAAGCAAAGCTCTCGCAGCCGTTCGCCTATTCGCGGGCCTGGTACGATACGCGCACCGCGATGCTGGTCGAGATCGAGACGGATGACGGCCTGACCGGCTGGGGCGAATGCTATGGGCCGGCGCGGATGACGGCGGCGGTGGTGCAGAGCATCGCGCCCTGGCTGATCGGCGAGGATCCGCTGCGCACCGACGTGCTGTGGCAGATGGTCTACGCCCGCTTGCGCGATCACGGCCAGAAGGGTGTCGTGATCCAGGGACTGAGCGGCATCGACATCGCGTTGTGGGACATCAAGGGCAAGCATTTCGGCGTGCCAGCGCATCAGCTTCTCGGCGGCGCCGCGCGCAAGGAGATAGCGGCCTATGCGACCGGGCTCTACCGGCGCAAATCAGGCGATCCGCTCAAATACCTGCCGGAGGAAGCGGCCGGCTACGCCGCGGAAGGTTTTCGCGCCGTGAAGCTGAAGGTCGGCTTCGGCATCGCCGAGGATGCCGCAGTCACACGCGCGGTGCGCGAGGCGATCGGCCCGGATGTCGCGCTGATGGTCGATGCGAACCACGCCTATGATGCAGTGGCGGCGATCCGGCTCGGCCGCATGATCGAGCGCTACGACATCGGCTGGTTCGAGGAGCCGGTGCCGCCGGAGGATGTCGCGGGCTATCGCGCGGTGCGATCCGCGCTGACGATTCCGATCGCCGGCGGCGAGTGCGAGTTCGCGCGCTTCGGCTTCCGCGACCTGTTCGCATCGCATGCGCTGGACATCGCCCAGCCCGACACCTGCGCCGCGGGCGGCCTCTCCGAATGCAAGAAGATCGCCGACATGAGCGAGGCGTTCGGCATCCGCTACAATCCGCATGTCTGGGGCACCGGGATCGCGATCGCGGCCTCGCTGCAGCTCCTCGCCGTGCTGCCGTCACACACGCCGACCTCGCTTGCGCCGATCGAGCCGATGCTCGAATTCGACCGCACCGAGCATCCGATCCGGCAGGCGATTTTGAAGGAGCCGATCGAACACGAGAAGGGTTTCGTGCGGGTGCCTGACAGCCCGGGGCTGGGTATCGATATCGACCGCGAGGCGCTCGCGCGCTTCGCGGTTCAATAGAAAAAGCGGCCGACGCCGTTAATTCGGCGGCACGTCGATCGGAACGAGAAACGCGAAGCCATATTTGGCGTCCTCGCCGCGCGCCTCATCGAGGCCGCGTCCGAGTTCCACCGCGGCAATCTCGGCGGGAAGCGCGAGCCTGACCTGTCGGACATGATCCGGGCACAGGAGAGGACGCCCACCTGAACGCATGCTCTCCAATTCCTGGACGAACCACGCTTCCTGCACGCGCGCCCGGGCGGATCGCAGTGAGCTGGCCGAGAACGCCAGAACCGGTCTCTGGTTGATCTCCAGCACGAAGCAGCGCTGTCGCGCCGCCTGTGCGGCGCGATTGCTCTTGCGTGCCGTCGACCTGCCTTCAGCCCGGCCACTCGCGCGTGTCATCTCAACACCATCAGAAGTTCGCCGTGGCTGACAATCTGAACACACGTGGAGACCCCGGCGTGATGTTGTTATTCCCATCCGCGGTCGAATAGTACTTCCGGTCGAGGAGATTTTCGATGTTGAGCTGAGCCCGCCAGGTCTCGTTGAGCCTGAAGAACACAGCGGCGTCCACTCGCGTGAACTCCGGAATCAGGACGGTGTCGTCGGACGATGCGAAGAAGTTCGAGTAGTGGATCACACCGAGGCCCGCGGCCCACTGCTCCGTGAACTGATACTTGTTCCAGAGGGAAAAGGTATTGTACGGCACAAGTCCCACGCGGTTGCCGGCGACAATGGTCGCGGAGTTGTTGCTGGTGATCCGCGCATCCGTGTAAGCGTAGCCGCCCGTGATTTGCCAGGCGTCCGTCACGTAGCCGGTCAGAGACGCTTCGAAGCCGCGGGTCTTGGTGGCTCCGCTCAGAATGAAGAATCCGGCATTGTTGGGATCGGCAAAGCGCTGATTGGTCCGGTCCAGTTCGTAGATCGCCGTAGCGAACTGCAGGAACGGGAAGATGTCGTATTTGAGCCCGACTTCCTTGTTCACGAACTTCTCGGGCGCTGCGATGGCCAGGCCCGGTGTCAGAGCGCTGAACTGGTCGCCGGCGCTCGGCAGATACGAGATGCTGTAGCTACCGTAGATCGACAGGTTTTCGAGCGGCTTGAACAGGACACCGGCGCGTGGCGACACCAGATCATCGACCCGGTTGAGCTCGACGAATGTGCGCCGGTCTCGCGACGTCAGGTCGAAGTGATCGAACCGCAGGCCGCCGATCAGCTCCAGATAGCGCGTGATCTCGACCTGGTCCTGGACGTAGACGGCGCCGAGATTGAGCTTGTAGGTGTTGTTGGCATCGGTACCCCCATTATTGGCGAAAGTGACCGGAACGTACGACGTCGGATTCCTCGGATCGATCGTAATGGTCGACGAGACGCCATTGAAGAGGCCGGTCTGCCGGAAGTTCAGGCCGTTCTGACGACCCACCTCGGCACCGAAGACGACGGTGTGACGAATTGGGCCGGTCCCGAACTTGTAGGTGAGATCGGTCTGGTTGAAGTAGTTCGTCCGATCGGTCTCGTTGTTGTATGCTTGCAGATTGCTCGAGGTTCCGGCGGCATTGACGGCACCGGAATTGGCTCCTCCGCCCGGATAGATGTTCTGGTAGAACTTGTCGTAGTTGGCGATCTGCGACGAATTCTTGATCGTCCACCCGTTCTCGAAATCGTGCTCGACGACAGCGGTTCCGATATCCACATCGGCGAGCGCATAGTTGAGGTTGGGATTGCCGAAGAACGCAGACGACGACGTATCGTAGGGATAGCGCGGGAAGGCGTTTCCGGGGCGGATCTGCGAAGGGATGCCGCGATCGACGGTACGCCGGTCGTGCAGATGCTCGTAGCTCAGCTTGATCGTCGTGGTGTCGTTCGGCGCAAAGGTCGCGGTAGGATTGATCGCCCAGCGTTCGAGGTTGACGAAATCGCGATAGCTCTGCGTGTTCTCGTACATCGCGTTGAGGCGGAAGGCCCAGTTCTCGTTGATCGCCTGGCCGACGTCGGTGGTCACGCGGGCGCCGGGATAGGAATTGCCGCCGACCGTCACCTCGCGAATGGTCGTACCGTCGGCGTCCTTGAGCACGCGGTTGACGACGCCACCGCCACCGCCGCGGCCGAAGATCATCGCGTTCGGCCCCTTCAGGACCTCGAGCCGCTGAATGTTGTAGAAGTCGCGAAAATACTGGACGTCGTCGCGGATGCCGTTGGTGTAGAAGTCGGCGTTGCTGCGCTGGCCGCGGATGACGAGGTCGTCGCGATGCGATTCGCCCTGGTGATAGATCACGCCGGGCACATAGCGGGTCGCCTCGCCGATCGAGGTGAAGGCCTGGTCCCTGATGAAATCCTTCGTCAGCACCGTCACCGACTGCGGCACGTTGAGGAGAGCCGTGTTGGTTTTCGTCGCGCTGGTCACGCTCCGCGTGACATAGCCCTTCTGGCCGGTACGCGCGTCCTGATTGTTGACGCTCGGCGGCTTCTTCTCGACCGGTGCGACGGTGGCCGTCCGGCGATTCGATCGCGCTGCGCGCGAGGTGGTCGCGGTCTGCGCCCGGCGGGCGCGCTGCTGCGGAGCGGAAACGACGACTGACGGCAAGGCTCCCGCCGCCTGCCCCTGCTGCGCAGAGGCCGGGCCCGCCTGCATCGTCAGCCCGCCACTGAATGACAGCGCTGCCGTTGTCGACAGCAGAAAACCACGCAACGCCTTACGGCCACCCCAACAACCCAATTCCATCTGCAACGCCCCAAAAGCTTCGCGTGCCGCTCTGAAAGACGGCTTCGCGGTCCCAAACTGGGGCGCATCTGCAATGCGAAGAATTAGATGAGGATTAGATCGGATTTAGAATAGGTCGAGCCTCTCTACGCTCGCGCCCAAATTTGTAAGAGTTCTAAATTGAGGCGCAGGCGGTTGACCATTTGGCCACGGTGTCGAATGTGGCGCTTGGTGCTGCGACGCGCCACCACTCCAACACAGCGATTTTCCCTGAATCAATGCGCCTCCTGCTGATCGAAGACGATCCGATGTTCGGCAAGGCGCTCGTCCGCGGATTGAAGCGAAACGGAATGACCGTGGACTGGACCCGCGACGGACAGGACGGCTACGCCGCGCTGCAACGCGCCGAGCACGCGATCACGCTGCTCGATATCGGACTGCCCGGCATGACCGGCTTCGAGATTCTCAAGGCCGCGCGCAGCAGGAAGGCTTCGCCCATCCTGGTGATCACGGCCCGCGACCGGGTCGAAGACATGGTCGCGGGACTCGATCTCGGCGCCGACGACTTCATCGTCAAGCCGTTCGAGTTGCGCGCCCTGCTCGCGCGCATCCGCGCGGTCATGCGCAGGGTCAACGACCGCTCCAATTCGCTGATGAGCAGCAAGGAGATCACGCTCGATCCATCGACCCATGTGGCGACCTTCCGCGGCATCCAATCGACGCTTTCCGCGCGGGAGTTCTCGGTGATGTACGCCCTGATGGAGCGTCCCGGAACCATTCTGTCGCGAGGCCAGATCGAGAGCCGGATCTACGGCTGGAGCGACGAGGTGCAGAGCAACGCCGTTGACGTCGTCATCCACGGCTTGCGCAAGCGGTATGGCAAGGACGTCATCCGGAACATCCGCGGTGCCGGTTGGATGGTCACGAAGTCCGGATCATGAGCTCTCTTCGCAAGACGATCATCACGCGCGCGACGCTGTTGCTGGCCGCCATCGGCCTCTTGGCGACGGCAACATCGTTCGGCCTGGTCGCCTATGAGATGAACAAGTTCCTCGACGCGCAGTTGCAGGAGATCGCCGTCAATGTCGGTCCAGGCGACCGCAACGATGCGGGTCCGCTGCTCGAAAGCGAAGACGAGGATCAGTTGGTCGTCCGCATCTGGGATCGCTCCGGCGCGCTGGTGCATCGGGCGGGTCCTCCGATCGATATTCCGTGGCAATCAGTGCCGGGATTGTCCGACGTGACCGCCGACGGGCAGGATTGGCGCGTCTATCGCTGGAGCCACGCGCAGCACGATATCCAGATCGCGCAGGCGTGGAGCGCCAGGCACGAGATCGCGCTGCACGCGGCGACAGGCGCCGCGCTTCCGCTGCTGCTCGCCATCCCGCTGGTCTGGGCCGTTCTGGGTTGGTCGATCAGCCGCACGATGGGCGGTCTGCAACGGCTGTCGGCCGAAATCGGCCAGCGCAGCGTCGATGCGCAGGAGCCCCTGCGTCCGGTGGGCGTACCGGCGGAAGTGGCTCCCCTGATCGTTGCCATCGACAAGCTCGTCGATCGTCACCGGTCGGCACTCGAAGCGCAGCGCCGCTTCGTGGCGGACGCGGCGCACGAACTGAGGACACCTCTGGCCGCGCTCCAGATTCAAGCGGAAAACCTGATCGCCGCGGATCTGTCCAGACAGACTCGCGAGCTTGCCGACGAACTTCGGGACGGCGTGCGGCGCGCATCGCATCTGGCGAGCCAGTTGCTCGAAATGGCCAGAACGGAAGGCGCCTCGATCCAGAAGCGCGACGACATCGATCTTGCCGCGCTCGCGACGTCGTTGCTGGCCGACTTCTATCCGCTGGCTGAGGCGCGCAACGTCCAGCTCGCGATGACGGCGGAGACACCGTGCAGGTTCCTCGGCGATCGCGACGCGATCGCCAAGCTCATCGCCATCCTGCTCGACAACGCCATTCGCTATTCAGGTTCAGGCGGCTCCGTGGAACTCAGGGTCGTCAATGACGGCAAGATTTGCGCGCTGGAGATCGCCGATGACGGCCCAGGCATTCCCGAAGACGCAATGCCGTTCATCTACGACCGCTTCTTCAGGGCTGCGCCACAGGGCGTCGAGGGGACCGGGCTTGGTCTTGCGATCGCCAAATCCACCGCCGACCGGCACGGCTTCAGGCTGATGCATCAGAACCGGAGCGGCGCGACCGGCATCGTCGCGCATGTCCGGTTTGACCTGACTACCGTGCCGACCGCGTGAGCTAACCGATCGTCTGCAGCGCCGGGAACGTCTCGAGCAGCCAGATGCTGACATTCGAGACCGTGCCGGTGAGGAAGCCGATGCCGGTGATCACCATCAGGACGCCCATGGCGCGCTCGACATTGACGAGCTGGCCCTTCATGCGCGCGAACAGCTTCGAGAACTGCTCGATCATCAGGGCGGCGATCAGGAAGGGAATGCCGAGGCCGGC
The DNA here is from genome assembly GCF_040547805.1 of Bradyrhizobium sp. LA6.1. Taxonomy (NCBI): domain Bacteria; kingdom Pseudomonadati; phylum Pseudomonadota; class Alphaproteobacteria; order Hyphomicrobiales; family Nitrobacteraceae; genus Bradyrhizobium; species Bradyrhizobium sp. LA6.1. The sequence continues at coordinate 244,694 of NZ_JBEPQK010000001.1, read as the reverse complement.
CGAATAGACTGCGAGCAGGCCCGCCCCCTTCGTCACCGTCGCCTCCGCCGCGGCGATCGAGAGGATCGCGGCAAGGATCGGGCCGATGCACGGCGTCCAGCCGAAGGCGAAGGCGAGGCCCATCACATAGGCGCCCCACAGGCCGACAGGCTTGGGCGCGGTCAGGCGCCCCTCGCGCATCAACAGGCCGATCCGCGTCAGTCCCAGGAAGTGCAGGCCCATGATGATGATGACGATGCCGGCAAGGATCGACAGCTCGGCCGACCATGCACGAATCAGCCCGCCGATCAGCGAAGCGCTGGCGCCGAGCGCCACGAACACCGTGGAGAAGCCGAGCACGAACAGGAGCGCCGACATCATGACGGCGCGCTTGGACGCCGAGGCAGGCTCCTTGTTCTCGACATGCTCGATCGTGGCGCCCGTGAGATAGATCAGATAGGGCGGAACCAGGGGCAGAACGCAGGGAGAGAGGAAGCTGACGAGGCCGGCAATCAGGGCCGCCGGGATCGAGACATTTTGCATGATGCAGTCGGAGCCATCTCAGGCTCTTTGGCCGCGCACCGGGAATGCGCGCGGGCGTGAGCCGAACCGGCTCCGGTGTAGCCGATGCCGGGGAATGCGCACAACAGAGGCGCACGAAACCAGGCTCCTCCCGATGCCGTCTGCGATCACAGATGCGGCATCGGGACGCGCACAAACCTCGCCAAAAAGCGAGACTCGGCGGCGCGGCTACTTCACCACGCGGAGCAGCGGACGCCGGGGCTGGTCCTGCGTCTGCTTGGAGGGGGGCTGCGGTTCGCTTCCAGCGCTCCGCAACATTTCGTCGCACAGCGCCTTGAGATCGGCACTGTCAATTCCTTTGAGCTTCATCCGCACGTCGAGGATGACGATAGACAGCAGCTCGGCCGACTCGCGGTTATTGCTCTCGTTGAGAACCTTGCGGCACTCCTCAAGCGTTTCCAGCACCGACTGCAACTGTTCGTCTGAATGCGACACCGGCGTTCTTTCCGTTAGTTCGGCCTGCGAGACGTGTTTGTGGAAATCCCCTCGGCCCCCATGGGATACCGAGAATAACACGAGGCGCCGACGCCTCCGAACATGATTTCAGTATGATTTTGCCGGGAAACCGTGGCTCCCGCGAACATCGACCCGCTGCGCGGGACGCCATTATCGTCGTGGCCGGGAGTCGAACGCGCGGCACTGGATGATCGACCCATTCCGCGCGGCGACAGCTCGCGCGCAAGGACTTCCGTGACGGAAAACGCCGACAATCCTGCAGCCATTTCAGGGCTCGCAACGGAACTCACGCCACACCCCTCATTCCAACGTTGGTCGGCCGATTCGATTCTCAGCCTTAGTAACACTCGGATACCGCCCACGAGGCAGTAACGATGGCGTTCAAAAGTCGCCGTTCCCCAACCCGCAGTGGTTGTGGTTTGCGCCCAATTCTGCCAGTTTAGCAATCCGAAGGGACTTGTATGCACTCCTTGGCGGAAAGGGGCGTTCCACAGGAGGAACGCCCAAAGATCAACATCAGCGGCCTCTCCGATTGGGATGCGGCCCGCATATTCCTGGAAGTCGTTCGATGCGGCAGTTTTCGCTCGGCGTCTGAACGCCTGTCGCTGTCGATCAACGCCGTCCGCCGCCGGATTGATGATTTCGAGCGCCAGACCGGCACCACCCTGTTCACCCGCGACGTCCACGGCACGCATCTGACCGATGAAGGTGCACTGGTGGTCTCCGCAGTCGAGCGCATGGAGGCGGCCGCCTTCGACGTGCTGCGCACCAGCGATTCGACGGCCAACGCCCTGTCCGGCGAAGTTCGCGTGGCCGTCACCGAGGGTCTCGGGACGTTCTGGCTCGCCCCGCGGCTGGTCGAATTCCAGCAGGCCTATCCGAAGATCCTGGTCGACCTCCATTGCGCGATGCGCTCGGCCGATGTCTCTCGTCACGAGGCCGACGTCGCCATCCATCTGTCGCGTCCCTCCGCGCTCGACGTCAAGCTGGTGCGGCTCGGCCGCATGCACCTGATGTTCTGGGCTTCGGAAAAATACCTTGAAAAACACGGCACGCCGCGCTCGGCGCTCGAATTGATCAAGCACCGCCTGGTGCTGCAATTCGCCGACCAGCTTGCCGCCAAGGAAACCTTCGAGAGCTTCTTCCCAGGCGTTCCGGAACGTGACCTGCTGGTCATGAAGACCAACGTCTCAAGCGCCAATTATTGGGCGGTCGCGAATGGCGCCGGCATCGGCGTATTCCCGAGCTACGCCATTGCGCTTGGCGGGAAGTTGATTCCACTGGAGGTCGAGCTGAACAGGCCGCTGGATATCTGGTTGTCCTACCACCCTGGTAGCGGCCGGATTCCACGCGTTCGGCACATGATTGACTGGCTGATCGAGGCTTTCAATCCGGCGCGATTCCCGTGGTTTAAGGAAGAGTTCGTGCATCCGCATGAATTCAAGGACGAGTATATGGGCGAACCCCTGACCCAGCTCTTCGGGGGATTTTCAACCGAAGAACAAAGGTGAGAGTATGAAAGCAGCGGCGAAAAGAATGAAGCAGCGCAGCGCCGGCAAGCCGGACATTGAGCTTGGCAAGCGGATCCGTCTGCGGCGCGTCGAGATGAAGATCTCGCAGGCCGAGCTCGGCGAGAAGCTCGGCGTGAGCTTCCAGCAGGTCCAGAAATACGAGAAGGGCGTCAATCGCGTCGGCGCGGCTCGGCTTCAGCAGATCGCCACCGCCCTCGATGTGCCCGTGACCTTCTTCTATGACGGCGACAACAAGGCGCGCGAAGTCGAGAGCCTGCTGTTCCTCGATTCCGCCTTCAGCCTCCGCCTGCTGCGCGCCTACAGCAAGATCAAGGACCAGACGGTGCAGCGTCAGCTCGTCTCGCTGATGGAATCGATCGCAGCGAACGAGGCCTGAGCCGATCGGGCTCGGACCTTTACGGCCGATGTTCAATCCGCCGCGTCACGGGGGCGCGGCCGGATTGAACGAGACCCAGTCCGCGCGCTTGCGCGCGGCTCTCCTTTCGGGGCGGCCAAGCCGCCCTTTTTTCTTGCGGATTTCTTGCTGCGGGTTTCTTGCTGCGGGTTTCCCGGCAATTTGCCCGCCATCGCCGCGGATTTCGCGAACCGATCCCGCCCCTGCTGCGACCCAATCGAGACGCCCCGCCTCGGACGCGCAGGCTTTCGACTGCCGTGCTTAATGGGACCTCAACTCCGGGGCTCTAGCTTCCCGCCGATTTTTGCGAATCGGCGCACGCGGCGCGGCGAGCGGGAATTGCCAATGCGAGCGCCCGTCCGGGCCTCGTCCTCGTGGGGAAAATGGGACACATGTCGAAACGCCATGCGATGATCGTTGCCGTCGGCGTGCTCGCGAGCGCCTCCGCGCTGGCGCAAACCGAAACCACGGGACAGGCAAACCCCAGGCCGGCAACGGCGGCCGGTACGGTGCCGGCCGCGGCGAACCCGGCCCATGCTGCCGCTCCGAAGGCTGCCGCGCCCGCTTCGACGGCGGAGAGCCGCTCCGCCGCGGCGCTCGCGCTGACGCGCGAGCCAACCTATGACGAGGGCTCGGCCCAGCGCATCAAGGATGCCGCGCTTAGCTACTCCGATCTTGCCGTACGTGGCGGCTGGCCGACCATCCCTGCCGATGCCAAGTTCGCCCTCGGCGTCCAGGGCGCCAGCGACGAGCTGCTGCGCAAGCGACTAATCCTCTCCGGCGATCTCGCCGCCGACAAGGCGACCGGCGCCTTCGACCAGGATCTCGCCGACGCCGTGAAGCGCTTCCAGGCCCGTCATGGTCTGGCGCCGACCGGCACGGTGACGCCGCGCACGGTCGCGGCGATGAACGTCTCCGTGCAGAAGCGCATCCGGCAGCTGGAGGCTTCGCTCCAGCGGCTCGAGAACATGAATTTCGGCTTCGGCCAGCGCTATGTCGTGGTCAACATCCCCGCCGCGTTTGCCGAAGCGGTCGAGAACGATGTTGTGGTGCGGCGCTATCGCGTCATCGTCGGCAAGACCGAGAAGCCCTCGCCGACCCTGACGGCCCAGATCACCAGCGTCGTGCTCAATCCGACCTGGACGGTGCCGTCCTCGATCGCCAAGACCGAGATCTCGGCGCATATGCGCAAGGATCCGACCTATCTGTCGCGCATGCACATGGAGGTGCTCGACGCCCACGACAATCCGATTGATCCGCACGCGGTCGACTGGTCGGGCACGCACACGCCGAACTTCACCGTGCGCCAGCACAACGGCACCTTCAACGCGCTCGGCGCGGTGAAGATCGACATGCCGAACGCCTATTCGGTCTATATGCACGACACCAACCAGCGCAATCTGTTCAGCGACGACTACCGCTTCGATTCCCATGGCTGCTCGCGCGTCGACAATGTGCGCGATCTCGCCGCCTGGCTGCTGAAGGACCAGCCGAAATGGAGCCGCGCCGCGATCGATGCCGAGATTGCGAGCGGCCAGCACCTCGAGGTCGCCATGGCGAAGAAGGTGCCGGTGGCCTGGATTTACCTCACGGCATGGATGACTAGGGACCAGACCGTCCAGTTCCGCAACGACGTCTATAGTCAGGACGAGCAGTTGCTGGAGGCCACCGCCGAAGAGGCGGCGTTCTTCAGCAATGCCGGCAGCCATCCCCTGACCGCGCACATGCACGCAACGCAGTAGAGCTTTATCCGGAAAAGTGTGCAGCGGTTTTCCGAAAAGATCATGCTCAAGGAATAACCGCTTCTCGCGCCATGCAATCGCGCCACAGGCGGATGCAAAGCCGCGTCCCTCGTCGCGGTTGACCCGGGCAGCGCCCCGGCCGCACATTGCGCCCGGCCTACGACAGCGAGCGCGCAATGCCTGACAATTCCAGCACGACCGAAACACCCCTTGCCGACGGCAAGATCCTCAAGCAGGTCATCGACGGCGTCGGCGTGATCACCTTCAACAATCCTGACAAGCGCAACGCGATGTCGCTGGAGATGTGGGAGGGATTTGGCGAGGCGCTGACGAGCCTGCGCGATGACGCGACGGTTCGCGTCGTGATCCTGCGCGGCGCCGGCGGCAAGGCATTCGTCTCCGGGGCCGACATCAGCCAGTTCGAGAAGACCCGCCACAATGCGGCGGCGTCCGAGGAATATGCCAGGCGCAGCGCCGCCCAGCGCGCGCTGCTCGCCGACTATCCCAAGCCGACCATCGCCTGCATCGAGGGCTTTTGTCTCGGCGGCGGCATGCAGGTCGCGATGCTCGCCGACATCCGTCTCGCCGCACATGGCAGCCAGTTCGGCATTCCCGCGGCAAAGCTCGGCATCGCCTACGGCTATGACGGCTTGAAGCATTTGGTGTCGCTGGTCGGCCCGTCCTGGGCACGGCTTCTGATGTACACGGGCATGCGGATCGATTCCGCCGAGGCGCTGCGCATTGGCCTCGTCGAGCGCTTGTTCCCGATCGACGAGTTGTGGGGGGAGACGATGACGATCGCGCAGACCATCTCAGAGAACGCCCCGCTCGCGATCAAGGCCGCCAAGATCACTATCGCACAGGTGTTGAAGGACGAGAGCCAGCGCGACCTGGAGGCGATCAAGGCGATCGGTCACGCCTGCATGGACAGCGCGGATTTTCGCGAGGGCCGGCAGGCCTTCATGGAAAAGCGCAAGCCGCAGTTTACGGGCAAGTAGCCTCGGCGTCCGGGCTCAGCAAGGCGCAGGCGCCTGATCACCAAACAGCTCGATCAGGCGGAAGCGCTCGCACATGAGCGTCATGTCCTCGCTGAATCGTCCGAGCCGGCCGAAATAGGTCCGATGGGCGCTACGCCAATAGGCGAGGCTTCGATCGCCTTCGCCCTCATCGTGCGCAAACGCGGCATCGACGTCATTGAAGCGCCGATAGGTGATCTCGACGGATTCGATGACGCAGCGCGGTTCTCCCCGTCCGTCAAGCACGACCCAGCGCTCACCCGGCGTCGACGTGTTCGGTTCGTCCTCCGTGCTGCAAGTCGCGGTCTTGACGCCCTTGGCGACGAGTTCGACCAATTCATCCGCGAGCGCGGGATTGTCGCCGAAGGCGAAGGTTCGGAGGTGCCGATAGTGCTCGGGAACCGGATTGCTCATTGACTTCCAGCTCCTCCGATATAGACCGCGTGCGGTAACTACAGCGCAGCGAGCACCGCTTTCGTAATGTCCGCCGTGCCGTTGCTGCCGCCGAACTCCATCGGCTTGATGCCGCTGGCGTAGATCTGATCCACCGCACGCTCGATCTGCTCGCCGGCTTCTGCCGCGCTCTCGACGCCGTGCTTGTCGGCGAGCCAGTCCAGCATCATCGCCGCCGACAGGATCATGCCAGTGGGATTGGCCTTGCCCTGCCCCATGATATCGGGTGCGGTGCCGTGGCAGGGCTGGAACACGGCATATTTGTCGCCGATGTCGGCGGACGGCGCCATGCCGAGGCCGCCGATCAGGCTCGCGGTGATGTCGGAGACGATGTCGCCGAACATGTTCTCCATCACCATCACGTCGAAATCCCAGGGACGCTTCACCAGCATCGCAGAGCAGGCATCGACATAGAGCCGGTCGGTCTTCACGTTCGGATGCTTCTTCTCGATCTCGTCGAAGATGCCGCGGAAGAATGCAAAGGCCTTGAACACGTTCGCCTTGTCGACGCAGGTCAGCATCCCCGGCTTGCCGCGCGCCTTGCGCCGCTCGGCGAGCCGAAACGAGAACTCGAACAGGCGCTCGGAGGTCTTGCGCGTGATCACCATGGTCTCGCGCGCGTCCTCATGGGTGACGACGCCCTTGCCCATCGAGGCGAACAGGCCTTCGGTGGATTCGCGGATCACGACGAGATCGATGCCGCGCTGGTCCGCGCCGACGATCGGGCTCGGCACGCCCGGAATGAGCCGCGCCGGGCGCACGCCGGCATAGAGATCGAAGATGAACCGCAGCTCGATCTGCGGCGCGATCTCGGTATTATCGGGATAGCGCACCGACGGCAGGCCGCAGGCGCCGAGCAGGATCGCGTCGGCCTCCTCGCAGAGCTTGATGGTGGAATCGGGCATCGACTTGCCGGTCGCGAGATAATTGTTGGCCCCGGCCGGCGCCTCGGTGAAGCGGAAGCTCAGGCCGGACTTCGCCTCGATCTTGCGCAGGACTTCGATGGCCGGTGCCATGACTTCGGGACCGATGCCGTCACCGGCGAGCACGGCAATGTGGAAGGCGTTGTTTGCGGACATTTGAGAGACCTTAGGAAGGACGAGCCAAGGACGTCATTGCGAGGAGCGAAGCGACGAAGCAATCCAGACTGTGTCCGCGGAGGGATTTCTGGATTGCTTCGCTTCGCTCGCAATGACGGAGGAGAGAGCGTTTATTACGGCGTCAGCACCGTGCGACCGACCACCGCGCCCTGCTGCAATTGCACCAGCGCGTCATTGGCCTTGTTGAGCGGCTGGCGCGTCACCGGGATCGGCGGCACGTTCTTCGCGCGCACGAGGTCAAGCAGCTCCTGCGTCTCGCGCAGATTGCCGACATAGCTGCCCTGGATCGTCACCGCCTTGATCGGGATCAGCGGCAGCGCCCAGGTCGCGCCGCCGCCGAACAGGCCGACGATGACGAGCTTGCCGCCCTTGGTCAGGCAATCGAAGCCGAGTTGCGTGGTCGCGGCGTTACCGACCAGATCAATCACGGCGCGGATCGGCCCGCCCGCCTTTTTGGCAAGCTGCTCCAGCGCATCCGGCGCCTTGGGATCGACGGTCGCGAGCGCGCCGGCCTTCTCGGCGGCCTCACGCTTCCTGGCGTCGATGTCGACCATGATCGCGCCCTTGCCGCCCATTGCCTTCAGCAGCGACAGCGCCATCAGGCCGAGACCGCCGGCGCCGAACATCACGATCGGCGTGTCAAAATGCTGCTCGACCTTCTTCAGCGCGCTGTAGGTGGTGACGCCAGAGCAGGCGTAGGGCGCCGCCGAGGCGGGATCGAGCCCCTTCAGGTTGAGCAGATAGCGCGGATGCGGCACCAGCATGTGGTCGGAGTAGCCGCCGTCGCAATAGACGCCGAGCGAGCGCGGCGTCAGGCACATGTTCTCGTCACCGGCCAGGCACGTCGCGCACTTGCCGCAGCCGATCCAGGGATAGACGAGGCCGACATCGCCGAGCCTGAGATCGCCCTGGTCGGTCGGCTTCACGTCGGGGCCGAAGGCTGCGATTTCGCCGACCGTCTCATGGCCCATGGTCAGCGGCAGATTGATGCCGCGGTCCTTCAGCGACAACGGCTTGCGGCCGTGGCCGAGATCGTAGCCGCCTTCCCAGATGTGGAGGTCGCTGTGGCAGACGCCGGCGGCCTTCACCTTGATCAGCACCTGCGTGCCCGACGGCTGCGGCGTGGCCTCGTCGAACTCCTGCAGCGGCGCCTTGAAATCGGCGACCTTGAAACTCTTCATCGGCGTCCTCCCGGCATACTTCTTGTCGTCGCCACCATGCCATGACCGGCGGGGCGAAACAAATCCGCTACCGTCTTTAGTTTAGGCCAGCGGATGGTGGCAAGCCGCGAACTGGCCGGGTGCGACTTCGCGCAACTCCGGTATCTCCGCGCTGCATCGCTGGTCGGCCCGCGGGCAGCGGGTGCGGAAGCGGCAGCCGGACGGCGGCGCAATCGGCGATGGCGGTTCGCCGGTCGCCACACTCTCGACGGGACGCACGTCCGGATCGGGCACCGGGATCGCCTGCAACAGCAGGTCCGTGTAGGGATGAGCGGGCCTTGCGAACAATTGCTCCGACGGCCCGACCTCGCAGAGCCGGCCGAGATACATCACCGCGACGCGGTCGCTGACCGCTTTCACCACCGCGAGGTCATGCGCGATGAACAGCAGCGTCAGGCCGAAGCGTGCCTTCATCTCCTCGAGCAGGTTGAGGATCTGCGCGCGGATGGAGACGTCGAGCGCCGAGACCGGCTCGTCGCAGACGATGAATTCGGGGTTGAGCACCAGCGATCGTGCGATGCAGATGCGCTGGCACTGGCCGCCGGAGAATTCGTGCGGCAGACGGGCCGCCACGATGTCAGGGTCGAGCCCGACCGCGGACAGCACGTCGTGAACGCGCCGCTTGCGCTCGGCGGCATCCTTGACGCCGGCGATGATCAGCGGCTCGGCGACGATGTCGCCGATGCGCCGGCGCGGATTGAGCGAGGCGATCGGGTCCTGGAAGATCAGTTGCACGCGGCGGCGCATCTTGCGCAGCGCCTCGCCTTCCATCGCGGTGAGGTCCTCGCCGTCGAACAGCACGCGGCCGGATTTGGCGCGGCGCAATTGCAGCACCGCGCGCCCCAGCGTCGACTTGCCGCAGCCGGATTCGCCGACCAGCCCCAGCGTCTCACCGCGCGCGACCTGGAGGCTGACGCCGGAGACCGCGTGCACCGTCTTGTTGCCGAGACCGTATTCGACGACGAGATTGTCGACGTTCAGGAGCGGCTCAGCGGGTATGGCAAACTGCATCATGCGCCAATCCCCTCCGTCATCTGGATGGGATGGAAGCAGGCATAGAGATGCCCCGGCATCTCCGCGCCCTTCAATTCGGGCTTGGCCTCGTGACAGCGCCCCACGGCATAGCGGCAGCGCGGCGCGAAGGAGCAGCCTTTGAGTGGCCGGGTCGGATCGGGCGGACGGCCGGAAATGGCCGGCAGCGGCGTATGCGGTGCGGTCTCCAGCTTCGGGATCGCCGCCAGCAGCGCCTCGGTGTAGGGCATGTGCATGCGCTTGAACAACGCCTGCGTCGGCGCGCGCTCGACCACCCTGCCCGCATACATCACCGCCACCTCGTCGGCGCGGCCGGCGACGACGCCGAGGTCGTGGGTGATGATGATCATCGCCATGTGGCGGCGGCGCTGCTCGCGCGCCAGCAGATCGAGGATCTGCGCCTGGATCGTGACGTCGAGCGCCGTGGTCGGCTCGTCCGCGATCAACAGTTTCGGCTCGCAGGATAGCGCGATCGCAATCGCGATGCGCTGGCGCATGCCGCCGGAACATTGATGTGGATATTGCGCGAGCCGCTGCTCCGGCGCCGGAATTCCGACGGCGGCGAGCAGCTCGATGCTGCGCTTCCGCGCCGCCGGCGCATCGAGCTCGAGATGCTCCTGGATCGTCTCCATCAGCTGGGTGCCGATGGTCAGCACCGGGTTGAGCGAGGTCATCGGGTCCTGGAACACGACCGCGAGGTCGCGCCCACGCAGGCGCCGCAGACGCTCGGAGTCGAGCCGCACCAGGTCCTGGCCGTCGAACATCACGCGCCCGGTCAGCTTCGCCTTCTTCGGCAAGAGCTGAAGCACCGCGCGCGACAGCATGGTCTTGCCGCAGCCGGATTCGCCGACGATGCCGAGTGTGCGGCCCGCTTCCAGCGACAGACCGACATGATCCACGGCGCGCAAATTGCCGCGCGGGGTCGGCAGCTCGACCGCCACGTCCTCGATGGTCAGGAGCGGCGCGCTCATAGCGCCCCCTGACGCGGGTCGGTCAGGGCCCGCAAGGTGTCGCCGACCAGGTTGAAGGCCAGCACGGTCAAGAACAGCGCCGTTGCCGGCAGGAAGGCCAGCCGCGGCGCGACGTCGAGGCTGTCGCGCCCCTCGCCGATCATGCTGCCCCAGCTCGCCATCGGTGGCGGCACGCCGAGCCCGAGGAAGGACAGCGCGCCCTCGACCACGATCGTGACGGCGACGCCGAGCAGGAAGAAGGCCAGCAGCGGCAGGATCACATTCGGCAGCAGCTCGCGCAGCAGGATGCGCGCATGGCTGGCGCCGAGCGCCTCGGCCGCGATCACGAACTCGCGCCGCGCCAGCGTTAGCGTCGCCGCGCGCGCCACGCGCATGAAGGCGGGAATGCCGAGCACGCCGAGGATCAGGGTGAGATTGGGAATGGACTGGCCGAGATAGGCGGTCACCGCGAGCGCGAAGATCAGCGGCGGAAAGGCCAGCAGCACGTCCATACTGCCGACCACCAGCGTTTCGAACCGGCCGCGGAAATAGCCGGCGAGGAGACCAAGCGCGCCGCCGAGCGCAAGGCCGATCATCGGCGCGATCAGCCCCACCGTCAGCGACACCCGCGCGCCAAAGATCAGGCGGGCGAATTCGTCGCGGCCGAGCCCGTCGGTGCCGAGCCAGTGTTCCCCGGAGAACGCCGCACGGCGCTCCAGCATGTCCATATCCGTCGGATTCTGCAGCGGCAGCACCGGCGCGAGGATCGCGAGCGTCAGGACAATCGCGAGCCAGGCGCTCGCCAACCAGAACAACAGGCCGAGCCTGCGGCCGCGGCGGACGGGCGCCGACGCCTCGTCCTGGATGGAGAGCTCAAGCGTGGCCATGGCGGATCCTGGGATCGAGCACGGCGTAGAGCATGTCGACGATGAAATTGACGAGGACGAAGCCGCAGGCGACCAGCAGTACCACGCCCTGAAGGATGACGAGGTCGCGGGTGTAGATCGCGCCGACCAGCAGGCGGCCGATGCCCGGCAGCGCGAAGATCGATTCCACGATCAGCGTGCCGCCCAGCAGGCGCCCGATATTGATGCCTGTCACCGTCACCAACGTCAGCGACGATGGCTTCAGCGCATGCACGAACAGGATGCGCGCCGGCTTGAGGCCTTTGGCCTTGGCGAGCGCGATATAGTCCTCCTGCAGGGTCGCGATCATGTCGGAGCGCAGCACCCGCATGATTCCAGGCCATTCCGCCAGCGCCAGCGTCAGCGCCGGCAGCACGAAGAAGCGCAGGTTCGACAGCGGCTCCTCGGTGAACGGCACATAGCCGGTCGCCGGCAGCCAGCGCAACTCGACCGCGAACAGATAGATCAACAAAATCGCCATCAGGAAGGACGGCATCGACAGCATGGCGAAGGCGCTGCCGGTCATGAAGCGGTCGAAGGCGCCACCGGCGCGCGCGGCGCAGGCGATCGCGAGCGGTACGCCGATCAGTAGCCCGATGAATTCGGCCATCAGCATCAGCTCGAGCGAGACCGGAATGCGCTCGGCTACCGCCTGCAACACCGTCTGCCCGGTGCGGAAGGAGCGGCCGAGATCGCCCTGCAGGACGTGACCGAGCCAGCTCAGATAACGCCACCACAGCGGCTGGTCGAGCCCCATGTCACGGCGCAACGCCGCGACATTCTCCGGCGTCGCCTGATCGCCGAGGATGACATAGGCAAGGTCGCCCGGCAGCAACGCGGCGATCAGGAAGGTGAGCAGCGAGACGGCGAGCAGCACCGGCAGGATGGCAAGGAGCCGCCGCACGACGAAGTTCAGCATCGCGCGGTCATTCCAGCCAGGTGGTCGAGACGTCGATCACGCCGTTGTAGATTTTCGGAAAGCCCTTCAGCTTGGCGCTCGACAGCGCGTAATAGGTGTTCTGGAAGGTCCAGAACCAGACTGCCTCCTTGTTGATCAGGCGGCTGATCGCGCAATAGTCCTCGATACGCGCGGCGGGATCGGCGGTGACGCGGGAGTGGTCGAGCAGCCGGTCGAGCTCCGGATCGGCGAAGTTGGCCAGCGCCAGCGGGCTGCCGCTGCGGAAGTTCGCATACATCTGCGGATCGGGATCGGCGAGGTCGACGATGCGCCAGGGTATGAGCTGGAACTGACGCATGAACGCGCGCGGCGGAATGGTGGCCTGGTCGACCTGCTCGATCTCCATGTTGGCGCCGGCGCGCTTCCAGAATTGCTGGAGCACCTGGCCGATCATGCGGCCGCGCGGCGTCGCGGTCACCATCGTCTTGAACTCGACCGGCTTGCCATAGTCCTTGATCAGCGCCTTGGCCTTCTCGACGTCGAACGGCAGCGCGCCGTCGTCCTTGCACTTGACCCAGGAGCCGTCGCCATAGGGATTGGTCGCGGGCCGGCTCAGGCCGTTGCTGATCGCCTGCGACATCTTTGGACGGTCGATCGCCATCACCAGCGCCTGCCGCACGCGGACGTCGTCGAACGGCGCCACCTTGGTGTTGAAGGCATAGACCTGCGCGCCCGAGCCCTTGTAGGTGTGCACGGTGAGCTTGGAGTCCTTCTGCGCCTTCATGATGTTGTCGGCGTCGTTCTCGTCGTCCCAGATGATGTCGGCCTCGCCCGATTGCAGCGAGGCGAAACGCGACTGCGCGTCGGGCAGCGGCTTCAGGATGATGCGGTCGAGATAGGGACGGCCCTTGTCCCAGTAGCCCGGGTTCTTCTCCAGAACCATGCGATCGCCGGCCGTCCATGATTTCAGGATGTAGGGACCGGTGCCGACGGGATTGCGATTGTAGTCGTCGCCCTTGGTCTTCCACGCCGTCGGCGAATGCACGACGTTGTTCTGGCTCTGGATGGTGTTCGTCGCCGGCAAATTCACGGAAGGATCGGTGAGATTGTAGACGACAGTATATTCATCGGGCGCCAGCACCTCCTTGACGTTGGTGATGTAGAAGGCGCAGCGGCACTTGTTGGCGGGGTCCTTCTGCCGATCGAAGTTCTCCTTGAAGGCTTGCGCATTGAACGGCGTGCCGTCGTGGAATTTCACGCCCTGGCGCAGCTTGAAGGTCCAGCTCTTGTAATCGTCCGAATGGGTCCAGGACACTGCCAGCTTTGGCGCGGCTTCGCCCTTCTCGTCGAGCGTGGTGAGCGTGTCGAAGATCGCGGCCGCAGCGGTGAAGGTCGAGGTGTCGTAGACCCCGACCTTGAGCGGATCGAAGCCCGTAATCTCCAGCTCCTGACCGACGGTGATGCTGCCGCCCGCCTTCTGCGCCTGTGCCGGCTCGGCCGGCGGAAGTAGAGAAAATGCCGCAACAAGGAAAATCGGCGCGTGCTTGCGCGCCGCGGCAGCAAGGTTCGTCATGGTTCCTCCCGGGATCCCTCGTCCGATGTTTCGGATCGTTGAATGACTCGGAGGCGAGCTTGGCGATAAATGTTCGCCACGGCAAGAGGAACACGCGAGTGATCAAACGCTGTAGTGGTGCTGCGATGCGCTCAGTTTGTCGCAGCCGTTTTGCCTGACGGAATTGGCGCATCACCGGCGAGGCCGATCTCCTCGCGCAATGCGTCCGTGTGCTCGCCGAGCACGGCCATCGTTTTGCCGGGCGTGGTGTCGGCGCCCGACATCCGGAACGGCAGATTGAGCACCTGGAACGAGCCACCCTCGTCCTCCACGGACGAGAGCGCCTGCCGGTGCGCGAGTTGCGGATCGGCCAGCGCCTCGGACACGGTGCGATAGGCCGAGGCCGGCACACCGGCCGCGCCAAGCGCGACAAGACATGCGTCGGTCGTGAGCGGCCGCGACCAGGCTTCGACCCCGTCCATCATGTCAGCCCAGTTCTCGCGCCGCGCGGCGTAGGTGGAGAAGCGCGGATCGGAAATCCATTCGGGGCGGCCGATCACACCCATCAGGCACTGGAACGTCTTCTCGCTCGCGACCGTGATCATGACATAGCCGCTCGCCGTCTCGGTCGGGCCGAACATCGGGCGCGGCGGCGGCTTCACCGCGAATTGCGAGCTCTGCAGCTCGATCACCGTCAGGCTCAGCATCGTCTCCAGCATCGAAACGTCGATGTGCTGGCCCTGCCCGGTCACGGTGCGCTGATAGAGCGCCGACGCAATCGCGCCGAAACCGTAGGTGCCGGTGACGACGTCGGCATGGTAGATGCCGCAATAATCCGGCCGGCTGCGGCCGGGCTGGTAGGCGAGATGCGCCATGTCGTAGCCGGAGGCCGCATGGATCACCGGCGCATAGGCCGACAGCTCGGCCGAGGGGCCGGTCTGGCCGTAGCCCGAGATCGAGCAATAGATCAGCTTGGGATTGACCGGGCGCAGGCGGTCGTAGTCAAGCCGCAGCCGGTGCATCACGCCGGGGCGAAAGTTCTCGACCAGGATATCGGCGGTCGCGGCGAGCCGGCGCACCGCCTCCTTGCCCTCCTCGGACTTGAGATCGAGCACGACGCTTTTCTTGCCGACGTTGAGCTGGCCGAATACGGTGCTGCACCCCTTGCGCAGCGGCGGCCGGGTGCGCATCGTCTCGCCGCCATCGGTCTCGATCTTGATGACCTCGGCGCCCATGTCGGCAAGCATCCGCGCACAGTGGGGACCGGCGATGGTGGTCGAAAAATCCAGGACCCTGAGGCCCGCGAAGGCCTTTGTCGTCGTCCCCTCATGCTTATCTGCTAACTGCATGCCTGCTTACGCCCCCTCGGCCTCTTAGGAACTATCGAAGTTCTCTCTTGTTGATGCGCCGACCCCAGAGGGCGGCGGGTGAGTAGGAAAGTCTTTACCGAACGGACGCGTCTCACGGGCGAGCTTGGGGATTCCAGGACAACTGGACCCGTTCTTGCATAGCAACAGACGGGATCGGAAGAGGGCAGCTGTTCTTGAGGGTCTTGTTCGTCACAACCGAGATGGACGATTTCGTCCGCGTTGGCGGACTCGGCGCCGTTTCCGCTGCACTTCCCAGGGCGCTTCGCCCTCTCGCCGATATCCGGGTCATGTTGCCCGGCTACCGCGACATCATCGAACAACTCACGCATATTCAGATCGTTGGCCGCTGCCCGGCGCTCGCGGAGATGCCGGCCTGCTCGCTCGGCCGGGCTGCGACCAAGGACGGGCTGCCGGTCTATGTGCTGTTGTGCTCACAACTCTACGACCGACCCGGCAATCCCTATGGCGACGAGTCCGGACACGACTGGCCGGACAACGACATCCGCTTTGCGCGCTTTGCCTCGGCAGCCGCTGAGCTGGCCATGGGCAAGCTGGACAAGAATTGGGCAGCAGACCTGATCCATGCCAATGACTGGCAGGCCTCGCTCGTGCCGGCCTATCTCGCCTGGCGCGGCGCCAAGCTGCCGTCGATCCTGACCATCCATAACCTCGCCTACCAGGGACTCTTCCCGAAGGACTCGCTGCGGCGGATCGGCGTCCCCGAGAGCTCCTTCCATATCGACGGCGTCGAGTTCTACGACCAGCTCTCCTTCCTCAAGGCCGGGCTGGTCTATGCCTCGCACCTCACCACCGTCAGCGGCACCTATGCACGCGAGATCACGACGGAGGAATTCGGCTGCGGTCTCGAAGGCCTGCTTCGTGTCCGCTCGGATGCGGCCGAGCTCACCGGCATTCTCAACGGCATCGACGAGAGCTGGGACCCGCGCTCCTGCTCCCAGCTGGCCCAACAGTTCGGCGCCGGCGACTGGGTCGGCAAGAAGGCCAATGCGGATTACGTGCGCAAGCAGTTCGGGCTCGCGGTGTCGCGCGGCCCGATGTTCGCGATCGTCGCACGCCTCGTGCACCAGAAGGGCATCGACCTCGTGCTGTCGGCCGCCGACGAGATCATCGACGCCGGCGGGCAGATCGTGGTCACCGGCTCCGGCGAGCCCGCGCTCGAGCAGGCACTGATCGACGCACATCGCCGCCGCCCCGACGCGATCGGGGTCACGATCGGCTTCAACGACGCCCAGGCGCGGCGCATCTTCGCGGGCAGCGATTTCACATTGATGCCGTCGCGCTTCGAGCCGTGCGGCCTCAGCCAGATGTACGCCCAGCGCTTCGGCTCGCTGCCGATCGGTCACCAGACCGGTGGCCTCGCCGAGACCATCACCGACGGCGAGACCGGCTTCCTGTTCTCAAAACCCTCGCACGAATCCTTCCTCGGCGGGGTCCGCCGCGCCTTCTCAGCTTTCGTGGCGCATGAGCAGCTCGACTCCATGCGTCGCAGCGCGATGGGACGTTCGTTCTCCTGGAGCATCTCGGCCGGCAGTTATAGCGCGCTGTATAGGAGGCTGGCGTCAGTGTGAGGCTGAGGCGGCGCTTCTCCATTCTCCGTCATTGCGAGGAGCGAAGCGACGAAGCAATCCAGACTGTCTCCGCGGCGACAGTCTGGATTGCTTCGCTGCGCTCGCAATGACGATGTGGAGAGAGGCGCGCCACTCTATCGCCCGTCGCTCCAAGAGCTGAGAACCTCATCCCTTCCCGCGCACATCCATTTGCGGCCGTCCGATCCAGGCGCGATTGAGACACCGGGTCATCCAGTCGGGCTGCGGCTCGCCCCGCAGCCGTGCCTGCGCTTCCTGGTAAGGACCGACATAGCGCAGCCGGTCTGGCAGTTTGGGATAGACGCGCCTGATCCATCTCAGCGCATTGTCGGCTGCCCTCTTGTCGCGCTCGTCGAATTCAAACCCGAAGCCCGCTCGCAGGCGCTCCGGCAACAAACTCGCGGTGAGCGCGCGATACCATCGCGGTGGCCGCAGCCACGGACGGGCGCCGCCAAGGATCTGCGCAGCGATCTCGCGCGCCGCCGGGCTGATCGTCAGCGTGTCCGACTGCGCCATCGCCGCGGTGTAGGCCGCAAAGCCGGACCAGTCCGCGGGCAAATCGTCGGCCGTCAATCCGAACAAGGCGCCGAACATCCGGCTCTCGCTCCAGTAGCGCTCGCGCTCCTCCGCCGAGAGCGGGGGCAGGACCAGGTCATGCGCCATCACCGCGGTCTCGACCAGCGTCGCATGAACCCAGCGCAGCGACGGAATGTCGTTGGCGCAGTAGCGCGAGCCTGCCGCGAACGGACCGACGGCCTCGGGCATCGCGCCGACGATCATGCTGTGGCGCCGATGCAATTGCCGGGACGACAACTGCGCCCGGTCGAGCGAGCCGAACACCATGGCAAAGACGATGTCGAAGGTGCGATGGAAGCGACCGATCGGATCGGCAAGCGTTCGTGAATGCTCCGCGATGGCGGCAGCGACCCAGGGATGCGCCAGCTGCAACAACAGCGCGCGGCCGGCGCCGAGAAAGATGACGGCCTCCCGGTCGATCTGCCAGGTCACCGTGTCAGGGCCGAACACACCGGCAACCGGTCCCGCGGCGTCGGCGCGGACCTGATCGAGGGCCAATTCCAGATCGTTCCCGGATACCAACTGCAAGGCCTTTCGGTTGCCGACGGCCACGATCCGCAGGGCCTGTGGCAATTCGATGAAAGCGGACGCGGCCCTACTCCGCCGCCATCGGCATCTCGTCCATATGCTCGTGCAGCACCACGCCGGCGAGCGGATCGAATTCGCCGATCCACGGCTTTCGCGCCAGCACCGACCTCGTGTGGGCGTAGCCCGCATGCCAGCGCCGCGTAATGCCCGACGGACTGAAGTCGATATCCTTGGTATGGGTTTCGCGATCGAGTTGCGGCGCCAGCAGCCGCACCACATGCATGCGGGTCGGACAGCCGTAGCTCATCAATTCCCTCACCGCGGGATCGTTGCGCTCGCTCTCGGGCAATCGCGCGGCAAGCTGGTTGATGACGTGGCGCAGCCGATGGGCCTGCTGCTGCCGCACGATCTGGCTCGCGATGCGGCTGGAGTACTGCACGTCCTTATGGCGGTTCAAGACCTCCGCCATCGTGGTCGGCTCGGCGCCGACGGAATTCCACAGATGCACGGAGAAAATCAGCGAATCCCTGCGTGGATTGTCGTCGAATACGGCCTCCGTCGGCGTGTTCGACAGGATGCCGCCGTCCCAATACAGCTCGCCATCGATGCGCACCGCCGGGAAGGCCGGCGGCAGCGCGCCCGAGGCCATGACATGCTTCACCGTCAGTTCGCCGTCGCGGCTGTCGAAATAGCGCATTTCGCTGGTGCCGACATGAGCCGCACCGACCGTCAGTCGCGGCGCGCAGCGATTGGCCAGATCGAAATCGACCAGCTCGCTCAGCGTCTTCTCCAGTGGCGCGGTCGAATAGAAGCCGGCATGATCGGCGCCGAGTGGAAAGGAATCTCCCGCATGCGCCAGCGGGTTGGGCCGGAAGAAGCCGGGAATGCCGTGGGTGACAGTCGACAAATAGGTGAGCTTCTCGCTGAAGTCGGGAAAGGCGCCACCCAGAGCCCAGACCGGATTCTGCTCCATCCGCTTCCAGAACTCCTTCAGGCGCGCGAGCCTGTTTTCCGGCGCATTACCGGCGATCAGGCTCCCGTTGATGGCGCCGATCGAGGTGCCGATGACCCAGTCCGGCTCGATCCCGGCCTCGTGCAGGGCCTGGTAGACGCCCGCCTGATAGGAGCCGAGCGCACCGCCGCCCTGCAGCACCAGCACGACCTGTCCCGGCAGATCGTTAGACCCGCACACTCCGACATTTTTCTGCATGCTCGTCACGCTCCTGCTCCGGAGAGCCTGCCCCGTCGCTTCTACGCAAAATCCTCCGGCATTGTTACGCCCGGCGACCGCCGGCCGTCCAGCGACCATGTCCGAAAAGGGCAGCGCGGAACCAACGGAGCGTTAACGCTTGACCGGGGCGTCCTGCGGCGGCTCGTCGTCGGCGATAGCCCGCCACGCCGCGCCGTCGAGATCGTCATATTGGCCGCTGCGAAGCGACCAGAGGAAGGCGACGAGGCCGGCGCCTCCGAGCATCAGCGCCAGCGGCACCAGGATCACCAGGATTTCCATCACACGATCTCCCGTGACGCACTACGCGCCCTCAGCGAATTCAGCATCACCAGAATCGACGACCCGCTCATGGCCGCCGCCGCAATCAGGGGCGTCACCACGCCGCTGATCGCCACCGGCACGGCGAGGACGTTATAGCCGATCGCCAGCCAGAGGTTCTGCCGCATCAGATGCAGCGCCTTGCGGGAGGCGTCGATCGCGGCGACGACAGGCGCCAGCGGGCGGCCGAGGAAGACGAGATCGGCAGTCGCCTGGCTGAGATGCGCAGCCGAGATCGGCGACATCGAGACATGAGCGACCGCCAGCGAGGGCGCGTCATTCATGCCGTCGCCGACCATCAGCACTTTGGCGCCGCGCCGCTTCAGTTCCTCGATCCGCGCGATCTTGTCGGCCGGCGTGACGCCGGCGCGCCATTCGGCGATGCCCAGCGCATGGGCCGCCGCGATCACCGCGGGCTCGCGGTCGCCGGAGAGAATCTCGATGCCGATATTGCGCGCCTTCAGCGCCGCGATCACGGCCTGCGCGTCCGGGCGCAGGCCCTGACGCACCGACAGGATGAACTTTTCAGTCCCTTTGCTGAAAGCTACGATGGAGGCTTCGGGATCGAGCGTGGCTCTGTCGACCAGCGCTTCGGCTCCACAGAAGGACGGACGGCCAAGGCGAAGCTCGACACCATCCACCGTTGCGCGCACGCCCTGCCCGGCCTCCTCGACCGCACCAACGATCGGCGACCTTGCGCCAGCGGCCTGCGCGACTGCGGCGGCGACCGGATGATGGCTCGACAGCGCGAGCCGGCCGGCAAGTTCAAAAATGTCGGCGGGAATATCGGCCGCGTTCATCACTTCGAGATCGGGCAGCGTCAGCGTGCCGGTCTTGTCGAAGATGACGTGGTCGGCTTCGGCCAGCCGCTCGATGGCGTCGCCTGAATTGAGCAGCACGCCTGCTTTGAACATCGCGCCCGAGGCCACCGTCTGCACGGTCGGGATCGCGAGCCCAAGCGCGCACGGACAGGTGATGATCAGCACGGCCACGCCGGTCACGATCGCATCGTGCCAGCCTGCACCCGCAATGACCCAGCCGAGGATGGTGATCAGCGCGGTCGCATGCACCACCGGCGCGTAGAGCCGCGAAGCGCGGTCGGCGAGCCGCATGTAGCGCGAGCGCGCCTGCAGCGCGTTGTCGAGCAGCCGCGTGATCTCGGCGAGCAGCGTCGCCTCCGACGCCGCCGAGACCCGCACCCGCAGCGTGCCGGAGATGTTCATGGAACCCGCATAGACCGCCGTGCCCCTCTCCGCCGTGACATAGAGCGTCTCGCCGGTGATCAGGCTCTGGTCGATCTCGGAACGCCCCTCGATCACCGTGCCGTCGACCGCGCAACGCTCGCCGGGCCGCAGCAGCACGATGTCGCCGGGATGGATCGCCGCGACCGGCACCTGCGAAATCTCGTCGGGCCCGACGAACTTGGCCGCCGTCTCCGCCTTCAGCGCGGCGAGATTGCCGGCGACCGCGCGGGTCCGCCGCCGCATGTTCTGGTCGAGGAAGCGGCCGACCAAAAGAAACGTGAGCAGCATGATCGCCGCGTCGAAATAGGCGTGCTCGGCGTGATGGATGGTCTCGACCACGGACATGCCGAGTGCAAGGCACACCCCGATCGAGATCGGCACGTCCATGTTGGTGGTCTTGGCCGACAGTGCGCGCCAGGCCGAGCGGAAGAACGGCTGGCCGGCATAGGCCGCCGCCGGCAGCGCGATCAGCGCCGACAGCCAGTGGAAAAAGTCGCGCTGCTCCGGCAGCATGTCCGAGACGTTGCCGGACCAGACCGGGATCGACAGCATCATCACGTTCATGGTGGCGAACGCGGCAACGCCGAGGCAGCGCAGCAGGAAGCGGGATTCCGCCACTTCCGTCGCTTCCGCGCTCTCGGTCTCGTAAGGATAGGCCTTGTAGCCGAGCTCTTCCAGCCGATCGATGAAGCGGGCCGGGTCGAGCGTGCCCTGCTTCCATTCCAGCGCGACGCGGCGGTCGGTGAGGTTCACGCGCGCCAGCGTGACGTCGGGGATGGCTGACAATCCGCGCTCGATCTTGGCCATGCAACCGGCGCATTGAACCCCCTCGACCGCGAGATCGATGTGCTTGATACCATCGCCCGCGGCCCGGACGTAATGCGAAAAATCCCGCGTGACCTGCATGACGAATTCCCTCAGTTCAGGATCACGCGGTTGCGCGACATGAACACGCGTGTCCCGCGCGCCTCGCCCTCGATCACGAGATCCCACTGCCCCGGCGCGACGGCAGTGGCATTGCCGCGATAGATGCCGATGCCGGCTTCCGACAGCTCGACTGCGAGATCGGCGCGCTTGTCGGTCGGCCGCTCCAGACGTCCGCCGAATTTCAACCCGCTCATCGGCTGGCCGATCGCATCACGCGCATCGACCTGAAGCGTGGCAGCGCCATCGGCGCGGCGCTCGATATGGGCGTTGACCTTCCAGTTGCGCGCGGCCTGGTCCTGCGCCGCCGAGATCTCGCGATCATAGGTGAGGCCCGCGGCATAGGGGCTGTCGACGTCGGTGCCGGGCAGCGTCGCGATCGCGAGCTTCATCATGGTCACGTTGACGCCGATCACGAGCCCGAAGAAGGCGACCAGCATCAGGAACACTTTTGTTCCGGTCAGCGGCTTGGTGGCCATGGCAGTCTCCTGATCCTAGGGCGATACGAAATTGTCGGTGGCGGTGGCGACCTCGCCGAGCCCGATGTCGGTGACGTGGAAGCGAACGGGAACCGACTTTTCCGGATTGCTTTCCGCCGGTGCGGTGACCAGCAGGCGCAGCTCGCTGGTGGAGTCGCGCGGGATCACGATCATCGGCCGATCCGGCGTCACGGAATCGATGCCGACGACATGCGTGGTCAGGTTGGCCGGACCGTTCGCGTCGATCGCGATGACGCGGTCATAGCCGCTCTTGTTCAAGAGCCGCACCGTATAGGCATTGCGGATCGAGCCATCGCTGAGCCTGACCGCGACCGGGTTGCGGTCGTGCAGCACGTTGACGTCGAGCAGGCTGCGCGTCGCGAGCGTGTAGATCATGATGCCGCCAACCGCCGCGATGATCGCGCTGTAGGCGACGGTGCGGGCCCGGACGATGCGGTAGACCGGCGCCTTGCCTTCCCGGCGGCGCTGGATGTTGATGTCGTTGTCGTAGCCGATCAGCCGCTTCGGCCGGCCGATCTTGGTCATCACGTTGTCGCAGGCATCGATGCAGAGTCCGCACTGGATGCATTCGAGCTGCGGCCCGTTGCGGATGTCGATGCCGGTCGGGCAGACCGCGACGCATTGATAGCAGTCGACGCAGTCGCCGACGTGTTCGCCGAGCGCGCGCAGCTCGATTGCCTTCTTCACCGAAGTGCGCTTCTCGCCGCGGTCGTAGCGATAGGTGACGTTGAGCGCCCATTCGTCGGTGAGCGCGGCCTGGATGCGCGGCCACGGGCACATATAGGTGCAGACCTGCTCGCGCATGAAGCCGGCGAGCACATAGGTCGTGGCCGTCAGGATACCGATCCAGATATAGGCGATCATCGGCGCCTGGAAGGTGACGAGCTCCTTCACCAGCGTCGGCGCGTCGTTGAAATAGAGCACCCAGGCGCCGCCGGTCCACCAGGCGATCAGGAGCCAGATCGAATGCTTGAGCACGATCTCGGAGATGCGCTCCAGCTTCATCGGATCGGACGACTTGTCCTTCTTCATCCGCTCGCGCCGGTCGCCCTCGACTAGCCGCTCGACCGCGTAGAACAGATCGGTCCACACCGTCTGCGGACAGAGATAGCCGCACCAGATGCGGCCACCGACCGAGTTCATCAGGAACAGCGCCACCGCGGCGACGATCAGCAGGCCGGTGAAGTAGTAGATCTCCTGCGGCCACAGCTCGATGAAGAAGAAGTAGAAGCGGCTGTTGGGAAGATCGATCAGCACCGCTTGGCTCGGAGCACCGATGCCGCGGTTCCAGCGCACGAACGGCAGGAAGTAGTAGACGCCGAGGCAGAACGCCATCAGGCCCCATTTGATCCGGCGGAACGTACCGGAGACGCTTTGGGGATACACCTTCTTCTGGGCTACGTAGAGCGGCCCGTCGTCATCGTTCGATGTGAGGTCGTTCGGGTTCACGGTCTTGTTCATCGCCAAGAAGCTTCTCGAAAAGGTGCGATTAAACCTAGACCCGGCGCGAGCGCGTCAGTTGATCCAGCTCAAGCGGGGACACTTTTGTTCGCCCCCGCTTGTCGCGAGCAGGCTATTTTCCGCCGCCCAGCGAGTGGACGTAAACCGCCATCGCCTTGATGGTGGCGGGATCGAGCCGCCCTTCCCAGGCCGGCATCACACCGGCGCGGCCGAGGCTGATGGTCTCGATCAGGCTCGCTTCGTCAGAACCGTAGAGCCAGATCTTGTCGGTCAGATTCGGGGCGCCCATCTCCGGGTTGCCCTTGCCGCCGTCACCGTGGCAGGCGACGCAATTCTCCGCAAAGATCTTCTCGCCCTTCGCGGCATCAAAGCCCTTGCGGGTCGAGAGGCCCGACAGCGACCGCACGTAATTGGCGACCGTGACGATCTCGTCGCCCTTCAGCACGCCGTCCTTGCCGAAGGCTAGCATCTGGCCCTCATGCGCCTTGGCGTGACCGGAACGCGCGCCGAACTGGATGGTCTGCATGATCTGGTCGAGCGTGCCGCCCCACAGCCAGTCGTCGTCGTTGAGATTCGGGAAGCCTTTTGCGCCGGCGCCGCCTGAGCCGTGGCATGGCGCGCAATTGTCGCCGAACACGGTCTTGCCCTTGGCCCGCGCAAGCGCCAGCAAGGCCGGGTCCTTCTCGATGTCGGCGAGCGAAGCGGCGCCCAGCGCCGCCATCTTGTCACCCCGGACCTTCTCGAGGTTGGCGAGCTCGACCGCGACGTCGGCACGCGAGGAATAGCCGAACAGGCCCGTGGTATTGCTGGAGATCAGCGGCCAGGCCGGATAGACGATCCAGTAGCCGATCGCCCAGACGATGGTGAGGTAGAATGAGATCACCCACCAGCGCGGCAGCGGCGTGTTGAGCTCCTTGATGCCGTCCCACTCATGTCCGGTCGTGGACTTGCCGGTGACGGAATCGATGTCGCTATGATGGTCGGTCATGATCTCTTACTCCTCCCGCAACGGCAGGCGCGCCGCTTCGTCGAAAGCGGCCTTGTTGCGGGGCCATAATGCGTAGGCGATGATCGCGAGAAAGATCGCGACGAACACCGGCGTCCAGATCGTGGTCACCAGACCAGACGCGAGATTGTCGAGTGTCAGGATGGCTTTCATCGGTGATGCCTTCTCAGCGAAGATTGGCTTTCTCGTTGTAGAGCTTGAAGTCGACCAGCGTGCCGAGCATCTGCAGGTACGCGATCAGCGCGTCCATCTCGGTCGGCGTGCCGGCCTTGCCGTCGAAATTGCGCACGACGGCCTTGGCGTAGCGCTTGCCGAAGGCGTCGGAGCCGGCATTGTCGGGATCGGCCTGGGCCTTCAGATCGGCGCCTGCGTTCGCGATCTGGTCGTCGGTGTAGGGCGTGCCGATGGCCTTGAGCGTCTTCATGTGGTCGGCGATCGTATCGGGATCGACCTCGGTCTGGCTCAGGAACGGATAGCCCGGCATCACCGACTGCGGCACGATTGCGCGCGGGTTGGTCAGATGGGTGACGTGCCAGTCGTCGGAATATTTGGCGCCGACGCGGGCGAGATCGGGACCGGTGCGCTTCGAGCCCCACTGGAACGGGTGGTCGTACATGCTCTCGGCGGCGAGCGAGAAGTGGCCGTAGCGCTCGACCTCGTCGCGCAGCGGGCGGATCATCTGCGAATGGCAGAGATAGCAGCCTTCGCGGACGTAGACGTTGCGGCCCGCGAGCTCCAGCGGCGTGTAGGGCCTGACGCCGTCGACCGCCTCGATCGTGCTCTTGAGGTAGAACAGCGGCGTGATCTCGACGAGACCGCCGATCGCGATCACCAGCAAAATGCCGACGATCAGGACGATCGAGTTCTTTTCGAAGATTTGGTGGCGTGTCCAGAACGACATGGAAGGCTCCTCATTCCGCCGGCTGAAGCGCGACGGGCATCTGGACTTCCAGTTCGCCGACGCGAACGGTCATCCAGAGATTGTAGGCCATGATCAGCGCGCCGATCAGGAACAGCCCACCGCCGGCGGCGCGGATGATGTAGAACGGATGCATCGCCTCGACGCTCTCGATGAAGGAATATTCGAGGAAGCCGAGCGAGGTGTAGGCGCGCCACATCAGGCCCTGCAGGATGCCGGACACCCACATCGCCGAGATGTAGAGGACGATGCCGAGGGTCGCGATCCAGAAGTGCCAGTTGACGAGCTTGAGGCTGTAGAGGCCCTTGCGATTCCACACCCACGGCACCAGGCAGTACAGCGCGCCGAACGAGACGAAGCCGACCCAGCCGAGCGCGCCGGAATGCACGTGACCAATGGTCCAGTCGGTGTAGTGGCTGAGCGAGTTCACCACCTTGATCGACATCATCGGGCCTTCGAAGGTCGACATGCCGTAGAAGGCGACGGAGACCACGAGCATGCGCAGCACGGGGTCGGTGCGCAGCTTGTCCCAGGCGCCCGACAGCGTCATCAGGCCATTGATCATGCCGCCCCAGGAGGGCATCCACAGCATGATCGAGAAGGTCATGCCGAGCGTCTGCGTCCAGTCGGGGAGCGCCGTGTAGTGCAGATGGTGCGGGCCGGCCCAGATGTAGAGGAAGATCAGCGCCCAGAAGTGGATGATCGACAGCCGGTAGGAATAGATCGGCCGCTCCGCGCGCTTCGGGATGAAGTAGTACATGATGGCGAGGAAGCCGGCGGTCAGGAAGAAGCCGACCGCGTTGTGCCCGTACCACCACTGGAACATCGCGTCCTGGATGCCGCCCCAGGCGACATAGGATTTCGAGCCGAACACCGAGACGGGGAGCGCGGGATTGTTGCCGAGATGCAGGACCGCGATCGTCACGATGAAGGCGAGATAGAACCAGTTCGCGACGAAGATGTGCGGCTCCTTGCGCTTGATGATCGTGGCAAGGAAGACCAGCAGATAGGCGACCCAGACGATGGTGAGCCAGAGGTCGGCATACCATTCCGGCTCGGCATATTCCTTCGACTGGGTGACACCGAGCAGATAGCCGGTGCCGGCGATCAGGATGAAGAAGTTGTAGCCGATCACGACGAACCATGGCGCGAGGTCGCCCGCAAGGCGCACCCTGCAGGACTTCTGCACGACATAGAGCGACGTGCCGATCAGCACGTTGCCGCCGAAGGCGAAGATCACCGCGGAGGTGTGCAGCGGACGCAGCCGGCCGAAGCTGGTCCAGGGCAGATCGAAGTTCAGCGCGGGCCACGCCAGTTGCGAGGCGATGATGAGGCCGACGAGGAAGCCGGCAATGCCCCAGAACATCGCCATGACGGCGGTGAACTTGATCGGACCCATATTGTAGTTGGGGCGGCCGTTGATCTCCGCCGGCGACAGCGCCGCCGGACGATCGAAGTAGCGGTTGATGATGCCAAAGACCACAGCCAAGCTCGCCGCTGCGCTGAGCGCGGCATGGAAGGCAAAGGCCGAATCGAGCGCCTTGGCCGAGGCGATCACGCAAAGGAAGGCGGTGACTGCGAACACGATAGCCAGGCCGCTTTCACCGATGGTCATGGATTTGGAGATGGAGGGCTGGCTCATGCGGATTCTCTCTGAAAGAACACGCCGCCAGAAACCACATTCGACCTCGCGGCGAATTGATTGAAATCAAGACAGGTGGATTTCTATTCGGGCGAGTGATGCGGCGCCCGCCAGTTGAAGTGCCCTCTCCCCTTGTGGGAGAGGGCAGCGAGGACGGTGCCGCGCACTCACTTGGGTGAGGGGTTGGCTCCGCACGGAGAGTCTTTCGGTGGAGAGAACCCCTCATCCGGCGCTTCGCGCCACCTTCTCCCACATCCGCCTTCGCCAAGGCTTCGGCGGACATGAGGGGAGAAGGAGGAAGTCACTCTTGCGCCGTCGCCTTGAGCGCCTTGATGACGTCCTCGCGGGCGATGATTCCGACCAGCTTCTCGGCGCCGTCGAGCACGATGATGCTTCTGATGCGGTGCTCGACCATGATCTGGAGCACGCGCGTCAGCCGCGTGTCGGGGCTGACATAGATGAACTCGGGCGTCATGACGTCGCCGATCCTGCGGCTCATCAGGTCGCGATAGCGCGGCAGCATCTGGCTCGGCGAGAACGCGAAACACTTCAAGATGTCGAACTTGGTGACGATGCCGACGACCTGCCCGTCGTCCTCGACCGGATAGGAGTTGAAGTCATCACGCTCGAACATCTCGCTGAGCGCGAGCAGGTCCTGGTCGCGCCGCGCTGTCCTGACGTTGCGCGTCATGTAGCCGTCCACGGTCTGCTCAAGAAACTTGTACACGGCGCGTCCTCCTCGATTAGCTTTTGGGCCGGGCGGCCGTCAGTGCGACAGCAGCACGCTGCGGGCGGATTGGGTGACCAGATATTCGGTGACGCCGCCGAGGATCAGCTCGCGAAAGCGCGAATGACCATAGGCGCCCGCCACGATCAGGCCGGCCCCGAGGTCGCCGGCGACCTGCTCCAACTGCGCGGCAGCGGTTGCGTTCCGCACGGCCTCCGAGACGCGTGCGCTCGCGGTGACGCCGTGACGGGCGAGCCAGGCGGCAACGTCGGTGACGCCGGCCATCACCGCCGAACGGTCGTCGTCGCGCTCCGGGATTTCGACGATGGTGACGTCCCTCGCCTTGCGCAGCATCGGCAGCGCATCCGCTACCGCGCGCCGCGCCTCCGGCGTGTCCTTCCACGCCACCAGCACGCTGCGCAGGTCGAGCCAGTTGACCTTATCGGGAACGACGAGAAGCGGGCGGCCGGCCTGCATCACCAGGTCCTTGGGACTTGCAAGCGCGAACGCGTCGGAGAAGGCCGGGCTGTGGCCGCCGCTGACGATGATGTCGGCACATCGTGCCTGCGCCAGCACGAATCGCGCCGGAAAATCCATGGCGCCGCGCCACTCCACGCGGCCGCCGCGCGCCCTGGTGGCGGCGCGGAATTGCGCCTCCAGATCGGCGAGGCGCTTCCTGATCGAGGCTTCCTCCTGATCGATAAGGCTCTGGGCCTCGGCGCCGTCGGTGAAATAGAGCGGCGGCGCGAACTGCCCTGCGGCAACCCCGATAATGGCCGCCTCGAATCGCTCGGCGAGTTCGCCCGCGACCTGAAGGCGCGCCTCGTTGGACTGGTCGAGCGCCAGGCTGACCATCACGGTCGCGTAAGTCATTGGGATTCTCCGCTCAGCTATGAACTGGCGCGAAATCTAGCCTCGCCGTGACGGGGCAGGATGAGGTAGATCAAATCGCCGGGCGCGACCTTGCGGGAAATCCGCCAATGGAATCAGACATCCGAACTTGCCTCGGGCCGGTCCATGGGCGAAATTGCTGTCATGTTCGCGGCGCCACGCCCGCCGTGCGAAGATGGGAGTCATCGATTGTCGCCGACCCGCGTAACGCATCCGCCAGACGACAGTCGCGGCGAGCATTTCCGGGTCCGGATCGAGGGATTCGGCGTCGGCACCTGGGATCTCGACCTCACGACGCGCGAGCTGGAGTGGTCGGAAACCGCGAGGATGCTGCTCGGTATCGAGCGGGGCCAGCCGGCAAGCTACGACCTCTTCCTGTCGCGCCTCGAGCCCGGCGACCGCGAGCGCGTCGAGAACGCGATCAAGCAGGTCTCGGAGCATGGCGGCGGCTTCGACGTCTCCTTCAGGATTTCCGCCAGTTCCGGCCGCGGCAAATGGATCAGGGCCCGCGCCGGCCTGATCCGAGACGAATCCGGCGTCGCTCGCCATCTCAGTGGCATCTTCCTCGATATCGACGAGGAAAAGCAGGTCGAGGAAGCGCTGCGCACGCGTGAGACCCATCTTCGCTCGATCCTTCACACCATTCCCGACGCCATGATCGTCATCGACGGTCGCGGCATCATGCAACTGTTCAGCACCGCCGCCGAGCGCCTGTTCGGCTGGTCCGAGCAGGAGGCGATCGGCCAGAACGTCAGCGTCCTGATGCCGGAGCCCGACCGCACCCGCCACGACAGCTACATCGCGCGCTATCGCAGCACGAACGATCCGCACATCATCGGCATCGGCCGCATCGTGACCGGCAAGCGCCGTGACGGCACGACCTTTCCGATGCACCTGTCGATCGGCGAGATGCAGTCCGGCGGCGAGCCCTATTTCACCGGCTTCGTCCGCGACCTCACCGAGCACCAGCAGACCCAGGCGCGGCTCCAGGAATTGCAGTCCGAGCTCGTCCACGTGTCGCGGCTGACCGCGATGGGCGAGATGGCCTCGGCGCTGGCCCACGAGATCAACCAGCCGCTGGCGGCGATCAGCAATTACATGAAGGGATCGCGGCGGCTGCTGGCCGGCAGCACCGATCCCAACACGCCGAAGATCGAAAGTGCGATGGATCGCGCCGCGGAGCAGGCCTTGCGCGCCGGCCAGATCATCCGCCGCCTGCGCGACTTCGTCTCCCGCGGCGAGTCCGAGAAGCGGGTCGAGAGCCTGTCCAAGCTGATCGAGGAGGCCGGCGCGCTCGGGCTTGCCGGCGCGCGCGAGCAGAACGTGCAGCTCCGCTTCAGCCTCGATCCCGACGCCGATCTCGTGCTCGCCGACCGCGTGCAGATCCAGCAGGTGCTGGTCAACCTGTTCCGCAACGCGCTGGAAGCGATGGCGCAGTCGCCGCAGCGCGAGCTCGTCGTCGCCAACACCCGCGTCGGTGACGACATGATCGAGGTCGAGGTGTCCGACACCGGTTCCGGATTCCAGGGCGACGTCATTCCCAACCTGTTCCAGACCTTCTTCACCACCAAGGAAACCGGCATGGGCGTGGGACTGTCCATCAGCCGCTCGATCATCGAGGCTCACGGCGGACGCATGTGGGCCGAGAGCAACGCATCGGGCGGCGCGACATTCCGCTTCACTCTCCCGGCAGCCGATGAGAATTGATCCATGACGACCAAGGGACATGTCTACGTCATCGACGACGACGAGGCGATGCGGGACTCGCTGAACTTCCTGCTGGATTCCTCCGGCTTCGGCGTCACCCTGTTTGACGATGCGCAAGCCTTCCTCGATGTCCTGCCCGGCCTTGCCTTCGGCTGCGTCGTCTCGGACGTGCGCATGCCTGGTATCGACGGGATCGAGCTGTTGAAGCGGATGAAGGCGCAGCAAAGCCCGTTCCCGATCCTGATCATGACCGGCCATGGCGACGTGCCGCTCGCGGTCGAGGCGATGAAGTTGGGGGCGGTCGACTTTCTCGAGAAGCCGTTCGAGGACGACCGCCTCACCACCATGATCGAGACGGCGATCCGCCAGGCCGAGCCGGCGGCGAAGAACGAGGCGATCTCGCAGGACATCGCCGCCCGCGTCGCCTCCCTCAGCCCGCGCGAGCGCCAGGTCATGGAAGGGCTGATCGCGGGCCTCTCCAACAAGCTGATCGCCCGTGAATACGACATCAGCCCCCGCACCATCGAGGTCTACCGGGCCAATGTGATGACCAAGATGCAGGCGAACAGCCTCTCGGAGCTGGTCCGGCTGGCGATGCGCGCCGGGATGTTGAAGGATTGAGGCAGGTCAAAATCATTCTCCCGGGCCGTGCTAGCCAGATGGGATGATCGAGATCGGCTCGCACCAACAGCGGCTTCCAGTGACGTCATCCGCAAAGCCCACCGTCTACGTTGTCGACGACGATGCCGCTGTGCTGGGATCCCTGCAATTCCTGCTGGAAACCGACGGCTTTACCGTGCGGACCTTCAGGAATGCCACGGCCCTGCTGAATGCCAGCGGCGCGCAGGGGGCGGACTGCTACGTGATCGACTACAAGATGCCCGACATCAACGGCATCGAGCTGGCCGGCCGGTTGCGCCAGTCCGACGAGGGCACGCCCGTGATCCTGATCACCGGCTATCCCGATGGGAATATCTCGGCCCGGGCCGCCGCAGCAGGCGTCAAGGACGTGATTTTGAAGCCGCTTCTCGACGAAACCCTGGTCAAGTGCATCCGCCACGCCATCCAGGGCGGCCGCGGCAACTGACCTACGGGGTTCTACGTAGGTAAACCCCCTTAAGATATCTCGCGAAATTTTCGAAGCATCTGAACCCGCGTATCAAAGCGTCATCACAACGGAGATGGCGCAGATGCTGACCGAGACGCTCAAGACCCAGGCGATCAACACCCAAGTTCGTGCCAAGATTGCCCCTGCCCATCCCGTCTCCGACCAGTTCGGCGCGATCGCCGGCCATGTCGGCCTCGTCGCCACCGAGTTCTCCTACCGCAAGGACGAGGAGATCTACGGCGAGGACGAGCCGGCCGAGTATGTCTACCAGGTCATCACCGGCGCGGTGCGCAGCTACAAGCTGCTCTCCGACGGCCGCCGCCAGATCGGCTCCTTCCATCTTCCCGGTGACGTGTTCGGCCTTGAATCCGGTCCCAGCCACCGCCTCGCCGCTGAAGCCATCATCGACACGACCGTGCGCCTGGTGAAGCGCGCGAGCCTGGAGAAGGCCGCCGGCACCGACGTGCAGGTCGCCCGCAAGCTCTGGGCCATGACCGCCGGCGAACTACGTCACGCCGAGGACCACATGCTGCTGCTCGGACGCAAGACCGCGATGGAGCGCGTTGCAACCTTCCTGCTCGAGATGGACCGCCGCCTCGCGGTAGCCGGCATGATGGCACTGCCGATGTGCCGTCGCGACATCGGCGACTATCTCGGCCTCACGCTGGAGACCGTGTCGCGCGCGCTGTCGCAGCTTCACGCCCAGGGCATTTTGGGATTTTCCGGCGCCCGCCAGATCGTGCTGCGCAACCGTCAGCGCCTGCACAATCTCGACGCCTGATTTCTGTCTTCTTCCCCACCCGCTTTGGCCGGCTGAATTCGTTCAGCCGGCCATTTTTTTCGGCGCGATCATGCCGGTGCGCCGGGTTTCCGGCATCACAAAGAGGATCAGCAAAAGCCCGGTCGCGGCGACGCCGGACAGCCCGATGAAGGCGGTGGCATTGCCGAACTTGTCGCTGACATAGCCGCCAAGCGCCGTACTCAAGGACGCCCCGATGCCGGTCGCGGTCCCGACAATGCCTTGCGCCAGATTGAAATGGCCGCTGCCGAAGGCGACGTCGGCCACGATCAGCGGGATCATCACCGCAAACACCGCCGCCGTGATGCCGTCGAACACCTGCACCGCGACCAGCAGATAGGGATCGCGCACGGTCGCAAACAGAAGGCCCCGGATCGTCAGCGCGCCGAATCCGATCAGCAGCAGCGGCCGCCGGCCCCAGAGCTGCGCCTTGCGTCCGACCGTCGGCGACAGCAGCGCCACGATCGCCTGCGGCACGACGATGCAGAAGGCGACGAGCACCGTTGCCCACTGGCTCGACCGCGCCGTTACCGCGCTCGCCATCAGCGGCATCATCGCGGCGTTCGCCAATTGCAGCAGCAGCACGCTCAGCGCGAAGACGATGAGCGGGCGTTGCCGGATCAGGTGCCAGAGATTGGTGTCGCCTGGAACCGGCGCCTCGCGCGGCATCTCGCCGTGACAGCGCGCGATGTCCACTTCCTCCTCGCGGATGCGCGACAGCGCGATCAGGGTCGGAATCGCGAGCAGGAAGGTGACCAGGAACACCGAGCGGCTCGACAGGAGATAGCCGGCCGTGCCCATCACGGCGGCGGCGACGCCGTTGCCGAGGGACGCAAAGCGCGCATTGCGGCCGAGCCGCTCGCCGATCGCAAGCGGACCGACCAGGCCGAGGCTGATCGCCGCGATCGCCGGCCCCAGCACGCAGCTCGCCGCCGCATGCAGCGTGGCCGCAGCAACCACCACGGGGAAGATCGGCATCGCCGCATAGGCGAGCGCGCAGAAGCCGATGGTCGCTATCGCAAGCGCTGCGACCAGCCGCTCGGACTTCGCGGCATCGATGATCGCGCCACCGGGCATCTGCCCGATCAGCGCGACGATGCCACCGATCGACAGCACGAGGCCGATCTCGACCTGAGTCCATTTCTGCGTCGTGAGGTAGACCGCGATGAAGGGACCGAACCCGGTCTGAACGTCGGCGAGGAAGAAGATGAACCAGTCGAGGCCGCGCAGGCTCTGGCGCGACGGCGCCGGAAGGCCCGCAGGCGGCGGCGCGGCAACCTTGTACCGTTCAACGCGGCTATCGCGATCTGCGTGGTTCCGCTTCCTCGACAACAGCACCGGCGGCCATCCCTCCCCGCGCCTCACTGAATCGCTTGCAGCGGCTGCAGGCTGCCGGACGCGCCGAGCACCACCATCGGCGTGTCTTCCTTGTATTCCGGCGCGGCTGCGACCTGCGCCTTGGTCAATTCCAGCGTGATGCTGTCCTTCTTGTTGGCAATCTTGCCGAACCGCATCGCGTTCCAGTCCACCACGATCTTGCGGCTGCCGACGCCGAGGAAACCACCGAAATCAATCACGGCGGCGCGCACACGGCCGGCGCGGTCGACGATGATGTCGACAATGCGGCCCATGTCCTCGTCGGCGGCGCTGCGCACGTCACGGCCGAGCACGCCATGGGCGTCGCTCGCACCGATGATGGTCACGGACGGCGGCGGCGCGGCGTCCTTCGGCGTGACCGGCACGGTGGAGGTCGGCGGCTGCACCGCGGCCGGCGCGTTCGCTTCGCTGGGGGGCGTCGTTGGGCCCGCGGGCGGTTCCTCCGCGGCACGCGATGCGGCGACCGTCAATCCCGCGACGATCGCTGCGCTCAGAACCAACCATCCGGCGGTACGCATAAAACCCTCCTCGCAGGCGCCGCTAGCGTGCCAGCACGATCGAGACCTGGATCTGGCCGCGCGTGCGCAAGACCTCCAGCGCGACGTCGTCGCCGTGACGACTGACGCGCAGATCCACGCTGGAATTGCCCAATCGCAGATCGCGCAGGATCACCTCGTTCAGGAACGCCGGCAGATGCGGATTGCGCAGGCGAATCTCGCCGCGCGCGACGTCGAACTCGATGCCGAGCGCTGCCTCCAGCAGCGTGAATGGCGTCGCGCTGGCCCAGGCCTGCGGCGCGCAGGCGACCGGATAGAGCGTCGGGCCGCGCCGCTTCTCGCGCCGGAAGCCGCAGAACAATTCGGGCAGCCGCCGCAGGTCCATGTATGTCGCCGCGTCGAACAAGCCCTTGAAGACATGCGCCACCGAATGCTTGAGGCCGTAGCGCGCGAGCCCGAGCGCGATCAGCGCATTGTCGTGCGGCCAGATCGAGCCGTCATGATAGGACATCGGATTGTAGCGCACCTCGCCTTGCGCGACCGTGCGGATGCCCCAGCCCGAGAAGAAGTGCGGCGCCATCAGATCGGCGGCGACGAGACGTGCGCGGTCCTCGCGGATCATGCCGCTGAACAGCACCTGCCCGGCGTTGGATGTCCGCACCTTGCAGGGCCGCTTCTTGCCGTCGAGCGCGAGCGCATAGGTACCGAGCTCCTCGCACCAGAATGCCTTCTCGAACCGCTCGGCCAGCGCCTTGGCCTCGGTCTCGAGCTTTTTGGCGAGGTCCGGCTTGCCGAGCCGCAACGCGCAACGTGCGGCGAGCTGCTTGGCGGCAAAGACGTAACCCTGCACCTCGGCAAGGGCGAGATTGCCTTCCGCAAGCTGGCCATCGGCATGGAAGATCGCGTCATACGAGTCCTTCCAGCCCTGGTTGGCGAGGCCCTTTTCGGTGGCGCGCTGGTATTCGACGAAGCCGTCCCTGTCGGGGTCGCCCGGGCCGTCGATCCAGGCCAGCCCCGCCTCGATCGCCGGCCACAGCTCGGTCAGGGTCTTTTCGTCGCCGGTGCGCTCGAAATAGCTTCCGGCGAGCAGCACGAACAAGGCGGTCGAATCCACGCTGCCGTAATATTGCGCGAACGGCACCTCGCGGAGCGCAGCCATCTCGCCGCCACGCATCTCGTGCAGGATTTTTCCGGGCGCCGCATCGTTCAGCGGATCGACCGTCTCTGCCTGAAAATGCGCGAGCCGCCGCAGCACGCCCTTCGCGACCCGCGGATCGATCCACAGCATCTGGAGCGCGGTGATCAGGCCGTCGCGGCCGAACGTCGTCGAGTACCAGGGAATGCCGGCATAGGGATAACGCCCCTGCGGCGTCTCCGTCATGAGCATGTTGAGGTCGGCCATGGCCTGGCACAGCACCTCGTTGAAGATGTTGTTCGACGTCTCGATGCTGGCCATGCCCTTCGTTGACTGGCGCATCTCGCGGCGATGGGCGAGCAGGCCCCTGAAGAAGCGCGCGGGCTTCTCCGCGATCGGCCGGTTGCAGGACACCGCCACGAAAAGGGATTTCGACTGGTGCGGGTCCAGGTCGAGCTGCCAGGTCGCGGCATTCACCGACAGCCGCGTCGGACGCGGGTCGAAATGCAGGCCGGTGGTACGCACGGCATCGTCAAGCCCGCGATAGTGGAACAGCACGTCGGTCGGCCCGAGCAACTTGCTGGTGCCGGTCCCGCGGTGCGGGCGCCGCTCGCCGCGCACCTCGAACAGATCGGCAAAGTCGCTGTCGAACAGCAGCGTCAGCTCCGGGCTGGCGCGACGGTCGCCATGGTTCTGCACGCCGATGCGCTGATAGGCCGTGCCGCGCCACAGGAAGATCGTGCGCACGATGTGCAGCAGGTCCTTCTGCAGCACGATGCGGCCCTGGCGATAGATATCGGGATTGGTGAGATCGACGGTCAGGGCCGAATTGTCATCGCGAAGATTCGAGCCGAGCAGCAGCGGCTGGAGATCGTCGAGCACGAGCTCCAGCCGCGCCAGATAGCGCGTGTCGCAGTTGAACAGGCCGTCCGGCCCGCCCGCGGAGGCGCCGATGTCACCATGGCTGTCCAGCACGATGAAGGTGTCGTCGTGCTTGAGCGACCGACGGGGCCGCGCGGCGGGCCCCGTCATCGGAATGTAGAACGCCTGCTCCGCGACGGCCTCCTCCGTCTGCGTTACCGAGATGATCTGGGTTACGGCTTCGGCTGCCATGAGCTGCTCCCCTGCGGCCAGTTTTTCGAACGCGACCAACGCAAACGCAACTGTTGGACTTACGCGGCGAACTTCGCCAGCCGGCTCATCTCCTGCGTCACCAGCTCACGGTAGGGGCCGTGGCCCTGCATCAGGCGGTCGGGCGCGCCGTCCTCGATGATCTTGCCATTCTTCAGCACCAGGACGCGATCGAAATTGCGCAGCGTCGCCAGCCGGTGCGCGATCGCGATCACGGTACGGCCGCGCATCAGGCGCGACAGCGCCTCGCGGATCGCCTCCTCGGATTCGCTGTCGAGCGCGGCGGTCGCTTCGTCCAGCAGCAGGATCGGCGCGTCCTTCAGGAAGGCACGCGCGATCGCGATGCGCTGGCGCTGGCCGCCGGACATCTTGACACCGCGGTCGCCGACCATGGTGTCGAGACCTTCCGGCAGGCTGTCGATGAAATCGCAGCGCGCCGCGATCGCCGCGCGCAGCACCTCGTCGTCGGTCGCGTTCGGACGGCCGTAGCGGATGTTCTCGCGGATGGAGCGGTGGAACAGCGAGATATCCTGCGGCACGACCGAGATGGCCTCACGCAGGCTCAGCTGGGTCACCTTGGAAATATCCTGGCCATCGACGGTCACGCTGCCTTCATCGACATCGTAGAACCGCTGCAGCAACGTGAACAGGGTCGATTTCCCTCCGCCCGACTGGCCGACCAGGCCGACGCGCTGGCCGGGCTGAAGCCGCAGGCTGAACCGTTCAAAGATTTTTTCGCCGCCGGGATAGCCGAAGGTGACGTTGTTGTACGCGATCGCGGCGCCGCTCTTCATCAGCGGCTCGGCCTCGGGATGATCGCGCAATTCATGCGGCACGAGCAAGGTCGCGATCGCCTCGGTCAGGCGCGCGACGTGCTGGGTGACATCGACCAGCGCCACCGCGAGGTCGCGCGTCGCGTTGAGAATGGAGAGGCCGAGCGTACAGACCAGCACGACATCGCCGGTGGTCGCCTCGCCCTGCTGCCAGAGCGTGATCGCCCAGGCCATCAGCGCAACCGTCAGGACGACCGTCACGCCGGCATGCGTGAGCCGCAGCTTTTCCAGATAACGCAGGCTACGGCCGCGCGCGGTCAGTTCCCGGTTCACCGTCGCGTCGAACCGCTCGTGCTCATGGCCGATGCCGCAGAAGGCGCGGACCAGCGGCATGTTGCTGATGACGTCGATCATCTCGCCGTCGACGACGGCGGCCTTGTCGGCAAAGTCGTCATGCAACGGCTTGCCGGCTGCGGCCAAATGGAACATCGCTATCACCATACCGCCCGCGACCACGATCAGGCCGAGTGCCATATAGGGACTGACGGTTCCAATCAGCCCGATGGCCGCAATTGTGGCGATGCACGGCGGCAACACATTCCAGACGAACATGTTCTCGACCGTGAACACCGCGTTTGAGGTCGCGGTGATACGGCTCGTCAGCATGCCCGGCATGCGATCCGAGAAATAGCTCGGCGCGTGTCCGGTTAGATGACGAAATATGTCACGGCGTAAATCGCCCGTGACACGAACGAAGGTGAAGCTCGCGGTCCAGCTCGCGATCCGCCACAGGAAATTATCGGCAGCGATCAGCGACATGAGTAAAATGAATGCCAGCCATACGCTGCCACCGTGCGAAGTTCCCGCGGACAGGCTGTCGACCAGGGATTTGACGCCGTATTGCGTGCCCACGGAACAGGCAACGGCTGCAACGACAGCGGTCAGGATCACGAGATGCGATGCCGGCCGTCGTCGCAGATAGCGCAAGACAAAGGCAAATGGCCTGCGCGCGTAACCAGAAAGATGATCCATGTGACTGCGACCCCGTCGTATTGATTTCGATTTTTCTATTAGCCGATTGAACATCGACCGCTTCGCCTCGGTTCCCGGGCCGGGCCATCACGACATGCGGATGCGGACGATGTGAGAAGAGGAGATGGCAGCATCGCGGCCGACTGAAGTGTGTCGAAGAAGTAACGTTCGTTGAAGGAACTTCGCAATTGCGAGAACGTTCCCTCGTCTGGCATGCCGGTGCCGAGACACGGCGGGGGTTTTACTTCCATGATCACAGAGGAGATGGCGAGATGCGCATCGCGCAGGTAGCTCCGTTGACTGAGGCTGTTCCACCCAAGCTGTATGGCGGCACCGAGCGGGTGGTGCACTGGTTGACGGAGGAGTTGGTTGCCCTTGGACACGATGTCACGCTGTTCGCCAGCGGTGACTCGCAGACGTCGGCGAAGCTGGACGCACTTTGGCCGCGGGCGCTTCGCCTCGACGGTTCCGTGCGTGATCCCAACGCGCTGCATATGGTGCTCCTGGAGCGCGTGCGGCAGAAATGTGACGACGAGGAGTTCGACTTCCTCCACTTCCATCTCGACTACTACCCATGGTCCCTGTTCCACCGGCAGCCGACCCCGTTCGTGACCACGCTGCACGGCCGGCTCGACCTGCCGGAGCATCAGCCCGTGTTCAACACCTTCTCGAAAATGCCTGTCATCTCGATCTCGAACGCGCAGCGCAGGCCGGTGCCGCAGGCGAACTGGGTGACGACGATCCAACACGGCCTGCCGGAGACCTTGCTGACGCCGAAGCCGGCGAAGCAGGAATATCTCGCCGTGCTCGGCCGCATCGCGCCAGAGAAGGGCGTTGACCGCGCCATCAAGATCGCGATGCATTGCGGCATCCCGCTGAAGATCGCGGCCAAGGTCGATCGCGCCGACCAGGACTATTACGACGAACTGATCAAGCCGATGATCCAGAACAATCCGCTGGTCGACTTCATCGGCGAGATCGGTGACCACGAGAAATCCGACTTCCTGAGCGGCGCGCTCGGCCTCCTGCTGCCGATCGACTGGCCGGAGCCGTTCGGTCTCGTGATGATCGAAGCGATGGCTTGCGGCACGCCGGTCGTCGCCTTCAACCGCGGCTCGGTGCCCGAGATCATCGATGAGGGCCTCACCGGCTTCGTGGTCGAGGACATCATCAGCGCCGCCGGCGTCGTCAAGCGCCTGCCGCAACTCGATCGCGCGGCCATCCGCAAGCAGTTCGAGAAGCGCTTTACGGCGCGGCGGATGGCGCTGGATTATCTCGCGGCCTATCGCAGCCTGACGGAAGCGCAGGCGCCGCGGATCAAGCTGGTGAGCAGCGCGGAGTAAGGGCCGCTTTCACCTCACGACACACTGTCATGCCCCGGCTTGACCGGGGCATCCAGTACTCCGCGGCTTCTCGGCTCAAGCACTGCGGTCTCTGGAATACTGGATCGCCCGGTCAAGCCGGGCGATGACAGCGAGAGTGCGGAGGGCGATGCCAGCAAGAACGAGGCGAGCGGTGCCCTAACTCACCACCGCCCGCTTCGGCTCGACGATCTCGAACATGCGCGGGAATTCGTCCATCAGGCCCATCAGCTCGGCAAGCCGTATCGGGTTGCCCGCGAGCTTGATCTTGCCGGCGGCGACCGCTTCCGGAAAGCTCGTCAGTTTCGCGATGACCTCATCGAGCGTTGCGCGCGCGAGCGTGAAACTGGCGTCCGCGCCTTCCGCCTGCACGCCCTCCGTATAAGTCAGCGCGCAATTCTCCAGGTTGAGCACGAAGATCTCGCCGGTATCGGAAAAGCTCCAGTTCAGCACGATGTGCTTGCCCTCGGCCTTGGGGCCGTTGAGCCGAATGCCGAGCACGTCCCAGAGCTGCTCGGTGCGTAGCGCCGCCAGCGTCTCGCGCGGCATCGGCGGACGCGGCGGGGTCTTCGGCATGCCCTGACGCAGCTCCTGCGCGCCGAACAGATAGGCGTTGCGCCAGGTCGAGCTCTCGGCGGCATAACCGAGCTGCTCGAGCGTATCCGCGAGCAACGCACGCGCCGCTTCATTCTCCGGCTCCGCGAAGACGACATGGCCGAGCGCCTGCGCGACAAAGCGAAACTCGCCTTTGTCGAAGTCCTTGCGCGCGCGCGCGAGGATGGCCTCGGCGCCGCCCATGTACTCGACATACTTCTTGCCGGATTCCACCGGCGGCAGCGGATCGAGATTGACCGGGTTGGCATCGTACCAGCCGAGATACTTCTGGTAGATCGCCTTCACGTTATGCCGGATATGGCCGTAATAACCGCGGCCGTGCCAGGCGCCCTCCAGGCTCTTCGGCAACTGGATCGTCTCGGCGATCTCGGCTGCGGTGAGGCCGTGGTTCATCAGGCGGATGGTCTGGTCATGCGCGAACTTGTAGAGATCGCGCTGCTGCCGGATCATCGTTCCGATCCGCTCGCGGCCCCACACCGGCCAGTGATGCTGTCCGCACATCGCCTCTGCCTTGCCGTCCCAGAGCCGCAAGGCCTCGTTGAGATACTTCGACCAGGCCAGCGCATCGCGCACATCGGCGCCGCGGAACGGCAGCAGATTGTGGAAATTGTGCGTGCAGTTCTCGGCGAGGTTCAGCAGCTTGTAGCGCGGGATGAAGAAGTGCATCTCCGCCGGCGCTTCGCTGTTCGGCGCCATCTGGAATTCGAATTCGACGCCGTCGATCACCCGCCTGTCGCCGGTTGCCATGATCAGGTCTGTCGGACGCAGCAGTGCCACGGCGCCCGCCGCCATCGACTTGCCGAGCCCGTTGTCGACCTGCCCCCGCACGCCTTTGGCGAGGAACGGCCCGAACTGGTATTGTGCCCGCCGCAGCATCGCCGGCCCCGCGATGATGTTCTCGGAGACGGCATGCTCCATGAACAGGTTCGGCGCGATGATCGGCACGGCGCCGGTTGCCAGCGCGTCCTCCTCCAGCACGCCGCGCGCGCCACCCCAATGGTCGGTATGGGTGTGGGTGAAAATGACGGCGGCCACCGGCTTCTGGCCACGATGCCTGTAATAGAGATCGAGCGCGGCACGTGCGCCCTCGATCGACGTCAGCGTGTCCACCACGATGACACCGCTGTCGCCCTCGATCAGCGTCATGTTGGCGATGTCGAGCCCGCGCACCTGGTAGACCCCGGGCACCACCTCGAACAGGCCGTGATGCATGTTGAGCCGCGCCTGTCGCCACAAGCTCGGATTGACGGTCGGCGGCGCCGTCTCGCTGGAGAGGAAGCCATAGGGCTTCAGGCTCCACACCGTCCGCCCCTGCGGGTTGGCGATCTCCGCATTTTCGATCGTACCAAGGAAGCCACGCGCGGCGTCGTCGAAATCCCGCGTGTCGGAAAACGGCAGCGCATTCAGCATCGTTGCTTGCTGCGCGATGACGGAGGGTGTTGCGTCCTTCGGCTCGTTGCTGGTCATTCTTGTTTCCTCCCGGCCTGTGCGAGCATCTAACCGCATCTCGCGGGTGATTGCTATCGGAGGAGACTGCCGAAATCGAGCGAGATGCCTCTTCCCTTCTCCCCTTGTGGGAGAAGGTGGCGCGAAGCGCCGGATGAGGGGTATATCTCCGCCCGCAAGACTGTTTGTGCGGAGAGAAACCCCTCACCCGCCTCGCCGCTGCGCGGCGAGCCACCCTCTCCCACAAGGGTAGAGGGTGCACCGTTCGCGTGGCTTACGCAGCGAGCTCTTCCGCCAAGATCTGGCCCGATGCGCTCGCATCCGCCATCCGCAAATCCCGCGCCAGCACATAACCGCCGCGTTCCTGCTTGGCCCGATAGAGCGCCTTGTCGGAGCGCGACAGCAGCGCTTCCGCGGTGCGCCCGTCGTCCGGCGCGACGGCGACGCCGACGCTGACGCCGAGCTCGATCATTTGTCCGTCGATATCATAGGGCGCGCTGATCGACTGCACGATGCGCTGCGCCATCGCTTCCGCATCAGCCGCCGCACGCTGCACCAGGACGAACTCGTCGCCGCCCATCCGGACCACGAGGTCATCCTGCGCGGCGAGCGCCTTGAGCCGCCCGGCGACCTGCTTCAGCAGTGCGTCACCGACGGGATGGCCGAACCGGTCGTTCGCCTCCTTGAAGCGGTCGAGGTCGAGCGTATGAACGGCAATCATCCCGGCCGCCAGCATCTGCGGCAGGTCCGTGGCCAGCACCGAACGATTGGACACGCCGGTCATCGGGTCCAGGCGCGACAGCTGCTCGAACTGCCGCTTGAGCGTGATCTGGTTGATCGAGGCGTTGAAGCTCAGCCGCACCATCTCGAAGCTCGCGACCACATACATCAGGATGAGGAGCCCGAGCCCGACGTGACGCAGATCAGGTTGCATGAAGGTCACGATCGCGGCAGGCGCGGCGATCGCGACGAGATCGAGC
This sequence comes from Bradyrhizobium sp. LA6.1, assembly GCF_040547805.1. Taxonomy (NCBI): domain Bacteria; kingdom Pseudomonadati; phylum Pseudomonadota; class Alphaproteobacteria; order Hyphomicrobiales; family Nitrobacteraceae; genus Bradyrhizobium; species Bradyrhizobium sp. LA6.1. The sequence continues at coordinate 201,978 of NZ_JBEPQK010000001.1, read as the reverse complement.
AGCGCCGCGACGGGACGCAGCGCCAGCCGCGCCACCACGCCGGCGCCAAAGCCGAAGCCAATGCCGATCGCCATCACGGAACAGAGCGCGTCACCCAGCACGATGCTGCGCGCGGCAAACACGCCAAGCACCAGGGCAGTGACGACGGTGCCTGCAACATAGCGCCGCTCCCAGAGCACGGCTTCGGCTCGACCGAGCTGCGGCGGATACCCGAGGCGGCGACGGAAGGCGAAGATTTCGAACAGGCGGACAATGGCCACCACGACACCGGCGACCGACAGGCCGGCCGTCACCGTGTCGCCGGTCTCGTAGGTCGTAATCGCACCGACCATCGCCTGGCAGGCGGCCGCGAGAACGGTGGGCATCGTCGTGCCGTGAAGACCCGTGATGACTTCCATATAGACGGGGTCGGAAATCGACGCCCGTCCGGATTCCATTCTGTTGAAGAACATGCCAGCCCCATCCGCTGGCATGCTTCTACCGCAGACCCGTAAAAATGGGTTCCCAGCACAGCGATGGCATTTGAGCGCGCGTGTTTACCGCGCGTTAGCCATGTCCCGCCCGCCCGCGGCGCTAATGCATCCCCAGCACCCGCGGCAGCCACAGCGTCAAATCGGGCCAATACGTCACGATGACGAGGAAGCCGAGCATGGTGATGAGCCACGGCAACACGGCGACCGCGAGCTCGGTTATTCGCATGCGCGCTATCATCGAGGCGACATAGAGATTTAACCCGACAGGCGGATGGCAGAGGCCGACCTCCATGTTGACGTCCATCACGATGCCGAAATGCACGAGGTCGATGCCGAGCTTCTTGGCCGCCGGCGCCAGGATCGGCGCCATGATCAGGATGATCGAGTTCGGCTCCATGAAATTGCCGGCGAGCAGCAGGAGGATGTTGACGACCAGCAGGAAGCCGACCCAGCCGAGGTTCTGCGCCGCGATCCAGTCGGCCAAGGTCGCCGGCAGGTTCTCGTTGGAGAGCACGAAGGAGAACAGCACCGCGTTGGTGACGATGTAGAGCAGCATCGCGCTGGTGTTGGCGGCGCGCAGCAGCACCCGCGGCACGTCCACGATCTTGATCGCCTTGTAGACAAACACCGCGATGATAAAGGAGTAGACCGCAGCCATCGCGGCCGCCTCGGTGGCGGTGAACAGGCCGCTGTAGATGCCGCCGATGATGATGACGACCAGCATCAATCCCCAGATGCTCTCGCGGAAGGTGCGGACGGTCTCGCCCCAGCTCGCCTTCGGCAGGCGTGGATAGTCGCGCTTGCGTGCGAGCCACCAGGTGACGATGCAGAGCATCGTCGTCAGCATGATGCCCGGCAGCAGGCCCGCGACGAACAGCGCGCCGATCGAGGTATTGGTGGAGACCGCATAGACGATCTTCGGTATCGACGGCAGCATCAGGATGCCGAGCGAGCCGGCAACGGTGATGATGCCGGCGCCGAAATGCATGGGATAGCCGTGGCGGACCATCTCCGGCAGCACGATCGCGCCGATCGCGGCAACGGTCGCGACGCTCGAGCCGCAGACCAGCGCGAACATCGCGCAGGCGACGATGCCGGCAAGGCCGAGACCGCCGTGCCAGTGGCCGATCAGCGAGGTCGCGAAATTGATCATGCGGCGCGCGACGCCGCCATGGGTGAGGAAATTGCCGGCGAGGATGAAGAACGGGATCGCCATGATCTCGAACCCCTCGATGCCGGTGAAGAGCTTCATCGAGACCGCTTCGATCGGCACCGTGGTCAGCGTGAACAGGAACGTCATCACGGTGAGGCCAAGCGCGATCGAGACCGGGATGCCGGTCAGCATCAGCGCGATCAGCAGCGCGAACACGGTCGCGGCACGCATCCAGTGCGGCAGCACCACCACGCCAAACTTCTCGGCGAGACACATCGCGAAGATCAGGATCGGCGCCATGATCAGGATGACGCCGAGCGGCGACACTTTTCGCGCGGCGGCCCTGGTCGCCGCGCCGGCGGGCTGCGGATGCAGCGCCGGCGAGACGTCGGCCTCCACGCCCTCGACATGGCTCTCGTCGTGATGCGGCAGATGGCCGGTCCAGTAGTAGGACCACGAGACCTGGAGGAAGCGGAAGCACATCAGGCCCGAGCCGAGCGGGATCGCCAGATAGACGAACCACATCGGCGCTTCCAGGTCATTGGACTGCTGGCCGGTCTTGAACATCTCGGCGACGAAGGAGGCGCCGAAGGCCGCGATCATGCCCGTGAACAGCGCGCCGCACAGCAGCGAGAACAGGATCACGTGCTTGCGCGAATGTTCGGGCAGGCGGTTGACGAGCAGGTCGACGCCGACATGGATGCCGGTGCGCACGCCATAGGCCGCGCCGAACTTCGCCATCCAGATGAACATGTAGATGCAGAGTTCCTGCGCCCAAGACAGGTCGAGCTCGGACAGGAAGGTGAACACCGCCATCGACAGCGTCGCGAGCCAGTTCATCCCGTGCGCAGCCGCCCATCTGGAGAGGACGATCGATTCGCCTGCGCCGTAACGGTGCACCACGGCGATGAAGATCAACCCGGTTGCAGCCGCGATGAGCGTCGCGATCAGCCATTCTTCGAGATGGTTGAGCGCCTGATTGAGCACGCGAAGCAAATCAAAGTCCCCCTATCGATGCGAAACGGCCGGAAGTGCGCACACTCCCGACCGTTCGTATTGTCCTTGCGGAAAACGCGTCAGTTCATCTTGACGTCGAGTTCCTTGGCGACGAGATCGAGCACCTCCTGCCCGACCCGACCCTTTGCCCATGTATAAGTCGGCCGCATCGATTCCTGCCACGCCTTGCGGTCGGCGTCAGTCAGATAATGCAGCTTGGTCTTGCCCGCCTTCTTGATCTCGGCCAGCGCGTCCTCGTTCTCCTGGTGCGCGATCTGGTTGGTGTACTCGGTTGCATCCACCATCGCCTTCTCGAGCTGGGTGCGGATGTCGGGCGGCAGGCCGGACCAGAATTTCGAGTTGACGATGACCGCATATTGCAGATGCGCGTGATAGGACACTGTGATGTCCTTCTGCACCTCGTAGAACTTCTGGGTCAGGTAGTTCGACGCGGTGTTCTCGCAGCCGTCGACCACGCCGGTTTGCAGCGCCTGGTAGACTTCGGAGAACGCCATGATCTGCGGGATCGAGCCCATCAGGCGGAAATACTGGTCCGCGATCTTCGATCCGGAGATGCGGAATTTCAGGCCCTTGAAATCCTCAGGCTTCATCAACGCGCGATTCGACGACACCATGTGGAAGCCGTTGTCCCAATACGCGAGCCCGGTGATGCCCTTGGCCTCGAGCTTCTGGAACAGCCACTTGCCGATCGTGCCCTTCATCGCGTTGGAATAGGTCTCGTCGTCCTTGAACAGCCAGGGCAGGTCGAGCGCCTCGAATTCCTTGATGCCGAGCGGCGCGAATTTCGCGGTCGAGGGTGCCAGCATCTGCACCGAACCGAGCTGGAGCGCCTCGATCTCCTCCTTGTCCTTGTAGAGCGAGGAGTTCGGATAGACTTCGATCTTGACCTTGCCGTCGGTGTACTTCTCGGCGAGTTCCTTGAACTTCAGCGCGCCCTTGCCCTTCGGGGTGTCGTTGGCGACCACGTGGCTGAACTTGATGACAACAGGGCTCTGGGCCTGTGCCACCGCTGGGGCCACGAGAATAGCTGCGGCGGCGACCGCAAGAAGCAGCTTGCGCATGAAGTAACCTCCCAACAACCTCTAAAACCGGGTTCTTTTTGTTTTGCAGCCCGGTTTGCAGCCCAGTAGTGGCAGCAATCCACCACCCGAACAACTAGACCTAAGCCCAATTTGCCACAGGCAAGCTAGCTTGACGGCTGTTGTCCGCGCAACCCGGGACCCGCTCCCAGTCCCGGGTTGCGAACGGTTTATGTCGCATTGCGGCAGTGCGATCAGTCCTTGCGCTGGGCGACCATGAACAGACGCCGGAACGGAAACAGCGTCTGCCCCGCTGCATTCTTCGGATAGGCCTTCGCCACCCGCTCGCCATAGGCGGCCTCGAACGCTGCCTTCTCATCGCCCTGCAGGATGTCGAGATAGCGCGTCAGCCAGGTCCCCTTGGTCCATTCCTTCACGGGATTGTCGCCTTCGAGCACCTGCAGATATTCGGTCTCCCAGATGTCAACGTTCTGGGAAAGCGGCGCGAGCAAATCATGATAGAAGGCCGGCCCTTCGACCGGCGGCGGGGTGACGAGATGCTCGACCTTTGACCGCCACGGACCGTTCAGCGCCGTCTCGCCGATCAGCACATGCGATGGCGCGAGGAAGTTGCGCGGCATCTGCACCGCAAGCATGCCGCCGGGCGTCACCTTCGCCATGACTGACGGAAACAGTGCCGCATGATCGGGCAGCCAGTGCAGTGCGGCATTGGAATAGATCAAATCGTATTGCCTGGCGGGGCGCCAATGGCCGAGGTCCTCGTGCGACCATTCCACATCCGGCGCCGCCTTGCGGCCGGCGGCCACCATCTCGGCCGAGCCCTCGACACCGGTCACGGTCGCGTTCGGCCAGCGTTCCTTGATCAGTTTTGTCACGTTGCCGGCCCCTGCCCCGAGATCGGCGATCGCGCGCGGGGCGAAATCCGGAATCCGCATCAACAGGTCGACGGCGGGCCGAAGCCGATGGCCGGAGAATTTCAGGTATTGCTGCGGATCCCAGACCATTGCTCAACGCCTTTTCTTTTTCGTGTTTCCTTCGTCGAGGCTCTTGGTTACCACTGCTCGTCCCGCTCAGGCAATTCGCGAAGCCGGCGGGACGGGCAGGAAACGAACGACAAGAAGCAAAAAACAAACAAGAGAGCGTGTGACCATGGACCTCGGGCTCAAATCGAAAACCGCAGTCGTGACAGGGGCGAGCATCGGCATCGGCCGCGCCATCGCCAAGGGCCTGGCTGCCGAAGGCGTCCGCGTCGTCGGCGTGGCGCGGCGCACTGATCTGCTTGCCGAGCTGGTGAAGGAAGTTGGCTCCGGCCTGATCACGCCGTTCGAGCAGGACGTGATGGCCAAGGACGCCGCGGAGAACATCGCGGCCTTTGCGCTCAAAGAGCTCGGCCATGTCGACATTCTCATCAACAATGCCGGCGGCAGCCGCCCGCTGCCGGTCGATGCGCCCGACAGCAAATGGGACGAGGCGATCGCGCTGAATTTCACCAGCTATCGCCGCATCGCGCATGCGCTGCTGCCGCAGATGATCGAACGCAAATGGGGCCGCATCGTCAACATCACCGGCAAGTCCGAGCCGGAGGGACTCAACGCTGCCTTCGCCGCAAAGGCCGCCGTGCACGCCTGGGCCAAGGGCCTGTCACGCGAGATCGGCGAGCACGGCATCACCATCAACTGCATCCCGCCCGGCCGCATCATGAGCGAGCAGATCCGCCGCAACTACCCGCCGGATTATCGCGAGCGCTTTGCCGAGGAAGAGATCCCGGTCGGGTATTGGGGCGAGCCGGAGGACCTCGCGGCGCTCGCGGTGTTTCTGGCCTCACCGGTGGCAAGGTACATCACGGGCACGGTGATCCCGGTGGATGGAGGGTTGCGGAGGTATCAGTTCTGAGGGATTGCCCTGGCTTCGCATACAGTGCGCCCCGCCGCTCCGCTCCTGCGGGAATAGCGCGCAACGAACCCCATCGACAGCAACCAGAGAGGTCTTGATGATTGAGAGATACTCAGACCACGCGGCAAACGAGCGGACTTTTCTCGCCTGGGTCAGGACGGGCATCGCAATCATCGCGTTTGGCTTTGTCGTCGAGAAATTCAACCTCTTCGTCCGAACTATCGCTGAAGCCAACAGGACGGAGATCGGGTCCCGACTGCAATTCGATCGCTTCACGGGAGCGTTCAGTCACTATGACGGCCTCGCGCTGATCGCGATCGGGATCGCAATCATCGTGATTTCGCTCTTTCGCTTCATCAGGACTGGCCGAATGATTGACGATGCACAATCTCATTCCGCCGGCGGCATCAAGACAGAACTGGTGCTCGCCGTTGTGCTGGGCCTGATCGTTACAGCGATGACCGTCTATTTTGCGCTCTGACTTTGGACCTAGCGGTGGCGCCGGCTTCCATCGACAACGTCTGGAGATCGCTTTGCATCACCATACGGGTCTGGGCTTCGAGAGCGCCGAACGGCTCGTCCATCAGGATCACATCGGGGCCGACCTCGGTGTTGACTGACGTGATGTTGCGGCCGCGATGATGGACCGCATGTCTATACATATTCCAAGCCGCCGAAATGAGCAAGCCGAGGCCAATGGTGAGAATTTGGGCTTCGCGGGTTGAATGAAAGGCAGGGCCGGCTGCGGCATCGCCGCGGCGGCGCGTTGGGGTTGCGGCGTTCGCCGCACACTCGTCCACATCTACTGGCGTCGCCGCCGTCAATGACGCAGAGGCGGTCCCTTTAAGAAACACGCCCGGAAGGTCGGCGGCCGGGCTCTCTGATCATGCATCAGTCGACGTGACTGCATTTCCTGCCGTCGACAACGCGCGTGGATGAGAGGCAAGCCGGATGATGTGCGGCGAGGCTGCTCCGCTATAGAGACTGTCGAAAATGGCGGAACGGTTCTTCAGGACCCCGCGCTGATTGATGTAGCCCTTGTCCGTTGTCTCGCCTGCCGCGAGCGACAGCGGCTGGATCTGGATGGCAACGGCCGATATCCGCGCGTTGGTCGCTGCCGCCAGGTTATGCTCGGTCAAGACCCGATGGACGTATGCGCGAACGCCGGAATCCAATGAAAGGGTGTCACCGGAATCCGCGCCTGCTGCGCCGTTAGCATGTCGCCTCGCACGGTCCGGATTGAGCCATACCAGCGCGACGAGAGAATCGCGGCCCTCGCCTCCGATGACCAGATCCTGCAGCACGCCGCCCATCCGGTTCAGGATGGCGGCACGCAGCTCGCCGACCAGCACCCACGTGCCTGTCATCATTTTGAAATTCTCCGAGAGACGCCCGGAAAACCTCAGGCCGCGGCAGAGATCCGCGGGATCGATGAACGAGACCGCGTCGCCTACTCGATAGAAGCCCTCTTCGTCGAATGCTGCCGCGGACAATTCGGATAATCCGAGATAACCGGGCATGACGTTCGGGCCACGGACCCGCGCCTCGTAACCGTCCATCGCCGGAACCAGCTTGAGTTCGATGCCGGGTGCCGGCAAGCCGATCTCTCCCGGCGCTTCGCACGGTCGATAAGACACGCAGATGGTCGGCCCGGCTTCCGTGGCACCGTATCCGGCCAAAATTGGAACTCGCTCGCCGCGGACTTCGATTGCATATTCCTGAAGCGTTGCCATTACGGACGCCGGGATCGCCGCGCCCCCGAAAATCATTCTGTCGATGCGATGGAAGAACTTCCGCCTCAGGTCTGGATCCTCGCCGAGCGCGGCGCATAACAAAGCGTAACCGGTTGGGACATTGAATGAGGCCGTCGGAGAAACGTCGTGCAGATTGGCGATTGTTCGATGAAACGCTTCGGGCGTCGGTCGGCCATCGTCGAGATAGAGAGAGCCGCCGTTCTTCAGAATCCCATTCAGTATGACGTTGCAGCCCATGGTATGATGCCAGGGCAGCCATTCGATCTGAACCAGGGGCTGCGAGACCGGCGTGACCTGAGCGGCCATCTGCAGCACGCTCGACATCATGCGATGGGTATTGATCACTCCCTTGGGAGAGCCGGTCGATCCCGACGTGAACAGGATTCTGCCGACGGTCTCCGGTCCGAGTGCTGCGAACGCCGCCTCAAACGCGTGACCCGGTGTCGCGGCGGATAGCTCCGACAGCGGCGTGGTATCCGCCGCCTCTTCCGCCGTTATCCATTCGGCCTGCGCAAAGCCGGGGATGGCACGGGCTTGCACGAAGGGATCCGCCTTCTGGGCAAACACAAACTTCGGCGTGAGGACCTTCGCGATGTCTTCGATGCGGCTGAGGCCACCTGGCAGAAGACTGTAGCTTGGCGAGATCGGCGCAACCTGCAGACCGATCGACATCGCGGCGAACTGGATCACCGCATTCTCGATCGAATTGCCGGACAGGATGGCCAGCGTATCGCCCGCTGCGCCACCCCGATCAATCAGCGCCTGCCCGACCGAGCGCACTCGAGACCAGAATTCGCCATAGCTGATCGACTGCCATGCATTGTCGCGGGTTCGTTGCGCGAGAAAGACGCGGTCCGGCGTTTCCTGAGCCCAGTGGGGAAGGTATGCGCAAATCGTCCCGCTCACTCCAGCGAGCACAATCCGCGATCGCAATATCAGGGTGCCGTCATCCCTTCTCGTGACCTCGATGTCGGTCGGTGGTGAAGGCATAGAACAATATGGCGTGGAAGCAGGATGGTCGAGAGCAGGCTGCACAGGCGTTCTCCTTTTGATATCCGCGAAGGCCCGGCTGAGGCGACGGCGATCGACGCAAACGATCTGTAGTCCTCACGCGCAATGAGGCTCCTGCAGAACGTCGGGAGGGCAATATCTCGATGCTACGTTGCGTGAGAATTTCATCTTCGCGAGGATCGCGTTGCATTTGCAATGTCGCTGATCCGGCGCCACGGACACCAGTGAGGGTTCCAATGGGGGATTCACGGGTGTCGAGAGTTCGCGCAAGACGTCCGCCCGTGAGTTCACGCGCGATGCCCGGAAGCAACCCCGCTGCTAAACGCGCTCGTCGGCTATGGACCAGTTGCCAGAGGCTGCGACCTATTCATGCAGCAGCGATTGCCAGTCCGGAGGCACCGCGCCGTCCGGCCCGGGCACCGGCTGGTCCAACGGATGCGCGTGCGGGCCTTGCAGCTTCGGGCCCGCGAAGGGCTGTCCCGTGCGATAGTCGTAAAACCACCGTTCGCCCGGCTCGAAGCTCGTGATGATCGGGTGACCCGTCGCCGCGTTATGCTTCGTTGCATGCTGATTGGGTGACGTATCACAGCAGCCGATGTGACCGCATTCGACACATCTGCGAAGATGAAACCACCATCCGCCAGCAGCCGAGCATTCCACGCAACCCGTTCCGCTTGGCTTGGCCGCGAGGTTGATGCCATCCCTGTCAGACTTCATCGATCCACTCACTGAAAGTGATTGCGGTCATCGCAAATCTTCGCCGCCATCGCATTTTGCCAGTGTTTCGCCCGACGGGTCAACCTCGCGACATCAGGGAGCATCTCGCGGGAGAATTGGAGAGGCGTTCACACAAAGTTGCGGCGGCGATGCACAGGCGTGACGCGAGGCATCGTTCGGCGACGAAAAATCGGCGTATTCCAATCCCCAACAATCATTGCCCCGCTGCGGCCGCACCACAGACAGCGGAGGGACGAAACGTTCTGCCGATAGAAGCACCACAGGCCTTGGCTTTGCCAGTTCGTCACGGGAGACGTGCAACATGAACAAATGGGATCAAAAATCTCGAGGGCATCACGCCTGCCCCACCTGCTACGGCCCGTCCTCGTCGCGGCGCGGCTTTCTCGCTGGCGTCGGTGCGCTTGGCCTTGCCTCGGCCATCCCCGCCGTTGCGGTCCACGGACAGACCAAGCCCGTGCTGATCGATACCCATCTTCATTTCTATCCGCCTGAGTATCAAAAGCTTTGGCTTGGCTACGAAGACGCACGCAAGCAGCCGCACTTTCCCGGCCAGGTGGCCTGGACCCGCGAGAAGCTCGTCGAGGACATGGACCGCAATGGCATCCGCACAGGCATCCTGTCGGTCGCCTCCACGCCTGGCGTGTGGTTCGACCTTGGGCCGGCGGAAGCCGGCCGGCTCGCGCGCACCTGCAACGAGTACGCGGCGGACATGATGCGCGACCATCCGGGCCGTTTCGGCCTGTTCGCGACCTTGTCGATGCAGGACGTCGATGCCACGCTCAGGGAGATCGAATATGCGTTCGACACGCTCAAGGCGGACGGGATCGGGCTGCAAAGCAGCTACGGCGACAAATGGCTCGGCAATGCCGCCTACAGGCCGGTGTTCGAGGAGCTGAACCGTCGCAAGGCGGTCGTTTATGTGCATCCGCTGGTCGCGAGTTGCTGTAGCGCGCTCAGCGTCGGAACGTTTCCAGCCGTGATCGAAGTCCCGCACGACACCACACGCACCGTGACCAGCCTTCTGCTCAGCGGCGCATTCGCCCGCCACCGCGACATCAAATGGCTGTTCTCGCACGCCGGCGGCACGATACCGATGATGGCCGGGCGGATCAATTCGTTCTATGAGGCGCGGCCCGACCTGAAGGAGTTTGCGCCGGAAGGAATCGAAGGCGAGCTACGCCGGCTTCACTACGACACCGCGAATGCGACATTCGCGCCGTCCATGGCCGCGCTGCTCAAGCTCGTACCCGCCTCCCAGATCACCTATGGCAGCGACTATCCGTATTTCGGCCTTGGCCAGTTCGCGCAGTTGCAGAAGCTTGGCCTCTCGACAGACGATCTCGATGCGATCGGCCATCAGAACGCGGCACGTCTCGTTCCCCGGCTGCAGGGTTAGAGGATCATCCCGAAAAACGTGGAGCGGGTTTCGGAGCCCGATCGGCCCGCGAAATCATGCTTCATTGCGCGATCGTTTTTGCCGGCGCGGCCCATGACTGCGGCGCCGGAGGCATGGTGCCATAGACGCTGATACGGCCTGCTTCGCAGTGAAGGAATGTTGTGGCGACCGCGTCGGAATACAATCGCGCCGAGGTCAGGCTCAGCCGATCGGCCGACAACAGCGCACCCGTCGCGACCAAAGCGGACGACAATGCGTTGAACAGGCCCTGAGAGGCAATCGGATCGAACGCCATCGCCGCATCGCCCACTGCAATCCAACCTTCGCCCGCGGCCTCCGAGAGGAGGCAAGCAGACGCGTCCACGCTGAGCAGCGCCGCTCCAGCCGGTGTGCCATATCTGCGAATGCGCCAAGTCTGCACACGCCCTTGCGGTCCATGGATGCGATAAGACCAGGTCGGTCCATCGCTGCTGTATTCGAGCCACGATGCGGAACCGGCCGGTGCGCCATCAGCCGCATCCTCGACCAGTTCGGCGACCATGCGATCCCGGGCGGCCACGCGCGCGCCCCGGCGCCGCGCAATCGCGGCGGCGCGACCCGTTGCATCGACGACGACCTCCGCAAGGACGACCTTCGTCCGAGCGCTATCACTCGCGCGACAGATAACGCCGCGGTCCGGCGTGACGCCGATTGCGCGCAGCCCATAAAATGTAACCCCGACGGCGACAGCCTCGTCGCGAAGGCGCTCGTCGAAACGGGCGCGATCGACCACATACCCGACGCGGCAGGGATGACGCAGAAAGTCCTCGTAGTCCGACGCGCCCGAACGGTGTGTTCGCCGAATCCCGAGACAGGCTCGGGCGATCGCCGGATCGTCGAGCAGATGTTCGAGTCCCACCGCCGCAACAGTGACGAGCGAGGCCGGAGCAAGGAGCTCAAGCCGCGTCGTCGGCGTGACGCCGGAATCTGCGACAATAACCGTGCGACCCTTAAGGGCCAGCAGGCGTGCGGCGGTCAGGCCGGCAGGCCCCGCGCCGACCACGAGACAGTCGGTGCGCAGCACGTCCAAGGTCAGATCTCGCCCGGGCGATAGGTCCGCTTCGGCGGGGGAGCCGTCTTGCGTGCGCCGCGCCGCTGCGCCAGGCCCGCTGTCGTCTGCGGCAAGAAAAGGCTCTCCATGTCTTCGACCGCGTGGTACTTCGGATCGGCCGTGACATCGATCGGCCCGTTGTTGTCGCGGCGTCCCTGCTCGACGCGCAGATCCTGCACCGGCAGAGATGCAGGCGCGTTCTTCACCGGCAACACCATGCCGAGCTCGGACCATTCCGCAATCATGTTCGACAGGCGGTCAGAGTAATCGTTGCCGCGGATGTCGCGCAACCAGTCGACCCGGTTCATCAGGTGCTTGAAGGTCTGCTGTTGCGTCGCCTGGCCGAGAGGCGCGATGGCGGCCGCACGCAGATAGTTTCCGTCTGCCAGAACCTGATCCGGGGCACGCGGTCCCCAGAACGTCGGCATCGACAGGAACGTCGACGGGAAGTAGTCGGCGGCCGAATTACACGAGGTATGATCGGTCTGCCAGGGCACGCCGAGGAAGCGGGTGAGGCAGCCGGCTGCGACACCATCGTGCGGACCATTCGCGCCGGTGCAGACCGCCGGCGTGAGAGTACCCCCGAAGTCCTGCCGCGCTGGTTGCTCACCGGCCAGGACCTTCAGCCGATACGCCGATGCCCACATCAGCGGAATCCGCATCACCCATGTCATCTCCATCGCGGGATGGAACGGGCCGCCGAGACAATCGTGCAAAGGCGCGCGCTCGAGATGCGCGATCTGGACCTCGGGAGGCTGGGCAGAGAAGTCGTGCGGCTGCGCCGGTTGGTGCGACGGCCCGTCGGCATCGAATGTTCCAGCAGCCCAGCGCTTGAGGTGCGCGTACTGGGTCTTCGTCACGGCAAGCAGCGAATTCGAAGGCTTCGGCGGACCTTCGAAGAATTGGTCGACCGCATCGCCGAACACCTGCGCTATCTTATCTTCGATCAGTGCGCCGCCCGCGCCTGGATCGCGAAACAACGCCAGCACGGCCGTGCGCCACGCCGCATTTGCAGCAGACGCGTCGTTGAGCTTGGCGAGGACTTGCGCATTCTGCGCGTCGAGCGGCGAGCCAAAACCATGAACGACGAAGAGCCCGTGGTTGACCCATTGCAGTCCGGTCAGGCGCTGAAAGATCGGTTGCACGTCGTTGACGAACGAGGTCTTGACCGGTCGCGGAATCCAGCCCTTGTCGTAGAACACCTCCCGCACCACGTCGTCCATCGTTACGAGACCGAACAGCCCCGGCGCGTAATTCGGCGGCGTAACGCAGACATAGCCGGGCTCCACATCGATCGGTGCATGCCCCGCAAATGTCACTTGCGCCCGCACCGGCCCGTCGCTGACGTCATCGTGCCAACCTGGATTGTTGGCGAAAGTCAGGGGCCGGGTCCCTTTGCGGAACGGCCGCGAAACTCCATTGCCGCCGAGGAAGATCAGCCGCCCCTCCTCGTCGGTACGAAGCTCGCCGAGATAGACCGGCGAACCCCAGAACGCGCCATCGTCCAACCTGATCGGGCCAGCCCCCTGCCCCGCGATGCTTCGCGGGGTTGGCGTGATGTCGAGCTTCCACCTGGCGTCCGGCAAAACCAGCTCGCGATTTCGCTGCAACGCGCTCTGGCTCAGCGGGCCGAGGTCCATTGCCTGGTTGAACTCGTACCAGCCGGCCTTGAGGTTTGCGATGCAGACGCGCCACTCGATCTTCGCGGATGCAGCGGTCACCTCCTGCACGCTGCCGTCCTTCATGTGGGCGTAGATGCGGAAGCGCGCGGCTTGCCGCTTGATCTCTCCGTTCGCGGTGCGAAAGTCCTCGACAAAGCGAGCCGGCTGTTCCGGCGTCGTGCCGGGCAAGGTCGACGCACCGCCGATCATCTCGGGGCCGATGACGTAGTCGCCGGCGCCTTGCGCGTTGCCAACGCGGGCGACGCCGATGGGCGGATAGACTTTCAACGCTGCAATTGCGTTTGGATCGATCATCGTCTGACCTCGATATCAAAAGGGATTGTCCAAAAACGGAGGCGTCGCACGAGACTTGCCGCGAGGCCATCAGCGCGGATGGTCCGGCTCGTCGATCGGCTGTCCGTTCAGGCTGCGCCTCAGGGCGGCGGGCTTCTCGCCGGCCTCGATCCGCCGCCTCTGGAATTTGTCGATGAACGAGGCGCGGATGTCCTCGATCGGCTCGAACTCCGAACGTGGCGGCGCGGTGCTCTGCGGAGCAGCTGCCGCGCCGAGCCCACGCGACTGAAAGCGATGCAGCATCGAACGTCCTCCGCGCAAATAATTCGCCGCAGAACTTGCTGTGCGGGGGCCTTTCGCGACCGGCTCCGACAACAGGCTATGTCAACCGCGCTGCGTCCAAATGACCGATCCGCAGGGTTGGCTTTGTTCAATTATAGCGAGTAGTATAGTATCAATGTAGACCTAAAGTCCACGCGACAAAGCGAAGCTCGCGTTACGGGTCATCAAAGCCGGAACAACACCATGTGCATGATGTGCGTGCATCGCGGCTCGGGCGTTCCCAGACTCAAACCTCGCAAGCGCCGCCCGCTCGGCCTTGCTCAGCCGCAGACCGGCGTGCAGGTGCGCGGCGTCGAGATCGTCCAGTGTGTTCAGGACGTGACGAATTCGGTGCCGCTGGTCGCCGATAAGGCGACGCTCGTTCGCCTCTATCTTGAGCCGACTTCGGTGTCGCAGCCCGGTCAGATCACCGCGGAAATTGCGTGGAGCCGGAGTGGCGGAGGCGACACGTTCGTCCCGGCCCTCAACTCGCTTCGGGTGGACCCGGGCTCGCCCTTCAGCCTCCGTGAACAGCGGGAAGACATCGACAAGAGCCTGAACTTCCGCCTGCCGGCCGCGGCCATCGGCGCGGGCACGCTCAGCTTGCGCATCAGCCGCATCTTTCAGCCCGGAGGCGGCGACCTTCCGGCGGCGGCGTTCAACATCGCGCCCGTCACATTCGCGGCGGCGCCGCCGTTGCGCATCCGGGTGATCGGTCTTCGATACAGGGCGGGCACAACGACCGTCACCCCCGCTGCGGTCCACTTTTCGTATCTCAAGTCGTTTCTCAACCGCGCCTATCCTGTCGCCGCGCTCGAATGGTCCCACATGGTGGTGGACGCGGATTTTGCCGCGCCGTTCGACGACTCGACGGTCGATCTCGCCAATGCCCAGATCGCCGCGCTGCGAAGCCGCGAGGTGAGCAGCGGCGTCGACCCGCGCACGCACTATTACGGTCTCGTCGACGATAACGCGTCCAACAACTTCATGCGAGGAAAGGCGTTCGCCATTCCGGGCACGCCCCAGCCGGACACCGTCGCTTCCGGACCCGCGGGCGTGCCGAACGGCTTTGCCGGCGATCGCGACGCGTCATATGCCGACTGGTACGGCGCACACGAACTTGGACATACGTTCGGCCGGTTTCATCCGGGATTTCCCCCCGCCGCGCAGGACGCGAGCGATCCGACATTCCCTTATGAGAACGGCTGTATCAGCAAGCCGGACAACAAATATGTCGGTGTCGACACCGGGGATCACGAACTCGGCTTGCCGACCGCTGCGTTGCCGGGGCTCACATATCACGACGTGATGACCTATGCAGACAACCAGTGGCTATCGGCGTACACTTACCAGGCGATAATGACCCGGCTTTTGGAAGAGGACGCCCTCGGTCCGCCGGTCGCCTAGGAGGATCCGATGAAGACCGAAATCAAGACCGGATCATTCGTTCACGTCGTCGCGACCATCAACAAGACCGCTGGCGACGGCAAGATCATGTATGTGAACCCGTCGGTCTCCACCATCGCGTCGGACGCCGCCACCGACAAGGACGTGGAACTCGTGGCCTACGACGACAAAGGCAAGGAAGTTTATCGGGAGCCTGTCGTGATCCGCCGGTCATCTGCTGAACCCGACCGGCCGAACGAAGTCGGTCTGATTCAGGCGGACCTTCCACGGGTGAGCGGCATGAAGTCGGTAAGCCTCCAGCTCAAGGGGAAGGAGATCAGCCGGTACGAGGCCGGGGCGGCCCCCTCCGGGCCGACCGCAGGCGCCACCTTCGGACTCGAGCTCGCCGGGGCTGCGGCAGCCAGCCGGCGACCATTGAAGATCGACCAGCTCGGCGGTTTGCAGCCCGTCGCCGGCGTGACCTACTCGGTCCAGGTCAAGCCGGACAACAAGTCGACGTGGGACACGATCGCAGTGAGTCGTCCCACTCCCGAGGTGGACGTCGATCGCAATCAGTTCGCCGGCGCCAAACGTGCCGCGGTGCGCGTGTTGCGGACGACCGGATTCGACGAAGAAATCATCGCGGAAGATACGGTCGACTTGAAGTAGCCGCCCGCAAGGAGCCTGCGCGCGCTTACCGACGGCATCGCACATTGATCCCGTCGAGGTCCAGGCCGGATACGCCGTCGACGCTTGATCTGGATCAAACCCGCCGCGGCATTGCCATCCCGGAATGGGTACGGCCGCGCAGAAAGCGCCGCCCGTAAGCCAAGGAGATGATCGATCATGACATCCTCGAATTCCCTGCGTACCTTCGTTCTCGCCGGAGCCGGCGCCCTGCTATCAGGCACAATCGCTCAGGCCGGGCCGATCCCGACGCATCTTTCGACGATGAAATCGATGGTCGATCAGGTCACCACCGAAGTGCGCTGGGTCGGCGGCTGGCGCGGCGGCGGCTACGGCTATCGCGGCGTCGGCTGGGGCTACCGCGGAGGCTGGGGTTATCGCGGCTACGGCTATCGCGGCCTCGGTTATGGTGTGGTCGCCGGCGCGATCGTCGGCGGCGCAATCGCGCGGAGCGCCTATTACGGCGGCTATGGCGGGTACTACGGTGGCTACTATGGCGGTTATCCCGCCTATGGCAACGGCTACCCGGCCGCATCGTATTACGGTTATGGCGGCGGCAACTACGGCTATGGCTATGGCGGCGACAATTGCCCGCCCACCGGCAGCTACTGGGCCTACTAGCGGGAAACGTATTCGCCGCTTCGGAGGATGGCTCGCCACGGGCCGCCATTCTCCGATGAGCCAATTCACCCCTGTGCCGGCGGGCGAGTGCACCTCATCCCTCGCCCGCCGGCGGGACGACATACAGCGTCAGCGCAAACACCGCATAAATGAAAATCATCAGCGCGCCGACGAACCATGCCGAGCGTCCACTGGTGGTGATGAAGGTCGCCGTGACTGTTGCGATCATCACCATGGTGACGGCGCCAGGCCAGAACTGAAGGTTCATTGGCGTCGGTCCCACGACATAGCTGAGCAGCACGAGCGCGGGTGCAACGAACAGCGCGATCTGGGAGGCGCTGCCGAGCGCAATGCTGACGACCATGTCGAGGCGGTCCTTGCGCGCAGCGGCAAGGGCAACTGCAAATTCGGCAGCGGCGCCAACCAGCGAAACGATGATGAACCCGACGAAAGCCGGACTCATGCCGAAGGTTTCCGCCGCCTTCTGCACCGATTCCACGAAGATCTCGCTCACCAGCGCCACCAGCACGGTGACGGCCAGCAGCGTCCCAACGGCTAGCCCGATCGGCCAGTGCGCTTCCTCCTGCTCGCCGTGATCGGCGCTTGCGAACAATTCCTTGTGCGTCCCGAGCGAGAACCACAGGCCAAGCGCGTAAGCCGCGATCAGCAGGACTGAAATGCCGACGCTAAGCTTGTGAATGACGCCTCCGTCCTGCGGCAAATGCTCGAGGTCGGCGACTGCCGAGGGGGCCAGCAGGGCGACTGTCGCCATCAGCAACAGGCCGGACGACAGGCGCGCGCCGGCGCGGTTGTACTCCTGCACGTGGTAGCGCAGGCCGCCGAGCAGCAGGCAGGCGCCGAGCATGAATGTCGCGTTGGTGACGATCGCGCCGGCAATCGAGGCCTTCACCAGCATGTACTCGCCTGCCCGCAGCGCCGTGATGGCGATGATCAGCTCCGTCAGATTGCCGAGCGTTGCGTTGAGCAGCCCACCCGCGGCATCGCCGGTTCTGGCGGCGACCGCTTCGGTGGCGTGACTGAGCAGCGCCGCCAGCGGCACGATCGCAAGCACGGCGAGCACGAACAGCAGC
Organism: Bradyrhizobium sp. LA6.1; assembly: GCF_040547805.1. Lineage (NCBI taxonomy): Bacteria > Pseudomonadati > Pseudomonadota > Alphaproteobacteria > Hyphomicrobiales > Nitrobacteraceae > Bradyrhizobium > Bradyrhizobium sp. LA6.1. Next base: position 184,352 of record NZ_JBEPQK010000001.1, on the reverse strand, counting down.
GTGTGGGAATGCGGGGCGACCGCCTCCGCCATCAGCACGATGGGCACGAAGACCAGCATCCAGAGCAGAGGTGTATCCCGGATTTCCCTGAGGGGTTGTCATATGGGCCGCCCTTTCCATGGATGCGTTGATGGAAAGGTCCGGCGCCGCCGCGGGGTGAGTCTTGATCTGGCTCAAGCGGGCCAGAGGAGACGGGCCACTGGACGTCAGGAAGCGGACGTCGCGCATGATGAGAATGCGCCCTTGTCCCCGACCGCTGGCACGATACCATCATGCCAGTGTTTTGCCCGACGGGTCAACGTGACCACCGTCACGAAGGTCGTCGCGACGCGCTCCGAAAATCCCTTATCGATCAAGGAGCCTTCTACTGTGCATGGGGTTGTTTTTCGAGTTTTTGTGTTGGCCCCCAAAAAAATCGCAGGCATCCGCGACGATGGCTCACTCCGCCTGCAAGATCTCCGCAATCGCAGCACCTGCCGCGATCGTGCCGAGCTTGCCGCCGACGTCGCGCGTCGCCCTGCCCTCGCGAAGCGCCTTCGCCACCGCGGCTTCGATCGCACGCGCGGCTTCCTCATAGCGGACGGCGCCGGTCTTCTCGCCATGCCAGGCCAGCAGCAACGCGGTCGACAGGATCAGCGAGACCGGATTGGCGACGTCCTGCCCCGCGATGTCAGGCGCCGAGCCGTGTGCAGCCTGCGCCATCGCATAGCGGTCGCCGACATTGAGCGAGCCGCCGAGGCCGAGGCTGCCGGAGAGCTCGGCCGTGAGATCGGACAGGATGTCGCCGAACATGTTGGTGGCGACGATGACGTCGAAGCGATCGGGGTTGCGCACGACATGCGCCATCATGGCGTCGACCAGGATGTCGTCGACTTCGAGGCCGGGATAGCCCTTCGCCGCCGCGCGGCAGATGTCGAGGAACATGCCGTCGCCGATCTTGAGCACATTGGCCTTGTGCACGATGGTCAGATGTCTTCGCCGCTTCATTGCCAGGCGGCAGGCGGCGTGCGCGATGCGCTCGCAGCAGAGGCGCGTGATCCGGCGCAACGAGATCACGACGTCAGGCGTGACCAGCATCTCGCCATTGCCCTGCTCCATGTTGCGGTCGGCGTAAAACCCTTCGGTGTTCTCGCGCACGACGACGAGGTCGAACTCGCCGAGCCGGCCGGGCCGCCCCGCATAGGTGCGCGCGGGCCGGACATTGGCGTAGAGGTCGAGGCTCTTGCGAAAGTGCCTGGACGGGTTGATCTCGCCATGGGCCTCGTCCTTGAAGTCGAAGGTCGCGGTCGGCCCCAGGATCAGACCGTCGGCGGCGCGGACGATGTCGAGCAACTCGGGGCGCACCGTCGTGCCTGATAGCTTCAGGCTCGCGTGCCCGACCGCGTGCTCCTCGAGGCGCAGATTGAGCTGGAAGCGCTCGGAGGCCGCACGCAGCACGCCCGATGTCGCGGTCGTGATCTCCGGTCCGATGCCGTCACCGGGCAGAACGACGATTTGCATGGTGATCCCCCAAGATTGCAGCAGTTGGCGCGATCATACGCCAGCCGCCGGCCGCATCGCCTGACCTTCGCGCATACACAGCATGCAAGCATATGCCTGTGGAAGCGGCCTTCGGCGTAGTACATGCCAAAAGTCCCCTTTCACCACGCCGCCGGAGCAACGCGCCAGGCAATGACAATCACGTTACCTGCCGCCGCGCGCGAGCCCGATCATCCCATTGCCGACGGCCTTCCGGCCACGCAGCGGCGCTGGGCGATCGCCGCCATCTTCACTGCGCTGGCGATGGCCTCCCTCGACACCGCGATCGCGAATATCGCGCTGCCAGCCATTGCCGCCGATTTGCACGTCACGCCGGAGCAATCGGTCTGGGTGGTCAATGTCTACCAGATCGCGCTGGTGGCGACCCTGCTGCCGCTCGGTGCGCTCGGCGAGATCGTCGGGCACCAGCGCATCTATCTCGGCGGCCTGATCCTGTTCACCATCGCCTCGCTGCTCTGCGCGGTGGCGTGGTCGCTGGACAGCCTGCTGGTCGCGCGCACGCTGCAGGGCCTGGGCGCCAGCGGCATCATGAGCGTCAACACGGCGCTGGTGCGCTTCGTCTATCCCGGCCGGATGCTTGGCCGCGGTTTTGGCCACAACGCGCTCGTGGTCGCGACCGCCTTCACCATCGGTCCATCGATCGCCTCTGCCATCCTCGCAGTCGGCCCGTGGCCGTGGCTGTTCGCTGTCAACATCCCGTTCGGCCTCGTCGCGATCGGGATCGGCTTTGCAATGCTGCCGAAGACGCCGCGCGCCGATCACGGCTTTGATTTTCTCGGCGCGGTCCTTGCGTCCGCCTGCCTCGGCCTGTTCATCACGGGCATCGGCAGCGCCGCGCACAATCTGTCGCCCGTCGTCGTGGGCATCGAGCTGATCACGGCCCTCGCACTCGGCTTCATCCTGACGCGCCGGCATGCCGACCATCCCGCGCCGATGCTGCCGATCGACCTGTTCAGCCGGCCGATGTTCGCGCTGTCGGCAGCGACCGCGGTGTGCTCGTTCGCCGTGCAGGGCCTCGCCTTCGTCTCGCTGCCGTTCTATTTCGAGGACGTGCTCGGGCGTTCGCAGGTCGAGACCGGCTTCTTCATGACGCCCTGGCCGCTGGTGGTCGGCATCATGGCGCCGATCGCGGGGCGCCTCTCCGACCGGCACGCGGTCGGCCTGCTCGGCGGCATCGGGCTCGTGCTGCTCGGCCTCGGCATGGCATTGCTCGCGATGCTTCCGTCCAATCCTGCCATCCCCGACATCATCTGGCGGATGGTGATCTGCGGCATGGGGTTCGGCTTCTTCCAGGCGCCGAACATGAAGGCCGTGATGTCGAGCGCGCCGCCGCACCGCAGCGGCAGCGCCTCCGGCATCGTCGCCACCGCGCGGCTGACAGGGCAAACGACGGGAGCCGCACTCGCGGCGCTGTGCTTTGCGCTGGCCGGTCACGATGGCGCGACCGTCGCTCTGGGGCTCGGCGCCGGCTTCGCCGCGCTCGGCAGCGTGATGAGCTTCCTGCGGCTGGCGGTGAAGTAAGCCTTCAGGCCAGGTGCCGGGCTGCGGTGGTGTCGAGCGTCGCAGCGGTCGGGATGACCGTCTCGTCATCGAGCGCAGCGAGGCGCCCGTCGATGGCTTCGATGACCTTGCGCGAGAACGGCCCGAGATGCGCATAGGCGGCAATCATCTGCACCGCGATCCGTGCCGATGACGTGTCGCGCTTGGCGCAGTTCATGAAGGTCTGCCACAGCGGCCCGCGCGCTTCGGGAAGGGCGGTGACAACGCGGTGCACCGTCTCCATCGCCCCGACCCGCGAGCGGATGTCGCCCTCGGCGAGCTCGGGGCGCTGCCTGGATCGGTCGAGCAGCGTCATCAGGCGGTCGACGCGTCCTGCGTAGGCGGCGGGGCTGTAGATGTGCTCCAGCACCCGCTTGTAGTCCGTCAGGATGTCGCGCAACGGGCGGACCGGATCGAAGTTGATGCCGTCCGTGCACTGATCGGCGCCGATGGTCGGCGCCAGATCGTGGCCCGGATGCAGCCGGCCTTCACGCTCGAGTCGGCGCGTGAGCTGCGTGTTCGGCAACGCATAGAGCAGGCCGACCATGGCGACGGGAATCGCGGCCTCCTCGATGAAATCGATCATCGCTTCCGCCATCGAGACCTTCTCGGTGTCGAAGCCGACGATGAAACCCGCGGTGACGAGCATGCCGGCGGCATAGATCTTGTGGATGCTCTCGGCGATGTTGCGCCGCGTGTTCTGCTTCTTCCGCATCGCGACCAGCGTTGCAGGGTCCGGACTTTCGATGCCAACGAAGATGCCGAAGAAATTGGCCGCGCCCATCAGCTCCAATAGCTCGGGATCGTCGGCCAGGTTGACCGAGGCCTCGGTGGACAATTCGAAGGGATAGCCGTGCGCGCGCTGCCATTCGGCGAGCTGGGGCAGGAACTGCCGCAGCGACTTCTTGTTGCCGATGAAATTGTCGTCGACGAAGTCGAGATGGCCGCGGTAGCCCATCCGGTAGAGCGTCTCGAGCTCGACAAACATCTGCTCGACCGTCTTGGTGCGCGGCACACGGCCGTAGAGCTCGATGATGTCGCAGAACTCGCAGGTGAACGGACAGCCACGCGAATATTGCACACCGAGGTAGAGATAGTCCTCGAACTTCAGGAGATCGAAGCGTGGCACCGGCGTCTTTGTTACGTCGGCCTGGAATTTCGGCGCAGTGAAGACGCCGGCGCGGGCCCCGCTTTCCCAGGCCGCGATGAACTCGTCGATGACGCTTTCGGCCTCGCCGAGCACCCGGAAGTCGGCCTTCTCGTAGATGTGCGGGCTGGAGGTGGGATCGGGTCCGCCGACGACCACCGGCTTGCCGGCGGCGCGGCAGAGTTCGATCAGGCGCAGCGTATCGGCCTGCTGCGGCAGCATGCCGCCGGTGAACACGACGTCGGCCCAGGTGAGATCCTCGTCACCCAAGGCTTGCGTGTTGCAGTCGATCAGCCGGACCGTCCAGTCCTTCGGCAGCATCGCGGCCACCGTGATCAGGCCGAGGGGGGCCGCGGGTCGCTTCACACCCATCAGCTCGCAGGATTCGCCAAAGCTCCAGAACGACTCCGCCAAGAACAGCGGATAGAGCATCAATACGTTGCAGCGCTGCGGTACGTTCATGGAATCCCTTTTTGCTTCGTCCCAGTGTACCAGAGCGCGTTCGTCTTGCACCCCGGTAAAAAGGACAAACTGTCGCCGCAATGGGAACTGCCCGGAACGCGCCGGGCGTCGTTCCGAGCCACCTCTTGGCGCCGGGAGAGGCTCATCCGGCCGCTTGGACGGCGATTTCGGCGGCAACACCGCGCTCCCGACATTCTTCCCCGCGCATGCCAGCCTCGCTGTTGGCCACCCCTCGGACTATTGATTTGAACAGTTCCAATTTGCCAGACACATTGTTCCCTGAGTCCGATCGGTGGATTGGGCCAATCAGGGGACTTGCGATGGCAAACCTAACAATCAACGGAAAAACCTTCACGCTCGACGTCGAGCCGGATACGCCGCTGCTCTGGGCGATCCGTGAGAATGCCGGCCTGACCGGCACCAAATATGGCTGCGGCATTGCGCAATGCGGCGCCTGCACCGTTCACATGGACGGCGTCGCCATCCGTTCCTGCGGGATTTCGGTCAGCGAGGCCGAAGGCAAGAAGATCACCACGATCGAGGGGCTCGCATCCGGCGACACGCTGCACAAGGTGCAGGCAGCCTGGATCGCCAAGGACGTTCCGCAATGTGGCTATTGCCAGAGCGGCATGATCATGGCGGTGGCCGCACTCCTCGCCGAAAAGCCGAAGCCGACCGACGCCGACATCGACGAGGCCATCACCAATATCTGCCGCTGCGGCACCTTCCAGCAGGTGCGCGAAGCGATCCACACGATCGCCAGCGCCTGAGGAGCCGTCCCATGAACAAGCATGTTTCTCCCAAGATGAACCGTCGCGCCTTCGTCATCGGCACCGCCGCTGTCGGCACCGGCCTCGCGATCGGGCTCGATCTCCCCTTCGGTGGCCCCGCCGTGGTCCGCGCGGCCGACGGCGCGCCGGAAGTCAACGCCTGGGTCGTAGTCAGGCCCGATGACACCGTCGTGATCCGCATCGCCCGCTCCGAGATGGGCCAGGGCTCGCTCACCGGCCTCGCCCAGCTGGTCGCCGAGGAACTCGAATGCGACTGGTCGAAGGTCACGACCGAATATCCGACCCCCGGCCAGAGCGTCGCCCGCAAGCGCGTCTGGGGTGATTTCTCGACCGGCGGCAGCCGCGGCATCCGCTCGTCGCAGGACTATGTCCGCAAGGGCGGCGCCACCGCGCGCGTGATGCTGATCGAGGCCGCCGCGAACGAGTGGAAGGTGCCGGCCTCCGAATGCACCGTCGCCAAGGGCGTCATCACCCACAAGGCGTCGGGCAAGACGACAACTTACGGCAAGGTCGCCGAAGCCGCCGCCAAGCTGACGCCGCCGGCCGACGTCAAGCTCAAGGATCCCAAGGACTGGACCATCGCGGGCAAGGGCCTCTTGCGGCTCGACACCGCCGACAAGACCACCGGCACGATGATCTACGGCATCGACGTCAAGCTGCCGGGCATGCTGAACGCCGCAATCAAGGACTGCCCGGTGTTTGGCGGCAAGCTGAAGAGCTATGACGAAGCCAAGATCACCGGCATGAAAGGCGTCAAGAAGGTCGTCAAGGTCGGCGATACCGCGGTTGCGGTCGTTGCCGACACCTGGTGGCACGCCAAGACCGCGCTGGAAGCGCTGCCGATCGTCTGGGACGAGGGCGAGAATGCCAAGGTCTCCAGCGAGTCGATCGCGAAGTGGCTGGCTGAGGGCCTCGACGACGCGCAGCCGGCCTATGTCGGCAACAAGAACGGCGACGTCAAAGCCGCGATTGCCGGCGCAGCGAAGAAAGTCGAAGCCGTCTACAACTACCCCTACCAGAACCACGCCACCATGGAGCCGATGAACGCCACCGCGCTCTACACGGCCGACAAATGCGAGGTCTGGTGCGGCACGCAGAACGGCGAAGCCGTCTTCGCGGCGGTGCTGGAGGCCTCCGGCCTGCCAGCGGAGAAGTGCGACGTGTACAAGGTGATGCCCGGCGGCGGCTTCGGCCGGCGCGGCCAGACCGACTACGTCCGCCAGGCGGTCATGATCGCCAAGCAGATGCCGGGCACGCCGATCAAGCTGTTGTGGTCGCGCGAAGAGGACATGGCGCACGGCAGGTATCACCCGATCACCCAGTGCAAGATGACCGGCGCGTTCGACGCCAACAACAATCTGGTGGCGCTGCACTACCGCCTGTCCGGGCAGTCGATCCTGTTCTCGCTGCGCCCCGAAGCGCTGCAGAACGGCATGGATCCGGCCGCATTCCAGGGCGTCGCCCAGTCCGGCGAAGCCGCGTTCGGCTATTCGGTGCCGAACCTCCTGATCGAGCATGCGATGCGCAACCCGCACGTTCCGCCCGGCTTCTGGCGCGGCGTGAACGTCAATCACAACGCGATCTACATGGAATGCTTCATGGACGAGCTGGCCCAGGCCGCAGGTCAGGACCCGCTCGAATTCCGCCGCAAGCTGATGGGCAACCATCCCAAGCATCTGGCGGTGCTCAATGCCGTGGCCGAGAAGATCGGCTGGGACAAGCCGGCGCCGCAGGGCGTCTATCGCGGCATCGCGCAGGTCATGGGCTATGGCAGCTATGTTGCCGGCGCCGCCGAAATCTCGGTGACCGACGGCAACAAGATCAAGGTGCATCGCATCGTCGCCTCCACCGATCCCGGCTACGTCGTCAATCCGGCGCAGGTGGAGCGGCAGATCGCCGGCTCCTTCGTCTATGGCCTGTCCGCGTTGTTCTACGGCGGCTGCACCGTCAAGGACGGCAAGATCGAGCAAACCAACTTCGACACCTACAACTCGATGCGCATCAACGAGATGCCGAAGGTGGAATCGGTGATGGTGCCGAGCGGCGGGTTCTGGGGCGGCGTCGGCGAGCCGACCATCGGCGTCGCGGCGCCGGCGGTGCTCAACGCCTATTTCGCGGCGACGGGCAAGCGCATCCGCTCGGTGCCGCTGCGCGACCAGAACATCACCTTCGCCTGAGAAACGCCGCGGCGGCTGCAACGGCCGCCGCGGCATTTTTGCCTGGATGATCCTGATGACCACGCGCCCGGTGACACGGCGGAATGCCGTGCTCGGCATCACCGCGGCCGCCGCGACGCTGGCGCGGCCATCGGTCCCGCGTGCGCAGTCGGCAGCACGTATCGTCGTGGTCGGCGGCGGGTTCGGCGGCGCGGCCTGCGCCCGCGCGCTGAAACGCGCGCAGGAAAACCTGCAAATCATCCTGATCGAACCGAACGCGGTCTTCACCTCCTGCCCCTTCAGCAACGAGGTGATTGCGGGCCTGCGTGAGATCGACGCGCAGCAGTTCGACTATGACAAGCTCGCCGCCGAGGGCATCACCGTGATCGGCGAGGCCGTCACCACAATCGAGCCGCAGCGGCGCAGCGTCGTGACGACCGACGGCGTCGCGCTGCCCTATGACCGTCTCGTACTCTCCCCTGGCATCGACTTCCATTTCGAGGCCCTGCCCGGCTATGACGAAGCAGCATCCGAGAAAATGCCGCACGCCTGGAAGGCCGGCGCGCAGACGCTGCTGCTGCGCAGGCAACTGGAGGCGATGGCGGACGGCGGCACGGTCGCCATCGCCATCCCGGCCAACCCGTCGCGTTGCCCGCCGGCGCCCTACGAACGCGCCAGCCTGATTGCGCATTACCTGAAGACGAAGAAGCCGCGCTCGAAGGTGCTGGTCCTCGATGCCAAGGACAATTTTTCGCAGCAGCGGCTGTTCGAGAAGGCGTGGAAGGAGCTCTATGGCGACATGATCGAGCGCATCGCGCTGTCGCAGGGCGGTCGCGTCACCTCGGTCGATCCTTCGACAAGGACCATCATCACCGAGTTCGGCAACTACACGCCTGATGTCGCCAACGTCATCCCGCCGCAACGCGCCGGCCGCATCGCCGAGATCGCGGGCGCGGCGGATGCGACCGGCTGGTGCCCGATCGATCCCGTGACATTCGAGTCGAAGCTCGTCCCGAACATCCATGTCATCGGCGACGCCTGCCTCGGCGGCGGCATTCCCAAATCGGCGTCGGCCGCGAGCGCACAGGGCAAGGCCTGCGCCGCCGCCATCCTCAACCTGTTCGCGGGCCGCGCGCCGGAGACGCCGCGGCTGACCGGCGTCTGCTACAACACGGCCGCGCCCGGCTACGGCTTCTCGCTCGCCGGCAATTACCAGCCCAGGGGCGACATCTTTGCCGAGGTCGAGGGCGGCGCGACCAGCCCGGTCGATGCGCCGCGCGAGCTGCGCGCCCGCGAGGCCGCGGAGGCAGAACGCTGGTTTCAAACCATCACGGCGGACACCTTTGGCTAGAGCATTCCTTCATATCGCAGCGCTGATCGCCGCCGGCGTTGCCCTGGCTTGCGGCGCAAGAGCCGACGAGCTCGTGCGCTACAAAATCATCGGTGACACCATCCCGGAGCCGCTCACGGGCTCACCAGCCGATCCTGCGCGTGGACGCGCGCTGGTGGTTGCGCGCACCACGACCTGCATCCTTTGCCATTCCGGTCCGTTCCCGGAGGCGCGGTTCCAGGGTGACCTCGCACCCGATCTCACCGGCACCGGAAACTGGTGGTCGGCGGGCCAGTTGCGGCTGCGGCTGGTCGATGCATCGCGCTACAACCCGCAGACCATCATGCCGTCCTATTATCGCAACGACGGGCTGGTCCGGGTCGGGCGCAATTTTGCCGGCAAGCCGATATTATCCGCCGCGGAGATCGAAGACATCGTGGCCTTTCTTGTAACGCTTCGGAACTAGCTTCATGCCAACCACGCGACGACAATTCCTGAGTATTGCAGGCGGCGCGACGGTCGCCGGGACGATCCCGATCGTCACGCTGCGACCGCTGGAAGCGACGCCCGCGATGCTCAGCACCGCCATCCGCAACGTCGTCGGCGAAGCCCAGATTCGCACCGGCAAGGTCAAGCTCGACATTCCGCCTCTGGTCGAGAACGGCAACACGGTGCCGATGACGGTGAGCGTCGCAAGCCCGATGACCGCAAACGACTACGTCAAGAGCATCCACGTCTTCAACGAGAAGAACCCGCAGCCGAACATCGGCAATTTCTATCTCAATCCCTCCTCCGGCCGCGCCCAGGTCTCGACCCGGATCCGGCTCGCCGACACCCAGAAGGTGGTGGCAATCGCACGCATGTCCGATGACACGTTCTGGCAGGTCGCCGCCGACATCGTCGTGACGCTGGCCGCCTGTACCGAGGAGATGAACTGATGGCCGCGCTCATCAACGTCCCGGCAAAAGCCAAACGCGGCGATGTCATCGAGATCCGCACGCTGACCTCGCACATCATGGAGACCGGCTTCCGCCACACCGCGGACGGCGCGCTGGTGCCGCGCGACATCATCACGAGCTTTACGTGCCGCTACAATGGCACCGAAGTTTTCCGCGCCGACCTGTTTCCGGCGATCGCGGCCAACCCATACCTCTCCTTCTTCACGGTCGCGAAGGAGAGCGGCAAGTTCGAATTCGAATGGATCGGCGACAACGGCTATTCGTCGACCGCATCGGCCTCGATCACGGTCGAATGATCTTTTGGCGCGCGATAGCGGCGGCAACATTGTTGGCCGCGGCCCCTGCCCTGCTCGCCGGCGAGATTCCGCCGGACGCGCGCCGCTCCGGCTATTCGTTCATGGGGCCGGACACGCGCGCGATGCAGGATGACGACACGTCCAATCCGGGCATGCTTTTCGTGCTCGACGGCGAGGCGCTCTGGGCGAAGAAGGCCGGCAGCGCCGACAAGGCCTGTGCGGACTGCCACGGCGATGCAACGACCAGCATGAAGGGCGTCGCGGCGCGCTATCCGGCCTTCGACAAGGCGCTGGCGCGCCCCGTCACCCTCGACCAGCGCATCAACCTCTGCCGCGCCAATCATCAGCAGGCGCCGGCGCTGCCCTACGAGAGCCACGACCTCCTGGCGCTGTCCGCCTTTATCGCCCACCAGTCCCGCGGCGTCGCGATCTCGGCCGGCGATGATCCGGAGCTGAAGCCTTTCGTGGCGCAGGGCCGCGACCTCTTCATGCGGCGCGAGGGTCAGCTCAACCTCGCCTGCACCAACTGCCACGACGACAATTTCGACAAGCGTCTTGCGGGCGCGCCGATCACGCAAGGACAGCCGACCGGCTATCCGCTCTACCGCCTGGAGTGGCAGACGCTGGGGTCGATCGAGCGAAGGTTGCGCAGTTGCATGACCGGCGTACGCGCCCAGGCCTATGATTACGGCGCGCCCGAGCTGGTCGCGCTTGAACTCTACCTGATGTCGCGGGCGCGCGGCCTGCCGATGGAGACGCCTGCCGTGCGTCCCTGAGTCCCCAGATTAGGACTAGGCAGGCGTGGCACGGCCGTTAGTATCCCTCCCAAAGAAAATGAATCAGAGGGAGGGATTTGACGTGGCCAACCATAACATCTCGCGCCGCACGCTGTTGACGGGGACCGCCGCGGCTGGCGCGCTCAGCCTGACCGGACTACCGGCACGCGCCGAGGTCAACTGGAAGAAATACGCCGGGACCAAGCTGGAGGTGATCCTCGCCAAGGGTCCGCGCGGCGACAACCTGCAAAAAAACATCAAGGAGTTCACCGAGCTCACCGGCATCCAGGTGGAATCCGAACAGATCCCCGAGCAGCAGCAGCGCCAGAAAGTGGTGATCGAGCTGACCTCGGGCCGGCCGAGCTTCGACGTCGTCCATCTCAGCTATCACGTGCAGAAGCGGCAGTTCGAGAAGGGCGGCTGGCTGGCCGACATGACGCCCTTCATGAAGGATCCGACGCTGACGGCGCCCGATCTCGTCGAGAGCGATTTCTCGGCCGCCGGCCTGCAATACGCCAAGAACGACAAGGGCCAGATGCTGTCGCTGCCCTGGTCGGTCGATTACTTCATCCTCTACTACAACAAGGAGTTGTTCCAGAAGAAGGGCGTCGCCGTCCCCAAGACCCTCGACGAGATGGTCGCGGCCGCCGAAAAACTGACCGACACCAAGGAAGGCACCTACGGTTTCGTCGGACGGGGCCTGCGCAACGCCAACATGACGTTGTGGACCAACTTCTTCCTCGACTATGGCGGCGAATTCCTCGACGCCAAAGGCAACATCCTCACGGACGGCCCCGAGGCGGTCGCGGCGACAAAGCTCTATCAGACGCTGCTGACGAAGGTCGCCCCGCCAGGCGTCGCCGGCTTCAACTGGATGGAGTCGATGGCCTCGTTCACGCAAGGACGTTCGGCGATGTGGATCGACGGCGTCGGCTGGGCGCCGCCGCTGGAGGACCCCGCCGCCTCGCGCGTCGTCGGCAAGGTCGGCTACACCGTCGTGCCGGCCGGACCGAAGGGGCAATATTCGGCCACCTATGGCGACGGCATCGGCATTGCCGCGGCGAGCAAAAACAAGGAAGCCGCCTATCTGCTCTGCCAGTGGGCGGTCTCGAAGCAGCAGGGCGCACGGCTGTTGCAGGCCGGCGGCGGCGTGCCGTTCCGCAACTCGATCCTCGGCGATCCCGAGGTCCAGAACGGCGTGAAGATGCCCAAGGAGTGGCTGCAGTCGGTGATCGATTCCGCCAAGATCAGCAAGCTCGGCCTTCCCGTCGTGATCCCGGTCGCCGAATTCCGCGATCTCGTCGGCGCGGCCCTCACCTCGACACTATCGGGCGCCGATCCCGCGACCGAGTTGAAGAAGGCTCACGATCAGTACCGGCCGATCCTGGAGCGCAGCGAAAAAGCGTGAGTGCGTTGACACAATCGACTCCGGCCGCGGCACAGTCTGATGCCGCGCCGGAGAAGGCGTTGCGGCCGCCGTCCTACTGGCCGTTCGTGGTGCCGGCGCTGGTCGTCGTGCTCGCGATCATCATCTTCCCGTGGGTCTTCACCATCTGGATGAGCCTGAACGAGTGGAAGGTCGGCTCACCGACCACCTTCGTCGGGTTTTCCAACTATCTGCGGCTGACGAGCGATCCCCGCTTCATCGAGGCGGTGGGCCACACCATGGTCTACACTTTGCTATCGGTGCTGCTGCCGCTGATTCTCGGCACGTTCGCGGCCGTCGTGTTTCACCAGAAATTCGTCGGCCGCGGCTTTCTGCGCGGTATTTTCATCATGCCGATGATGGCGACCCCCGTCGCGATCGCGCTGGTCTGGACCATGATGTTCCACCCGCAGCTCGGCGTGCTGAACTACCTCTTGTCGCTGGTCGGGATCCCCGCACAGCTCTGGGTCTTCCACCCCGCGACCGTCATTCCCTCGCTCGTGCTGGTCGAGACTTGGCAATGGACGCCGCTGGTCATGCTGATCGTGCTCGGCGGCCTCGCCGCCATCCCGACCGAGCCTTATGAAAGCGCGCAGATCGACGGCGCCAGCTTCTGGCAGGTGTTCCGCTTCATCACCCTGCCGCTGATCATGCCGTTCCTGTTCATCGCCGGCATGATCCGCATGATCGACGCCGTGAAGAGTTTCGACATCATCTTCGCGATCACGCAGGGCGGACCGGGCTCGGCGTCGGAGACGATCAACATCTATCTCTACAGCGTAGCCTTCACCTATTACGACCTCGGCTACGGCTCGGCGATCGCGGTGGTGTTCTTCCTCCTCATCGTCGCCCTCGCGGCCGTGATGCTCTATGCCCGCCAGCGCATGCTGTGGACCGAAATCGCGAGCGGCGCATGAGCTCAAGTCAAGTCAACCCAAGTCGAATCAACCTACGTCAGGTCATTGGCAGGATCGGTCTGTGGCTCTCGGTGTTCGTCATCGTGTCGCCGGCGATCCTGTTCTTCCTCTGGATGGCGTCGCTGTCGCTCAAGTTCGAGGTCGACAATGCCGCCTACCCGCCGGTGTTCATCCCCGATCGCATCGCCTGGAAGAACTACGCCGACGTGCTCGCTTCCAACCGCTTCCTGACCTATTTCGTCAACAGCCTGATCGTCACCGGCGGCGCGACCACGCTGGCCCTGCTCGTCGGCGTTCCCGCCGGCTACGGCATCGCGCGCATGGCCGCGCACAAATCCGCGATCGTGATCCTGATCGCGCGCATCACGCCCGGCCTGTCCTATTTGATCCCGCTGTTCCTGCTGTTCCAGTGGCTGGGATTGCTCGGCACGCTGGTGCCGCAGATCATCATCCATCTCGTCGTGACGGTGCCGATCGTGATCTGGATCATGATCGGTTACTTTGAGACGACACCGATGGAACTGGAGGAAGCCGCCCTGATCGACGGCGCCACGCGGTGGCAGGTCTTTCGGCACGTCGCCCTGCCGATCGCCAAGCCCGGGATCGCGGTCGCCTTCATCCTCGCCGTGATCTTCTCCTGGAACAATTTTGTGTTCGGCATCGTGCTGGCCGGACGCGAGACGCGCACCCTGCCCGTCGCCGTCTACAACATGATCTCGTTCGACCAGTTGAGCTGGGGTCCGCTGGCCGCGGCCGCGCTGATCGTCACTCTCCCGGTGCTGCTGCTCACAGTGTTCGCCCAGCGACAGATCGTGGCGGGGCTCACGGCGGGGGCGGTCAAGGGCGGGTAGCTGCGCCAATCTCAATCCTCTGGGGAGCGCACTCTTGCGCGCTTCCCGCGCCACGAGCACGCGCTCTACTTGGAGTTGACGCAAGGTTTTCGCGTGTATATGCTACATACCGTAGCACTACGATGCGCGATGGAAGTCGCGCCTGCGTACGAGACGCCACATGTCAGCTCGCCCTCTGATTCCGCGCCGAAAACTGTTTGGCAATCCGACCTACGTCGGCACCAAGTTGTCACCAGATGGGCAATGGCTGTCCTGGCTCGCCCCTGTCGATGACGTTCTGAACGTCTGGGTTTCTCCGGTCGACAGCATTGCGGCGGGCCAGCCCGTAACACGCACCACGGGCCGACCAATCAACTGGCAGAGTTGGAGCCCGGACGGCCGCTACATCATGTTTCTCAACGACGAGAACGGCGATGAGAATCTGCGCCTGTTCGTCGTCGATCCCCGCAGTTCAGAGCTCCGGGATCTCACGCCCTTTGCCAATGTCCGAGCGATGCCGACGCACTGGTCGCACATGGTTCCTGACAAGATTGCAGTCAGCCTCAACGATCGCGACCCGCGCTGGCACGATGTCTACGTGCTCGACCTCGCAACCGGCGAACGCAGCCTGGTTTGGGAAAATCGCCAGGAGTTCCATTACGTCGGGCTCGACTGGCAGTTGAAGCCGCGCTACGCGCACAGCAACGCGCCTGACGGAGGCACACGGCTCTGGCGTATTGACGACGGCGAGGTCACGCATTGGCGCGATACCTCATACGAGGCCTACATCAGCACCCGGCCCTGGAATTTCGACGCGGAGGGCAACTACCTCCATATGACTTCGAGCGTCACGCACGACAAGTCGGCCCTGCTAAGCATCAACTGGTCGACGGGTGACGAACGTGTCTTGTTCGCAAGCGACCGCGCCGATGTGACGGGAGCCATATTCAACACCCGGACACTCGAACCCGAAGCGGTCTGCATCGATCCCGGTCGGCAGGAATGGACGGCTTTCACGCCTGCGATTGCGGCCGAGCTTGATCTGATCAAGGCGCGACTACGCGACCACGCGTTTTATGTTGAGAGCCAAACCGACGATGGCCGCCGATGGATCGTGGCGAGCCACGCGCCGGATCAACCCATCACATATCATCTCCTTGACCGCGACAAGCAGACCATCACCGAGCTGTTTTCGGCGCGCCCCGAGCTGAAGCCCTACCGCCTCGCTTCGATGCAGGAAGTGCAGGGCAAATCGCGCGACGGCCTGCCCCTCGTCTCGTACCTCACGCTGCCCGCCGACATCGATGGTGATCGCCCGCCTCGGCCGCTGCCGATGGTCCTCATCGTCCACGGCGGTCCGTGGGGACGGGATATCTACGGCTATCGCAGGGATCACCAATGGCTGGCCGATCGCGGCTACGCCGTGCTTTCGGTCAATTATCGGGGATCGACGGGCTTCGGCAAGGCGTTTGTCGCGGCGAGCGAGAAGGAGCATGCGCGAAAGATGCACGACGATCTCATCGACATGGTCGATTGGGCGATCGCCGAAGGCATCGCGCAAAAGGACAAAGTCGCGATTTTCGGCCTGTCCTACGGCGGCCTGGCCTCGTTCGTCGGCGCAACCTTCACGCCGGACGTCTTCTGCTGTTCCGTGCCGGTCGTCGGCATCTCCAACCTGCAAACCCTGCTGGAGTCGATGCCACCCTATTGGGCCGGCTTTGCGGAATTCATGTATCGCAGCTACGGCGATCCCCGCACCGAGGAAGGCCGTAAGCTGCTCGCCGAACGTTCACCGATCAACAAGGTCGACAACATCAAGAAGCCCATGCTGATCTTTCATGGCGCCAACGACGTTCGCTGCAAGATCGCGGAAAGCGACACCATCGCAGCGGCTATGCAGGCGAAAGGCATTCCCGTGACCTACATCGTCTATCCCGATGAGGGGCACGGATTCCAGAGGCCGCCGAACCAGCTCTCCTATCTCGCAATTGCCGAGGCGTTCTTTGCACGGCATCTGGGTGGCGCCTGCGAGCCCGTTGGCGAGGATTTCCGGGGATCCAGTCACGAGGTTCGTGCCGGGGCCGATATCCTGTCCGATCTGGGCGTCGCCTAAAAAAACGCCGCCGGGCGACATGGTGTCACCCGGCGGCGATCAATACTGGCCGATGCCTACTCCGCCGGCGCGGCGTGCATCTCCGGATGGGCGGCGTAGCGCTCGGTGGCGCCGAGCTTGCTGGCGGAAAACAGTCCCGCCGCCATCACCGCGTAGGCGAACGCCACCGCGGGCGTGACGCCGAAGCCGCCGCCAATACCCACGGCCTCGCCATGCATGAAGCCGAAGTAAGTGAGCACGGCACCGACCAGCGCGAAGGCCGAGGCCTTCTCGAAGTCGCGCTCGATGATGAAGACACCGATCGCACCCAGGATGAGGCCGCCGAGGATGGAGCCGCCGCCCATCACCTCTAAGCCGTGATAGAACACGCCCTGCTGTGGCAATGCTGCGATCGCCGCGGCCTTGACCGCGTCGGCCTTGTCGGCGGCGAGACCGCCGACAGTGGTCGCCGCCATCATGGTCGAGCCGAGCATCGTGTCGATCTGGAGCTTGGCCCAGGCAGCAAGATGCGGCGTCAGCGCCAGCACGATCGCGGGCGCGTGCTTGACCGGTGTGGTCTGGAACGCCTGCGCGCCGATCAGCATGCCGATATAGAGCAGGATCGGCGAGATCGCGACGACGGGCACCAGTGCCAGCAGCACCGAGATGATGCCGAACCAGGCCAGCACCACCACCATGATGCCGGTCGCAGCCGAATAGCCGATGCGGCCGCCCATCGCCTTCCAGCCGGGATGACCGATATAGACGGCGTTGATGAAGGGGTTGCCCATCAGGCAGCCGATCAGGCTGACGACGCCGTCGGCGGTCAGCACCCGCGTGGTGGGATATTCGTCGCCGGCCGCTTCCGCGCTCTCGACATTGTCCATGGCCTCGACGAGGTCGTAGATGCCGAAGGGAATGGCGGTAACCAGGATGACGCCTAGGAATTCGAAGCCGGAGAAGACATAGCCTACCGCCGGGATCGGCACCGAGAAGCCGAAGTTCGCGAAAGCGTCGCCGACGCCCTTGACGTTCAGCCCACCGAGACCGAGGCCGAACAGGTTCGAGCCCCAGGCGATGACCATGCCGACCGCGATCGCGACGAGGCCTGCGGGAATGCCGCGCCAATATTTCACGCCGCCGAACCAGCTCACCAAGATGATGGCGAAGCAGACCAGGCCGATTTGCGGCGTCATGTACATCTCTAACGCCGGACGCATCGAGATGAAGGTGACGGAGACGCCGGCGAGCGTGCCGAGCAGCGCCGCGCGCGGCGTGATCTTGCGGATGAACGGTGCGATGAAGCCGCCGATCATCAGGATAAAGCTCTGGAAGAACACCCAGACGAGGCCGGCCGACCAGCCCTTGAGCGGATCACCGGTCTTGATCGTGATCGGCAGCATGATCACGAAGGTGACGATGAACATGTGCGGTACGCTGACGCCCGAGGGCAGTGCGCAGACGTCGTTACGGCCCGTCTTCTGCGCCAGCCGATAGGCGAGATACGCGTAGTAGAAGGTGGAGAGACACATCATCAGCCCGAGCGCGGGCAGGATGCGGCCGAACACGAGACTATCAGGCATCTTCAGGACGAAGCGCAGCAGGCCCGTGAGCACCAGCATGTTGACGAGGATGTTGGTGCCGAAGCCGAAGAACGCGTTCCAGTCGCCCGATGTCCATAGTGCCGGCTTGAACTCGGACTTGCTCAGATCAGATTTACCGGCCGTCCCCGTCAATGTGCTCATGACATTACCCCTGTGTGGTCGAAGTCTTCATTGCCTCCAGTACTGCGGCTGAGTCCGCGACCCAGCCGAAGATGCCGCCCTGGGCCTTGATCATCTTCAGGCCCATCTCGTGAAATTGCGGGAAGTAGGATGCGCAGCCGTCCGAGATGACGACACAGCGATAGCCGCGGTCATTGGCCTCGCGCACGGTGGTGTTGACGCACACTTCCGTTGTGACGCCGCAGACGAGCAAGTTCTCGATGCCGTATTTCTCCAGCACGTCCGTGAGCTCGGTGGCGTAGAAGGCACCCTTGCCGGGCTTGTCGATCACGACTTCGCTGTCGAGCGGATAAAGCTCGGGAATGATGTCGTGGCCGGCCTCGCCGCGAATGAGAATGCGCCCCATCGGGCCGGGATCGCCGATGCGCAAGGACGGCGCGCCGCGCTCGACTTTTGCGGGCGGCGCGTCGGACAGATCAGGTAAATGCCCCTCGCGCGTGTGGATCACCAGCATGCCGGTGTCACGCGCCGCCTTCAGCACCGCGCCGATCGGCTTCACCGCGCGCGCGAGCTGGCTGACATCGTTGCCAAGCGTCTCGCCGAAGCCGCCCGGCTCCATGAAATCCCGCTGCATGTCGATGATGAGAAGTGCGGTGGCAGGCCAGTCGAGCCTGATCGGCTCGGGCTCGGCGCTGATGACGCCCAGTGTCGGCTTGGTTGAGTTCAACATAACTCAAGGCCCCCGCGAGAACTCTCTTTGCCAGGAGTTCTGCAAACGCCGTGCCATTGTGTACAATAGCGGTGGGGCACAGGCCGCGAGAGAATTTGCTGCGCACTCAGAAGGTTACGTCAGCGGCTGACGGCTGCTTATTCCCTGTGCGACGGCTTTGCGACGTGCAGTTGCTTAAAGGATGAGCGGGCAGCGACGGACTCGCTCGCCGTCATTCCGTGGCGACGCGACAGCGTCGAGCCCGGAATCCATCGGGCCGCAGTACGCGAGGAAAGTGGATTCCGGGTTCGCGCTGCGCGCGCCCCGGAATGACGGCGGAGGCCGTAGCGCTACCGCCCCGTGCCGTACAGCTGCCGATACTCCATCTCATACGGCGCATACGAATCCTTCAGCGTCGCCATGTTGAGCAGCATGGTGGCCACCACCGCGCCCGTCTTGCCGAACACGCGCGTTTTAATCCAGGCACTCTCGGTGCGGCGGCTGCCGGAGAGCGCGACAACCTCACGCTCGATTTCGTACTCCTCATCGACGAAGAGCGGCCCCTTGATCAGCCTGATCTCCTGATCCGCGAACAGGCCGACCGCCGGCCCCTTCGCCGGCAGCGGATCGTCCTTGGAACGGTACTGGAAGAGTACGCTCAACATCTCCATCGGGATGATGGCCTTCCCCCACGGATTGTCGGCGCCTGAATAATATGGCGAGTTCTCGGTGATGACGGCGAGCTTCTGCCGGAGAGAGAACGGATAGAGGTCGCCCATGTTCTGGTCCAACGCCATCCGCACCGTCTGCCGTTTGCTGGTCTGCGCCACCTTCACATCGCGCAGGATCACGGGATCGGCGAGCGGCTTGAGCTCGGTGAGGCGCGCCTCGAGCGCGGTCGCCGCATGAGGTTCGCCGACCGAGGCCGTGCCGCGCAGCACCTCGGTGCCGTCGCGCTTGACCATCTGGATCTGGCACTGGCTCGTGTCGGGCAGCGGCTTCGACAGCATCGCCTGCACCTCCTCACCTTCGAAGCAGGCGTTGCGGTAATGCGCGGACAGGCAACCGCTCTCGAACCAGGCCTGCCCCCACAGCCGCGCGCCGAGCGGGGCGAACTGGCTGAAATGTGTCGGGCCTTCGATGGTGCCGCCCTTGAAGCCGAGCTTTTGCGCGGTGGCATCGTCGCGGATCGAGGCGTGCGCGTCGTAGACTTGCGCGTGAAGCATCTGGCGCGGCTGGCGCCACGGGCCAATCAGCGCCTCGGCCGTCTCTGTAATCTCGGTGTCGAATGCGTTTGCAGCCATGGTGTCCTCCACAGGCAGCCATGACTAGCAGGAGCGCCACGGATGCGGCTAGCCGTATTGACTTCGCCGGCCCATGCTCTTGACTGTCGCAATTCGCGTCGCGCCGCCGCTATCCCTCCCGCAGCGCAAACCCCCA
This sequence comes from Bradyrhizobium sp. LA6.1, assembly GCF_040547805.1. Lineage (NCBI taxonomy): Bacteria > Pseudomonadati > Pseudomonadota > Alphaproteobacteria > Hyphomicrobiales > Nitrobacteraceae > Bradyrhizobium > Bradyrhizobium sp. LA6.1. Next base: position 164,219 of record NZ_JBEPQK010000001.1, on the reverse strand, counting down.
CGCCGAACGAGAGACGAGGACTCCTGAAATGACGCTGATGCAGGTCGAGCTGGACGACAAATACCGGCTCGAATCGAAGCGGATCTTCCTGTCCGGCACGCAGGCGCTGGTTCGGCTGCCCATGTTGCAGCGCGAACGCGACCGGCTTCAGGGCCTCAACACCGGCGGTTTCATCTCGGGCTATCGTGGTTCCCCGCTCGGCATGTACGACCACGCGCTGTGGCGCGCGAAGTCGCACCTCCAGCAGCACGACATCGCCTTCGTCCCCGGCCTGAACGAGGACCTGGCTGCGACCGCCGTCTGGGGCAGCCAGCAGGTCGGCCTGTTTCCCGGCGCCAAGGTCGATGGCGTGTTCGGCATCTGGTACGGCAAGGGCCCCGGCGTCGACCGCTCGGTCGATGCGCTCAAACATGCCAATGCGGCCGGCACCTCGCTCAATGGCGGCGTGCTGGCACTCGCCGGCGACGACCACGGCTGCCAGTCCTCGACGCTGGCGCATCAGAGCGAGCAGGTGTTCGCGGCGGCGCTGATCCCCGTGATCAATCCGGCAACGCTCCAGGATTATCTCGACCTCGGCCTCTACGGCTTTGCGCTGTCGCGCTTCTCCGGCTGCTGGGTCGGCTTCAAGGCGATCAGCGAGACCGTGGAAAGCTCGGCCTCGATTGACAGCGATCCCGAGCGCATCAAGATCGTGCTGCCCGATGATTTCGAGATGCCGCCCGGCGGCCTCAACATCCGCTGGCCCGATCCGCCGCTGGACGCCGAGAGGCGCCTGTTCGGCCCGAAGATGGCCGCCGTGCAGGCCTTTGCCCGCGCCAACCAGCTCGACCGCATCGTGCTCGATTCCAAGCCGGCACGGCTCGGCATTCTCGCGACCGGCAAGGCCTATCTCGATCTGCGCCAGGCGCTGGCCGATTTGGGCATCACCGACAAGGAGGCGCAGGACCTCGGCCTGCGCATCTACAAGGTCGCACTGACCTGGCCGCTGGAGGAAAGCGGCGCCAAGCGTTTCGCCGAAGGTCTTCAGGACGTGCTGGTGGTCGAGGAGAAGCGCGGCTTCATCGAAGACCAGCTGATGCGCATCCTCTACAATATCGATGCCTCCAGGCGGCCGACGGTCACCGGAAAACGCGACGAGCGCGGCGCGCCGCTGCTGCCGAGCGAGGGCGAGCTGACGCCGACCATCGTCGCGGGCGCGCTGGTGGCACGCTTGCGCAAGCTCGGGCATCACAGCCCGGTGCTGGAGCAACGCCTCGCCCGGCTCGAGGCCTTCGACAGTCCCGTCACATCAAGCACGCAGATCAAGCTCGCGCGCACACCGTTCTTCTGCTCGGGCTGCCCGCACAACTCCTCGACGCGCGTGCCCGAGGGAAGCCGCGCCATGGCCGGCATCGGCTGCCACGGCATGGCCTTGAGCATGCCGACCCGCCGTACCGATCTGATCTCGCATATGGGCGCCGAGGGCGTGAACTGGATCGGCCAGTCGCCCTTCACCACCGAGAAGCACATCTTCCAAAACCTCGGTGACGGCACCTACACCCATTCTGGCCTACTTGCGCTGCGCGCGGCTTCCGCCGCCGGCATCAACATCACCTACAAGATCCTCTACAACGACGCGGTCGCGATGACCGGCGGCCAGCCCGCCGAAGGCGCCTTCAACGTCGCGCAGATCGCGCATCAGGTCTGGGCCGAGGGCGTCAAGCGACTTGCGATCGTATCGGACGATCCGACGAAGTATCCGGAAGGCAACTACTTCCCGCAGCGCGCGACCATCCATCACCGCCGCGAGCTCGACGCCGTCCAGCGCGAGCTGCGTGACATCAAGGGCCTCACGGTCGTGATCTACGACCAGACCTGCGCAGCCGAAAAGCGCCGCCGCCGCAAGCGCGGGCTCTATCCCGATCCCGCAAAGCGTGCCTTCATCAACGAGCTGGTCTGCGAAGGCTGCGGCGACTGCTCGCAGGCCTCCAACTGCGTCTCGGTGCAGCCGCTGGAGACGGAGTTCGGCCGCAAGCGCCAGATCGACCAGTCGAACTGCAACAAGGACTTTTCCTGCGTCGAGGGTTTCTGCCCGAGCTTTGTCACCGTGCACGGCGGCAGCCTGAAGCGGATGAAGACGTCGGCGGTCGATTCCGGACAGTTGTTCGCCGACCTGCCGCTGCCTCCTGCCCGCGAGCTCGAGGCGCCGTACAACATCCTCGTCACCGGCATCGGTGGCACCGGCGTCATCACCATCGGCGCGCTGCTCGGCATGGCCGCCCATGTCGACGGCCGCGGCTGCTCGGCGCTCGACTTCACCGGCCTGTCGCAGAAGAACGGCGCGGTGATGAGCCATGTCCGCATTGCACGGAGGCCGGAGGACATCTCCGCGGTCCGCATCACCACCGGCGGCGCCGACGTCATTCTCGGCTGCGACATGATCGTCTCGGCAGGTCCCTCCGCGCTGAGCCGTGCCGAACGCGGGGTGACGAAGGCGTTCATCAACGCCGACCTGCAGCCGACCGCGAGTTTCGTGCAGAATCCCGATCTCGACTTCGAGATGGGCACGATGCAGACCGTGCTGCGTGACGCCGTCGGCGACACGAACCTCGACATCATCGACGCGACAGGCATTGCCTCGGCCCTGATGGGCGACTCGATCGCGACAAATCCCTTCATGCTCGGCTTCGCCTTCCAGAAGGGCGCGATCCCGCTGTCGCTGGAGGCCCTGCTCCGCGCCATCGAGATCAACGGCGCGGCGATCGAGATGAACAAGCTGGCCTTCACCTGGGGACGGCTGGCCGCCCACGACATGTCGCGCGTGCGCAGCGTGCTGCAGTTCAAGAGCCGCGCTTCCGCGCCGACGAAGTCGCTCGACGACGTGATCGCGACCCGCGCGGAGTTTCTGACCGGCTATCAGGACAAGGCCTACGCCGACCGCTATCGCACGGCCGTCGCCAAGGTGCGCAAGGCAGAGAGCACAGTCTCGCCCGCGTCCACGGAGCTCACCGAGGCGGTCGCCAAAAACCTGTTCAAGCTGATGGCCTACAAGGACGAATACGAGGTTGCACGGCTCTACACCGACGGCAGCTTTGCCAAGAAGGTGTCGGAGAAGTTCGACGGCGACTTCACGCTGAAGTACCACCTCGCCCCGCCGATCTTCGCGCAGCGCGACAAGACCACCGGACACCTTCAGAAGAAGGAGTTCGGCGGCTGGATGATCCACGCCTTCCGCCTGCTCGCCAAGCTGAAGGTCCTGCGCGGCGGCGCGTTCGACCCGTTCGGCCGCACCGAGGAGCGCCGGACCGAACGGAAGCTGGTCGCGGATTATCTCGGCATGATCGACCAGCGGATGGCCGGGCTGAAGGCGGAGCAGATCCCGCTGCTGGCGCGGCTCGCCCGCGTGCCCGAGACGATCCGCGGCTTCGGGCACGTCAAGGAAGCCAATATCAAGCTGGCGGCGGCCGAGACAGCGCGGCTGGAGGCCGAACTGGAGAACAGCCGCTTTGCGGCGGCGGCGGAGTAGCGGGGGTGCTGTCGCCTCATTCTCGGTGTCATCGCCCGCGAAGGCGGGCGATCCAGTACTCCGAGGCGGTTGTGGTTGAATCGATAGGCCGCGGCGTACTGGATGCCCCGCCTTCGCGGGGCATGACGGTGGAGGTAGTGGCTAGACCGAAGCTGACACGCCGGCAGCCGTCTCACGCGCCGCACCACCCTCCGCCAGATGCCGCCCCGCGATATACCCGAACGTCAGCGCGGGCCCGAGCATGATCCCCGGCCCCGGATAATTCCCGTTCATGATCGACCCCATGTCGTTGCCGCAGGCGTAGAGACCTGCGATCGGGGCCCCGTCCTCGCGCAGCACGCGCGCCTGGGCATCCACCTTCATGCCGATGGCCGTGCCGAGATCGGCCGGATGGATGCGCATCGCGAAGAACGGCGCGCGGAGGATCGGCGCGACGCAGGGATTGGGCTTGTGCGTGGCATCGCCGAGGTGGCGCTGATAGATGGTGCTGCCGCGGCCGAATTCGGGATCGCGGCCCTGCTTCGCATCAACGTTGTAACCAGCGATCGTCGCCATGAGCACGGACGGATTGACGCCGATCTTCGCCGCGAGCTGCGCGATGTCTGGAGCCTTGAGCAACTCGCCGCTCGCCAGATAGCGCCGGAGGTTGAGCGTAAACGGCTTGATGCGGCCGAGGCCATAGCTCCACAGGAACTGACGGTCGCAGACGAGATAAAACGGCCGGTCCGGCTCGCCATTGCCGTCGCGCAACATCGCCAGCACGAACTCATGGTGCGACTGCGCCTCGTTGACGAAGCGACGGCCGGCCGCGTTGATGGCGATCACGCCGGGCTTGGCGTGGTCGGTCACCGTATGCGGAAAAACGCCACGGCTGCCATCGTCGCGACGGAACAGCGAGGCCGGCACCCAATAGGCCGGACTCGTCGCCTCCGTGTTGAGCGCGGCACCGGCCGTGGCCGCAAGCCGGAGCCCGTCGCCAGTGCCAGCGGTGCTGGCCGCCGAGACGAAACCAGCCGCGGCCGGGAAGAAGCGTTTGCGCAACACAGCGTCGTGCGAAAAGCCGCCGGTCGCAACCACCACGCCGCGACGCGCTGAGATCAGGCGGTCGCGGGAGCCGTGGCGGATGACAACGCCGCCGACGTGATCGCCCTGCATCGACAAGTCCTCAACATCGGCGCAGAAGAGAATCTCGACCTGCCGCGCCAGCAGCGAGGCATAGAGCCGCGCCGCGAGCGCGTTGCCGAGATGCAGCGTCGTGCCGCGCCGATTGCGTAGCCGCTGCAACGCGTATTCCGAAACGAGCCGCGCCGCGCGCAGGGTCGAACGCAACGATTTTCCGGCCCGGCGCAGATGCGGGATGTCGAGGCGGTTGACCATCATCCCGCCGAACAGCGTGAGCTCCGGCAGCGGCGCGCGCAGCCGCGCGAAAGGCGCGCCGAGCCGGGTGCCGTCGAACGCGACCGGCTCCAGCACGCGCCCGCCTGATGTCGCGCCCAACCGCTCCGGATAACAGTCCGGACAGGCTTTCACCGGCTGGAGGCGCACTTCCGTGTTGGCTTCGAGATAGGCGACCGCCTCCGGCCCGCGCGCGAGGAAGGCTGCGCGCAGGCCGGCATTGGCAGGCTCCGGCACCGTGCTCGACAGATACCGGACCGCGTCCGTGATGCTGTCGGACAGCCCGACGTCCTTCATCTTGGGATTGGCGGGGATCCAGACCATGCCGTCGCTCCAGGCGGTGGTGCCGCCGACGAACGCCGTCTTCTCGATCACCAGCACGCGCAAGCCTTCAGCGGCGGCCACCGCCGCGGCCGTCATGCCACCGGCGCCAGCGCCGACGACAATGACATCGTAGGTCTCATGCGCCGGCATCATGCGGCAAGGGTCCGGGAAAGAGGCATGACGCCGTCATACCTCGCCCGGAGGCACCAACGCTAGCGCGCCGGCTTGCGCTCGATCGGGTCGATATCGATCGCCCGCAAGCGGCCGAGCCGCAGCACGTCCATGGCGAGCCGCCGGCCGATCCGGTCGCGGTCGAGCACGCGGATCAGATCGTCGACGCCGTTGATATCGACACCATCGAGCTTGATGACGACGTCGCCGGGCAACAGGCCCGCCTTCGCCGCCGGTCCATTCGGCTCGATCTGCATCAAGAGCGCGCCCATCTTGTTGTCGACGCCGGCCAGTACCGCGTGCCGCCGCGGGACCGGTGCAGTCTGCCCGGCGACGCCGATAAAGGCGCGGCGGACATAGCCGTGGCGGATGATCTCCGACAGCACGAACTGCGCGGTGTTGCTGGCGACCGCGAAGCATATGCCTTGCGCGCCATTGATGATGGCGGTGTTGATGCCGATCACCTCGGCATTCGACGACACCAGCGGCCCGCCGGAATTGCCGGGGTTGAGCGCAGCATCGGTCTGGATCACGTCCTCGATGGTGCGGCCGCTCACTGAGCGGATCGAGCGCCCCAGCGCCGAGACCACGCCGGCGGTCACGGTCGACTCGAAGCCGAGCGGATTGCCGATCGCGATCACGAGCTGGCCGCGCCGCAGGGTCTTGGAGTTGCCGAGCGCGGCATAGGGCAAGTCGCGCACACCATTGGCGCGCAGCAACGCAAGGTCGGTGTCGGGATCGACGCCGAGTACGCGGGCCTCACCGACGTTACCCTCGACGTCCCGCAGCCGGATCTCCCTGGAGGAACCGACCACGTGGCTATTGGTGAGCACGAGCCCGTCCGGCGAGATCACGATGCCGGAGCCGAGCCCGCCGCGCTCGCGGCCGTTCGGCACCTTTGGCCCGGTCTCGACGCGCACGACGGCGGGGCCGACACGGTCGGTCACGTCGATCACGGCATTGGAATAGGCGTCCAGCAGAGCCCGGTCGTCGACCGGGGCAGACGCTGTCGCTCGCGATGACGCGGCGTCATCGACGATGTCTGAGGTAAAATCCAGCATGGCAAGAGTCCTTGAGGCTCACACAGATGGTGGCCTGTTCCTGCCAACGCAAGGGACCCGCCTGGGGCGCAAGGCTGGGCTGTCAGGACTTGACCTACCAAGGTGGCTAGGGCGCCCGCCGCAGCGTGCCCGCCCTCGCCTTGACCGGGTCGAGCAGCGACCAGTCGCCGTCCGGGAGCACGTAACCCTTGGGGAACGGCGCGCGCAGCTCGAGCCCGAGCGAGCGCAGCACCCGGTCGTCGCGGTAGTAGCATTGCAGGACGACGCGGACGAGCGTTGCGGCAGCCGCGCCGCCGGAGCTGCGGAACTCCTGCGCCACCGCATCGCGCCTGGCGGCATCGAGCTCGGCGAACGGTTGCCCTGCGAGCCGGGCCAGATGGTCCAGCGCCGCCGCCACCAATTTGGTGTCGCGGCCCAGCGTCGTCAGAATATCGGCCTGGATCGCGGGGTCGTCGGCGCCGGGCACCTTGTACTCGTCGCTGGCGGGCACGATCATCGCAGCGATGGTGCGGAGATCGTTGCATTGGGCGCGCGTGAGTTGATTGTCTGCGGACATGACGGCCTCAGTCGAACAAGTTTGCGAGGCGCTGCTTCATCTGGTCGGCGATGTAGAGCGCGAGGGCCTGGATGGTGGACGTCGGGTTCACGCCGCCCGAGGTGACGAAGATGCTGCCGTCGACGATGAAGAGATTTTTGACGTCGTGCGTGCGGCCCCATTCGTTGACGACGGAGCGTTCGGGGTCGGTGCCCATCCGCGCGGTGCCGAGCAGATGCCAGCCGCCCCACGGGATCGGCGAGTTGACGCAGATGTCGGTCGCCCCCGCCATTTCCAGAACCTCGCGGCCGCGCGCGAGCGCATGCTCCATCATCTTCCGGCTGTTCTCGCTGATCGAGTAGTCGATCTTCGGTGCTGGAATGCCGTGGCTGTCCTTCAGGACAGGATCGAGCGTGACGCGATTGTGCTCCTCCGGCAGGTCCTCGCAGATCGCGGAGAATCCCAGCCGATGGCCATTGAGCTTGCGGAAGACGCGGTGATGATCCGCGCCCCACGGCAAAATGCCCCTCTGCTCGCTCACGACAGCCTCGAACACGGGCCCTGCCCCGCGCACGAACTGGACGCCGTAGCCGCGTACGAAACCGCGCGACAGGTCGGTGTCATACCATTCCTTGCTCCACAGGCAGGTCGGCGGCGCGCGGTTGCTGTCGGTCGGCTCCTTCACATAGCCGTAGATCTGCGCATAGGGATGGAACATCAGGTTCTTGCCGACGAGGCCCGACGAATTGGCAAGACCGTGCGGGAAGCGGTTGGATGCCGAGTTGAGCAGCAGCCGGGGCGTGCCGACGCCGTTGCAGGCGATGATGACGACATGCGCCGGCTGGAACTGCTCGACGCCGTCCTTGTCGTAATAGACCACGCCCGAGGCCATGCCGTTCTCATCGGTGGTGATCTCGCGCACCCGGCAATGCGTGCGCAGCTCGACGCCGGCACGGATCGCGTGCGGCCAATAGGTAATGTCGGTCGAGGACTTTGCGCCTTGCGCGCAGGCCGGCGTGCAATGGCCGAGATTGATGCAACGCGCGCGGCCCTCATAGTCTGTGGTCGCGACTGTCGTGTCCGACGGCCACCAGTGCCAGCCGAGCTTGTTCATGGCCTTGCCGATGATCGCGCCGGACAACCCCATCGGCTGCTGCGGCATCGGCGGATGCGTCAGCGGCGACAGCGGATCGCCCGATAGCCCAGACGTGCCCATGATGCGGTCGTTCTCTTCGAAGAACGGCGTCAGCGCGTCGTAGTCGATCGGCCAGTCGTCGGCGACGCCGTCGAGCGTCTTCACCTTGAAGTCGGAGGGATGCAGCCGCGGCCAGTGCGCGGTGTACATCACCGTCGAGCCGCCGACCGCGTTGTAGTTGACGACCTTGATCGGCGAATTGTCGTCGTTGATCGGATAGTCCTCGGGCCGGCCGCGGACATTCGGGCTCGACGACCATTCCCCGTAGAACTTGGCCTCCCAGTCGCGGCCCGTGCTGGGATATTCCGCCGGGTTCATCCAGCCGCCCTGCTCCAGGCAGAGGATGTGCATCTTGGTCTCGGCCAGCGACCACGCGATCGCGGCGCCTGAAGCGCCGGCGCCGATGATCAGGACGTCCACGGGGTCTTTCATCGAACTTTCTTCCTCCCGCCCTCGCCGCTTCAAGGGCGATTCGGTCTACGCAGGTTTTTGATCGTGCCGAACGATAGGGGCAGACCGGCCGGTCAGTAAAGGCTGGCACGCGAATGTCGCACTTCGCAGGGCGCAGACCATTGGTATCGCGACCTCCGGATGCTAGGAACGAGGCGCCAGAGCAATCGATAGCGAGACGTTATGTCCTTTAGGAATTCATTTGCCGCCGCCTGCGCCTTCGCGCTTGTTTCGTGTCTCGCTCTGTCCGGGTTTCTGGCCTCGTCCGGGCCGGCCTCCGCGCTGACGGCGGCCGCGACCGTCCGGGACGCCAATTCGATCCAGCTCGGCGACGTCACCTACCGCCTCGACGGCGTCGACGCGCCCGAATTGGACCAGGTCTGCATCGACGATCACGCCGATCCCTGGACCTGCGGCATCGAGGCCCGCGACCAGCTGGCGAAGCTGATCAACAAACGCAGCGTGCGCTGTGACGATGTCGGGCCGGAAAAGAGCTTCGGCAAACGGCACCGGGCGATCTGCACCGCCGAGGGCGACAAGGTCTCGTTGAACGAGCAGCTGGTCAAGCTTGGCTATGCCATCGCCCGCGAGCCGATCAAGGCGAACGTCAAGGCTGCCGCGGCCGATGCCAAAACCGCGTCAGCCGGCATCTGGAAGGGCTGCTTTGTTGCACCGCAAGAATTCCGCATGGGCAAGAAGGACGGCACGCTGCTCGGCGCCGCCTGCCGCGCCGACCGCGACAAGGAAATCCGCGCGGCGCTGTTTCCGGAGGAGCTGACCATGCCGCCGAGTTGCAGCATCAAGGGCAAGCTCGCCGTGCGCGCCCGTGTCACCGGCAATATCGGCATCTATCACTTGAGGGGCTGCCCGAGCTATCCAGCGACCACCAAGCCGGACCGCTGGTTCTGCTCGGAGGACGACGCGCAGGCCGCCGGCTTCCGCAAGGCCTACAATTGCCGCCGGCCGAAATGAGGAAGCCCGTCACGAGCATGTGAGCGGTAGCCGGAGACAGTATTGATCCGGAATTGAACTCTCTCGGTGGTTGCTACATCTAATATGTACGCAAGCGCTTTGCGCGAGCGTTCCTTGGCAGCAATCCGGCTTCGGTCCGATTGCTTTGCTCGGGCGTTTCCTCCCTAGACTTGGGCCGCTTGTCACAACAAGCGGCTCTTCTTTTTGTGCGCCCTATTTCCGCATCGGCATGATCTGGTCCATCGGCGGCATGTTCGCATTGAGATGCCCCATGATCCAGACGGTGCCGCCGACGACCAGGAAGACGACCAGAAGGCCGAAGGCGAGCGCCAGCACGTTGTTGGTGTTGTCAGGCCCGGTCGTGATGTGCAGGAAGAACACGAGGTGCACGCCCATCTGCGCGATCGCCAGCACGATCAGAGCGACGGGGATCGATGGCTGCCAGACCAGGTCGGTTCCGGCGATGAAGAATGACGTTGCCGTGAGCAGCAGCGCGAGGCCGAGCCCAACGACATAGCCGAGCACCCGCTCGCCGACGCTGTGTTGCTCTTCCTCGCCCGGTGCGAGATCGTGTCCGGTCCGCACATGCGTCTGATCGCTCATACCGCACTCCCAAGCAGGTAGACGACAGAGAAGACCCCGACCCAGACGATGTCGAGCGCATGCCAGAACAGCGCAAAGCACATCATCCGGCGCAGGACGTCGGCGCGAAAGCCTTTTGCAAAGACCTGGGCCATCATGGTGAGCAGCCACAATATGCCGGCCGAGACGTGCAGGCCGTGGCAGCCCACCAGCGAGAAGAAGGACGTCAGGAACGCACTGCGCGACGGGCCATAGCCGCGTGCGACGAGGTCGGCGAACTCGCGGAACTCGATGGTGAGAAAGATCAGTCCGAGCACGCAGGTCACGGTCATGCCGAGATAGAACCAGAACCGGTTGCGCACGTCGGCGGCAATGCTGGCCATGCCGCAGGTGAAGCTCGACAGCAGCAGGCAGACCGTCTCGATTGCGACGTTGCGCTGCTCGAAGATCTCCGAGCCGCTGGGGCCGCCCGCGGTCTGGCCGGACAGCACCGCATAGGCCGCGAAGAAGCAGGAGAACATCACGATATCGGAGAGCAGGAAGACCCAGAAGCCGTAGGCGGTCACGATGCGCTTCGATGCCGGGCCTGGATGCTCGACGACGAGCCCGATGTGGTGCGGGTCGGCATGCGCGCGGCCAGCTGTCGCCGTCATCGACATCAGAGCGCTCCCGCCATGCTGACGAGGCTGCGCCGTTCCTCGAGATTGATGCGGTCTATCGCTGCGACCTCGTCGGCCGGAATGACGTATTCGTCATGGTCGCGCCAGGCGAACACGACGAAGGTCGCGAATGCGCCGATGCCGCCCAGGATCACCATCCACCAGATGTGCCAGATCAGCGCGAAGCCCATGATGGTGGCGAAGAACGCGCAGACGAAGCCGGTCGGCGAATTCCTGGGCATCTCGATATCCTGATACTCCGGCCGATCATGCTCGAGCTGCTGCTGCTTGGCATGGGCCTTCTGATCCCAATAAGCATCCTCGCCGCGCACATCCGGATAGAAGGCGAAGTTGAACACGGGCGGCGGCGACGAGGTCGCCCATTCCAGCGAGCGGCCGTCCCAGGGATCGCCGGTGCGGTCGCGCAGGGCCTCGCGGTTGCGGATGCTGACCACGAGCTGCACGATCTGGCAGATCACGCCGATCGACAGCACGGCCATGCCGGCGGCCGCCACGAACATCCATGGCCGCCAGGCCGCGACGTCGTAATGCTGCATGCGCCGGGTCATGCCGAGCATGCCGGCGACATAGAGCGGAATGAAGGTGACGTAGAAGCCGAGGAAGGTGAACCAGAACGCGGCCTTGCCCCAGCGCTCGTCGAGACGAAAGCCAAACGCCTTCGGGAACCAGTACTCGAAGCCGGCGAAGGCGCCGAACAGCACGCCGCCGATGATGACGTTGTGGAAGTGCGCCACCAGGAACATGCTGTTGTGGAGCATGAAGTCGGCCGGGGGCACCGCGACCAGCACGCCCGTCAGCCCGCCGATGATGAAGGTGACCATGAACCCGACCGCCCACAGCATTGGCGTCGCAAAGCGGATGCGGCCGCCATACATCGTGAACAGCCAGTTGTAGATCTTCACGCCCGTCGGTATCGCGATGATCATGCTGGCGATGCCGAAGATGGCGTTGACGTCGGGGCCAGCGCCCATCGTGAAGAAATGGTGCAGCCAGACCATGAAAGAGATGACGCAGATCGCCATAGTCGCGAGCACCATCGAGCGGTAGCCGAACAGCGCCTTGCCCGAGAAGGTCGAGACCACCTCGGAGAAGATGCCGAACGCCGGCAATACGAGGATATAGACCTCCGGGTGTCCCCAGGCCCAGATCAGGTTCATGAACATCATGACGTTGCCGCCGGCTTCATTCGTGAAGAAGTGGAAGCCGAGGTAGCGGTCGAGCAGCAGCATCGCAAGCGTGGCGGTGAGGATCGGAAAGGCGGCGACGATGAGCAGGTTGGAGGCCAGCGTGGTCCAGCAGAACATCGGCATGCGCAGATAGTTCATGCCCTTGGTGCGCAGCTTCAGCACGGTGGTCACTAGATTGATGCCGGCGACCAGGGTGCCGACGCCGGAGATCTGGAGAGACCAGGCGTAGTAGTCGACGCCGACGCCCGGCGAATAGGACAGTTCCGACAGCGGCGGAAAGGCGAGCCAGCCGGTGCGCGCGAACTCGCCGATCACGAGCGAGATATTGACCAGCAGCGCGCCGGTCGCGGTCAGCCAGAAGCCGACCGAATTCAGCGTTGGGAAAGCAACGTCGCGCACGCCGAGTTGAAGCGGCACAATCAGGTTCATCAGCCCGATCACGAACGGCATCGCCGTGAAGAAGATCATGATGGTGCCGTGCGCCGAGAAGATCTGGTTGTAGTGCTCCGGCGGGAGATAGCCCTGCGACTGGTAGGCCACCGCCTGCTGGAGCCGCATCATGATGGCATCGCTGCCGCCGCGCAGCAGCATCACAGAAGCGAGCAGGATGTACATCACGCCGATGCGCTTGTGATCGACGCTGGTGATCCATTCGTGCCAGAGATAGGGCAAATGCCCTTTCACGACGACCCAGATCAGCACGCCGAGGATCGCGACCAGCACCACGGCACCCGCGACGAGGGGTATCGGCTGGTCGAACGGGATCGCCGACCAATCGAGCTTACCGAGCATCGTGACCTCCACTGTGCGGCCTGCCGGCATCGGAGAGCAGCTCTGGGCCGGGCCCGGGCGGAATGTGCTGGGTTGCGATCAGGTCGAACAGACGGGGATCGTCCAGGCGAAAGGTCAGCCTGTTCTTCTCGATGCCCTGCTGCATCAGCTTCGTATAGCTCTCCTCGTTCAGCACGGCATCGGTCTTCGCCGTGGTCGCGACCCAGTCCGGGAAGGCGAGCGGCGAGATCACGTTGACGTCGAACATCATGTCGGGAAAGCCGTCGCCGGAGAAATGCGCCGACAGGCCCTGCAACTTGCCCTCATTGTCGGCACGCAGGTTCAGCTTCGTCACCATGCCGTTCATGGTGTAGATCATGCTGCCAAGCTGCGGGATGAAGAACACGTTCATCACGCTCGACGACGTCAGCTGGAAATTCAGCTCGGCACCGGCCGGCACCGTCAGCGTGTTGACGGTGGCGATGCGCTGGTCCGGATAGATGAAGAGCCATTTCCAGTCGAGCGAGACCGCCTGGATGCGGACCGGACTGCCGGTGCCCGGCACGGGCGCGGCGGGATCGAGCTGGTGCGAGCCGATCCATGCGACGCCGCCGAGCAGGATCACGGTGAGCGCTGGGATCGCCCACACCACCATCTCGACGCGGCCGGAATAGACGAAGTCAGGCTGGTAACGTGCTCTCGGATTGGACGCGCGAAACCAGAACGCAAAGGCCAAAATCGCGAAAATGGTCGGCACCACAATCACGAGCATGATGAAGACGGAATCGACCAGGATGGTGCTGTTGGCGGCAGCCACCGGCCCTTGTGGATCGAGCAGATTCATCGGCAAGCCACTGACGATTGGGAAACCCCAGGCGAGAGCCTAGCGCGGAAAAGCCCCCGCAACAAACGCAAGCTCGGCAGAACAGTTCCGCGATATGCCCGCTTAATCGCGCGCCGTGCCGCCCGGCGGCATGCAATTCCATGCGATGTCAATGACATCTGCGCGGGACCATCGGCCTTCTCTCCTGTCAGGGCGATTGCTAATCTGCACGAAAATAATTGGGATGAAACGACATGCAGGGCCCCGAGGACGATGCCGGCCTCGCCGGCAAGGTGGCGCTGATCAGCGGCGGTGGCGCCGCTGGCGACGGCATCGGCAACGGCCGCGCTGCAGCAATTCTGTTGGCCCGCGCCGGAGCAAAAGTGCTGGTGGCCGATCGCGACCTCAAGCTCGCCGAGCGCACCGTGGAGATGATCAGGGACGAGGGCGGAACGGCAGCGGCGCATGGCGGCGACGTCACCAGCGAAGCCGATTGCAAGGCAATGGTCGAAGCTACGCTCGACCGCTGGGGCCGGCTCGATTTCCTCGACAACAATGTCGGCATCGGCAGCCGTGGCAGCGTGGTCGACGAGACACCCGAGCAGTATCGCCGCGTCATGCAGGTCAACGTCGAGACCATGTTCCTGCTCTCCAAGCACGCGATCCCCGCGATGATCAAGACCGCCAAGGGCGGCGCGATCGTCAATATCTCCTCGATCTCGGCGCTCAGGCCGCGTGGGCTCACGACCTACACGACCTCAAAAGCTGCGATCATCGGCCTGACCCGCGCGATGGCGGTCGATCACGGTCGTGACAACATCCGCGTCAACTGCATCTGCCCCGGTCCGATGTACACACCGATGGTCTATGCCCGCGGCATGAGCGAGCAGGCCCGCGCCAACCGCGCCAGGGCCTCGCTCCTCAAGACCGAAGGCACCGGCTGGGATGTCGGCCACGCCGTCAAATTCCTGCTCAGCAACTTCGCACGCTATATCACCGGCCAGGTGCTGGTGGTCGACGGCGGCGTGACGCTGCAAGCGCCGGAACGTGAATCACAGGAACACTGAAAGGAACACGGATGGCCCGCCTGCCCTATCTCGAGGCCGACCAGGTCGCGCCCGACTATCGCGACATGCTCAAGCGCAACACCAACCTGCACAAGCTGCTGGTCAACTCGCCGGAGATGGCGCGCGCCTTCAACGGCATCGGTGGCTATATCCGCTTCCAGAGCAAGCTCGACCCGCGGCTGCGGGAGCTTGCGATCCTCCAGGTCGGATGGATGGAGAAATCGGAGTACGAATTCACCCACCATGTGAAGATCGGCAGGGAGTTCGGCGTCACCGACGAGGACATCGCAGACCTAATGGCGGAGACCGAGGGCAAGCCGTCGAAGCTGGAGCCGCTCGCCAGGGCGATCCTGAAAGGCGCCCGCGAGATGGTGCGCGAGCTCGCGATGTCGGACGCGACCTTCGCCGAGATCAAGAGAGATCTCTCCGACGAGCACATGGTCGACCTCGTGCTCACCATCGCCTTCTATTGCGGTGTGGTGCGCGTGCTCGCCACCATGAAGATCGACAACGAACCGTATTACAAAGAGGTACTCCGGCAGTACCCGATCCCTGGAGTGAAGTGACATGCGCTTGAAGGACAAGGTCGCGATCGTCGTCGGCGCCGGCCAGAGCCCCGGCGAAGGCATGGGCAATGGCCGCGCCACCGCGCTGACCTTCGCGCGCGAGGGCGCGAAGGTGCTGTGCGTCGACCATCACCTGGAATCGGCGCAGGAAACGGTCGATCTGATCGCAGCGGAGCAAGGCACCGCCGCGGCCTTCAAGGCCGACGTGACCAAATCCGCAGACATCAAGGCGATGGTGGCGGACGCGCAATCGCGCTGGGGCCGTATCGACGTGCTGCACAACAATGTCGGCGTCAGCCTGTCCGGTGGCGATGCCGAGCTGCTTCAAATCACCGAGGAGGCGTTCGACCGTGTCGTCGCCATCAATCTGAAGAGCTGCATTCTCGCCGCGAAGGAAGTGATCCCGATCATGCGCGCGCAAGGAAGCGGCGCCATCGTCAACATCTCCTCGATGGCCGCGATCACGACCTATCCTTACGTCGCCTACAAGGCGACGAAGTCGGCCATGATCGCCTTCACCGAGCAGCTCGCCTACCAGAACGCCGAATACGGCATCCGTGCCAACGTCATCCTGCCCGGCCTGATGAACACGCCGATGGCCGTGGACACCCGCGCCCGCGAGTGGCACAAGACCCGCGCCGAGGTCGAAGCCGAGCGCGACAGCAAGGTGCCGCTGCGCAAGAAGATGGGCACGGGATGGGATGTCGCGAATGCCGCGCTGTTCCTGGCCTCGGACGAGGCGAATTTCATCACGGGCGTGACGCTGCCGGTGGACGGTGGCGCAAGTGTGAGACGGGGGTAAGTCGAGCGCGCTGCTTACCCTCCCCTGGAGAGGGAGGGTACAGCGTCACTGCGGTGCGCGCGTCGCCCGCCAGATGGTGCCATTGCCGTCCTCCGACACCAGCAGCGATCCATCCTTCGCCACGGCGACACCAACCGGCCTTCCCCAGACCTCCGTGTCACTCACGACAAACCCTGTGACGAAATCCTCGTACTCGCCGGTGGGCTTGCCGTCCTTCATCCTGATACGGATCACCTTGTAGCCGGTGCGCTTGGAGCGGTTCCAGGAGCCGTGCTCAGCGGCGAAGGCATCGCCTTGATAGTCGGACGGAAACTGCGTGCCCTGATAGAAAGTCATGCCGAGCGAAGCCGAGTGCGGCTGGATCAGCACGTCGGGCACCGTCACCTTGTCCTTGAGATCCGGCCGCGCGCCGGCATGGCGCGGATCTTCGTTGCCGCCGATATAGAACCACGGCCAGCCGTAGAACGCGCCCTCCTTCACGCTGGTGACGTAATCGGGCACGAGATCGTCGCCGAGCCCGTCGCGCTCATTGGTCGAGCACCAGGGCAGCCCGCTCTGCGGCTCGATCGCAAGACCGACGCAATTGCGGATGCCGGTGGCATAAATCCTCCGGTCCTTGCCGTCAGGCGTGAAGGCCATCACGGTGGCGCGCTCGAGCTCACTGGCCCAGGCCGCGCCGAGCGGCTGCGTCTTCGACCAGCCATCCAACCCGCCCGGCGGCGTCCCCATGCCCTCGGCGACGTTGCTGAGCGAGCCGACCGAGACCAGCATGCGCTTGTTGTCGGGCGTGAAGACGATGTCGCGGGTGGAATGGCTGCCGTCATGCGGCAGGCTTGCCACGATCGTCTCCGCCCTGCCGCGCGCCTTGAGATCGCCGGCCTGATAGGGAAACCGGACGACGCTGTCGGTGTTGGCGATATAGACCCATTGCGGATTGTCGCCGTTCGGAAAGAAGGCGATGCCGAACGGCCGTCTCAATCCGCTGGCAAACACCTCGCTGGTCGCGGCCTTGCCGCCATCCCCGGCGCGCAGCACGCGGATGGCGTCGGCCCGCGTCTCCGCGACGAAGACATCGCCGTTCGGCGCGACCCTCACAATGCGCGGCGCGCGCAAGCCTTCGGCGAACAGCTCGATCTTGAAACCCGCCGGCACACGTGGCGTGGCCTCCGGCGGTCGCGACGCCACACGCGCGGTGCTCGCAACCGACCGTGTCGCGCCGGGCCTGACGAGGTCCTGCGGCCGGATCAACCTGACCGTGCCGGGCTTGTCGGCCTGCCAATCGCCATAGGCGTCCTTGCCCTGCAGAACCGGCTCGGCCTGCGCGCTGGCAGCAACCGCGACCAGCAATCCCGCAGCCGTTGCTGCGGACAAGATCCTGCTTTTCACGTCGTCTTCCTCCCAGCCTGCGCGTCCTGAACGTCGACGCTTATAGGTCCGCAAATGTTCTGCGGCAGTACAAACACCTGCCGAATCCCACGTCAGCTCATGCCCGCACGATGTGCATCAGCCGGAGCCCATCGTACTGGAAAATGCGGCAGATCGGTGCGACACATTGTAAGGGCGCGACCGCCGGTTGCGGTCATCAAAGCTGCGGCATCCAGGTCGCAATTGATGGGGTGATCATGTGGGGATCCATCATATCGGAATGGGCGAGCCTGCTGCTGCGCTGGCTGCACGTGGTGGCGGCGATCGCCTGGATCGGCAGTTCCTTCTACTTCATCGCCCTCGATCTCAGCCTGAAGCCGAAGACTGACCTGCCGGACGGCGTGCAGGGCGAGGCCTGGCAGGTCCATGGCGGCGGGTTCTACCGGATCATGAAATATCTGGTTGCTCCGAGCCAGATGCCGGAGGAGCTGACCTGGTTCAAATGGGAGGCCTACACCACCTGGCTGTCCGGCTTCGCGCTGATGGTGGTGGTGTACTATCTCGATGCCGACCTGTTCCTGGTCGACAAGTCGATTCTCGACCTCTCACCGATCCAGGCCGGGCTGTTCAGCTTCTGCAGCCTGGCGCTGGCATGGCTGCTCTATGAGGCGGCCTGCCGCACCGGGCTTGCGCAGCGCGAGCTGCCCTTTGCCATCGGCGGCTATCTGTTCCTGGTCGCGCTCACTTACGCCTTCACCCACGTCCTGAGCGGGCGCGGCGCCTTCAACCAGATCGGGGCGATCATCGGCACCATCATGGTCGCCAACGTGTTCGCACTGATCATCCCGAACCAGAAGAAGATCGTCGCCAGCCTGATCGCGGGCCAGTCGCCCGATCCGAAGCTCGGCAAGGCCAGCAAGGAGCGCTCGGTTCACAACAACTACCTGACCTTGCCCGTCGTCGTGCTGATGATCAGCAATCACTATCCTCTGCTCTACGCGACGCGCTTCAACTGGATCATCGTCGCGATCATTCTGGCGCTCGGCCCCGTGATCCGCCACTTCTTCAACGAGCGGCACGCGGGGCGCAAATCGCCGTGGTGGGTTTGGGGTGTCGCCGCGTTGGGCGTGATCGCGATCCTCTTGCTCTCCGCCGCAGGCCCGCGCGAGGTCCGGACGGGGGCGCTGTCGGCACTGCCGACGCGCGCCAATGTCGAGGAGATCGTGATGTCCCGTTGCAGCATGTGCCACGCGGCAGAGCCGGTCTGGGCCGGCATCGTGACCGCGCCCAAGGGCATCTTGCTCGACGCGCCCGAGCACATCCATCGCAACATCCGCCTGATCGGCCGCGTAGCGGCGTGGTCCAATGCGATGCCGCCGGGCAACATCACCGACATGACCAGCGAGGAGCGCGCCATTCTCGCCGCCTATATCGAGCAGGCGCAGTGACGCCATCACGCGTCGATACCGCATTTCGCGAAATGAAATTCCGCATCCGGCCCCGATTTGAAAATGACTTGATCGCCCATCCGGCGTAGACAGGGCCAGCGGCCGCTGGCGCGGTCCATATCCAAGTTTGCATTTGCTGCGGGGAAAGAACAGTGGCCCTCAAGAACATCATCGGTATCGACCACGCCGTGGTCATGGTTCGGGACCTCGACAAGGCCGCCGAAAACTACAGGCAGCTCGGTTTCACCCTGTCGCCGCGCGGCACCCACAGCGCGCATATGGGCACCGGCAATTACACCATCATGTTCGACCCCGACTATATGGAGCTGCTCGGCGTGCTGGTGGCGACCGAGCACAACGCACCGGCCCGCGCCTTCGTCGACAGGCACGGCGAGGGCATCGAGCGCATCGCCTTCACGGCGATCGACAGCGCGGCCGGCGCCGAGGAGATCCGTGCGCGCGGCCTGACGCCGATCGGCCCGACCGATTTCGAACGGCCGGTGACGCTACCCGATGGCACGATCTCGGCGGCAAAATTCCGCACCTTCATGTGGCCGACCGCGGAGGCGCCCGGCGGCGTGCGCATCTTCGCCTGCCAGCACAAGACCCGCGAGACGGTGTGGATTCCTGAATTGATGAAGCACGCCAATGCGGCGAAGCGGATCAGGCAGACGCTGATCGCAACGCCCGAGCCCGCGCAGGATGCGGCGCATCTCGGCCGCCTGATCGACCGCGAACCGAGGACGGAAGCCGATGGTGCAGTCGCCGTGCCGTCCGGCGGCGACCGCGCCGACTTCGTCTATTTGACGCTGGAGCAGCTCGGCAAACGCTATCCCGGCGTGCCGCTCACCGGTCTTTCCGCGCGCGGCGGCGCGGCCCTGGTCCTCGTCAGCGGCGATCTCGCAGCCACCGAGAAGGCGCTGGGTCCGGCTACGTTGCGCAGCGGGGCTGCGATCTGCGTGCCGCCGGCCAAGGCCAACGGCACCCTGCTCGCCTTCGTTGCCGGCTGATTTTAACTAATTCTTTAACGAGCGTTTACCCGGCGGCACTAGGACTTTCGGGCTTTCCACGCCGCCCGAGGCCAAGCGCATGTTCAAAGAGGAATCGCCGATCGCCTATGACGCGCCGGCCGAGCTGAAGAAGTGGCCGTCGCTGAAAGGCGAGAGACAGAAGGACCGGGGTCCGCCCTATCTCGTCTACAACGGCACGCTCGCCGACTGCGTTCGCGTGCTCATGGATAAGCCGATCAAGGGCATCTCGCTCTACGACATCATGACGAAGCCGCAAGCAGCGTTCGAGCAGACCGTGCTGTCGCCCGGCGACGCCGCCGAGATCGCGATGCGCAAGGATTTTCCCAAGGACTAGCTCGAAGCCCGCTTCGCGGCCAGTTTTCCCTGCTGCTTTAATGAGGATTCCGTCGGCGCATCGAGGAAGACGACCGGCGCGAAGGTCCGCGCCGTGCGCCTCGCATCGAGCGAGCGCTGATCCGCTACCGCAAGCAGATCCTCTCGCCCTGACGCCCCTACTCCGCCTTGATGTTCGCGGCCGCGACGACCTCGGCAAGCTCCGTGGTCTCCTTCGCGATCTTCGCGGCGTAGTCGGCCGGGTTGAGCACGCTGACGACGCCTTGCGACTCAAGCCGCTCCTGCACCGCCGGATCTTTGGCGGCGGCGACGATCTCACGGTGCAGCGTCTCGCGGATCGGCGCGGGCACGGCCTTCGGCATGAAGAAGCCGACCCAGAACGAGATGTCGAAGCCGGGATAGCCGGCCTCCGCGACGGTCGGCACATCAGGCAGCGCCGGCAGCCGCTCGGCCGATGACACCGCGAGCGCGCGCAGCTTGCCGGCCTTCACCAGCGGGACGGCGGACAAGGGATCGAACACCGCCAGGACCTCCTGCGCGAGGATGCCGACCTCGGATGCCGCGCCGCCGCGATAGGGCGCGTGGATCAGCTTGATGCCGGCCTTCTGGCTGAGCAGCTCCATGGCGAGATGGGCAAGGTTGCCGTTGCCGCCCGAGCCGTAGGCGAGCGCGCCCGGCGCGGCCTTCGCCGCCGCGACCAGATCGGCGACGGTGTTGATGTTGGCCGTCTTGGGATTCTCGGGATTGACCACGAGAACGAGCGGCGCCGAGATGACGGTGGTGAGCGGCGCAAAGTCCCCTTGCGGATCGTAGCGGGCGTCCTTGAACAGCGTCTTGTTGAGCGTGATTGTGGACGAGTTGCAGGCGAGGATGGTGTAGCCGTCCGCGTCCGCGCGCGCCAGGCCCTCGGCTGCGATCATGCCGTTGGCGCCGGCGCGGTTCTCGACCACGAAGGGCTGGCCGAGCTTGTTGCTCAGCCGGTCGCCGATGATGCGCGCGACCACATCGACCGGGCCGCCCGCGCTGAAGCCGACCATGATCTTGACCGGACGCGTCGGATATTTCTGCGCGAGAGCCTCGGTCGTCACGCACAATCCGGCGACAATCGCCAGCAGGCGAATCGTTCGTTGCATTCGTTCTCTCCCCGGACCCGCGCTGCCGCTTTTGCATGGTGCGGCGCCTCTGGAGATCATGATTAGCGGTCGCGCCGGATTTCGCAATCGCGTTTGCGCGCCGTCATTCCGTCGCGCGGCACGCGAGAGCCGCATCCAGACAAAAAATGCGAAAACAACCCCATGCACAGTAGCCGGCCCCGGTCAGGACAAGGACTTGCGCAGGACAAGCACCTTCGGATACCACGAAATGCAATTTGACACGTCGGGCAAAACACCGGCATGATGGCATCATCGCAACAATCGCCTGCGTCCAAGCCGCCCGCTCCTCGGGCGCCTCGCCGCGATCGCGCGTAAGCCTCTCATCGACATCTCGAAATTGGTAGCCGCGCGCAGCACGCGGGCGGGCGGTCGCGCACCTGCGCCGGCAAAGGACACGACACATGACGACATCCCCAAATCGCCACACCACGCCACCGGTTGCGGCAACCGATCGCAGCGACCCGGCTGCGAGCCCGCGCATCAAACTCTACAGGCGCCGCATTGCCATCGACCATCCTGACCCGAAAACCGGCGAACGGCTGCTGGCCGACGCGCTCGGTGCCGTCGACCGCGATGCGCTGCACGGCATCTTGAAGCAATTGGTGAAAGCCAGCGTGATTGCGCAGAAGCCGGACGAGGCCAATCTCGCCTTCATGATCTCGATGATGAAGAGCATCGCGCCGAGGGACTCCATCGAGGCCATGCTGGCGGCGCAGATGGTCTCCATTCACGTCCTGGCGATGCGCTGCGCCCATCGCCTCGCCTTCGCCGACGACATCCCGCGGCAGGACAGCGCCTCACGCGCGCTCGCCAAGCTAACGCGAATCTTTCCGGCCCAGGTCGAGACGCTCAACCGGTACCGCAACAATGGCGAGCGGGCGATCACGGTGCAGAGTCTGACGGTGCAGGATGGCGCGGGAGCCACCGCGAGCCACGCCGTACAGCACGCTGGAATGATCGTAACGGAGCAAGGCGTCGCGGACACGCCGATGGGAGCAGGATCGATCTCGCCTCACGAAGCCGGCGAAGGCGAACATGAACTGGTCGATGCCGCACAAGGCGCCAGCGCATGAGCGGCGATCACTCCCGCAACATGGCTGCGATGCTGGCGAGTCCGCGCTGCGGCGCCAGGACACGCAGCGGCACCGCCTGCCTCGCGCCGGCGGTGCACGGCAAGACCCGCTGTCGCATGCATGGCAGCGCCGCGAGGTCAGGCGCACCGAGAGGAAATCAGAATGCGCGGAAGCATGGGCTATTCACGCAAGACCGGATCGCAGAACGAAGGGCGATACGGGCGCTGCTGGGCGAGACGCGGAAGCTGCTGCAAGAGCTGGGCTAGGCCGTGTACCCATAAACCCCGCGGCGTGATGCGACGAAGGCTACGCCTGCTTTGCCCCAATAGCGACCAGGTTCGTGCGGCAGCACAAGAGGTCGCGATGGGCCATTCGCGACATTCTAGCTGTGCGCCGACGAATTCCGGTCTACCCCGATAGGCAGACATAACGCATTCGTGAACCTCGCCACAGGGCGACCGCTGTCCTTGCGAATGAACACAAGGGACGGCAGGGGCGACCAACCCTACAGCGGGAAAACTTGCCACAGCGCCTGCCTCGGCTGCATGTCAGGACGTTCGAGGCAGCATTCCCGTTCCGGGGAGGCGCGATATGCTGCAGTTGAAAGACAAGGTCGGACGGTTCGCGACGACAGGGCGCAGCTGCCAAAACTGGAAAAAGGATCAGGAGCTGGTCATTTCGCTGCTCAACAAGATCGCCATTTCCGACGGCGGCGCCGAGAACACGCTTAAACCACAGATGGTCGTGACCGGTTACGCCAGCGACGGCCTTTACAACTCGATTCTGTACTTCCAAAAGAAGAACTTTCCCGGCACGCCTGACGGCTATGTTCGGCCTGCCGGCCCGACATTCAGTCGGCTCGTTGAACTGTCGACGAAGGCGGCTGCCAAGCCCGCCCTGCCAAAGGGCCAATGGGACGCAATCGCGACTCCTTCCGTCGATGCTGCACTTCGCAAAGGCCTCATCGACGATTCAAAGCTGGACTACGCAGAGATCGTTGACATCATCCGGGCTACCGTCGCAGACGGCATGGTCACCGCATTCGAGCTGGACGACCTGACCACCATTGCGAACACCTCCAGAACGCTCTCCCCCACCTCGAAAAAGCTCATCACGCTCTTCGTCGGAGAAGAATACAAGGAGAAGCGCGGGATCGGACCGTACGACCTCAATTCCGACCAGAAAAAACTAGCCGCGGAAATGGTCTGCGATTTCCTGAAAAACACGAGGACGACGTTCTTTCCGAAGCTCGACCCACACCGCGTCGGCATAGGTATTCTCAGGCGCATTGCGAAGCCGAGCCTCATCAATCAAGATCAGGGAAGTCTGTGCGGGCCATCCGCCCTGATGTTCGGCTACGCGTCCGACAAGCCAGGGTCTTACGCGCGGTTCGCGATCGATCTCTATCAGAAGGGGCAGGCGAACCTTGGCCGCCTGCTGATCAAGCCGGGAAAGGATGTGAGGAACTTCACGCCACCCTGGTCGCTGGACCACGTCGATTGGCTGACATGCGCCTCCATACGCGATTCGGAGAACTGGTTCCTCGATTTCGACGACACAGGCAAGATCAGCGATCTTGCGGGTGTCACCCTGCCGAGCGAAATGGAGCAATGGTTTCGCAAGGCAGGATACCGGGACGTGCGGGAGAATACCAACATTTCGCGATACAACAAAGACATCGACGATGTAAACGAAGCCAACCGGCTGCTCGACAGCGGATATCGCGTATGTCTTTTCATAAGCGCCAATATGATCGACTATGACGACCAGTCCGATAAAGGCTCCGCGTTTACAATGCACTGGGTCGTGCTGCGCGAGAAGATACAAGTGATGAACGGGTACGTGAAGGCGAAGGTCTTCTCATATGGCGATGGAGACTACGTGATACCGCATCCGCAGGAAAAAACCGGTGCCGTCAAGCCCCTCGCCGTTCGGGACTTTCTTATGAATTTTTATGGGTACGTTGCTGCCAAGGGGTGACCGGGGCGAGAAGCGCCGAAGGCATCATCATGCTGGTCACGCACGAGATGGCCTTCTTCCGATGTCTCGACCTGCGTCGGCTTCATGAATGCCGGCATCATGGCCGAGGATCGGCACGCCCGAGGAAACCATCCGCCAGCCGCGCAGCGAAACGGCTGAAGGTTCTTGAGCCGGTTTCACGAGGCGCACCGAGGCTTGTACTCGCAGAACGCCCGGCAGTCAGGGCGCGTATGAGGTCCGCTGTGCCCCTGATAGCGGCGCAATAGCGGATCTCAGCAGAGGTCGGCTTTTGGTCAAAAGCAGCGATCAGGGGTAAGCGCGGGGTGTGTCGGGTTTACCTCCGTCAGCTGACACGCTGAGACCTGAAGCACGGTTCGGCTCGACGATCGCATTCGCGATGTCCGGCCGCTTGAGGGGACATACGAAGACTGGTCGGTCGACATTGGGAAGACGGCGGTTAGCCTCCGTCGGAGATGCTACTGGTCTTGAACCAAAGGCCAAGCGAAGGTCGTCAGACACAGCATGGCGGAGCCGATCGCGATGCCAACTAAACGCTCTAGCCCAGGCGTAATATCTGTGATCGGAGCTGGTCCCTGAACTAGGGTGATGAGAAGCCCGAGCGTGAACTGCGTTCCGAGATAGTTGATCTCCCGTCCTGTCTGGATTTGGTAGCCGATCCAGACGCCGGCAGCGAGGGTGAGCACGGTTACCGGCAATCCTGTGCCGAACAGGCCAATAGAGACAAGAGCGACCGCGCTACCAAGCAGGCATCCGAACGCCCTGTGGGCTATCCTCTCGTAGATCGTAGCATATCGGCGGTTCCCCACCGCGGCCGATGGGACGATCATGATGACGTACGATGTGACCGCAGTTTGTGAGAACTCCTCAATGCCGAACCACCGCCAGATGAGGGGAAGCAAGGCGACGGCCAGCGCCGCGCGCGTACAGTGCTCGAGCAGCAGCCAATTCTCTCGCAGCCAGCTCTCATTCAACACATCACGCAGGCGTCCACACCAGAGCATGTCGTAAGCATGTTGTTCCCTGCGGCTCGGTGTATCCGGGAACAGGCTTGCAACAACAAGGCATGCGCACGTTCCGACCGTAATCTCCGCCACCCGCGTGGCGGCGAAATGCACGACAGAGTCTGGCGAGGCGAGCGCCTCGGTGATGACCATCCCGGCCGTAAGGCCAAAGAACAGCCATGCGTAACTGTAGTTGGTCGCCAGCGACTGAAAGGTGCCGATCCATGACACAAGGAAGAGGAAAACGATTAGCAGCAAAGGGGCGTCCGCTGCGCTGGGCGCAAGCAGGAGCCCCAGCAGTGCTCCACCGGCAGTGCCCACGATTCGCATCAGTCCCCGCCGGAATGTCTCGGCGAGGCTGCCACGTATCACCATGTAGCCGCTGAACGCTGCCCAGGAGAGATCATCAAGGTTGAGAATGGTTGCCGCCGCGACAGCAACCAGCACCGAGATCGCGAGTTTTGCTGCGTCTCTGGCGCGCGGGCCGCGAAGCTCGAGCGATTTGAGCTCACGCACCAGGGCTTGCGGTATGGGTCGCAGGGCCGATATCAGGAGCGGCATCGTCAAGATTCTCCCAATCAGTAGATGACCAGGACGCGGGCGTCGACGCCCATGAAGAGTTGGTCGCTCCCAGGAGATTCGAGCAGCGTGAATCGAACTGGAATCCGTCGTTGCAGGCGAATCCAGTTCACCGTTGGAGATACGTAAGGGACAAGTGTCTCGCTTCCTTGCTGGCGACTAATGCCGTGCGCCAGACCTTGGATGCGCGCGCGATAAAGATGCCAGGGATGGCTGTCGAGCCAGATCCAGGCGAGGCCGCCGGGATGGAGGTGTCGTAGATAATATTCCTTGTAATTGGCAACGACGCGCCAGGCGTTTCCATCGACGATCGCAACCGCTGCCTGGCTCGTGGAAACCATGTCGCCAGTTTGAATGGCAAGATGCGTCACGAAACCATCAACGGGCGCCACGACTTTGGTGCAGCCCAAGCGCCATTCGGCGAGAAGACGTGCAGCGTGGGCCGATGAGACGGCAGCCTTATCCAGGCTGAGAGTCTCGCTCTCCTTCTGCAAGGCAGCTTCGGCAGCATGTTGCTGGGCCGCGCTTTGCTCCTCGGTGGTACGAGTCGTGTCGAGGGCCTGCGCGGAGATCGTACCGGACTGGGCAAGCGGCGTGTCACGGCGCAGGTTTGCCGCAGCGAGCCTCTCGGCAGCACCCGCCGCTTCCTTCTGCGCCTGCAGAACCTGCAACTGCGCCCGGTCGACCGGCAGCTGAGCCTCAGTTCGCGCCTCCTCCGCGCGCGCTTGCTCTACGGCCAATCTGAACGGAACCGGATCGATGGTAAAGAGGAGGGTTCCCCGCTTCACCCATTCGTTGTCTTTCACAAGAACCGCTGCGATCGGACCCGTAACTTCCGGCGTGATCGACAGCACATCGGACGTGACGTATGCGTCGTCCGTATAGGCGAACAGATGGCCCGATATCCACCAGGCTAAGACAGTTGCTGCAACGGCGAGGAGGAACAGCAAGGCGCGCCGGCGGTGCGAAAAAACGCGCGATCGATCGAGTTCGGGTG
Source organism: Bradyrhizobium sp. LA6.1 (assembly GCF_040547805.1). Lineage (NCBI taxonomy): Bacteria > Pseudomonadati > Pseudomonadota > Alphaproteobacteria > Hyphomicrobiales > Nitrobacteraceae > Bradyrhizobium > Bradyrhizobium sp. LA6.1. The sequence continues at coordinate 137,151 of NZ_JBEPQK010000001.1, read as the reverse complement.
TCGCGGAAAGCGAAGGTGCAGCAACCGGGAGACGGGGTTCCATGTTCCCAATCGCCGGCTCGGGGATGGACTTGTCTTTCAGACTGACGTTCAGATTCTGGTCCAATTTCGATCGTCCAAGTCAATCGGCGCCCCCGATAGGAGATATTTGATTTCGATAATCGCGCAGTCAAATATATAGGAAGCACGATCTCGATAGCTTTTGGCACTGACATGGAACTGCGCCACATCCGCTATTTCCTCGCGGTTGCCGAGGAGAAAAACTTCACACGCGCCGCTGCGCGCGTTGGAATCGGGCAGCCGCCGCTGAGCCAACAGATCAAGGATCTTGAGGCCGAAGTCGGGGCTGCGCTCTTCCATCGCATTCCCCAGGGTGCTGAACTGACCGAGGCAGGGCGCGCTTTTCTAGAGAACGTGCGGGTCATTCCTATGCAGGCGGAGCGCTCCATTCGCGCCGCGCAGAGGGCTGCGCGGGGTCAAATCGGTTCGCTGCGGGTCGGCTTTACCAACTCGGCACCATTTAATCCCGTTGTTACCTCGACAATCCGATCGTTTCGCCGAGCTTATCCCGATGTGGATCTGACGCTGGAGGAAGCAAGCACATCCCGCCTCCTTGCGGGCCTTCGGGAAGGAGAGCTGGACGCGGTGTTCCTGCGCCCCGATGAGGGCGAGGACGATCTACAGTTTCGGCGTCTCTCCAGCGAGCCGATGCTCGTCGTATTGCCCGCAAGCCATCCGGTGGCGAAGTCGACTGAAATCGATCTTATCAGGCTCAAAGGGGATCCGCTCATTCTGACGCCGCGCGGATCGGCCTGGGTTGACACAGTCATCGCGGCCTGTCGGCGGGCGGGCTTCGAGCCGACCCTCGGGCAGTCCGCGCCGCAGATCAGCTCTGTCGTCAGCCTGGTGGCAGCTGAGCTTGGCTTTTCGCTCGTGCCGGCGTCAATGCGCCAGCTTCATGTAACCGGCGTCACCTATCGTGAGGTCAAAGGGGACGCTCCAATCGTGCGCTTGGCTCTGGCGTTCCGGCGTGGCGAGACCTCGAAGATCGTCCGCAACTTCATTGCCCAGGCGGTGGCGTGAAACAGGGGGAGACCTCGGGCAACGCTCAACCTGCTGGCAACCATACGGGAAATAGACGCGACCGGCTCGGCTCCAACAAGCATAGATTGCGGCAGTTCGTCTCACGAGGGGCCAAGTGTGCTTGCCCGGGAAGGCGCAAAATATGTTACCCGCAGATTACGTTTTTGATCTGGCTGTTGCGTTAGTTGTAACCCTAAACCTCTATTTCGCGCCTCGTATCGAGCGGGACCGCATCGCAATGCAGTGGGGACGCAACGGCGAGCCAACATGGAGCGCCCCAAAATGGTTCGCGATGTGGGGAGTGGTTGTCTTCATGGGAGCTGTTCGGCTTTTTATTTGGCTGGTTTCGACCTATGCGCCGCAGAGCGTGCACGGCGTTGAACTAGGAATAGTCATTTTCTCGGTGGTCGCTTTAGCCTCCCATTTGTTCGTTTTGATGAAGGCGAGAGCGGCACACTGAGCTGGGTCATGAAAGTCGGCTAAGGGCCACGAGCCGTCATCAATGTGGTGTTGTGACGCGGTGGCCTGAGGCGGCCCGAAACTGGTGAAAGCACAACCTTTAGTGTATTGGTATCAGTAGCTCGCGTGGACGCCCCTTGAGCTTGGACGCGCTGTCGTAGGTTGCGCCCCTTGAGAGCACCGTCCGCGGTTGAGACTAGCCTTCGACTGATGACTGGCTGAGGCGTTCAAGCGTGCATCACGGCTACGGCGAGATACCTGTAACACCAACGATGATCCAGGCAGTACACCTGAACACAGGGACGACGACGTCATGGATGCGCACAACTATCCATATATACGGGACACAGTCGTCATTAATGCCTATGTGCAGGGCTTCTATAATAATTTTGTAGGATCGGGCCCCGTCTTTCTACTCGGGCGAGTTGTGATCCATGAGGTTGACCTCATAGTAGGTCAGAAGCCCCTGATCATCATCGCCGACGAGTATCACGGCAACGGGAAGATAATTAACGCAAGGGGAGCATACCCCGGCGGGGGTGGCGGCACCGTCATTGTCCGGTGCAAACGATCAACCGGCGCCTATGTCAGCGTGTCTGGTGGCCACGGAGCCGCCGGCCTAACGGGAGCCGATGGCACCGAAGGCGTGCCCGACACCATTATCGAGGGATACTGGATCACGGTCCCCGATCCCTGGCCCATGGAAACCACACACGAGGAATGGGTTCCCGGCGAGATAATTCCCGGCACGCCAGGAAGTCCTCCCAGCATGGGCACCAGCGGCGGAGCAGGAGGAAATGCCGGCACGCTGACCTTCACGACCATGACCGAGGATGGCTTTCCCGCACTTGAAGCGGAGGGCGGTGGCGGTGGTGCGGGCGGCGCCGGAGGGTTCCTGGGTGACGAACAAGCCCAGTCTGGCGCGGACGGAGCTTCGGGCATCTCGTCGGCCATCGCTTACACCGTTGTTTCCGAAGCGGAGTTCCTGGCGCTTGTGCGCGGTGATCTTGGCGTTTACGCCAATTACTGGGCCCCGTTCCGTATTGCTGTCGGGGACTATTTTTATCACAGGTACAACTCTCGCGTGACCGATCGCGCAGGCTATCTGACGCTTGCTGCAGGTGAGCTCGCGGCCGCGCTGCAGTTTCAGCCGGACAATGTGGAGGCCCTTCGTCTGCAAAGACAGATGGTGGGCTTTCCTGAGCCCGTTGCAGGGACGGACGAGGTGGCGTGGAAGGGTGGCGGCAACAACGCGCTGGGCCTGCCGCGCGAGATGGACCTGTTGCCGCGGTTTGACTACTACATCGCCGCCTATACCGGCTTTGGGTCCCTGACGCTGAGCTTCCTGACCATCGGCACGTCATGGCTTTTGGGCGCGGAGGGAATCGCGACCATGAGTCAGTTTGCGGCGCAGCAACTCACGGAAGTCCTCGCGGCGCGCGCAAACAGCAGTGACGAGCTCGACATAGCGAAGACCGAACTGAAGAACTCAGTTGACGAAGTCACCTATGCGAAGCAACGGCTCGACAAGGTGACCGCCGAGATTCAGACGGCGCTGCCGGTGATGGCGACCAAGAGTTTCTCGTTCGGCGGATTCCTCGGCACGGTGGCGTCGATCGGCGCGGCGGTGGTGAGCATCGTAGCCGCCATCCCGACGGCGGGCGCGAGCGTCGTTGCGCTTGCGCCGTCATTGGTCGCGCTTTCCAACTCCCTCAGCGACAATGCGGAACCGATCGTAAAGGCTCTGATCGACGACGCAAAGGTCAAGAACGAAGACCTCGCGCAGGTCAAAAAAGCCTACGAGGAGGTGGGCAAGAACATCGACGCTGTCGTCAAGGGCGGCAAGTCCATCGTGAGCTTCGTGAAGCTGGTGCAAAATCTCAACGCCACCGCGGCGCCCGACAGCTCCAAATATGTCGCGCTGGTCAAACAGGGTGCCGAACTGGCTCACGAACTGATGCTTGCCGGGAACCGGGCGGCCTTGGCCCAGCAGCGCCTTGACGCCGCAACCGCCAAACTTGCGCGGGCCGAAGCGGTGGTTGCATCGGTGAATAAGCTGATATCCGACCTGCTGAACAGGCAGCACACGATTCGGCAAGTTGGACTGGCTGCCATAGACATAGCAGCCTCAAAGGCCCAATCGCTGCAAACACTGGCCTTCCGGGCGCAAAGATCGGTCGAAATATATACGCTCGACGACCAGGAACAGAACGTCTTCCTGGATGCTGGAATGATTAGTCCGGACGTCAGCCGGGCCTTCTACGAAGGCGAAAAGGACGAAGCCGCTCTCGCAAACGCCTTGATCGCGTCCTGGGGCGGCATCCTGAACCCCGTCAATATGCAATTGTCCTATATCTCCTACTTTGACGCCAGGCCCGACTGGGACACCCATAGGCTCTCGTTCACGGACGGTCCGGAATTAACATCGCTCCGCAATACACATAGCTTCAGCTTTCGGCTCGAAGCGACGGACCTGCCCGAAAGCCACTTTGAGACCAAGGTCAAGAACGTGCTCGTCTCCTTTGTTGGAGCGCGCAATCAAAGCGGAGAAATCTCATGCGTGGTGCGGCACGGCGCGCAGTACGAGCAGCGTCGACTGGATGGAACGGTTGAGGTGCAGCATCTGGCGCCCCAGACCGTCAATCGCCGAGCGGAAACGACGCGGCTGGACCGCCCCGTCGAGAACACCGACCCACCGATCGATGCTCCATCGTCATTGGCCATCTGGGGCCGCGGCGTGGGCGGAGATTGGGACGTAACGATTGAGCCGCACGAAATTGAAGCGGGCTCGTTGGACTTGAGCGGACTATCGGAGATTCAGGTTTGGATCGATTATCAGTTCACTCGCTAGCAATACCGTTTCGTGGCCAGGCTCTCTCATGCAGTGAAGGACCGCTTTGGGTCATTCGCATCTATCGAGCAATCCTCGGTTTCTGTCAGCTCCCCTGCGCGCCGACATGTGAAGTGCCGGCAGAGCCACCATCAAGAACTTTTTCTAATTGACCGGACCGCGCTCGCCGTCGGCGCGGATGTCAAACAGTCACTCCGCCGCAAAGACCCTTGATTTCTTCCGGTCCAGCTCTTCGACGACATCCAGATCGCCGTCGTCGACAACGTCCTCTTCCTGAGGATCGCTTCCTGCGTGTCGTTTCGGACTGAACCATTGCGAGACACGGTCCAGATAAAGATAGACAACCGGCGTGGTGAAGAGCGTCAGGACCTGGCTGACCAAGAGACCGCCGACCATGGCGTAGCCGAGCGGTTGACGCAGCTCCGAACCGGTCCCGTGGCCGAGCATCAGCGGCACGCCGCCGAGCACCGCCGCCATCGTGGTCATCAGAATCGGACGGAAGCGCAGCAGGCATGCCCTTCGAATGGCCTCAACCGGCAACAGGCCCTGATCCCGCTCCGCCGCGATCGCGAAGTCGACCAGCATGATGCCGTTCTTCTTGACGATGCCGATCAGCAGGACGAGGCCGATCAACCCGATCAAACTGAAGTCGAAATGGAAGATCAGGAGCGTCGCCAGAGCACCAACGCCGGCCGACGGCAGGGTCGACAGGATCGTCAAGGGGTGAATGTAGCTCTCGTAGAGCACGCCGAGAATGAGATAGACCACGATCAGCGCCGCCACGATCAGCAAAGGCACGGAGGAGAGAGACTCCTGGAACGCCTTCGCCGTGCCTGCGAAAGTCGAGGTGATCGCGGCCGGCACGTTCATCTGCTTTTCCATCGCGTCGATCGCCTGCGTCGCCTGGCCGAGCGCGACGTTGGGCGCGAGATTGAAGGAGATCGTCACCGCGGGAAACTGTCCCTGATGGTTGATGGCCAGAGGCCGGACCGGAGCCGTGGTCCACTTGGTGAACGCCGACAGCGGCACCTCTCCCCCCGTCGTCGGTGAGCGGAGGTAGATCTGCTCTAGCGTGGACGGATTCTTCTGCAGCGAGGGCAGCACCTCGAGGACGACATAGTAGGTGGACAATTGGGTGAAATAAGTCGCGATTTCCCGCTGCCCGAATGCGTCATACAGGGTCGCGTCGATCACGTCGGGCGTGATCCCGAAACGAGCGGCCTGATTGCGGTCGATCGACAGCGTCAGCGTCGTGCCCGACGTCTGCTGGTCGGACGCGACGTCGCGGAGTTCGGGCATCTCCTTCATCTTCGCGAGCAGCTTCGGGGCCCATGTGTTGAGCTGGTCCATATCGGTCGACTGCAGCGTGAACTGAAATTGCGTCCGGGACGCCCGGCCGCCGACACGTACGTCCTGCGCCGACTGGAGATAGAGCCGCGCGCCCTGGACCTTCGCCGTCTGGACCTGCAGACGACGGATGACCTGGTCGGCCGAGTCGGTGCGTTCATCCCGCGGCTTCAACGTAATGTACATCGTGCCGTCGTTGAGCGTATTGCCGCTTCCGCCCATCCGCATCGCCATGTGGTCGATCGCGGGGTCCTTCAGCACGATCGCGCCGATCTCCTGCATGTGCTTCGCCATATCGGCGATCGACACATCCTGCGACGTTTCGACGATTCCGGTGATCAGCCCGGTATCCTGCTGCGGAAAGAACCCTTTGGGGATGATCACGAAGAGATAGACCGTCAGCGCGATCGTCGCGAAGAACACCATCAAGGTGATGAAGCGGAAACGCAGCACGAGGTCGAGGCCGCGCGCGTAGCCGTTCACGAGGGCCTGGAACATCCGCTCGCTGAGCATATAGAGCCTGCCGTGATGCTCCTCGTCGTGCGATTTGAGGAAGCGCGACGCCATCATCGGCGTCAACGTCAGCGATACCAGGGCCGACACGGCGATCGTCATCGCGAGCGTCACCGAAAATTCGCGGAACAGGCGGCCGATGATCCCGCTCATCAGCAATAGCGGGATCAAGACCGCGATCAGCGAAACGGAGATCGAGATGATCGTGAAGCCGATTTCGCTGGCACCCTTGAGCGCGGCGGCCATCGGCGACTCGCCCTCCTCGATGTAGCGGGTGATGTTCTCCAGCATCACGATGGCATCGTCGACCACGAAGCCGACCGCGATGGTGAGAGCCATCAGTGACAGATTGTCGAGGCTGTAGCCGGCTATCCACATCAGCGCGCAGGCGCCCAGCAACGCAAGCGGCACCGTGATCGACGGAATGATGGTGGCCCAGACGCTGCGCAGGAAGACGAAGATCACCATCACGACGAGGCCGATCGTCAGCAGCAGCGTGAACTGCACGTCCTTCACCGCCGCGCGGATCGTCTGCGTGCGGTCCGACAGCACCGAGACCTTGATGGCCGGCGAAATGCCGGCCTGCAGATGCGGAAGCTGTTTCATGACGCTGTCGACGGTGTCGATGACGTTGGCGCCCGGCTGCTTGAAGATGACCAGGAACACGCCGGGCTTGCCATCGACCCAGCCGTATTGGGTATTGTCCAGCGGTGCACTGACGGCATGGCCGATGTCGCCGACGCGGACGGGACTGCCGTTCCGATAGGCGATGACGATGTCGTTCCAGGCCTCGGCCTTGGTGAACTGGTCGTTGGCATAGACGGTGTAAGTGCGGGTGTCGCCGTTGAGGGTTCCCTTGGGATTGTTGACGGTGATCACCGAGAGCGGGGTGCGCACGTCCTCCAGCGACAGGCCCTTGGCGACCAGCTTGGCGGGATCGATCTGGACACGGATCGACGGCGCCTGCTGTCCACCGACACTGACCTGGCCGACGCCGCTGATATGGCTGATCGCCTGCGCGAGCTTGGTATAGGTCTCGTCGGACACCTGCGTCATCGGCAGCGTCGTCGAGGTGGCACCGAGCGTGAGAATGGGTGAGTCGGCCGGATTGACCTTTCTGTAGGTCGGCGGGGTCGGCATGTTCTTGGGCAATTGCCCGCTCGCGGCATTGATGGCGGCGAGCACGTCGGAGCCGGCGCCATCGATGTTGCGCGAGAGATCGAACTGCAGAACGATCTGGGTCGAGCTGGTCTGGCTCTGCGACGTCATCTCCGAGACGCCGGGAATGAGCGCAAATTGCGATTCGAGCGGTTGCGCCACCGAAGAAGCCATCGTTTCCGGATCCGCGCCGGGAAGGTTGGCGGAGACCTGGATGGTGGGGAAGTCGACTTCCGGCAGCGGCGCCACCGGCAATTGCGGGTAGGCGATGATCCCGACGAAGACGATGCCGACCATCAGCAGCGACGTCGCGATGGGGAGGCGAATGAAGGGAGCCGAGATACCGCCAGCCATGTCAGTCAGCCGATCCGGTCTTGGTTCCGCTCTTGGTTCCGCTCGTGGCCGGAGTGGCAGTGGCGCTTGCATCCGCCATCGGCGCAGCCGCAGGCGCTTCCTCGACCAACGCGCCATCGAACAGGCGTGACTGTCCGGCCACCACGATCCTGTCTCCGACGTTCAGCCCTTCGGAGACCACGGCATTTGCATCGCCGCTCTGACTGACCTTGATCGGCCTCGCGCTGACCTTGCCATTGTCGCCCATCACGTAGGCGAACAGACCCGACGGCCCGTGCTGCACGCCATCCTGCGGCACGACGATGACGTCCTTGCGCGTATCGATCAGCATCCGCGTGGTGACCGACAGGCCGGGCCACAGCGCATTGTCCTTGTTGTCGAAGCGCGCTTTCAGGCTGATGGTCCCGGTGGCCTGGTTCACCGAATTGTCCATGACCACGAGCCTGCCTTGCGACAGTGTCCTGGTTCCGTCCGAGGTCAGCGCCTCGACCGGCACCTCGCCGGCGTCAAAGGCCTTGTCGATGGCCTGCAATTGCTCTTCAGGTTCCGTGAACTGCACGGCAATCGGCTGCAGCTGGGCGATGGTGACGATCCCCGTCGTATCCGCGGCATGCACGATGTTGCCGGGGTCAACCAGCCGGAAACCCGTTCGTCCGCTGATCGGCGCCTTGATCGAGGTGTAACCGAGATTGGTCTGCGCATTGTCGATGGCGGCCTGGTCGCCCTTCACCTGCGCGATCATCTGATCGACCAGGGCCTGCTGGGTATCGAGATTTTGCTGGGTCTCGAATTGCTGCTTCGCGAGCTTCTGAAAGCGCTCCAGGTTCAACCGGTCGTTCCTCAGATTGGCCTCGTCCTGGGCCTTCTTCGCCACCGCCTGCTCGAGAGCCGCGGTAAAGGGGCGTTGATCGATCTCCAGAAGTGGATCGCCCTCCTTCACCATCTGCCCCTGTTTGAAGAACACCTTGATGATCTGACCGTCGACGCGGCTCTTGACCGTCACCGTCTTGAACGGCGAGACGACTCCGAGACCGTAGGCGCGCACGGGAAAGTCGGCCTTCTTCACTACGAACGAGGTGACGGGAATCTTCGCCGCGGCCTGACTGGCAGCGCTTTGGGCGGCCGCTGCGGCTGGCTTGACGCCCCCGAGGAGCTCATACCAAACGCCATACGCCACCACGGCTATTGCAAGGATTCCAAACAGCGCAACGCTGAGCTTCGGTCGCGTTGACAAATTGATGGCCCTCTAACTGTTTGTACCTGCCTTCAGATAAGCCGACTGATTGCAGGTGAAACCGCCGCCTCGGATTGGAAGTATCGCGGACAAAATCCCAGCGTCAAAATGACGATCGCGTGCGAAAATCTGTACAAATTTTCATGTTCGCTCGCTGTAGAACGCAGTCGCTCAATCAAAGCCGTCCAACGAAGGACAGGCAGAAACAAACAGAAACGAAATGGAGGGACGTGAGAGGTCACCGCGGCATCACGCTGAATTGCGCCAGCGCGCGTGAATTTCAGGATCGCTCGCCTCAAGTCAGGCCTTATCATTGAAATTCAGCAAGCGCTGCTTGATGGGAACGAGGCGCGAGATGAAGGCTGATCAACCGAACCACCGGGGAAATGTCGTACCGTTTCGGACGCGATCAGGAGGCGGCAGAGATCCGGTTGATGATGCACGGCCCGACAACATCTTGCGCATGCTCGACCTCTCGAAGTTCGAACACCATCGCGCCACTGTCGAGAACCGCCCCAGCATGCGTTCCAACATCGCGGCAATGGTTCTGCTCGGGCTCCTCGTATTCATCGCAACAGAGGACTTTTCCAGACTCGAGCAATCGAACCTTTGCTTCGATAAATCGGAATGCAAGAATTGAATAGCGCTCGTCATCAACTGACGACGTAACGACGAATCGCAGTTTCAGCGGCAAGCGTGTCGGCCAACCGGCGTTCGCACGGATGTCAGCGATGTCCGGCTTGCCTTCAACGAGGAACGAAGGTCCGGAAGACCCCATTGGCACCGTCCCGCCAATCGTGTAACCCGGCCGAAACCCTCGCCGGGACGGGACGCTGATGAGTGCGGTTGCCACTGATAACGCGGGAGATGGCACCCGCGCGCTGATCTTTGCGCTGCTTGCGCTCGCCTGCGGGCACATGCTCTCGACCTTGCTGCGCACGATTCCCGCCGTCAGCCTTGACCTGATGGCGGCGGATTTCCACATCGAGCCGCAGGCGCTGGCGAGCCTCACCTCGGTCTATCCCTTTGCCTTTGCCGCCGCGCAGATTCCGGTCGGCGCTGCGATGGATCGCTTCGGCGTCCGGCCGGTGTCGCTGAGCCTGCTTATGGGAACCGTGATCGGCGCCATCGCGTCGGGATTCGCGACGGGGCCCGAAAGCTTCGCGGTCGGGCAGGTGATGCTCGGCATCGCGACATCGGGCATGCTGATGTGCCCGATGACGCTGGCGGCCAAGCAACTGTCGGCGGCGCGGTTCGGGCTGTGGTCCGGCGCGATCCTCTCGATCGGCAATATCGGCATGCTGCTGTCATCGAGCCCGCTCGCCTTCGTGGTCGATCATTACGGCTGGCGCGCCGGATTCTGGATCTCCGCGCTCGGCGGCGTCCTCGTCGCGCTCGCGGTGTTCTTGCTGGTGCCGAGGCAACCGGCCGAGCACAAGGACGAGTCCTCGCCGCTGTCGCAGATGATCGAGGTGCTCAGGCTCGGACTCTCGCGCCCCCTGCGTGGCCTGATCGCGCTGGCGCTGGTGTCGCTTGCGACTTCGCTGGTGCTGCGCGGCCTGTGGGGCGGACCTTGGCTGATGGAGGTCAAGGGACTGACGCGGGTCGAGGCCGGCAACCAGCTCGGCGCGTTCACGCTGGCGATGATCGCAGGTCCCCTGTGCATCGGCATGATCGACCGCAGGCTCAGTCGCCGCCGCGAGCTGGTGGCGGGCACGCATATGGTCGGGGCGCTGCTGCTGGCGCTGATGGCGCTGGGGGCGCCGCATTATGCGGTCTCGACCCTGTTCGGCGTGCCCGTGATGCCGCCGCAATACGACCTCGTGCTGTTCGTGCTTATCGGCCTTGCGACCTCCGCCCAGCCGCTGCTGTTCAGCATGTCGCGGCAGCTGGTCGATGCGCAAACCGCGGGCAAGGCGCTCGCGGCGATCAACCTCGCCTTCTTCCTCGGCGCCGCCCTGATGCAGTCGATGACGGGCGCGGTGGCGGCATTCGCGGGGCTGCCGGCGGTGCTGCTGTTCATGGCGGCGGCGCTACTTCTGGGCGCGCTGATCTTCCTGGCCTATACGCGCACCGCGTAAAGTAGCCTCGCACAACAGCGTGGCGCAGCGGATGCTTCATTTTCCCTGGCGATGACGTCGCGTGCAGTCGGCCAGCTACGCCCAGCTCAGCGCACTGTCACCGAACTTCCCGATTCTTCCTGTCGCGCCAGCCTCTGTGAAAAGTCGCAACCTGCAGTGGCCGTTATTTCCACTGTGACCCGGTGGTTACAGCCGCCGCGTGACTCGCCGGATATTGTGACCGGATCGCGAAGTCGGACAACTCACCAGATGAAGTCGCTGGCCTGTGCGATGCCGACACGCACGATGCGCCTCAGGCGCCATTGCCGTTAGTTGAAGGAAGATCCTCGCATGACCACCAAAACCCTTTTCAGCGCCATTGCGCTGGCCGTTTCGACGTTGACCTCGGCCATGGCGGCGGACGTGTCGATGCCGTACAAGGCGGCGCCTGCGGCCCCGGCCTTCTCCTGGACCGGTTGCTATGTCGGCGGCAATGGCGGCGGCGGCCGCGGGGTCAACGAGCAGCAGCCCATCGTCGAGCAAGCATTCACCGCCAATCACAACAGCGGCTGGCTCGCCGGTGTGCAGGGCGGCTGCGACTATCAGGTCGGCTCCCTCGTGGTCGGCCTCGAAGGCCAGTTCGATTGGGCCGACATGAAGGACACCAGCACGACACTGATTCCGGGCGGCGCCGCCGGCTTCCTGCTGACGACCCAACTCGATCGCGTCGCCACCGCGACCGGCCGCATCGGCTACGCCTTCGATCGCGTGCTGTTTTACGCCAAGGGCGGCGCCGCCTTCGCCCACTTCAATTATCAGATGACGCAGACCGATTTCGCCGCCTTCTCGGTTGATTTCAAGGGGTCGCGCGATGTGACGGGATTCGTCGTCGGCGCCGGCCTCGAATATGCGCTGCTGCCAAACCTGTCGTTGAAGGCCGAATACAATTATTTCGACTTTGGAACGAACGGCTACACCCTGAACTGCACCAGCAATCCCGGATGTGCTACTCCCTTCTTCCCGGCCACCGTCCGGCAGAACATGCAAACCGTCATGCTGGGCGTGAATTGGCGATTCAATTCTGCCCTCACCCCGCTCGTCGCGCGATACTGATTGCTGTGCCAAAGGCGGCGCGTCGTGTTCGACGCGCCGCCGCAAGCAGCCGCCGTGGCTTTGATGCGGTCGTCCTTGCCCCGCCCTAAATTCACCGGACTGTCCGAGAGGCCTTGCGAAACACGGCGCAGCGAAGGATGCTGACGCGTACCGTGCATCAAAGGACCATCTCATGCCTGTCGACACCAAAGCCGCCACCGACCGCCTCATGCGCTTCCTCTCCGTCGAGGGCGTCACCGGACAGGAGGCGGCGATCGGGCGTGAGCTCACCGCCGCGCTGAAGGAGAGCGGCGTGCCGGCCAAGGCGATCCGGCTCGACGACGCCAACACCCGCATTCCCGTGCCGACCGAGACCGGCAACCTCATCGTCGACCTGCCCGGCCGCGGCGCGCTGCACAACCAGCCGCGCATCATGTTCATGACCCACATGGACACCGTGCCGCTGTGCGCCGGCGCCAAGCCGAAGAAATCCGGCCGCAAGATCGTCAACGAGGCCAAGACCGCGCTCGGCGGCGACAACCGCTGCGGCTGCGGCGTGCTGGTGACGCTGGCCGCCGAGCTCGCCAAGCAGAAGCTCGATCATCCCCCGATCACGCTGCTGTTCTGCGTGCGCGAGGAGAGCGGGCTCTACGGCGCCCGCCACGTCAAGCTGGACGAGCTCGGCTCGCCGGCGATGGCCTTCAACTATGACGGCGGCTCGGCCTCCAACGTCATCATCGGCGCCGTCGGCGCGGACCGCTGGAATGTCGAGATCTTCGGCCGCGCCTCGCATGCCGGCGTTGCACCGGAGCGCGGCATCTCCTCGACCATGATCATGGCGCTCGCGCTTGCAGACGTGAAGTCCGGCGGCTGGTTCGGCAAGGTCGTGAAGGGCAAGAGCCAAGGCACCAGCAATGTCGGCCCCGTCACCGGCGGCGAGGGCCGCCCGGCGGGCGATGCCACCAACGTCGTCACCGACTACGTCCATGTGCGCGGCGAGAGCCGCAGCCACGACGGAAAGTTCTTCAAGGAGATCACCAAGGCCTACAAGGCCGCGTTCGAGAAGGCCGCCAAGAAGGTGACGAACGCGCAGGGCAAATCCGGCAAGGTCAAGTTCAAGGCCGAGACCGACTATTTTCCGTTCCGCATGAAGGACAATCTCCCCGTCGTCAAACGCGCGGTCGAGGCGGTGTCCGCGGTCGGCGGCACCCCGAACGTCCGCACCGCCAATGGCGGCCTCGATGCCAACTGGATGGTCCGCCACGGCGTTCCCACCGTGACCTTCGGCGCCGGCCAGAACGAGGCGCACACGATCGACGAATGGATCAACCTCGACGAATACGATCGTGCCTGCGCGCTGGCCGTGCAGCTCGCGACGATGCGGTGAGACGCGTCGCGCGTGAGCTCAGAGAGATCATTTGTCGCCAATGACGGCACCGTCGTTGGATATCGGCAACTGGGCTCAGGCCCCGGACTGGTGCTGCTCCATGGCGCGCTGCAGAGCGCAGCGAGCTTTACTGACCTTGGCGCAGCGCTGGCCAACCGCTTCACCGTTCTCATTCCGGACCGCCGCGGTCGTGGTCTGAGCGGACCGTTCCGGCCCGACCACTGCATGGCGACCGAGATCGATGATCTCGGCCGGCTTCTCGCCGAGACGGGCGCACGAAATGTGTTTGCATTGAGCGCCGGGGCCTTGGTTGCCATGCACACCGCGCTCGCCAATCCGGCGATCGCGCGCCTCACGCTTTACGAGCCGCCGCTCGAATTCGGCGGGGTCCAGCCGCGCTACTGGGCCGCTGGCTATGAGGCGGCCCTGGCGAAGGGGGATCTGCCGGGCGCCCTTGTTGCCGTGCTCAAAGGCACCGGCGACAACGAGATCATGACAAGGCTCCCTGCGCCTGTCCTTAAATCGTTCTTCGCCATGATGATGCGGCTCCGTCCCAACGCGGCCGTTGGCAACGGGCCGCCTCTGGCCACGCTCATCCCCACGGTCCACTACGACATCGAGCTGATTGCGGAGAAAGCCGGCGATCTTGACCGCTTCAGGAGCTTGAGCACGGAAACGCTGCTGCTTGGCGGCGATCGGAGCCAGGGCTATCTCGCCACCGCCCTCGATGCTCTCGCCGCGATCCTGCCGAACGCGACGCGCGTTGAATTCAAGGGCGCCGGACACATCGCGGCAGACAACGAAGGCGCCCCGATTCGCGTTGCGGCGGAGCTGCGTCGTTTCTTCGCATGAAGTCGTCCGCAGGATGGGGAGAGTGCAGCGAAACCCATCGCCGCGGTAACGAAGATGATGGGTTTCGCTTCGCTCTACCCATCCTACAGAACTGCCCTGCATCGCCCGCGGTTGCCCGCCGATGCCTGCCGGCCTAGCCTGCAAGGAAAAGCAGGAAGGAAACATGGCACGCATCTCGACAATCGAGACCGGGTTCTACCGGATTCCCCTGCCCGTCACGCTGTCGGACTCAACGCATGGCGAGATCGCGGCGTTCGAGCTGATCACCTGCCGCATCCGCGATGCCGATGGCGCCGAGGGCGCCGGCTACACCTACACGGTCGGCCGCAATGGCGGGGCGACGGCCGACATCCTCAAGCGCGAGATCCCGCCGTTGATCGAGGGCCGCGAGGCCGACGATACTGAGGCGATCTGGCATCACGTCTGGTGGGGCTTGCATTATGGCGGCCGCGGCGGACCGGCAGTGCTGGCGCTGTCCGCGCTCGACATCGCGTTGTGGGACCTGAAGGCGCGGCGCGCGAAATTGCCGCTGTTCCGCCTGCTCGGCGGCTTCGATGCGCACGTGCCCTGCTATGCCGGCGGCATCGACCTCGATCTCTCGGTCGAGGCGCTGCTCGCGCAGACCGACGGCAATCTCGCCAAGGGCTTTCGCGCCATCAAGATGAAGGTCGGCCGGCCCGATCTCAAATCCGACGTCGCGCGCGTCGCGGCCATGCGCAAACATCTCGGCGACGGCTTTCCGCTGATGGCGGACGCCAACATGAAATGGACGGTCGAGGACGCGATCCGCGCCGCCCGCGCCTTCGTCCCCTACGACCTCACCTGGCTCGAGGAGCCTGTTATCCCCGACGACGTCGCGGGCCATGCCCGCATCATGCAGGCCGGCGGCGTGCCGATCGCGGCCGGCGAGAATCTGCGCTCGCTGTGGGAGTTCAAGAACTACATCGTCGCCGGCGCGGTATCCTATCCGGAGCCTGACGTCACCAATTGCGGTGGCGTGAGTGCGTTCATGAAGATCGCGCGGCTGGCGGAGGCGTTCAATCTCCCGGTCACCAGCCACGGCGCGCACGACATCACGGTGCATCTGCTCGCGGCCTGCCCGAACCGCTCGTATCTGGAAGCGCATGGATTCGGGCTGGACAAGTATATCGAGCACCCGCTGGTGCTCGAGGACGGCAAGGCGCTGGCGCCGGACCGTCCGGGCCATGGCATCAGCTTCGACTGGAAAGGGCTGGCGAAACTCTCGCCGTAGGGCAATTCGTCATGGCCGAAGCAAGACGTGGATGGCCGGGTCATAGGCGAGCGGAAGCGACGCCGTCCTTCGGACGGCTATGGCGAGCGGAAGCGACGCCGTCCTTCGGACGGCTATGCCCGGCCATGACGATGTTGCTGCACGCGAGACACTCGCAGGCGCTTGACGGGTCGGCTCAATATTCGGCTATGCTGGCATTAGCCGGCCCTCCTTGCGAAAGATCCCCGCCTTGCCCCCCGAGCTGCACCAGAAACTGACCCAGTGGCGCCGGCATCTGCATGCCCACCCGGAACTGGGCCTCCACGAGAAGGCCACCTCGGCCTTCGTGCGGGACAAGCTCGCCGAGCTCGGCATTCCCTTCGAAGCGGGCATCGGCGGCCACGGCGTGGTTGCGACGCTGACGCGAGGGGCGGCGCAGGGCCGCGTCGGCCTGCGCGCCGACATGGATGCGCTGCCGATCACCGAGGACACCGGCCTGCCCTACGCCTCGACGACATCAGGCGTGATGCATGCCTGCGGGCATGACGGGCACACCGCCTCGCTGCTCGGCGCGGCCGCGCTGCTGGTGGCCGACACCAGTTGGAGCGGTACCGTCGACTTCATCTTCCAGCCGGCCGAGGAAGGCCTTGGCGGCGCGCGCGCGATGGTCGGGGCGGGCCTGTTCGACCGCTTTCCGATGACGCGGGTGTTCGGCTTCCACAACTGGCCGGGGCTCGCAGCCGGCACCATCGCGGTCCATGACGGCGTCGTGATGGCTTCCGGCGGACGCGTCAGCATCACCATCGACGGCCATGCCGGACATGCCGGCATGCCGCATCTGACCCGCGATCCCGTCATGGCGGCGGGACACCTGATCGTGGCGCTGCAATCGGTCGTGTCGCGCAGCATCGATCCGCTCGACACCGCCGTGCTCTCGCTGTGTACGCTCGAAGGCGGCACGGCGCGCAACCAGATCGCGGGACGCGTCACCATCGGCGGCACGCTGCGGTATCATCGCGACGCGGTGAAGGACGTCATCCTGGCGCGGATCGGAGAGGTCTGCGCAGGCATTGCAACGACCTTCGGCGTCAAGGTCACGCCCGAAATCGTCATGGGCGTCGGCGTGGTGGTCAACACGCCTGCCGAGGCGGGCCTGGCGCGCCTTGCCGCGGAGAGGGTGCAGACCGAGGTGCGACGCGATCTCGCGCCGAGCATGGCCGGCGAGGATTTTGCCTTCTTCCTCAAGCAGTGCCCCGGCGCCTTCGCCTGGATCGGCAACGGTGAATTGCGCGACGGCGCCGAGCTGCACGGCCCGCGCTACGATTTCAACGACGCGATTTTGCCCGTCGCGTCCAGCTGGATGGCCGAGGTCGCCAAGGTGGCGCTGAAGTCGAACTGACCCCGGAACGGCAGGACCTCGGATTCCCTGCGCATGACGTCGGCCGTGCGCCGACCGTCCCGCCGCACTGTCCCACCGACACTTTTTCTTTGGCCTGCAACCCTTTGAACATGCAGCGGCGATGACTGCCCGACCGGGCGCGTTGCAGCACCGCACCGCTGCGCGCGCTTGACGCGGGACGTGCGGGCAGGAATAATGAAATTAAAGAACAATTGTTCGTATTCCGAACAACATGCAGCGGGACCAAGCGGGCTCACAACACCGCATCCGCGCCACCAGAGGAAACGTCATCGATGCAAGCCATCCTCAATGGCGACAGCACGCTCATCGTCGCGATGATCGTCGCCTACATCGCCTTCACGTCCTGGCTCACGTTCAGGCTGCGCAGCAGGACCAGCGATCAGTTCATGACGGGCGCACGCGCGATGCCGGCGGTGGTCGTCGGCGTGCTGATGATGTCCGAATTCGTCGGCGCCAAATCGACCGTCGGCACGGCGCAGGAAGCGTTTCAGTCGGGCATAGCGGCGGGGTGGGCTGTGCTCGGCGCCTCGATCGGCTTCCTGCTGTTCGGGTTCCTGATGGTGAAGAAGCTCTACAGTTCCGGCGAATACACCATCTCGGCGGCGATCGCGCAGAAATACGGCAAGTCGACCATGCTCACGGTGTCGGTGATCATGATCTACGCGCTGCTGCTCGTGAACGTCGGCAACTATGTGAGCGGCGCGGCCGCAATCGCCACCGCACTGCATGTCAGCATGCCTGTTGCGATGTGCATCATCGCCGTGGTCAGCACCTTCTACTACGTGTTCGGCGGGCTGAAGGGCGTCGCCTGGGTGACGATCCTGCACAGCGCCATCAAGGTCGTCGGTATCGTCATCATATTCTCGGTTGCGATGTCGCTGACCGGCGGCATCGCGCCGATCCAGGCCAAGCTGCCCGCCTATTACTTCAGCTGGGACGGCAAGATCGGCTTTGCGACCATCTTCGCCTGGACCTTCGGCACCGTCGGCGCGATCTTCTCGACCCAGTTCATCGTGCAGGCGATCTCATCGACGCCGAGCGCCGATGACGCGCGCAGGGCCACCTTCTATGCGGCGGCGTTCTGCCTGCCGCTCGGATTCTTGCTCGCCCTGATCGGCGTCGCCGCGAAATTCCTCTATCCCGACATGAACAGCCTCTACGCGCTGCCGGTGTTTTTGGAGAAGATGCCGCCGCTGGCCTCGGCTTTCGTGACGACCTCGCTCGTCGCCTCGATCTTCGTCAGCGTCTGCACGGTTGCGCTCGCGATCGCCTCGCTGGTGGTCCGCGACTTCTACGTCCCCTACTGGAAGCCGACGCCGGAGCGGGAGCTGAAGATGACCCGCCTGTTCTCGGTGGCGATCGGCATTGCACCGCTGGTCTTCGTCTTCTTCATCCCGGAAATCCTCAAGCTGTCGTTCTTCACGCGCGCGCTGCGCCTGTCGATCACCATCATCGCGATGATGGGATTCTATCTGCCGCTGTTTGCCAGCAACCGCGGCGCCACCGCGGGCCTGATCGGCGCCGCGATCTCGACGACGGCCTGGTACATGCTCGGAAACCCCTTCGGGGTCGACAACATGTATGTCGCGGCCGCGACACCGCTGGTGGTGATGGCGGTCGAGCGCCTGGTGATGGGCCGCGCTCCGGCCGCCGACGCGACGTCGCAGCCAAATGCATTGATGGAAAGGACTTCGACATGATCATCGATACCGAGATCGTGACCACCGACATCGGGACCGCCGCCGACGGCGTCGTTCGCCCGGCCGCCGGCGATCCCGACCGGTCCGACGCTTTCATTCCCTCGCCTTGCGTGCAGAACCACGCCGCCAATCTGATGCCGCTCGCGAACGGCGATCTGGCCTGCGTCTGGTTCGGCGGCACGCAGGAGGGCATGTCGGACATCTCGGTCTATTTTTCGTGCCTCGCCCGCGGCGCGACGCAGTGGTCTCCCGCCGAAAAGCTGTCCGACGACAACGGACGTTCGGAGCAGAACCCGGTGCTGTTTCCCGCACCTGACGGCACGCTGTGGCTGATGTGGACGGCGCAGCTGGCGGGAAACCAGGACACCGCGCTGATCCGCCGCCGCCTCTCCCGCGACAACGGCAAGAACTGGGGCCCGATCGAGACGCTGTTTCCCGAGCAGCGCGGCCGCGGCACCTTCATCCGGCAGCCGATCGTCGTGCTCGACAATGGCGACTGGCTGCTGCCCGTGTTCTATTGCCACAGCACCCCGGGTCGGAAATGGAACGGCGACGAGGACACCAGCGCGGTGAAGATCTCGTCCGATTCCGGCGCGACCTGGCGCGACATCGACGTCCCCGGCAGCCGCGGCTGCGTGCATATGTGCATCGCGCGGCTCGACGACGGCTCGCTGATCGCCCTTTACCGCAGCCGCTGGGCGGACAACATCTATCAGAGCCGGTCCACCGATCACGGCCGCACCTGGTCGGTGCCGGTCCAGACCGTGCTGCCCAACAACAACTCCTCGATCCAGGTCACGCGACTTGGCAACGGTCATCTCGCGCTGGTCTTCAACGACTCCAGCGCCAGGGATGCGACCGGGCGCCGCCTCTCGCTCTATGACGAGATCGAGGACGATTTGCCGCCCGTGCTCGCCGGCGACGGCAAGACGACGGACGAACGCACCGCGTTCTGGGGCGCGCCGCGGGCGCCGATGACGCTGGCCGTCTCCGCCGACGGCGGGCGGACGTGGAGCAAGCGCAATGTCGAGACCGGTGACGGCCTTTGCATGACCAACAATTCACGCGATCAGACCAATCGCGAACTGTCCTACCCTTCGGTCAAGGAGACCGCCGACGGGGCGATCCACATGGCCTTCACCTTCCATCGCCGCGCGATCAAATATGTACGCGTGACAGAGCCATGGGTGAAACGCGCCATCAGGGACTGAGACCATGGACAAGAGGCCGCACGCGCTCGTCACGGGCGCCAGCTCAGGGATCGGCGCTGCGATCGTCGAACGGCTGCTGCGCGATGGCTGGCGCGTCACCGGCATCAGCCGGCGTCCCGCGCCATTCGACCATCCGGCCTTCGATCACCTCTCGCTCGATCTCGGGGAGGTCGATAACATCGCAAACGCCGTCGCAGGCGTCGCGCCAACCGCGCTCGTTCACGCGGCCGGCATGCTCAAGGTCGGCGAGCTCGGATCGCTCGACCATGACGACGGCGCCGCGATGTGGCGACTGCATGTCGATGTCGCCGCGCGTCTCGCCGACGCGCTGGCGCCGCGCTTGCCGAAAGGAGGACGCATCGTCCTCATCGGCAGCCGCACCGCCTCGGGCGCGGCCGGCCGCGGTCAATACGCCGCGACCAAAGCGGCGCTGGTGGCGCTCGCGCGATCCTGGGCCATCGAGCTCGCGCCGCGCGGAGTCACGGTCAACGTCGTTGCGCCCGCCGCAACCGAGACACCGATGCTGAAAGACCCGACGCGCGCCAATGTCGCGCCAAAACTGCCACCGATCGGCCGCTTCATTCGTCCGGAGGAAGTCGCGCACGCGGTGGCGTTCCTGCTTTCGCCGGAGGCTGCGGCCATCACCGGACAGCAGCTCGTCATCTGCGGCGGCAGCTCGCTCTAGGCGCACGGCCGTAATCACGGTCGGCCCGCAATCGCTCGAGGGACAGCCCTCGCGCGGCGGTTACCCTCACATCATCGAGATGGCAACGGCCGCCATCAGCGCGTGGCCGCGATCCTTGCGCGGAAGCTCGCCTGCCCCTGCATGATCTTGTCGAGCAGTGCATCGAGCGCCCAGAAGCGCTCACGGATGTCGAAATCGATGGTCCGGCTGTGGGCGCAGGCGAACGTGCCGAGCCTCTGATGGTACAGCTTGGCCAGCTTGGGATATCCCATCGGCTCGGCCATCGCCGCGAGCGCGAGATAGACGGAGAGATCGTCCGCCAGCGCCGGATGCCGCGCGCTGTCGGTCAACAGCCATTTGTAGAGATCGGGATGGAAGTTCGTGAACACGCCGGTGAAGCCGGCGGATCCGCTTCTGATGGCGTCGAAGGCGATCGCCGCATTGGCATTGACGATGGCGAGCGAGGAGTTTTTCGTCAGCGCCACGCGACGCTTCACGGTCTCGAGGTCGCAGGACACGTCCTTGAGGATCGCGAAGCGCCCGCTCTCGGCACAGAACGCCAGCTCGTCGTCGGACATGAGCCGCCGGAACGGCGCGGGACATTCGTAGAGGCCGAGCGGAAGATCGGCGGGCAGCGCGTCGAGCAGATGGCGCAGATTGTCCATGAAGACCGTTCCGCCCTGCCCCTTCGGATCGAACCGGTTCGTCACCAGCACCAGTCCGTCCACGCCGGTCGCGGCGATGGAGGTCAGCTCGGTCACTTGATCGTCGCGGGATTCACTGACGTGGCCTGACGCGATGACGGGCACCCGGCCCGCCGCCTGCCGCACGACGAAGCGCGCCAGCGCGACGCGCTCCTCGAGGCTCAAAAACTGCATCTCGCTCGACTGGGCCACGGCGAACAGCGCATCCGCGCCATTGGCAATGTACCATTCGACGAGCTTTTCGAGGCCCGCATAGTCGATCGCGTCGGCTTCGGTGAACGGCGTCAGCATCACCGGAATGATGCCCTTGACGGTTGCGGTCACAAATCGGCTCCCAGGGTTGAAATTGTTGACAGGCAGGAGCCTGCCGCTCACGCGTCTTGCAACGCGTGAGCGTGGCTGTTCGGGCCGGCGGTCAGTTGCCGGCCACTTCCTTGATGCGCGCGATCATGTCGTCGACGGCCTTGTCGACCGGCACCTTGTTGGTGACGATGGCGTTCACGGCCTTCATCCAGACGTTCTCGTTGTTCAGGGTGGTGAACTTGTAGTTCTTGCTCATCTCGTAGCCGCCGACACCGGCGAAGAACTGGTCGCGCACGGCGCGGCGATGAACGTCGCCGTCCCAGAAGGCGGACTTCTGTGCGGCCGTCTTGACCGGGAACCAGCGACCGAGGGCGCCTTCGACATAGGGCTGGAGGTTCTCGTCGCGCAGCAGGAACGAGACGAGCTCCTTGGCGCGGTCCTTGTTCTTGGCCTGCTCGAAGATCAGGCCGACCACCACGGAGGCGCGGGTGTGGACCGGCGTACCATCCGGCTTGTTGGGCCAGACCATGGTGCGGATGCGGTCATTATAGTTCTTCTTGGCTTCGTCGCGCTGCTCGGCGGTGAGCGTCTCGTTGCCGGCGTCGTCGAGCCATTTGCCGGGGAGCGAAACCGTCGAATTGTGCGTCATGATCGTCGTCTTGTTGTGGAAGGCGACGTTGTTGTCGGGATCCTTCCAGCTCGTCGCCGATTGCGGCGTGCAGCCTTTCGCGGCGAACTCGACATAGTCCGTCATGGCGGCGACGAGGCCCGCCTTCACCTTGGGATCGTCGACCAGGAGCTTGCCGTTGTCGTCGACCAGCACGACGTTGTAGGCGTCCATGAACACCAGGAACGAGATGAAGCTGTCGGTGGCGTCGACGCCCATCGGATGGCCGACGCCGTAGATGCGCTTGCCGGACGCCTTGCGCACGGCCGGTTGCGCCTTGTCACACCAGAACGACCAGTAGCCCTTCCAGTCTTTCGGGATGTCGGTCTCCTTGAGACCTCCCTCCTCCAGCATGTCCTTCCAATAATGCAGGTGCAGCGTCGCCTGCTTCAGCGGGAAGGCGTAATAGGCCTTCGCCTTGGTCTTGTCGTTGTACAGCATGACCGTTTCGAGCGACTGCGGGGAGAACTCGCCCTTGATCGGTGCGAGCACGGAGCCGAGATCGACCAGCTTGCCTTCGGAGGCCCACTTGCCGGCGCCCTGGAAATGGTAGGTGTCCGCATAGGTCACGTCGGGAGGACTGCCGGCATCGAGCGCCGCCACCAGCTTCGGCATCATGTCCTGCGTCGCATATTGCGACAGCTCGACCTTGACCCCGGTCTTGGCCTCGAACTTCTTGATGACGGCGAGCAGCGCGTCTTCCTCGGCCTTGTAGTAGCCCTTGTTCCACCAGACCACGAGCTTCTCCTCGGCGGCTGCCGGGCTCGCCGTTCCCATCATCGGCAAGAGCAGCGAAACCGCCATCGAACAGTTTCTGGCCCACCGCAAAACGCTATTCCGCATTGTCGTTTCCTCCGTCTCATCCGGCGAGGGGCCCGCCGGTTGCTCTCATGGCGTTTAAAACGCGGCTATGTAAGCGCTTACATATAAGGAGTCAAGCAGCCCTTTGAGAGGGAAGCAGCCCTCTTGGCGGGTCGATGCGCGCTCTCGAAGAGACGACCGCTCTCTGCGGGATCAGGCGCCCCTGGCGTGACCTGCGCTGTCGCGGATTTTCAGAACAGGCACGACTTCGCGGGACTGCGCCTGCGCTTGCCGGCCCGCGATCACGGCAAGGAGCTCGTTGGCCGCCAGGACGCCGATCTCCTGATTGTCGACCTTCATCGTCGTAAGCCCCGGAGAAAAGCGCGATGAAATCGCAAGATCATCGAAGCCAGTGATCGAAAAATCCCCGGGCGCGTCCAGGCCGCATTCCCGCGCAGCCATCAACGCACCGAGCGCCAGATTGTCGTTGCCGCAAACGATCGCGGTCGGCCGAACGTCGACGGCTTGCGTCATCAATCCGGCAAAGCTGGCCGCGCCGAACTCCAGCGTCGAGGGACCCATCATCAGATCCTGCGCGGCAATTTCCAAACCCGCGGCCGCGAGCGCTTCGCTGACGCCGCGAAGCCTTTCCTTCACGCGGTCGTTGTTGGTGTCGGGCTGGAAGATGGCGGCAAACCGGCGATGGCCCAGCGACAGCAGATGCTCCGTCATGCGGCTGAACGCGGCGCGATTGTCAAAGCCGATGCACGGATGCGGTGACAGCTTGTTGTAGGAGTACGTCACCACATACGGAATGCCACGCGAGTTGAGCGCGTCAAAAAGCTCGGGGGGATGATTTTCGCCGACCACGGCAATTGCTTCCACACCGCGCGCAAGCATTGCTTCGGCCTGCCTCAAGCCCTCGTCCGGATCATAGTTCGAGCAACCCAGGAACAGCGTGAAGCCGCGTTCGCTGAAGACGGTCTGCATGCCGCCGATCTGGTGGGCGAAGATTTCATCGTCCAGGGTGGGAATGATGGCGCCGGCGATATGCGTCCGGCGCGAGGCCAGCGCCCGTCCGGCAGCATTGGGAATCCAGTTCAGCGCGCGTGCGGCGTCCTTGACCCTCTGCCTGACCTCTTCGGAGACCTTGTCGGGTTCGTTGAAGGCGCGCGAGACGGTCGCGGTCGAGACATTGGCCTTGCGGGCGACCTCCTCGAGCTTGACGCGGCCGCTGCCTCCACGCGCTCTCTTTGAACCTGCCACCATCCCCGCCACGTCGGTCGAACGCCTGATCGATCAATACCTTGCCATGGTATTGACGACCACCGGAGTCCTCAACGAAAATCTCCTGGCGTGAGGCGCGCGCTTCCTAGACGATCCCGCCCTGCCGAAGCGCCGCGATTGCAGCCACGTCGTAGCCAAGCTCCTTCAGGACGAGGTCGGTATGCTCGCCGAGCGTCGGCGGACGCGATGCGATCTCGCCGGGCGTTTCCGACAGCCGGACGGCAGCGCGGGCGACGGGTGCGCGTTTCGGCAGGCCGGGATATTCGACCTCCTGCATGAAGCCGGCGGCGCGAATATGCGGATGGTCCAGCGCCTGTTGCGGGCTGAGGACAGGCCCGGTCGGAATCATGGCCTTGCCCAGAGTGTCGACAGCCTCCTGCGTGGTGCGCTCGGCGCACCAGCGCGCCATCCGCGCGCTGATGACGGGACCGTTGTTGCCGCGGCTGATGTCGTCGGCAAAGCGCGGATCATTCAGCCACTGGTCCTCCTCACCCATCAGCTTCGCCCAGCGTTTGAACAGCGGATGCCCCGTGACCTGGCACAGCACCCAACCGTCTTTGGTGCGGTAGATGTCGGCCGGCGCTGCGGTCTGGCCGAGATTGCCGGTCGGAACACGGTTGACGTTGATGACCGCCTGCTCGATCAGCGTCGCATTGGTGAAGGACAGCGCGGTGGCGAGCAGCGCGCCCTCGACGATCTGCCCGCGTCCGGATTTGCCGCGCTCGATCAGGGCTGCGAGCGTCCCGAACGCACAATGCAGCGCCGTGCCGAAATCGACCCAGTTCACCGCGGCCCGATATGGCGGGTCGCCGGCACCGGTCATGTAGACCGAGCCCGACATGACTTGGCCGACGCCATCGAAGCCGACGCGGTCGGACCATGGCCCCGGCCCGCCGAACGCGGTGGCGGTCGTCAGGATGATGTCGGGCTTGATCGCCTTCAAGGAGTCGTAGTCGAGCTTCATCGCGCGCAGGGTCTGCGGCGGCAGATTGGCGACAACGACGTCCGCGGTCGCGATCAGGCGGCGCATCACCTCCTGCCCTTCCGGCTTCATCGGATCGAGCGTGATGCACTTCTTGTTGCGGTTGACCTGCAGGAACAGCGCGCCTTCGCCGCCCTCGCCGACCGGCGCCACGAAGCGGTCCTCGCTGCCGTCGCGCTTTTCCACGCGGATGACCTCGGCGCCGAATTCGGCCAGCAAGGTCGCGCAATAGGGCCCTGCGATATAGCGCCCGAAATCGAGGACGCGCACGCCCTCCAAAACTCCTCCCATCGATCCCTTCCCATATTCATATGTTCTGGCCAGATTACAGGGACTGGCTGCCACGGCAAGGCGGCAGAGGACCTCATGCCCCTGCCCCCAAGATGTGATCGGCGAACAGTTTCGGCCGGCGGAAATTCTGCTCTAGTATCGACCTCTCAGTCCCCCCAGCCAGAGCATATCCATGCCGCAACAATTCGATCGATCCGCAGAAGATCTCGGCAACGCGATCCATTTCGAGCACGTCAACATCCAGGTCCCGGACCAGCGCCTCGCCACGCTGTTCTACGTGACCGGGCTTGGACTGACCCGCGATCCCTACCTGATGGTGTCCGACACCAACATGTGGATCAATGCCGGACGGAGCCAGTTTCACTTGCCGAGCGGCAGGCCGCAGGTGCTGCGCGGCCATGTCGGGCTGGTCATCGAGGGCCGCGAGGCGCTGCTGGCGCGGCTCGCGTCGGTCGCGAAGAAGCTCGAGGGCACGGCGTTCGCATTCGCCGAGCACAACGATCATGTCGAGGCAACCTGTCCGTGGGGCAACCGACTGCGCTGCTACGAGCCGGACGCCGCGCGCTTCGGGCGCATCGCGCTCGGGATTCCCTATGTCGAGTTCGACGTGCCGGAAGGCACCGCGAAGGCAATTTGCGCCTTCTACCCCGAGATCATGGGCATGCCCGCAAGCTTGCGAAACGGCGACGGCCAGGTCGCCGCCGTGAAGACCGGCCGCGACCAGCATCTGTTGTTCCGTGAGACGGATCGGCCCCAGGGCGACTACGACGGCCACCACGTGCAGATGTACATCACCGACTTCTCCGGCCCTTACCGCAAACTCCTGGCGCGCGACCTGATCTCGCGTGAGGACAATCAATACCAGTACCGCTTCTGCGACATCGTCGATCTCGACAGCGGCAGGCATCTCTTCACGGTCGAGCACGAGGTCCGCAGCGCGACCCATCCGATGTTCATGCGGCCGATGGTCAATCGCAATCCGGCGATTAACAACCGCAATTACGCATTCGGCCACGATCAGTCGCTCTGGGCGATGGGGCCGGATCAATACGAGGGATAGGGAGTGGCGAACGCGCGCCTTGCGGCGCGCGCGATCCATGACCTCGGCCGGCCATCAGCAGCCACGGCAGATGATCAGCCGGCGGTCGATC
This sequence comes from Bradyrhizobium sp. LA6.1, assembly GCF_040547805.1. NCBI lineage: Bacteria > Pseudomonadati > Pseudomonadota > Alphaproteobacteria > Hyphomicrobiales > Nitrobacteraceae > Bradyrhizobium > Bradyrhizobium sp. LA6.1. The sequence continues at coordinate 110,328 of NZ_JBEPQK010000001.1, read as the reverse complement.
TCCCTGTCGAGCCGCTGCAGCTCCGCGTCTTGGGGCGAGGCTTGCGTCGACCCGGGCACGTCGCTGCGTCGCGGCTGCCGGTGACCGATGGGAGCCTGCCGGGACAGGTCCGCGAACTTCATTGCGTCCACACTGCCAGGCGAGGACATGGTCACAGGCGCGCTTGCGCCTCCGGCAGCCCTGAGGCTGGAAACCGATCCGAACAGAAACGTAGCTGCGACGACGGTCACGCCAAGTCTGATTGACATCATCATTCTCCTATCGCGGTGACGTTGCGACGATGCGCATGCGATGGATAGGAGGTCCCGGCTACTCGACCATTTCGCCCGCGGCGACATCGCGTTACCATTGCAACCACGATCGCCGATTGTCGTGCGCCAGCTCTGGATTCCTGTTTGACGCGCTTTCTTCGCGCGCGCCGGTATCCGCTTCGCTCGAAAACGCTCTACCGCGCCACGGCGGCCCGCCTCACGCGTCGTCGCGCGGCCGACGAGGCGACGCTCCGCGCCAGGACGCCGGCGAGCTCCGCCGATATCAGCGGGTGATGAACGAGCTCGGTGATCCCTGACGTCTCCAGCGACGGCACCGCCAGCTCGCGCGTCGATGGGCTCGCCAGAATCATCGGCAAGGCCGGCGCCGCCGCGTGCAATGCCGCCGCCAGCTCGATCGAGGAGCCTCCGGGCATGTGACACACCAGCGCCGCATCGAAGCGTGCTTGCGCGGTGCGGCAGGCGGTGATCGCCTCCGCCAGCCTGGTGAACCCGACCGGCTCATACCCCAGCGCCGCGAGGATTTCCTCATGGCGCAACAGGCGACGGCGATCGGTGTCGAGCACCAGCACCGTCTCGCCCGCGCCACGGAACGCCAGATCGGGGCTGTGCTGAACCGGCACCGCCTCGTCGGGGTCGCCGGATGGCAGCCAGACGTCGAAGCGCGTGCCCGCATCAGGCTCGCTCTGCACGGCGACGGCGCCGCCATATTGCTCCGCGATCTCGCGAACGGTTGCGAGCCCGATGCCGTTGCCGTCCGGGCGCGTCGTGAAGAAGGGCTCGAAGATCCGCTCCAGCGTCGCCTCGTCCATTCCCGGCCCCGGATCGGTGACCGAAATCACGGTGAAGCGGCCGGGGCCGACCTCACTGCGTCCGATCGACAATGGCTGTTGAAGATCGCACACCTTGATGCCGAGCTCGATGCAACCCGGCTCCGTCATCGCCTGTGCCGCATTGTTACAAAGATTCAGGATCACCTGCTGCAACTGAGCCGGCTCGCCCATCACGGTGGCCTCCTCGGCCGACTCATTCACCTCGAATTGGACGTGCGAAGGCAACGAAGCCGCCAGCAGCGATCTGGTCTCGTCGATCAGGGTCCTGACGCAGACACGCTCCCGCCTGCCCTCGCCGCGGCGGCCGAAGCCGAGAATCTGTTCGACCAGTTCACGCGCCCGCTCCCCGGCACGGCGGATCTCCGCAAGGCTGCCGGCCGGCCGACCTCCCGACCGGATTCGCGCCTCGGCGATCTCGGCATAGCCGAGAATCGCGCCGACGATATTGTTGAAGTTGTGGGCGATACCGCTGGCAAAGGTGCCGAGGGTTTCCATGCGGCGTGCCTGTTGCAGGCTCGCCTGCAAGCGCTCCTTCTCGCCTTCGAGCCGCACCCGGCGGATCGCGTTGCCGATGGCGTCGAACGCCATGCGAAACAACGAGACTTCGGACCAGTATGCGAGCGCCCCGGCCGGCACGGTATCGAAGCCGAGGATTTCATCGCGATGTCCCCGGACCGCCGTCACGCACAGCCAGCCGCCGACGCCGGCGTCCTCGAGCAGGTTCATCGTATCGTCGGGATGGGCGGCCTTGACCTTGGGAATATAAACGATGCCGCCTTCGCCACTGTCGAAGCGTGGCGCGAGGCTCAGCGCGCGATCCGGCCAACCCGGCTCGAATGCGATCCCGTCGCGGGACCACCGATAGGTGCTTGTCGTCGTCCCGGTCGCGCCGACGAAATAGGCGCGATCCGCACCGATGCATCCGGCGAGCTGTTGCAGCGCGGTCTCGACGTCAGCGGTGATCCTCTCGCGGCTCGAATCGATGAACCGCATCGAGATGCCGGCCATGACGTGCTCGAACGCCGCACGGCGGCGCAGCGTGACCGCGCGCCGGTGCAATAGCAATCCGAAATAGACTACACCGCAGAGCAGCAGCAACGACGTCATGAACTGCAACAGGCGCACCCGGCGCGCCGAGGCCCGCGAGGCGAGCTGACGCCTGGTGATCAATGCCAATACGGCATCCTGCTCGCGGTTGTTCGCTTCGGCGACGAGCGTCTTCACGATCGTGTCGATGTCGGGCAGAAGGTCATGCAGCATCTGCCCGTGCATCAGCAACGCGCGGACCGAATCCATGTCCCGTGGCGGGGTTTGCGCGAGCGACAGCTCTTCCAACCGATCCTGGACCTGACGCGCCACGACGTCCGACGTATCGAGCGTCAGGCGCAGCATCGCCGCCGCCAATGCGGAGGCGGCCGTGACCAGCGCCCGCTGATCCGACTCAGCCAACTTGTCACTGAACAGACCGAAATAGGCAAAGGAGTTCTGGAGCAGCGCGTTGCGGCTCTTGAACCGTTCGACCAGGTCCTCCTGCCTGAGGGCGCGCGCCGACAGCACATCGATGGCCCTGGTCTCTTCGGCGTTGAGACCCGGCGTTTCGCGCAGCCGCGTCAGGGCGTCGTCATAGGCATCGGTCATCTGCACCAGCTTGTCATAGTTGCGCGACAGGCCGGCGCGCGCGGTCAGCACTTCCCTGGTCATCGCGCGTTCGAACCGGGTGAAGTCGCCAAGCGCCTGGAGCTGACGGTCGTAACGCACCGAATTGAAGTTCAGCCCGTTCAACAACAGCCAGGTCAGCAGGGCCAGCACGCAGGTTACGCCGATCACGGCGGGGGCAAATTTCATGGGGAGCCTCCGACAGTCGCGCCGCGATAGGTGCCGGTCAGACTGTTCAGAAAGGCGACGAGCGCCTTGACCTGCTTCTCCGTCAACGTGGCGTTCAATTGGGCAAAGGCCATCTTGCGAACCGCGTCATCGAGCGTCGGCGCGCTGCCGTCATGGAAATACGGCGGCGTGGTCGCGACGTTGCGCAGGCTCGGCACGCGCAGAATTTTCGGCTCGGGCGATGCGAGCGGGTGGAATATGCCGTGGCGCTGGAACAGATTGCCGCCGACATTGACGCCCTGATGGCAGGACGCGCAGCCCAGCGATTTGAACAATTGGTAGCCGCCCAGCTCGTCCTCCGACAGCGCCGCGGCGTCACCCGCCAGCCAGCGATCGAACTTGCCGCCCGGCGTGACCAGCGTGCGCTGGAAGTTCGCGAGCGCGTCGACGACATCGCCGCGCTCCGGGCGGTGGCCGTAAGCCGCGAAGAAGCTCTCGCGCATGTCGGGATCGGCATTGAGCTTCTCTGCGATCTCGACCGAGCTGCTCGCCATGGTGCGCGGGCTTTCCAGCGACGCCCTGGTATCGGCCTCGATGTTGCGTAATTTTCCTTCCCAGCCGAAGCGAAAGCTGAGCGCCGCATTGAAGACGGTGAGCGTGTTGAGCGTGATCGCCGCCCCGTCGGGGCCGACATCGTGCTGCCTCGGGCTCGCGCCGTTCGTCGCGATATCGTGACACGATGCGCAACTGCGTGAATTGTCGTGCGACAGCCTGCGATCGGAGAACAGTCGTTCGCCGAGCTTGACCTTCAGCGGATTGATTGCCGGCGGTGCCGGAATGGGCGTGATGGGCTCATCCTTGCGGACCGACACGAAGGCCGGCGGCGACTGCGACGGTGCCGGAGAGACCTTCAGAGAGCACGGCACCAGTGCGCAAATCACGATCGCGCAACGTCGAAGGCCGGCACCTCGTCCGGCCCCGAGAAATCTGGCGAACTGCTGCACGCCCAGCAATGTGGGGGTGAAGCGAGAATTGTCGCGGCTGCTCAAGGAATTTTGATCGAAGCTGGATGATTTCGCGAAGGTGGCCGCCACATGCTCCGGGCGATGCTGTCAGCAATCACGGCAGTACCTCACCACCCGCTCGATGTCCGACCTGCCGGAAATCCCGAGGTCCCGCAAGGTCCGGTCATCGAACTCCATCAACGCAGCGACGGCCTTCCTGATCTCACGTTCCCGACGCCAGTACGCAGGCAGGTCCATCAGAGTCCCCAGGGTCGCGCCGAGCGACCCCAGCCGATTCCAGCTGCGCTCCAGTCGCGCATCGCGCGGCGCGGCGCGATCGAGCCTGACGATATTCCCATTATTGTCATTCCCATTGTTGTCGGCTCCATCGTTGCCGCTCTTCTCCGCGGGCTCGCGACCCGCCGAGGGCGATCGGCAATCTCTCGTGGCCTCCAGCATCGCCTGAACCGGCGCGGCTGCGGTCGGATGCAAGGCTGCACCGTAGAGGGCAAAGCCCTCCATCAGGGAGGCGAAGACCGCCCACCAGAATGTGGTGACGGGCTGATCCTGCCCGGCAGGCGGCACATCCGGAGGCGAAGCAATGTCCGGCGCGCGATGCCTCGCGGCAACCGCACCGAGACGGACCATGCCGCGACCGTCAGATCGTGCGACCCAGTTCGCCCTGTCGAGTTCCATGTGACCCGGCAAGGCAACGCGGCTCACACTGTGAGAATACTTCTCCATCGTAAATCTCCCACACGCTGTTGGTGGGAGGCAATCTGACGGCCCGCTGTTACGCCAAGGTCACCGCCATCGGCAAATTGGCTACAATTGCAATCCGCCAATTGCTTCTAGAACGGATCGACCGGCACCGCGAAGACATAGCCGACGCCGCGCTCGGTCTGAATGACGCGCGGCGCGCTCGGATCGGTCTCCAGCTTGCGCCGCAGCCGCAGCACCTGGACGTCGATGCTGCGATCGAAGATATCCTCATGGATACGGGTCGCCTGCAGCAGATGCTCGCGGGTCAGGGGACGCTGCGGCGCCTCCAGAAAGGCCAGCAGCAGCGCATATTCTCCCTTGCTCAACGGCACCGGCGCTTCGTCGGGATCGGTCAGCTTTCGGCTACGGCGTTCGAGCTTCCAGCCGCTGAAGCGATAGCCCCCGCGCTCGGGATCGCGGGCGCGCGCGGCCCGTCCCATCTCCTGCCGCCGCAACACCGCGCGGACGCGCGCCAGCAGCTCCCTCAGGGAGAACGGCTTGATGATGTAGTCGTCGGCGCCAAGCTCGAGCCCGACGATACGATCGATCTCGTCGGGACGATGGCCCGTCGTGATGATGACCGGCACGTCGGAATGCGACCGGATTTCCCTCAACAGGTCCAGACCGTCATCCTGACCAAGCCGAAGATCGAGGATGATCAGGCTCGGCTGGCTGCCATCGAGATAGTGGTTCAATTCCGATCTGTTGGAGGCCGCCCTTGTCGGGATATTGTGCTCCTCGAGATATTTGATCACCATTTGCCTTAACGTCGGATCGTCATCGACGACGACGATGTGGCCAATATCTGCAAGCATTCCATACTCTCAAAATTCGCCGTCCGCCGAGTGAGCTGTACTTAAGAATTGCGAACGTCAACGTCCGGCTGTGGTGAAATGATATTGATGTCATCCGAATTGGAATCGCTCAAAATAGAACGGGATATCCGAGGCCATCGGCACACACTGAGCCTATCTATGATGCCGTGATGACGTCGCAACAGGGTAATTCTGCGGCTAATTCCGCCGGATGTCGCATACGTGAATAATTGTGATCCCAACGCTTACTACTTTGGGGCGATAGGAAGCCTGCGGCCTGCGCTGTCGTTCAGCGACTGCGATGTGCTGCGCAGGCTGTTGCCCGCCCCCGCAGGGCGCGATCGTTTGCGGGCTTCACGGAATCATCAGGAGCCCGGCAGAGCCAACAGGTACTGGTAGATCGCGGCGAGATCGTCGTCATCCATCCGCCCGATCGGCCGCCACGGCATCTGCTCGCCGAGCCGATGCCCGTTCGGATCAACGCCTGTGCGCATGGTGTCGACGAATTGCGCAAGGCTCCAGTTCTTGACGATACCGAGGTCCGGTCCGAGCGGCGGCAATTGTCCCGGCACGCCGCCGCCGAGATCCCTGCCGTGGCATTCGCGGCAATCCTGATAGGACAGCAGGTACTTGCCATAGAGCGCCGTCGGCGCCTTCGGCGGCGCGGTGATCACGCCGGTGAAGACGGGCTTCGCATCCGGCAACAGTCCGGCGCCCAGCATCACGATGCCCAGCAGGCTGAAGCGATCCGGCGGATCCGGGGTCTGCGTACCGCTCGCGGGCAGGCTGCGGATGTAGGCGATCACCGCCTTGGTGTCGTCGTCACTGAGCCGGCCGGCATTGGTGAAGGACATGATCGCCAGCCAGCGCCCCCTCGCGTCGATCCCATTGCGAATGGCACGAAAGATCTCGGCATCGGACCAATTCTTCAAGACGCCGGCGGGCGTGAGATTGGCCGGCACGAACGAGCCGATGGGAATCGGGAGATCCTTGGCCACGTCGCCGCCGCCGGTCAGCGTCCCGGTCTGCGAGTGACATGCGGCGCAAAAGCCGTCGGCCACGGCCATGCCTCGGGCAATCTGGTCCGGTGTCGCCTCGATCTTCACATCCGGGACCGGTGCAGAACGGGCGTGTTGCCGGACGATACCGACCGCGGTCAAAGCGGCAACGCCGAACACTGAGATGGCCAGCATGGCCGTCAGCACCATGCCGCTCCACTTCGCCAGAGCAGATTTCGTCCGGGAGGCGCGAACGCCCAGCCAGGCCAGAAACGCGATGAACGCAACCATCGCAATCAGGGCGACAATATTTTCCATGCCAGTCCTCAATGAATTGGGCGCGACCGATGCCGCGCGACATCCGGATCGTCAAAAATGAATTTCGGCCGACGCCAACGCGCCAATATCTGCGAAGGTGTGCCATGCGGAGGTCTGCCGGATTAACAGCGCGGTGTTTCCGTGCCGTTTCATCGCCCGCCGCTCGCGTTACAATTGTAATCCTGTGCGAGTTATCGGCTTCCGGCGCGATGTCACCGGTTTTTGCACCGGCCTTTTTGCCCGGCCTTGGCAGCGCCACGATGCGTTGCCGCCGTAACCATTTTCGCTGCCGCCGGAAGTCTTGGCGTAACGGCGATCGCTTCAATTGCCTCTCACTCGACCGGACGCTCTGGGGCGACCGTGCATCGATCATCAAGAGGTCAACTCACATGAAGATTCTTATCGCTTCGACACCGGCGACGGGTCATCTCAATCCGATGCTGGCGATCACGCAAATCCTGCGTGGCGATGGCCACGAGATCGCTTTCCTGACGGGCACCGCCTTTCGTGCCCGCGTCGAAGCCAGCGGCGTCAAATTCTTTCCCCTTCCCGAGGACGCGGACTTTGATCCGAACGACGTCTTCTCGCGGTTCCCCGAACTCAAGACCATCCCGCCGGGACTGGAGTGGTTCCGTGTTGCTTGCGAGCGCATCTTCGTCGACGCCATTCCGGCTCAGCACCAGGGGCTGCTGCAAATCTTGCGGCAATTCCCCGCCGACATCATTGTCGCCGACGACATGCTGTTCGGTGTACTGCCGATGCTGCTCGGACCGCGCTCGCAGCGGCCTCCCATCGCGCTCTGCGGGACCTCGTTTCTGCATTGGGCGCGCGAGGACGGCGCGCCCAATTTCCTCGGTCTGCCGCCGGCAAAGAGCGGCGAGGAGCGCGATCGCTATGCGGCCATGGCGCGGGAATTTGATGCGGCAGTCGATCAGCCGGTGTCACTGCGCCTGAATCGGGCGTTGAAGTCTCTCGGGGTCGGGCCGATCGCGATGCCGATGTTCCATTCTGTGGTCGCTCTCGGGGATGCCTATCTGCAATTGTCGGTGCCAAGCTTCGAATTTCCTCGCGAGATTCCGCCCTCAGTGCATTTCGTCGGCACCCCACCGATCATCGCCAACCAGGTCCCGCCGCCCCCCTGGGCCGAAGAGCTCGACGGATCGCGCAAGATCGTTCTGGTGACGCAGGGAACGGTGGCCAATCACAATTTCAATCTGCTGGTTGCCCCGACGCTGGCGGCCCTCGCGGACGAGAAAGACATCCTGGTGATCGCGACGGCAGGCGGCCGCCCGGTTGACGCCATCCCCGGCAAGATCCCGTCGAACGCGCGCATCGCCAGCTATCTGCCGTTCGAATGGCTGCTGCCGAACGTCGACGTGCTCGTCACCAACGGCGGCTATGGCAGCGTCAACCAGGCCATGAGCTTCGGCATCCCGCTGGTCACTGCGGGGCTGACCGAAGACAAGGCCGACGTCAACGCGCGGGTCGCATGGTCCGGGGTCGGCATCAACCTCGCGACCAACGAGCCGACACCGAAGGCGCTGCGCGACGCGGTGCGGACGGTGCTCGATCAATCCCGCTTCCAGTCGCGAGCCTCGCAGATCGCGGACGAATTTGCCGGGATCGACACGCGGGCCGAAATCCTCCGGGTCATCGGCGAGCTTGTGGCCGACGAGAGCTCGCACACCGGCGCGATGGCGGCAACCCGGGGGCGGCGCGCCGAACGGCGCGCGTAATCGCCGAACGCAGCGATGGAGGGCGGGCGACCGCGCCTCCATCGCCTCATGCACATCGACCAAGCCGGAACCGGAAATCTGTCCATGCAAATCGACCCCGCATCCTTCGCCTTCACGCTGCTGCTCGGTTTTCTGGCGGCCGTGCCCTATTCCGGCATCGACATCAATCTGCCGGCGCTGGCAGCAACCGGTGCGACGCTCGACGCGAGCGCGTCGGATGTCGGGCTGACCATGAGCGCCTTCATGCTCAGCCTCGCCACCGCGCCGCTGATCTACGGACCTATCTCCGACCGCCTGGGCCGCAAGCCGATTCTGGCATTCGGCCTCGTACTGTTCGTCGCAGCAAGCCTTGCCTGCGCGAAAGCGTCCTCGCTGCCGGTTCTGTTGCTGGGCCGCTTCGTCCAGGGCATCGGCGCCGCCGCCACCGCAACGACCTTTGCCATCATTCGCGATCTCTTCGACGGCAACGCCGCGCGAGGCAAGATCGCCAACGTCATGGTCACGGTCAATGTCGCGACCGTGATCGCACCGACGGCCGGCGCCGCCCTGCTGGCGATCGCCGGCTGGCGATCGATCTATGCCGCCCAGGCGGGGATCGGTCTCATGCTGCTGGTCGTGGTGATGTTTCGCTTCGCGGAGACTGCGACGACCGACCGCGCCGGCCGCCTTGGGCTTTCGGCTGTCATCGCCAGCTACCGCCAGGTGCTGACGCATCCGGTGTCGTTGCCTTTCATCCTGGTCGGCGCCGCGGGCGGCGCGACCGTGTTTGCCTACGTCACCGGCGCCTCGCTGTTCTTCGTCGGCGCCATCGGACTGCGCCCCGAGCAATATGGCCTGATCTTCAGCGCATGCTCGGGGGCCGTCATGGTCGGCGCCTTTCTCGACGGCCAGCTCGGCCGACGCGGCGTAGAGTCCGCCCGCATGCTCGCAACCGGGCTGACGCTGTCGGCCGCCGCCAGCACCGCCCTGCTCGCGATGACATTGGCCGGCTGGATGCCCACGTCACTCGTGGTTGCGCTGCTGATGGCGGTCGCACTCGGCTTCGGGTTCAGCGTGCCGAACGTGATGAGCGCGACGATGCAGCGTCTCCCGGAGATCGCGGGCGCCGTCAGCGCCGCCGCCGGAAGCATTCAGCTGACCGCCGGCGCAATATCGAGCGGGCTGGTCGCACTTCGCTTCGACGGACGGACCGCGTTGTCGATGACCGCCGTGATGGCGGCAACGTCGCTGCTCGCTCTGGTTCTCTATCTGCTGGTCGCGCGCCCCGCCGAACGCCGCCTACCGTCGCAGACGATCGATCCCGGCGTGGCGGTCCGCAGCCCCACGAAGTCCTGAGTTGGCCGAATCCGGCTGGCAGCCCGGCGCATCCACCGGGTTGCGACCTGACTAGGCCAGTGAGGGATCGAACCTCCGAATGGAGGAACCAAGACCCGTTTGATTGTTCGACGATTTCAATCAACATTTGGAACAAGCGGCGTGGCGCGCCCCGCCCTTATTCTCGCCGCCATCATCATTCAGGAACGCGCGCAGGGGGCGGGCTCCTCCAGGGGGCAGTTCCCAAAGGTTCTGCGTGATCATCCGACGTTTAGTGCAACACGAAGTGATTGCGTCCCGACGTGCGCTCCTTGGCGGGCTTGCGTCCTCGGCCTGCGTCGTCGCGCTGGGCGGATGCGCCAGCCTGGGTGCTACCGGCGCACGCTACGACGCTTCGTCGCTCTCGGTCGACCCTACGTTGCTCGTCGTAACGACGCGCAAGCCAGTGAACGGCGGCCGGTCGAAGCCGTGGTTCGGGCCGGAGCGGGCTTCTACGATGACCGTCGCACGAGCGAAGCTTGTAGCGCCTGGTGACAGCCGTTTCTCTCTGGCTGCAGCGGGACTTGACGATTGGCGTCTTGATGGGGTCGAGCCGGTATCGGGCGATGTCGGCAGTCTTGTCGCGCAGGCCGGCGGCGGACCAGACGTCCTGATCTACGTGCACGGCTTCAAGCAGACGTTCGAGACAGCGGCGCTCGATGCCGCGCATCTCTCCGATGGCATCAGGTTCCGCGGCCAGACGATGGTATTCTCCTGGCCCTCGAAGGCTGGACTGTTCGACTACGCCTACGACCGCGACAGCGCAATGTGGTCCCGCGATGGCTTCGAACGCGTGCTGCAGTCTGTCGTGACGAGTTCGAGCGCCGGCCGCGTCCACATCGTCGCGCACAGCATGGGAACCATGCTGACGCTCGAAAGCCTGCGCCAGCTCTATGCGCGATCCGGTGACGCCGTTGCGGGCAGGATCGGGGCCGTGGTGTTCGCCGCGCCGGACATCGACATGGACGTGTTCTCGTCGTCGATCAACCGCATCGGTCCGCTTTCGCGCAAGATCACCGTCATCGCCGCAACGAACGACCGCGCGCTGGCGTTGTCGGGGCAAATCGCTGGTGGGATGACACGGGTCGGCGCTGCCGAGAAGACCGCCATCGAAGGGCTCGGGGTGCGCGTGGTCGATGCGTCCGAGGCAGGCTGGGGCGTTATCAACCACGACCTGTTCCTGTCGAATGCGGAGGTGCGCCAGGTGATACGCCGCTCGATTGATACCGTGGCCGCGTGAACCCGGCGTGGCGGAAACAATATCGCTGCTGCAGAGGGATCTTGGGCCTAGCTCTGACATCCCGTTGACAGGTTCAATGCCTTGAACAGGCCATCGAAGACACCTGACCGGCAGGGCTTGACCTCCGCGACTGGCTTGGCGCGCTTGGCATTCGCAAATGCCTTGGACGTTTCCTGCACGGGCCGAGGTCTGGGCAGCATGACCGCGAATTTTCTCCCGCTTGCGGTGCGCTGGTGTGGCGCGATGATCTTCAAAGGCTCTGGCGCAACATTCGCCGTTTGATCCGGCGGAGGCATCGGTTCGCTCAAGGAGACCGGCTGCGGAGGCGCTTCAAATTGCGTGTGCATGTGCGGGGTCCCGAGCCGGTCTGCCGTCGTCAGCGTATCGGCTGAGACGCGTAACCCGACGGTCGCCTGAACAGGCGGCGCGTTCACGGGCTTGGTCATGCGCGGCGCCGTCTCAAGCTCCATCACCGCGAGTGTACCGAAGCCAACGAGGATGAGAGCCGCTTTCATCTGATTTCACGCTTCCCGAACGAGACGCCTCGTTCAAAGCCTGCCGAAAAATAAGCTCCCGAGAATCGGAGACCAATTGCAGACATCCAATAAGGCGGCTTGGCGGCAGAACTAAACCAGCCGGCGCGGCGACCGGACAAGATCAGAGACAGGGTTAACGCGGGTCATGCGAACTGGCCCCTTATGCGGAGTGCTCGCTGTCGCCTGACGACCGGTACCTGAGGGCCCCGTCGAGCGCGCAATGTGCTAGTCTGAGCCGGCACTCAGCCCGGACGGTGCACCGTGACCGATGGTCGTCACCCGGCATGGACCGAGGAAAGCCGCTTTCGCGGTGCGCTCGACGATGTGATTATCATCCCACTTGTTGTTGTCGCGCTCGTCACGAACAAGATCCTGCGTTTCGTTCTTGCGATCTTGATGCGGATGCTCGACTACGCCTTCCCTTTTGCGATGCAGATTGTCTGGCTGCCGCTGTTCGCGGCCAGGGTTGTCGGCGATGTCATCGTAACTGTCATCAATGGCGCGGTGCGCTTGCTTCCCCTGTCCGCGTCGAAGCGTCGACAGTGGGGTAGATCGATTCGCCGAAACTGGTTGTGGTTCCGGCGGAAGATCAGCTATCGGGCGTTCGAACACGCTGTGCATGATGCCTTTGAAGGCGGCATGGCATGGGTGTTCAGAACATGCCGGCATCTCACGCCGAATGCCGCATTGCTCGTGATCCTGTGCGCGGTCCTTTGGCTGCCGATCTCTTTCGGTGCGGCAACGGCGATGCACGCGATATTGTTTGCCAAGGTCACATCCTGGCCAGCCTGGATGCAACTCCTGCATCCGCTCGCAACGGTCATCGCGAAGAGCAAGCTTCTGGTGCTACCGGTCTATCCGGCAGCCTGGCCGCAAGCCAGAAAACATCCACTCGTTCAGCTCGTCTTCAAGGGCTACGACATCATCAAGCGCGTGCATGTGATCAGAAAATTCGGCCTTCGCTATCGGCAGGCAGAGATCGCCGGGACTGCGGCGGTTGAGAGGCTCGAGCGCACCGCCGGCCTCACGTCGGCGGTGAGGTGGTTGCGCGAGGCGCATGTCGCAGAACATCTCGGCGTCGAGAAGCCCACTCAGGAATTGCGTTCGTTCTTCGCGCGATGGTCCATCAAGTTCTCAGCCGAATATTACGAAGCGAAGGAACGGCAAGCATCAGGCGGCCCATCATCAAACAGCAGCAAGCCGCGAACGCCGAGTTGATCATCAATCGCCAACGGCCCCACCGTGCCGCCGTCGCTGCCCGATCTCTCTTCAACGGGCAGCGGACTGCGCCATTTCCAAATGAAGCAAGGACAGCTTGTCTTACCATCCGGCAGCGAATCCCACTGGTCGATAGATCAGAAGCTTGGGTGCGAACCAGCGCCGGGACGCGATTACGGTGTTTCTGTCTGTCAGCATCATTGTCGCGCCTGAGGGATTGGTCGGACGCTGCCGGGCGCGTGCTCCTCGCCGCCAATTGCTGCCGACTCCATCGCTCGCAACTACGATGTCGTCGAAGATGGCAGTGAATTGTTTCTGACTACAATCCGCTACAGCAGCTCTTTTGCCGCGCGGCACGATTGGACGCACGGCAAAGCGATCCGTGCGCTCCTTTGGCAATCTTATTTATGCCGAGGGCTCGCTATTCACCGCTTCGATCCCCACATTCAAGTCCACCTTGGTCAACCGTCGAGATTGGCCGGAGTGCGCGGAGACTTCCAACGAAAGGGCTCTGCATATGTCCAAATCTCAGCAGCATCGCGCAAGAGCGACCGCGTCCGGCGAGCTCGTGAAGGATTCGGCCAGCGCTGAGGAAAGCTGTAAATTCAACACCTGGCGGGCCGGCTTCGTCTTTTTGACGGATCACAGGCGCAACAATGAAATCGGTCGCAACAAGCTGCCTTTGAAAAAGGACACGCCTGGCGATGCGAGATCGAGCGCAACCGCTCTGTCACGATGGGAGAACGAGGGAGGCTCGGTCCGCGACGAACTGCCGCCCTGATCCGCTATTCGAGTGGGCTAATGTCCCGCGTTTGGCCCGGCGCTCGGTTTGGCCGCGCGGCGATCAGTTCTTCCGGTCTATCTCGGGTTTGTCGCGCAGAACCGCGTTCAGAAGCGAGCTATGGACCTCGATCTTTCCATTGTAGCTGATGAAGCCAAGCTTCCGGAACTTGTTCATGAAGAAGCTGACCCGTGACCGGGTCGTACCGATCATTTCGGCCAGCGTTTCCTGGCTGATATTGACGCCAATGGGCTGCGAGCTGGCTTCCTTGCCGAAGTTCGCCAGCAGAAGCAGCAGGCGCGCCAAGCGTTTCTCGCTCGAATTGAAGAGTTGGTCGATCAGGTCTTCTTCAATCCGGCTATTGCGCGCGAGCAAATACGCCATGAACAATTGAGAGAACTTCGGCTTGCCTTCGAGCGCTGTAGTCATCGCCGTCTTCGATATTCTCGTGATGACACAGGACTCCATTGCCGTAGTCGTGGCAAGACGCAATGGATGACCATTGAGGCAGCCCTCGCCAAAGAATTGTCCGGGCTCCAAAATCCCAACGACGGCTTCCTTGCCTTGGTCCGAAACGACCGTGAGCTTGATCTTTCCCTCTTGAATGTAGAATACCGCGTCCGCGGCATCTCCCTGCACGAACACGCTCCGACCTTTGCCAACTTTCGAGATCGATTTCCCGGCCCCGACCTTGGCAAGGAATGCTCTGGGATCAAAGTCCTTCGCCGCTTTCACCAAGGCAGGACTCTCGTTCGCTGGACCATTAACACGCAATCATACTACCACAATTGAAAGGATGTTCACCCGTTGGAAGGCCGCGTGGCGTGCGGCAAATCGGGAACTGAAATGACGAGGGGAAGCGCTCGGCTCGACCTGGGCTTCAGGGATTTCGTCCCATCGAGTTCTCCGTTCAAAGTAGATACGACGAATTTGATGCTTGACCATCTGGCGACGACTGCCTGGTCTGCTTTGCAGGAGCCCCCTTCCACTGCGCAAGATGCAGACGTGTCAAGGGGCCGGCGCGTCTATGCGCAGATTTCCGCCGCGCGACTTGCCTGACTATCCGCGCAGCTAGACAGCTTTCTTGCTACCAAGCGATTCGGCACAAGCTTTCGCAACGGCCGAATTTGGCTCAGTGCTTCCCGGCATCGTGGCCCAACCGCCTTTTTCGACGAACTTGCTCTGATCCCACGCATAGGTCGTCTTCTTCATTTCGACCAGGTTTTCCGACGCATCAGCGGCTTGTCGAAACTTCTCAACGCAGATGGGTGTGAGAGCCGCGACGACAGCCGTCGCAGCACTATTCCTCGCGAGCGTCTCGGCGGCCCCACCCGTCACCCAGCCGCCCCAGCTGAAACCCGCGATTGCCAGAGCAATTGCTCCGGCCACGGCTCCCCACAGTGCCGGCCGCACGGCAGCTTTCGTCTCGCTGGAGATTTCCATGATTTTCGCCTTGATTTAGAGGTATGTTGAGCTTCACCGGTTAAGGAGGCTAGACACGTCGAGGGATCGGCGTCTGTACCAAATTGCTCACTGCACTCGCGTAGGGGATACCTTCGGGATGGCTTGATGCGCCGGCTCGCTGCAGTCTGATGCCAGCGCGCCACGGCGAGTATCTGCACCCTTGATGCTCCTGGAAATGCAGGGCCTTTGTGAGATTCTCCGCCTTTCGCAGTTGAGCGCGGGCGGTACCAATAATCGGTTCAGGTGTTCCTTTTCGAACAGACGGCGACGCCTCTCCCCGCTTTATTCCTGCATTGCCTGACTTGAATATATTACCGATCAGCCCGGCCCTCGCGGCCGGGCTTTTCGCTTGGGAAGGCCGTTCGCAGTCGAGGCCGATAGAACAGCAGTCTCACCTCGGTGTCTCGGCAAACGAGGAGAAGCTTCCCTGGGAAGGGTTTGCCGGACTGCGGAGTGCGCATGCGGTTCTCAACTGACCCTTTCCTGTGAGCAGATCGTCGCTTCTGCCTCCTGGAAATCGGCCATCCCTTCCCTTGTCTGCCGTTCGGCCATGAGCGGTTTGACCTAGAAATCCATACCGCCCATGCCTCCCATGCCGCCGCCACCCGCAGGCGCCCCGCCGCCGGCGTTCCTCTTCGGCACCTCGGCCACCATGGCTTCGGTGGTGATCAGGAGAGCCGCAACGGAAGCCGCGTTCTGGATCGCCACACGAACCACCTTGGTCGGGTCGATGATGCCTTTGGCGACCAAGTTGCCGTACTCACCCGTCTGTGAGTCGAAGCCGTAGGCGTACTGTTCCTTTTCCAGGATCTTGCCGACGATCACCGAACCGTCTTCACCGGCGTTGATCGCGATCTGGCGAGCCGGCGCGGACAGCGCCTTGCGCACGATCTCGACGCCGGTCTTCTGGTCGTCGTTCTTGGTGCGCAGCCCCTTGAGATGCTCGGAGGCACGGAGCAGGGCGACGCCGCCGCCCGGGACGATGCCTTCCTCGACCGCCGCGCGGGTCGCATGCATCGCGTCATCAACGCGATCCTTGCGCTCCTTCACCTCGACCTCGGTCGCGCCGCCGACGCGGATCACCGCGACGCCGCCGGCGAGCTTGGCGAGACGCTCCTGGAGTTTCTCACGGTCGTAGTCCGAGGTGGTCTCCTCGATCTGCGCCTTGATCTGGGCCACGCGCGCCTCGATGTCGGCCTTCTTGCCGGCGCCGTTGACGATCGTTGTGTTCTCCTTGTCGATCATCACCTTCTTGGCGCGACCGAGCATGTTGAGCGTGACGTTCTCGAGCTTGATGCCGAGATCTTCCGAGATCGCCTGGCCGCCGGCCAGGATCGCGATGTCCTGCAGCATGGCCTTGCGGCGATCGCCGAAGCCCGGAGCCTTGACGGCCGCGACCTTCAGGCCGCCGCGCAGACGGTTCACGACGAGGGTGGCGAGCGCCTCGCCTTCCACGTCTTCGGCGATGATAACGAGCGGCTTGCCGCTCTGTACGACTGCTTCCAGGAGCGGCAGCAATTCGTTCAGGCTGGAGAGCTTTTTCTCGTAGATCAGGATATAGGCATCGTCCATTTCAACGCGCATCTTGTCGGCGTTGGTGACGAAGTAGGGCGAGATGTAGCCGCGGTCGAACTGCATGCCTTCGACGACCTCGAGTTCAGTCTCAAGCGATTTGGCTTCTTCAACAGTGATGACGCCTTCGTTGCCGACCTTCTTCATGGCGTCGGAGAGGAACTTGCCAATCTCCGCATCGCCGTTGGCCGAGATGGTGCCGACCTGGGCGATCTCCTCGTTCGAGGTGACCTTCTTGGAGTTCTTGACGAGGTCGGCGACGACGGCGTCCACTGCCAAGTCGATGCCGCGCTTGAGGTCCATCGGATTCATGCCGGCGGCAACCGCCTTGGCGCCTTCCTTCACGATCGCAGCCGCGAGCACGGTGGCGGTGGTGGTGCCATCGCCGGCCGCGTCAGCTGACTTGGAGGCGACTTCGCGCACCATCTGTGCGCCCATGTTCTCGAACTTCTCTTCGAGCTCGATCTCCTTGGCGACGGTGACGCCATCCTTGGTGATGCGGGGAGCGCCGAACGACTTGTCGAGGACAACGTTGCGGCCCTTCGGACCGAGCGTCACCTTTACCGCGTTGTTGAGAATTTCGACGCCGCGCAACATGCGGTCGCGGGCATCGACGCCGAATTTGACTTCTTTGGCTGACATGGCGATCTCCGTTTTCAACTGGTCAGATCCCAAAAGCCGCGCAACTGGCGAGCTCTTGAGGGATGAGATTTGAATTGCGGGCCTCATCCTTCGAGAACCCGGCTACGCCGAATCCTCAGGGTAAGGAAAACCGGCTGGCGCTTACGCGGCCTTCTTCTTGGCGGCCGGCAGATCAGTGAGGACGCCCATGATGTCGCTTTCCTTCACGATCAGCAGGTCGACGCCGTCGATCTTGACTTCAGTGCCGGACCACTTGCCGAACAGCACGCGGTCGCCGACCTTCAGGTCGATCGGGATCAGCTTGCCGGCTTCGTCGCGGCCACCGGGGCCGACGGCGACGACTTCGCCCTGGGAGGGCTTCTCCTTGGCGGTATCCGGAATGATGATGCCACCAGCTGTCTTGTCGTCGGCCTCTATGCGCTTGACCACGACGCGGTCATGGAGCGGACGGAATTTCATGCGATCCTCCCTGGCTTTTGTGATTATTTCTGGATTGGCAGTCGTAATGAAGCACGTGCCGTAAACGAAGTCTTCCGCTTCCATCAAGACGCGAGGCTTCGTCTCAAAAATTGGCGGCGACCAGATCGTAAGAGCCCCTGCTGCCGCGGACGTACACCCTGGCAGCGGCGGCACATATCACATCACGATTGGAATCGAATGCGCTCAGGAAATCCGATTCATTGTTGGAGTGAGCGCCCGGTTCAAGTCGCCTCAGCGCGTCTTCCTCTATGAAGAACGATGCCTCTAACGCGCTATCGTATCCCCAAAAACGCACGGCGTGCCGCGTTCGGTCATATGAACGACTGAAATTCGGAAACTCGATCATGGTTGGGTCCGATCAAGTTTGCGCAACGGGAATAGGTTCTAAGAGCGATCCGGCTGCGCTAAACCATAAATGGCTACTCTGGAATCGGATTACAACTGCCCACGAAAATTAAGTGCGACCAGCCTCGTGATCTTCTTCGGGCTGTTGATCGTCGCTGCAATAAATTTTCAGTGGTAGTTATCTCGGCTCACCCGCGCTATCGGCTCAAGCCAACAGCTAGTTGGCTCCGCTGAAATGACTCACGAGCTCAGCGCGGCGGCAGTTGATGCGATCCTTTCACAAGGTACGACCGTCACTCGTACTGCGCTCAGTCCTACAGGTGGTCAGCTTGTCTTCAGCGACCCGCGCGATCGTTGTGCGAAATTCGCAAACACCGTCCGGGTAACTGATCTCGAGTTTCTGGAAGATGTTCTGAGTGAATGGTGGCGAACAAAAACAGCAACGTCTCCAGCGGACAGCGCCATCCGCTCTCCAAATGGGGCAACGATGACGTCGATTTGGTAAGCAATATCAATTGGCTGGGGCGGGAGGGATCGAACCTCCGAATGGCGGAATCAAAATCCGCTGCCTTACCGCTTGGCTACGCCCCAACAGGCGACCAGGGAACGGGCGGAAGAACCGGCTACCGCAGATTCCCGCTGGTCGCAGCCGGTCTATAGGGAGCGGCGCGCCATTTCAACCGCCTGGAGGGGCAAAATACCTGAGGTCCAGGACCGGGGCCGGCGCTGGCCGTGCCACCCTTTATTATAGGCCCGGCGGCGGCGCCGTTCCGGGCCGGCGCAGTCCCGGCGTTCGGGCAGTTGAGACCTCCCCCGTTTCATGGGAATACGGCGCCAATACCTGTCCACGGGAGTGAGCCATGACCTACCGCGCGCCGATCTCAGACATGCTGCTGTCGCTCAACCATGGCGCCGGCCTCAAGGCTGCCGTGGAGGCCGGCCATTACGGCGATTTCGACGGCGACATCGTGAGCGCCGTGCTGGAGGAAGCCGGCAAGTTCGCAACCGACGTGCTGGCGCCGCTCAACCAGGTCGGCGACGAGCACGGCATCAAGCTCAGCGATGGCAAGGTCACGACTGCGCCGGGCTGGCCGGACGCCTACAAGCGCTGGACCGAGGGCGGCTGGAACGCGGTCTCCGGCCCCGAGGATTTCGGCGGCCAGGGCCTGCCGATCGCGATCAACGCCGCCTGCACCGAGATCTGGAGCGCTTCCAACGTCGCCTTCGGCCTCTGCCCGCTGCTGACGGCCTCGGCGATGGAGGCGCTGGATGCGCATGGCAGCGACGAGCTGAAGAAGATCTATCTGGAAAAGCTCGTCTCCGGCGAATGGACCGGCACGATGCAGCTCACCGAGCCGCAGGCCGGCTCCGACGTCGGCGCGCTGCGCACCCGCGCCGACAAGCAGGCCGACGGCACCTATCGCATCAAGGGGACGAAGATCTTCATCACCTATGGCGAGCACGACATGACCGACAACATCGTGCATTTCGTGCTGGCGCGCCTGCCGGACGCGCCCGCGGGCACCAAGGGGATCTCGCTGTTCCTCGTGCCGAAGTTCATGGTCAATGCCGACGGCGCGCTCGGCGCGCGCAATGACATCTATGCGTCGGGCGTCGAGCACAAGCTCGGCATGCACGCTTCCCCCACCTGCACCATGACCATGGGCGATCATGGCGGCGCGATCGGCTTCCTCGTCGGCGAAGAGAACCAGGGCATGCGCTGCATGTTCACGATGATGAACCAGGCCCGCCTCGGCGTCGGGCTGGAGGGCGTCGGCGTCGCCGATCGCGCCTACCAGCAGGCGCTGGCCTATGCGCAGGAGCGCAAGCAGGGCCGCGCCATCGGCAAGAAGGGCGACGGTTCGGACGCGATCTTCGTGCATCCGGACGTCAAGCGCATGCTGATGCGGATGCGGGCGCAGACCGCCGCCGCACGCACCATCTGCTATGCGACCGCGGTCGCGATCGACGTCTCCACGCGCGCCAAGGATCCGAAGGTCCGCGCGGACGCCGCCGCGCGCGCGGCGCTGCTGACGCCGATGGCGAAGGGCTATTCCACCGATATCGGCAACGAGGTCGCCTATCTCGGCGTGCAGGTGCACGGCGGCATGGGCTTCATCGAGGAGACCGGCGCCGCGCAGCACTATCGCGATGCGCGCATCACCGCGATCTACGAGGGCACCAACGGCATTCAGGCGATCGATCTCGTCACGCGCAAGCTCGCGGCCAATGGCGGCGCTGCGGTGTGGGCGCTGCTCGACGAGCTCTCGGCAACCGTGAAGCAGGTCGAAGCCTCCAACGATCCCGCTTTCGGCACCACAGGTATCAAGCTGCGCGAGGCGCTGGAGGCGCTGACGCGCACCAGCAAGTGGCTGCTGGAGCGCGTGACCTCCGCGCCGAACGAGGCGCTCGCCGGCGCGACGCCGTATCTGCAGCAGTTCGGCTCGACGCTCGGCGGTTGCATGCTGGCCTCCGAGGCGCTCGCCGCCAAGTCCGACGGCAACACTGACGCCCCGCGCTACGTTTCGCTCGCGCGCTTCTTCGCCGAGAACATCACGGTGCAGGCCGGCGCGCTGGAGCGCACGGTGACGGAGAGCGCGGAGTCGGTCGCTGCGGCGGATGCGGTGTTGTTGTAAGCGAGATACTGCCAACGCGTTGTCATGGGAGATTTCTCCTCCTCCCCGCTGTCATTCCCCGCGAAAGCGGGGAATCCAGTACGCCGCGGCCTCGCGATAAAACAACAAACGTCTCGGCGTACTGGATCGCCCGATCAAGTCGGGCGATGACAGCGAACATGTGGGACGCACGTGCCACACTCGAGCCTATCCCGGATTGCGCTTCGCTCCATCCACCCTACGAAGCTGCGAGCTTCGCCCTTCTCCCCGGCCGCCACAGCACGATTCCCGCCGCCACGAGATCGAGCATCACACAGATCGCAAACGCGCTCGTGTAGTTGCCGGTGAAACTCCGCACGAGGCCGATGATGCCGGGGCCGAAGGCGCTGACGACGCCGCTGATCGACGTGCCCAATCCCATTGCGGCGGCAAAGGCGGCAGCGCCGATCTCGCGCTGGATGATCAAGGGTGGGAACGTGATCATGTTGCCGATCGAGAAGCCGTAGACGGCGCAGCAGACGAGCAGCACGGTCGGGTTCGTGCTTTGGAGAAGCACGAACAGCGCCGCCGCCTGGCTCGTCATCGACGCCGCGCAGGCGAGCCGCGGATCGAGCCGGTCGACGAACAGGCCGAGCGACAGGCGGCCGACCACCGCCATCGCCGCCATGATGGTGACCGCAAGGCCTGCGGCATAACGCCCGATCAGCGGCTCGAGGAACGTCACCTGGTGGATGATGAATCCCATCTGCGCCAGCAGCGCGATCGCGATCGGCAGCACCATGGTCCAGAAAGCCGCGTTGGCGAGCAGCGTCTTGCGGGAATGGGCCGGCGCGGCCATGCCAGCGGACGAGCGGCCGCCCGATGCCGGCGATATCTGCGTCGGCCAGCCGATGAAGATGACGACCACCGGCAGCACCAGCACCACCATCGCCATCGTGGCGGCAAGCATGGCGGACTGGAAGCCGATGCTGCCGGTCAGCGACAGCAACAGCGGAACGAGGACGATGCCGCCGCAGGTCGCGCCGTTGAAGGCGAGGCTGAGCGCGAGCCCGCGCCGCCGCTCGAACCAGGCGTTCAGCACGGTGGCGATCACCACGGTGCCCATGCCGGTCCAGCCGACCGACATCAGCGCATAGGCGAGATAAAGCTGCCAGGGCGTCTGCATCAGCGCTAGCAGCACGGTCGACGCGCCGAGCGCCGACAGGCCGCACAGGATCAGCGCGCGCAGCCCGATGCGGGCGAGCAGATCGTCGGTGAAGATGACAAGCACGGAGGTGAGGAGAAACGAGAAGGTGCTGGCCGCGGAGACCAGCGTGCCCGGCCAGCCATGGGCGCGCTGGAGCTCGGCGAGATAGACGCCCTGGCCATAGAGGCCGAAGCCGAACATGAAGAAGGCCATCAGGAAACAGGCCAGCACGACGCGCCAGCCGCGATAACGCAGCGAGGATTCGTCAACGCCCGTTGCGGCAATCATCAAACGAGCAATCGGCCAAATGGAACGGCATTGGGCAATCGTGCCCTACAACCCCCGGTTTTTCAAATGAAACATTGTAGCCATTTGTTGCAATGCGCAACTGCATGTGCGAAGCAATACAACCGGCATGATCCGGTGCGGTGCGGTTCCCGATCAGAAAAACGACAGCGCGCCGTGTGGCGGACTCACGGGGACGTTCTCGAAAAGGTCGAGCGGGCGGATTGGCACGCCTGCAAGATGATGTAGGCTGAGGCTTGCGAGACTCGCCAAGGCAAGCGTCGCGGCGACCGCAGGGGGCTCTCATGCCGAATGGCAATATCGTCGTCACCGAAGAGCGCGGAACGCGCGTCATCACCCTGCGCCGCCCGAGCAAGAAGAACGCGATCACGCAGGACATGTATCGCGAGATGAGCCGCGCGATCGACACCGCGCAGAACAATCCCGACATCCGCTGCATGATCATCACCGGCGGCTCCGGCGTGTTCACCGCCGGCGACGACATCGACGACTTCTTGCAGGCCGAACCGAATTCCGAGACGCTGTCGGACGGCGCAAAATTTCTCTATTCGCTCGCCCTCAACGTCAAGCCGATCATCGCGGCCGTCGATGGCGCCTCGATCGGCATGGGCACCGTGATGCTGTTTCATTGCGACTATGTGCTCGCCTCGAACGCCGCGACCTTCTCCGCGCCCTATATCCATCTCGGGCTCGTTCCGGTCGGCGCGGCCAGCCTCCTGATGCCGAACACGATGGGCTACCAGCGCGCCTTCGCGATGCTGGTGATGGGGCGGACTTTCACCGCCGCGGAGGCGCACGCGGCAGGCTTCGTCAACACCGTGGTCTCGCCGGGACATACCGAGGTCGAGGCGCGCAAGGTGGCGCGCGATATCTGCCGGCTGCCGGCCGAGGCGGTCGCGGCCTCGCGCAAGCTGCTGCGCGCCGCGCCCGAGGAGCTCACCCGCCGCATCGACCAGGAGGCCCATCTGTTCGGCGAGCGGTTGAAGTCGGACGAGGCGATTGCCGCGTTCAAGGCGTTTGCAAACCGGAAGAAGAGGTAGGGGGCGGCCGGCGCCCAGCCAATGGTCGTCATTCCGGGGCGCGACGAAGTCGCGAGCCCGGAATCCATCGTGCGGCAGAGTTGGTGGATGAATGGATTTCGGGCTCGCGCTACGCGCGCCCCGGAATGACAGCGAGAACGTTCGTGAAATCTTCGCGGGGAACGACTAAACTTGTTCCATGCGATACGCCTTCCTATTCCTCCTTGCCGCCCTCGCCATCGCCCTCCCCGCCTCGGCCCAAACCGCGGCGCCGGTCGAGCTGCGCATTCTCGCCATCAACGATTTCCACGGCAATCTGCGTCCGCCGCCGGGCGGCATCCGGATCAATGATCCCGAAGACAAAAGCAAGAAGGTCATGGTCGCGGCCGGCGGCGCGGAGTACATGGCGACGCTGGTCAAGCAGCTGCGCGAGGGGCATACAAACACGATCTTCGTTGCCGCCGGCGACCTGATCGGCGCGAGCCCGTTCCTGTCGGCAATGTTTCACGACGAGCCCTCGGTCGAGGCGCTCTCGATGATGGGGCTTGCGATCACGTCTGTCGGCAATCACGAGTTCGACGAGGGCAAGACCGAGCTCTTGCGGATGCAGAACGGCGGCTGTCATCCGGTCGACGGCTGCCAGGGGCCGCATCCCTTCACGGGCGCCAAGTTCCATTATCTCGCGGCTTCCACCATCGAGACCGCGACCGGCAAGAGCGTACTGCCGCCCTACGAGATCAGGGAGTTCGAGGGCATCCCCGTCGCCTTCATCGGACTGACCTTGAAGGAGACCGCGGGCATCGTCTCGCCCTCAGGCATTGCCGGGCTCGAATTCCGCGACGAGGCCGAGACGGTGAACGCGCTGGTGCCGCAGCTGAAGGCGCGCGGCGTCGAGGCAATCGTGGTGCTGATCCACCAGGGCGGTGAGCCCTCAGGCGACTACAATGAATGCCCCGCCATTACGGGGCCGATCGTCGACATCGTCAAGAAATTCGACCGCGCCGTCGACGTCGTCGTCAGCGGCCACACCCACCGCGCCTATGTCTGCGACATCGACGGGCGGCTCGTCACCAGCGGCGACAAATACGGCACGCTGGTCACCGCGATCGACCTCAAGCTCGATCCTGTAACCCGCGACATCGTCAGCGCCAAAGCCGAGAACGTCATCGTCGCCAATGCCTCGCTGGCGAAGGATCCCGAACAGACCGCGTTGATCGAAGCCTATGACAAGCTGTCGGCACCGATTGCGAATCGCCCGGCCGGATCGGTGACGCAGACGCTGTCGCGCGTGCCGAACGAGGCCGGCGAGAGCGCGCTCGGCGACGTCATCGCGGACGCGCAGCTCGCCGCGACGAAGGACGCCAAGGATGGCAGCGCTGTCATCGCGCTCACCAATCCCGGCGGCATCCGCACCGACATTGTTCCGAAGGAGAACGGCGCTGTGTCGTTCGGCGAACTGTTCGCGAGCCAGCCGTTCCGCAATCGCCTCGTTACGATGACGCTCACGGGCAGCCAGCTCAAGGACATGCTGGAGCAGCAATGGCTCGATCCGAAGCGCCCGCGGATTCTCCAGGTCTCGAACGGGTTCAGCTACACCTGGGATGCGACGAAACCGTTCGGCGAGCGAATCAGCCTTGAGAAGATGACGCTCAACGGCAAGCCGATCGAGCCTGGAAGCGGCTACCGCGTCACCGTCAACGATTACCTCGCCGTCGGCGGCGACGGTTTTACGGCCGCCAAACAAGGCACAGCGCAGCAATATGGCGGCTACGACGCGGACGCGCTGTTCGCCTTCTTCAGGGCACACGGACCGATCGGTCCGCTGCCGCCCACCCGCATCCTGCGCGTGAATTGATCCGGATCAAACGGACTTGTCCGGAACCACCCTTTGCCATTCCCGCCCAAGCGCTTAGATTGCTTTTTGCATTTGCGTTTTGGCTCGGGATGCGCCAAGCGACGTCAAGAGCCCGTTCCCTGTGAGGCCGACCTGATGAGCACGCTTCTCCTCTCCCACAAGGCCTGCCTCGACCACGTCACGCCCCCGGGACATCCTGAAAGGCCCGACCGCCTGCGGGCGGTGGAGGAAGCGCTGTCGCAGGAGCGCTTCCAGTTCCTGGCGCGCGACCTGGCACCGGAAGGCGATCTCGATCTCGTGACGCTCTGCCACAACGAGCACTACGTCACCGAGCTGCGCCACATCGCGCCGACCAGCGGTCAGGTCTATATCGACGGCGACACCTCGATGTCACCAGGCACGTGGGAAGCGGTGATGCGCGGCGTCGGCGGCGCGGTGGCTGCGACCGAAGCGGTGATGAATGGCGAGCATCGCAACGCCTTCGTCGCGGTGCGCCCGCCCGGACATCACGCCGAGATCGGCAAGCCGATGGGCTTCTGCTTCTTCGACAATGCCGCGATCGCGGCGCGTCATGCGCAGCGCAAATACGGCATCCAGCGCGCCGCCATCGTCGATTTCGACGTGCATCACGGCAACGGCACGCAGGACATCTTCTGGTCCGATCAGACCGTGATGTACTGCTCGACGCATCAGATGCCGCTGTTTCCGGGTACCGGCGCGAAGGGCGAGCGCGGCGACCACGACACCATCGTCAATGCGCCGCTCGCTTCCGAAGACGGCGGACCAGAATTCCGCGCCGCGTTCGAGCAACTGATCCTGCCGCGCCTCGAAAAATTCAGCCCCGAGCTTCTCGTCATCTCCGCGGGCTTCGATGCGCATTACCGCGATCCGCTGGCCTCGCTGAATTTGCGCGCGGAGGACTACACGTGGGTCACGCGCAAGCTGATGGACCTTGCCGACAAGTCCGCAGGGGGCCGCATTGTTTCGGTGCTCGAGGGCGGCTATGACCTGCAAGGATTGAAAGAATCTGTTACGGCGCATGTCGGCGCCCTGATGGGCGCTTGACGCACCCGCCACATTACGCCCGCAAAATTGCGCTTTTTCTCACGTGAAGCGGGCAATCGGAAACGGATATGGCCGAAAATACCCAAGTCGACGTCTCCAGGCTCACCTTCGAACGCGCCATCGAGGAGCTCGAAACCATCGTGAAGCGGCTCGAGGACGGCAAGGTGCCACTCGAGGAATCCGTGACGATCTACGAGCGCGGCGAGGCGCTGAAGCGCCGCTGCGAGGAATTGCTGCGCCAAGCCGAGGCACGCGTCGACAAGATCACCACCGATGCCAGCGGCCAGGCCACCGGCACCGCACCGCTCGACGTGCAGTAAGGTCCCCGTTTCAAGCCGCCCGCCTCAAGCATCGGCCATCTGCAGTTTTTCATGATCGCACGCCGCTGTTTGGGCTTACAGCCCTCGGCGGCCAGGCACTGACATCGAAGAGTTCCCCCGGCCAGGGCCTTTCGGGCTCGCGAATCTGGCCAAAACGGCCTTCCTCTCGCCCAAAATGCAGGCGAGGAACCGGGCAAGACTGGAACCCATCCGCCGGCGCCAGGATTAACCAAGCTGGCCCGCGGGTTGCAGGTGCATACCCCTAAACGACCCTGCGGGTTGGCTTTGGCCCAAGCTTTGGTGTAAAGCTGCGCGGAGTGTGGCTTTTTGCAAGCCTTGCGTGGGCACAAATTACCGACGACAAGCGCTTCAAACTGCTAATGAAATTGGCTGGGACGGACGAAGCCGATCTAAGTGACAGGGATCACAGGGACTGAACCGGAGCGCACCTAAGCTCACCTAAGCTTGAAGACGGGGCCCTGCCCCATGCAGGTGGCTCCGACGGTTTAAGGACTCGCGCTGCGCCGATATTGTGCAAACCCATCGCGCACCGGAACGATCTTCCGGCGCTGACAAATTGGAAATCGCCGTGAACGCATACAGTAAAACGCCGCTTCTCGACACCATCCATACGCCGGATGACCTGCGCAAGCTCAAGATCGAGCAGGTTCGCCAGGTCGCCGACGAGCTGCGGCAAGAGACCATCGATGCCGTCTCGGTGACCGGCGGTCACTTCGGCGCCGGCCTCGGCGTGGTCGAGCTCACCACCGCGATCCATTATGTCTTCGACACGCCGCGCGACCGGCTGATCTGGGACGTCGGCCATCAGGCCTATCCGCACAAGATCCTCACCGGCCGGCGCGACCGCATCCGCACGCTGCGCACCGGCGGCGGCCTGTCCGGCTTCACCAAGCGCAGCGAGAGCGATTACGATCCGTTCGGCGCAGCGCATTCCTCGACCTCGATTTCCGCCGGCCTCGGCATGGCGGTCGCGCGCGACCTCTCCGGCGGCAAGAACAACGTTATCGCGGTGATCGGTGACGGCGCGATGTCAGCCGGCATGGCCTATGAAGCCATGAACAACGCCGGCGCCATGAACTCGCGCCTGATCGTGATCCTCAACGACAACGACATGTCGATCGCGCCGCCGGTCGGCGCGATGAGCGCCTATCTGTCGCGCCTCTACTCGGGCAAGACCTATCGCACGCTGCGCGATGCGGCCAAGCAGATCAACAAGCGCCTGCCCAAGATCATCGCCAACCGCGCCAACCGCGTCGAGGAATATTCGCGCGGCTTCATGATGGACGGCGGCACGCTGTTCGAGGAGCTCGGCTTCTATTATGTCGGCCCGATCGACGGTCATAACCTCGACCATCTGCTGCCCGTGCTGAAGAACGTGCGCGACATGGAGACCGGCCCGATCCTGGTCCACGTCGTGACTCAGAAGGGCAAGGGCTACGGCCCGGCGGAAGCTTCCGCCGACAAGTACCACGCGGTCGTCAAGTTCGACGTCGCGACCGGCACCCAGGCCAAGGCCAAGCCGAATGCGCCGGCCTACCAGAACGTGTTCGGCCAGAGCCTCGTCAAGGAAGCGCAGAAGGACGACAAGATCGTCGCCATCACCGCGGCGATGCCGTCCGGCACCGGCGTCGACATCTTCAACAAGGCCTTCCCGGACCGCACCTTCGACGTCGGCATCGCCGAGCAGCACGCGGTGACGTTCGCCGCCGGTCTTGCGAGCGAAGGCTACAAGCCGTTCTGCGCGATCTACTCGACCTTCCTGCAGCGCGGCTACGACCAGATCGTGCATGACGTCGCCATCCAGAACCTGCCGGTCCGCTTCGCCATCGACCGCGCCGGCCTCGTCGGCGCCGACGGCGCGACGCATGCCGGCTCGTTCGACAACGCCTATCTCGGCTGCCTGCCGAACATGGTGATCATGGCCGCGGCCGACGAAGCCGAGCTCGTGCACATGGTGGCGACCCAGGTCGCGATCGACGACCGTCCGAGCTCGCTGCGCTATCCGCGCGGCGAAGGCCGCGGCATCGAGATGCCCGAAGTCGGCGTTCCGCTCGAGGTCGGCAAGGGCCGCATGATTCGCCAGGGCAGCAAGATCGCCTTGCTTTCCTTCGGTACGCGCCTCGCCGAATGCGAGAAGGCGGCCGACGAACTCGCCGCCCACGGCCTCTCCACCTCGATCGCCGATGCGCGCTTCATGAAGCCGCTCGACACCGAGCTGGTTCTCAAGCTCGCCCGCGACCACGAGATCCTGATCACGATCGAGGAAGGCTCGGTCGGCGGCTTCGGCTCGCATGTCGCGCAGTACCTGACCGATCAGGGCGCGCTCGACGGCGGCATGGTCAAGTTCCGCTCGATGGTGCTGCCCGACGTGTTCCAGGACCACGACACGCCGGCCGCGATGTACGGCCGTGCCGGTCTCGACGCCAAGGGCATCGTCGCCAAGGTGTTCGAGGCGCTGGGCAAGGACGTCAAGACCGAGACGGTCAAGCTCGCCTAACGGCGAGCTTCGACCTTCGCGAACCAGCGCGACCTTCATGAAAATCTATCTGGCAGGGCCCGACGTGTTCCTGCCGGATGCGGTTGAGATCGGCCGGCAAAAGGCCGCGATCTGCGCTGCGCATGGGCTCACCGGCCTCTATCCCCTCGACAACGCGATCGATCTCACCTCGCCCGACGCCTCGCGGCAGATCTTTTGCGGCAACGAGGCGATGATGGACGAAGCCGATGCCATCATCGCGAACCTCACCCCGTTCCGCGGTGCCGGCGCCGACCCCGGCACCGTCTACGAGCTCGGCTACATGGCCGGCCGCCGCAAGATTTGCCTGGCCTATTCCAACGACGGCGCCGTCTATGCCGACCGCGTCGGCCGCTTCATGGACGTGACCTCCGAGGACGGACGGCTGGTCGATGCACAGGGGCTGACGGTCGAGGATTTTGGCCTCGTCGACAACCTCATGATGATCCATGCGCTGGAGCTGCACGGCTGCCCGCTGGTGACGCCGGCGCAGATGCCGATCGACGTCTGGCACGATCTGGCCGCGTTCGAGGCTTGCGTCCGGATCGCGGCCGCGCGATTGATCGCACCATAGACGTTTCAGTCGCCTCCGGAGATCCGATGTCCCCTGCCCGCAAGCGTGCGGATGTTCTGCTGGTCGAGCGCGGCTTGTTCGAGAGCCGGGCGCGGGCGCGCGCGGCGATCGAGGCCGGGCTCGTCACCGCCGACGACAAGCAGGTCGCCAAACCCTCGGAGACGATCGCCGAGGACGCGGTGATCGTCGCCGAGCCTGCGCATCCCTATGTGTCGCGCGGCGGCGTCAAGCTCGCCGGCGCGCTGGAGCGCTACCCCATCGAGATCGAGGACCATGTCTGCCTCGACGTCGGCGCCTCCACCGGCGGTTTCACCGAGGTGCTGCTGGCGAACGGCGCCAGCCTGGTGTTCGCCATCGATGTCGGCACCAGCCAGCTGCATCCCTCGCTGCGCGACCATCCCAAGATCGTGTCGATGGAGGAGACCGACATCCGCAGCTACGATGGCAAACGGCTGCCGGCGCGGCCCGACGTCGTCGTCATCGACGTCAGCTTCATCTCGCTCAAGACGGTGCTGCCCGTCGCGCTGTCACTGGCAGCGGCACCGATGAGCCTGCTGGCGCTGATCAAGCCGCAGTTCGAGGCGGATCGGAAGCACAACAAGAAGGGCATCATCCGCGACGCCGCCGTGCATCAGGAGATCTGCGACGACATCGCGGTCTTCGCCGCTTCGCTCGGCTGCACCGACATCGAGGTGTTCCCCTCCCCGATCACGGGCGGTGACGGCAATATCGAATTCTTCCTGGGCGCGCGCCGTGGTTGAGCGCGTGAGGATCGATCACGTCGGCCATCGCGGCGACGGCGTCTCGCTCGCTGCAGGCGATGCCGTCTATGTGCCCTACGCGCTTAGCGGCGAGACCGTCGAGGTCGACCACGTCGCCGGCAACCATCCCGACCGCCGCAAGCTGCTCGCGGTCGATGTCGCCAGCCCCGATCGCATCGAGCCGTTCTGTCCGCATTTCGGCATCTGCGGCGGCTGCGCCATCCAGCACTGGGCGGCTGAGCCCTATCACGCGTGGAAGCGCGGCATCGTGGTCGAGACGCTGGCGCAGGCCGGCATCGATTGCGAGGTGGCGCCGCTGGTCGATGCCCATGGCGCGGGGCGCCGGCGCGTCACGCTGCACGGCCGGTTCGGCACGCATGACGTCCTCAAGGTCGGCTTCTCGGCGGCGAGCTCGCACGACGTCATCCCGATCCATCGCTGCCCGATCCTCGATCCCGGGCTCGAAGGTGCGCTCGATGCCGCCTGGGCGCTTGCCGAATCCCTGACGTCCAAAATGGCGGTGACGAAGCCGCTGGACATCCAGGTCACCGCGACCGCCAACGGTCTCGATGTCGACGTGCGCGGCTCCGGCCCGCTGCCGACGGCGCTGGTCACGGCGCTCTCGCGCGTCGCCGAGCAGCATCGGCTGGCGCGGCTGACGCGGCACGGCGAGTTGGTGCTGCAACGCCTACCGCCGACGGTGCGGATGGGCCGCGCCGAGGTGACGCTGCCGCCGGGCTCGTTCCTGCAGGCAACGATCGCAGGCGAGGAGACGCTGGCGTCGCTCGTCGCCGAGCGCGTCGGCAAGGCCAAGGAGGTTCTCGACCTCTTCTGCGGCGTCGGCCCGTTTGCCTTGAGGCTCGCCGAGAAGGCGCGCGTCACCGCCTATGACAATGACGCCGGCGCCGTCGCGACGCTCGTGAAGGCGGCGCGCACACCAGGGCTGAAGCCGATCAAGGCCGAACCGCGCGACCTGTTCCGCCGCCCGCTGGTGCCGCCGGAGCTGCGCGACTTCGACGCCGTGGTGTTCGACCCGCCGCGCCAGGGCGCGCAGGCGCAGGCGCTGAAACTCGCTGCGAGCAAGGTACCCGTCGTGATCGCGGTGTCCTGCAACGCGGCAACCTTCGCTCGCGACGCCCGGCTCCTCATCGACGGCGGCTACAGGATCGAGACCGTTGTCCCGGTCGATCAGTTCCGCCACACACCGCATGTGGAATTGGTGGCGCGGTTCACGCGCTGATGCGCTACCTGCCGCTCACCGTCGGATTGCTTGCAGACTGCTATGCCGACGGCTCGAATTGCGGCTGCCATCGCAGCAGGTAGGACTGCAGCGAGCGTACCGCGATCGCCAGCAGGATTCCGACGAACATCATGACGAAGATGGCGACCATCATCTCGCTGGCATTGGCGCGCGCCTCGGCTTCGATGATGAGCTTGCCGAGCCCGCGCTCGGCGCCGATGAACTCGCCGACGATGACGCCGATCAGCGCGAAAGACACCGCCGGCAACAGCGACGCGAACACCCAGGCCAGCGCGGAGGGGATCACCACCGTGCGCAGCACGGTGAGTTCGCTGGCACCGAGCAGACGGGCAGCGGCGATCTGATCGCGGTCGACCGCACGCGTTCCCTCGAAGGTGTTGAAGAACACCACGAAGAACACGACGAGCCATGCCGTAGCGATCTTGGAGAGATCGCCGAGGCCGAAGATCAGGATGACGAGCGGCACCAGCGCGATGCGCGGTATCGAGTTGAGCGCCACGACATAGGGCCCGAACACGCGGGCCAGGAAGTCCGAACGGCCGAGGACCAGGCCGGCCGCGATTCCGCTCGCTGAGCCGAAAATAAATCCCCACCAGGTGTTCTTCAGCGTGACGAGCGTGGCGAGCCACAAATTGTTGTCGTTGCCGTTGATGCAGGCGGCAAAGCCGGCGGGATCGGCAAAGCAGCCAAGCCGCAGGAAGCTCTGCCAGATCAACGACGGCTTGGCGACGAAGTACGGATCGAGGATTTTCGGCACATAGGCCTTCGGCAACAGCGCCTTGCTCCATTCGAAGCCCCACTGCCAGACGACGAGAACCACCACGAGAATGGCCACTTGCCAGAACAGGACGGCGCTACGGCTGTTGGACATGATCATTCGGCCCTGGTGCGGCGGAATTCTTCGCCGAGGGAATGCCAGATGTGCGAGTAGAGGCGGCCGAATTCGGCGGTCTCGCGCACGTCCACGGGATCGCGCGGCCGCGGGATGGCGACGTCGAAATCTTCCTTGAGCCTCCCGGGCCGGGCCGAGAGCAGGATGATGCGGCTCGCCAAGGTCAAGGCCTCGCCGAGATCGTGGGTCACGAACAGCACGGTCTGCCTCTCGCGTTCCCAGATCTCCAGCAGCGTCTTGTGCATCTCGAGCTTGGTGTGGGTGTCGAGCGCGCCGAACGGCTCGTCCATCAGCAGGATCTCGGGCTCCATGATCAGCGTGCGCATCAAGGCGACGCGCTGGCGCATGCCGCCGGACAGCGTGCTGGGGAAGCTCTGTGCAAAGCCGGAGAGCCCAGCCTTCTCGACGGCCGAAGCGACACGCCCGGCGCGCTCGGTCCTTCGCAGCCCCGCGATCTCCAGCCCATAGCCGATGTTCTGTTCAACGGTTCGCCAGGGAAACAGCGTGTCGCGCTGGAAGACATAGCCGACCCTGGGGTTGACCTTGCCGGTCTCAACCGTGTCCTCATCGATCAGGATGCGGCCGCCCGAGCGCGGCAATAGCCCCGCGACCATGTTGAGAATGGTGCTCTTGCCGCAGCCGGACGGACCGAGCAGCGCGACGAACTCGCCCTGCTTGACCTCGAAGGAAACGTCATCGACCGCCACGAACTCGCGGCCGGACGCGTTGAAGCGCTTGGCGAGACCTCGCACCGCGATGCGGGTTCGCGTCTCCGCTCTCTCAACCTCGTCTCGCGCGAGCGCGAATCCCGGGCCTGGCGCGGCGATCATTTGTATTTCGCCATCGCCGCCTGGAGGAAGCTCATGTCGACGACATCCTCGTATTTCGTCTCGGGAATATCCGTTCCCTTGCGGTACCAGGGCTTGGCCCCGCGTTCGAACGAGGACTTGTCGATGACGCCGTCATAGGCCCAGGTCGACTTGTCGAAGCCGAGCTCGGCGCTGACTGCATCGGGGTCGATGCCCGAGAAATATTTCGGCGTGACCAGTGCCTGCACGTCCGCGAGCGGCGTCGCCTTCACGAAAGCCATCGCGCGGTGGATCGCGTTCACATAGGCCTGCACCATCGCCTTGTCCTGCTCGATCGTGTCCTGGAGCGTGTAGATCACCAGCACGGGCAGCGTGCCGCCGAAATCCTTCTCGAATACGCCGGGCTTGGAGGTGTCGTAGATCGTCCTGCCAAAGCCCTTCTTCTCGACCTCGACGATCCAGCTTGGCGGCGCCATGATGGCGTCGAACTGCTTGGTCTGCAGCGACGGGAACATCGTGTTGGGTCCGCCGCCGGCGACCCAGTTCACCCTGTCGCCGAGCCCGCGCGTTTCGAACACATAGGTGCCGAACACCCAGGTGCCCGACCCGATCGCGGTGGCCGCGACGATCGGCTTGGCGCCGTCAGGCCGTTTGTGCTCCGCGAGCTTCTCGACCGAATTGATACCGCCGTCGTAAAGGTCCTGCCGGACCACGATGTTGGCGTAGGAGCACACCATCTCGGTCGCGAGCAGGATCTTGCAGGGCTTGCCGCGCGCACTGAGCTGCAGCGGATGGCTGGCATCGCCATGCGCGAACACGGCTTGTCCCGCCGCCAGCGTCTGACGACCGAACGTGCCGGCGTTACCGGTGACGAGCTTGGAGTCGAGACCTTCGTCCCTGAAGTAACCCTTCAGCTCGGCAATCATGCCGATGGCGTAGACCGGCGACACCGGCCCGAAGGCGAGCGATACCTGCTTGGTCTCAGCGCGGAGCTGCCCGGGCAGCATCGATGCGCCGGCCAATGTGGAGCCCGCGATCAGCGCCTGGCGTCTGGTGATGTTCATCTGCTCCTCCCTTGATTCTTGTTTGATCGATCCGTTCGTCAGGACGGCCCAGGCGCAATCCGGATCGTTCCTGCCTTTTGCAGCGTCTCGATTTCGCTCGACGAAACGCCGATCTCGCTCAGGATCTCGCGCGTCTGCTCGCCGATCTGCGGCGGATCGTAGCGGTTGGGCAGCCGGCGGCCGTCCATGGAGATCGGCAACAGCGGCGTTTTTGCCTCGCCGCCATCAGGCAGGTGAATGTTGGTCAGCCCGCCCGACTGGTTCAGATGCGGGTCGTCGAAGAGATCGCCGGGCTTGTTCACCGGCGCGTAGGGCAGATCGAGCTGCTCGAGGCGCGCCGCGAGATCGGCCTTGTCCCATTGCTTGAAGATCTTCGCGATCTCCGGAATCAGCCAGCCGCGATGGTCGACGCGGTCGTTGCTCGTCGCAAAGCGCGGATCGGCAAGCCAGGATTCGCGATCGAAGGCGCGGCAGAACGCCTCCCACTGCTCTTCACCGACGATGGTGACGAACAGTTTCGAGCCGTCCCTGGTGTCGAAGAGATCGTAGACCGGCCAGGGGCTGTCCTTGATCGAATAGGGGATCGAGGGCTGGCCGCTGACCACCTCGCACATCATGGCCTGCGCCATCAGGAACACGTTGTTCTCGTAGAGCGCGCTCTGGATGTAACGACCGCGGCCGGTGCGCTGCCGCTCGGCCAGCGCAGCCTGAATCGCGATCACGCCGAACATGCCGCCCATGATGTCGTTGACCGAGGCGCCGGCGCGCATCGGCCGGTCCGGCAGGCCGGTCATGTAGGCAAGGCCGCCCATCATCTGCACGACCTCGTCGAGCGCGAGGCGATTCTCGTACGGGCCGGGCAAATAGCCCTTGAGCGAGCAGTAGATCAGGCGTGGTGCAAAAGCGGCAACCGACTCGTAGTCGAGACCGATCCGCTTCAGCAGGCCGGGTCGGAAATTCTCGATCAGGACGTCGCTGCTCTCGATCAGCCGCCGCGCGACGTTCTGGCCTTCCGCGGTCGACGTATCCAGCGCGATGCTGCGCTTGTTGCGGCTGTAGGTGGCGAAGAAGCCGGCAGCCGGTCCCTTGAAATAGCGGGTGCGGTCGCCCTTGGGCGGCTCGACCTTGATCACGTCGGCGCCGAGATCGGCGAGGATCAAGCCGCAGCTCGGCCCCATCACCATCTGGCTGAACTCGATGACCCGAAGGCCGGCGAGCGGACGGAGCTCCGTTGCCGCCTCGGGCGCGGCCGCCGTCATGCCGCCCTCCGCAGCACCTTGGGAATGCCGGCCTCGTGCAGGTGCCCGGTCAGATGTTGTGCCGGGATATGGCGGGCCAGAATCTCGCGCGTTTGCATCAGGCGATCGAGATCGATGCCGGTGGAAAGTCCCATGCGCTCCAGCATGAACACGAGATCCTCGGTGACGATGTTGCCGCGGGCACCAGGCGCGAATGGACAGCCGCCAAGTCCTGATACCGCGGCGTCGAAACGCCGGATCCCGGCTTCGAGGCCGGCGACGGCATTGGCGAGGCCCGCACCGAGCGTGTCGTGTAGATGCAGCCGCAGCGTCATCTGCGATCCGACTTCGCGCCTGACGGCCTCGACGATCTGCCTGATCAGTTTTGGGGTGGCATAGCCGACGGTGTCGGCGAGCCCGATCTCGTCGGCACCGGCCTCGGCAAAGGCGCGCGCGACCCGGCACACGGCCGCTTCGCTCACCTCGCCTTCCAGCGAGCAGCCGAAGGAGGTGGCGATCGCGCCCATCAGGTGCGGCCGCCGGTCCGCCGGAGAGGCGTCGATCGCGGCGCGGACCGCGCGAAACCCGTCGAGCTGCTCTTCGATCGAGCGGCGCACATTGGCGCGGTTGTGCGTCTCGCTGGCGGAGATGACGAAGTAGATGGCGTCGACACCGGCGGCGATGGCGCGCTCGGCGCCCTTCACGTTCGGCACAAGTGCACCGATGGTCGCGGTCCTGTGCGCGAGCGCGTGCGCCATCACCGCATCGACATCGGCGAATTGCGGTACGACCTTCGGCGGCACGAAGGATCCCGCGTCGATCTCGCGCACGCCGGCGGCGGAGATCGTATCAATCAGCGCGCATTTGGCTTCGGTGGGAACGAACACGTCCAGGTTTTGCAGCCCATCGCGGGGGCCGACCTCGCAAATCAGGACATCCGGCGCATGCGCCATCAGGCTCTCCCTGGTTCGATTGTATATTATTGCGTAAAAGAACAATCCGTGGGACAGTCTGTCAAGCTCAAAATCCGCGTGCACTGCAATGACCGGCTCCGACAATTCCCGACCGCCCGCTTCAAGCAAAGGCGGTTCCGAGCGCGCTGAGCACCTCGCCGGGCTGATCATGGCGCTCGCCCGACGCGAAGGCATGAAGGCTGGCGATCGCTTGATCGAACAGCGGCTTGCCGATGCGCTCGATCTTTCACGCGCGCCGATCCGGCTCGGCCTCAAGGCTCTGGAAGCGGCAGGGCTCGCGCGCGGCGAGCCGCATCGCGGGTTCGTGCTGGCCAAGCATCCGACCAGCGGCGCAGCCCAGCCAGCCCTCGCGGCGGTCAGGCGCAGCGAACAGGTTTATACGTCCATCGCAGGCGACGTGCTCGCAAGCCGACTGCCGGCTGACGTCACCGAGGCGGAGCTGATGCGCCGCTATGGCCTCAGCCGGGCCGAGTTGCAGCGGCTGCTTGACCGGATCGCTGCCGAGGGCTGGATTGCACGCCTGCCGGGCTATGGCTGGCGCTTCGCGGAGACGGTCTCGAACCCCGAAGCTCACGCCAAGGCCATGGCGTTTCGCGCGGTGATCGAACCTGCGGCAATCGCCCAGCCCGGCTTTGCGCTGCCGCAGGAGGTGATTGCACGCTTGCGCGAGCGCCAGCTGCGCGTGTTCGAAGGCGAGCTCGAGAAGATGACGATCGGCGAGGTCTTTCTTTCCGGTTGCGAATTCCATGAGGAGATCATTCGCGGCGCCGGCAATCCGTTCTTTCTTGAATCGCTCAGGCGCGTGAATTCGATCAGGCGCCTGTTCGCCTATCGCAGCTTCGCCGACCGCGACGGCATGCGGCGGCACGTGCGCGAGCATTTGCGCCTGCTCGAGGTTCTGGAAACGCGGCGTTATGCCGAAGCGGCAGAGCTGATGGCGAAGCACCTGCAACGCCCGCTGGTGGCGGGCTTGTCGTAAGCCAACGCGGCTGCCGTCAAGCGGGCGGCGAAAGCGACGCGTGACCGCTCAACGACGTAGGCCACCCAACGCCGGCGACTCGCCGGGCAGCATTGACGAATTGATGTCGCTGTCCATGCGTCCCGATTGCTGCTGGGTGAAACCGGCGCCGAACGACAGGCTGAGGTTGGAGGTCGGCTTGAACTCGACACCCGCGAACGCGCCGTAGCCGGGCGAGGCGCTGGAGGTGAGCGGGGCGAGCGAGCTGCCGATGCCGCCATTGTATTTCAGCGTGTCGAACCCGGCAAAGAACGTGACGGGCATGCCGCCCGCGGTCTTGTAGTTGTAACCGAACTGCGTGCCATCATAAGAGAGCGCGCTGAAATTGCCGGCCGGCGCAGGCTGGCTGAGGCCGCCCAGGCCTAGATTGCCGCGTTCGCTTCCGACGAAGAAACCGGGACGAAAATCATAGCCTGCGTTGGCATTGCCACCCTTGAAGCTCGGAAAATTGCCGTAGCCATCGGAGCCCTGGCCGGCGCTGCCGCCAAAGCCGAAAGGCCCGCCCGGGATCCAATATTGCAAGGGCGCGACTTGCGCATAAGCCGGCGCTCCGCCGAGGCAGAGCACCACGAAGAGAGTTGCGAGACCGCAGGAACGTGCAAGGCTGGACATTCAGGTAACCGTCAAAAAGAGCGGAAATTATATGCCGGGGATCACGCGAATACCAGTGACGCGATGCCGGTGGTCGCGCCATCGAGTTCCAAAATTACGTTATCCTGACGTGTTGAACCTCCTGCGCGACGGATTGACCCACATAGAGGACGCGCGAACGCGAGCCGTCGCTTCGATCCTGATCGGCCGGGGCAGTCCGGCAAGACGCAATCGCGCAGACCTTTGAAAATGCCAGACACAACATGGAGGCTGTCATGGAGGTCGATTCCGACAGGTTGAATGCCTTTATGGGCAAGATGATCACCGAGGTCGGTGCGGCGATGAACGCATCGCTGGTCCTGCTGGGCGACAAGCTCGGCCTCTACCGCGCCCTCGCCGCCAAGGGACCCATGAACTCTGCCGAACTCGCAAGCGCCACCGGAACGAACGAACGCTACGTCCGCGAGTGGCTGGCGAGCCAGGCGGCTTCTGGTTACGTCGAATACGATTCCACTTCCGGCAAGTTCTCGATGCTGCCGGAGCAGGCGATGGCGCTTGCCGATGATGACAGCCCGGTCTTCCTCGGCGCGGTCGGCAATGTCATTGCCGCGGCGTTCCTCGACGAGCCGAAAATTACGGACGCATTCAAGTCCGGCAAGGGCGTCGGCTGGAATCGTCGCAGCGAGTGCCTGTTCTGCGGCACCGCCCGGTTCTTCCGCACCGGCTACATGCATCATCTGGTGCAGGAGTGGCTGCCCGCGCTCGAAGGCGTCGTCGACAAGCTGAAGCGCGGCGCCAAGGTCGCCGACGTCGGCTGCGGGCACGGCGTCTCGACCCGGCTGATGGCGGAGGCCTTCCCGAACTCCCGCTTCTACGGCTTCGACTATCACGAGGGCTCGATCGCGGCCGCACGAAAGGCGGCCACTGAGGCGAAGCTGGGCGATCGTGTCAGCTTCGCGGTTCACTCGGCGAAGACCTATCCGGCCGAGGGCTACGATCTCGTCTGCTTCTTCGATTGCCTGCACGACATGGGCGATCCCGTCGGCGCCATCAGCCACGTGCGCGAGACCATGGCGAAGGACGGCACCTGCATGCTGGTCGAGCCGTTCGCAGGCGACCGCCTCGAAGACAATCTCAATCCTGTCGGGCGGGTCTACTATGCGGCGTCGACCATGATCTGCACGCCGGCCTCGCTCGATCAGGAGGTCGGCCTCGCGCTCGGCGCTCAAGCCGGCGAGGCAAGGCTGCGCAAGGTCGCCAGCGAAGGCGGCCTGTCGCGCTTCCGCCGCGCCGCCGAAACACCCTTCAACCTGATCCTGGAGGCCCGGATCTGATGCAACGGCGGACGCGCGCGGCCGGCGATGTCAGGCCGCGTCGTCCGTTCCCATACCGAACGTGAGCTGATTGCCGTCGGCGTCGACGACGTCGAAATCGCGCATACGATAGTCGCGGTCCTCCGGCCGGTTGAGCAGCCTGGCACCGCGTCCCGATAGTTCGGCATAGATCTGATCGACGTCCCTGACGAAGATGCAGATGCCGCCGTGCCCGGGCAACCGCTTCGTTACCGCCGCCGCAAGCAGATGCAGGCCGACCTCGTCGCGGCAGAGGCAGGCGTAGGACGGAGGCTGACCGTATTCGAAGGTGACCTCGAAGCCGAGCACATCGCGGTAATAGGCGAGGCTGGCTGTGATGTCGGACACGACGAAGACGGTGGCGGAGCCGGCCATCATCGGGTGTTCGTCGGTCATTGGTCCCTCCATCCGGCAAGATCCGGCAAGCAATCTCCTGCACGCAGTCTAGCATGCGCGCTGGAGGTCTTGCACGACCCAAGCCGCACCGTAAGCTGTCGCCAAACAAGGCGGAAGCGCCGAACGACAGCGTCCCGCCGCGGCTGCCGCTCGACGCGAAATAACCGCGCCACCACCGCGATCGATGCCGCACGTTTCCCGAAAGCATGGAGAACCCGGTGACATCTGACAATCCAGTCGCCTACGAACGCGCAGGCAACATCGCCCGCATCACGCTGCGCCGCCCGCCTGTCAATGCACTGAGCCTCGAGGTCATCCGTGCGGTGGTCGCGGCCCTGCGTCGCGCGGCGAACGATCCGGAAGCGCGCGTTGTCGTGCTGGCGAGCGCGATCGCCAAGCGCTTTTCAGCCGGCCTCGACCTCGACATCCTGCTGGGCAAATCCGGCGCCGAGATCCGCGAATTCCTCCAGGCGCTCTATATCGACCTTTACGACGCCCAGTATGGGCTCGGAAAGCCGTCGATCGCCGCGGTCGGGGGCGCGGCGCGCGGCGGCGGCATGACCATGGCGGTGTCCTGCGACGTGGTGCTGGCAACCGAGAGCGCGACGTTCGGCTATCCCGAGATCGACGTCGGCGTCATTCCCGCGATCCACTACGCACACCTGCCGCGCATCGTCGGACGTCATCGCGCGTTCGAGCTGCTGTTCACCGGCCGCGTCTTCACCGCCGCGGAGGCGCGCGAGCTCGGCGTGGTGAACCGCGTCGTCGACGATGCCGGGCTCGAGGCCGAGGTGCTGAAGCTCGCGGCGCAATTCGCCAGCAAGTCGGCCGCCGTGCTGCGGATGGGCCGCGCCGCCTTCATGCGCCAGATCGACCTCGACTACCGGCGCAGCATCGCAAGTGCAGTGGACGATTTCTGCAATGTCGCGACGTCGGACGAAGCGCAGGAGGGTTTGAGGGCGTTCGTGGAGAAGCGTGCGCCGAAATGGTGAGGGGGCCGCCGGCCGCCCAGGGAGGCTGACGTTCAGGCCGTCCTGTCCACCGAGGACGACGAATCCGCAGGCGGATATTTCGTCACCGGCACAGTGAAGGATTTGGAGCCGACCTGATAGATGATCTTGCCGTTTTGTCCGTTGTCGGTCGATATCTGCGACTGCCCGAACATGATGACGTTCCTGTAGACGTAGCCGGTGCCCTGGCGAGTGATACCGTCGGTGGTGACGCTGACCGTCGCCTCTTTGCCGTTGATGGCCAGCACGCGAAAGCTCGCGCTCTTGCCGATGTCGGCAGAATAGCCGCCCCAGCTTCCCATGAGGATGCTGTCGGAACCTGCCGGCGCCTGTTTCTGCAAAGTCGCGCTCTGCTTGCCAACGCCCGAGGAGAACAGGAGCACCAGGTTCTTGCCGTCCTTGGTGCCGACCGTGACGTTGCCGTAGCTTATCGTTGCACCATTGACCTCGCCGATACCGCGCTCGGTGTGCCCGTTATGGGTGTATTCGATCTGGGCCCTGGCCCCGCGGATGTTCACGACCTTGAAGCCGACGGCCTGGTTGTTGCCTGCCCAATTGCCCTTCCAGTCACCCACCAGACTGCTCTGGTGATACACCCGCTCGTTGGCGGGCGAAATCTGGCTGGTGCTCGATGTGACGATGGCCATTGGATTGCTCGGCGGATTTGTCTGACAGACCCGCTTCTGTTCGCGCGCCGGACGGCGAAGTCAGAACTTTATCCGGAAACAACGGGAAGCAGGCCGATTAGGGCCACGCAGCAGTTAACGCGTGGTTAAATTCGACCGCGGGCGGGACAGGGCAAAAGGTCTCATTCGGGGTGGTGCGGATCAGCGGCCCCAGCGGTCCGACCAGATCTTCTCGCCGATCAAGCAGCTGACCCGTGGCTCCTTGTCGGCAACGCGCCTCACGGGGCGCTCCGGCATGCGGCCCGCGACCTCCATCAGGAGCTTGGTGCGGATCGCTTCCTTGAACTTGTCGCGATCCTTGATCGTGATGACGAAGGAGCCGGGACCGCCGATGACGCAGTCCTCGTAGTAGTAGTCGAGATTGTCGATATCCATGGTCGAATAGGACGGCTCCTTGACCATGATCGGCAGGCCGTTGATGACGATGCCCTTCTCGAGCGCGGCGTCGCGCGCCGCCGTCACCGGGCCGCCATTGTTGTTCGGGCCGTCACCGGAAATGTCGATCACGCGGCGCAAGCCGCGATAGGGATCCTCGTCGAACAACGGCATCGCGAACGTAATCGCTCCGGAGATCGAGGTGCGCGAGGCGCGCCG
Organism: Bradyrhizobium sp. LA6.1; assembly: GCF_040547805.1. Taxonomy (NCBI): domain Bacteria; kingdom Pseudomonadati; phylum Pseudomonadota; class Alphaproteobacteria; order Hyphomicrobiales; family Nitrobacteraceae; genus Bradyrhizobium; species Bradyrhizobium sp. LA6.1. Next base: position 68,016 of record NZ_JBEPQK010000001.1, on the reverse strand, counting down.
GATCGGCGTCTTCAAGATCTCGGCGGCGACCGCGTCCGCCGTCTCCGGTCCGTCGACCAGCCGCCACGGGATGATGATCTTCTGATCGCTGGAAGCGGCCCATTCGAAGTAAGTCACCGCGATCCGGCCATTCGGCCCGAGCTTCAGCGCCTGGAGGAATTCCTTCGACTGGATCGCCTGCGCATAGCCTTCGCGCTGGATCGCGAGTTCGTCCATGTCCATGGAGTAGGAGACGTCGACCGCGAGGACCAGCTCGACATCGACCGTCTGCGCGTCCCGATCGGCCGCTAGCCGTTGTGGCGAACTCTTGCTCGGTTCAAATTTGGGCCCTGGTGCCGCGATGCCCGCGACATCCCCTCCGGCGAGTACGCCGGCCACCAGCACAGCCCCGATCGAGAACAGCATGCGCATCGCAGTCTCCCGTCGTATGACGCGATGGTGACATGCAATCGCCTTGCCGCAAAGTCCGAAGATCGCTTGCGCTTCACATTCCAGTTAGGAATTCGCGAGTTGGGAATGCGCACGTCACGCAAAGCTGCCGCCGTGTTGCCGCGCTTGCGCCACGGGGACATGCGCGATCGCTCACGCCATCATTCCGGAGCGTCCAGCAGCATCGATCCGAAGACAGACCTTCCCCGCCCACTTGTCCGGTGCGATTTCCATGCTAGGTTGGATGTACAGATGGGGATGGAGTCCCCCGACAACCGCCCGTCGGCCTGTGACCGTAGTGGGCTGATGACTCCTGCTCGAGGAGGGGCAATCTCAAAGCCTCGGCCTTTGGCGGGAGCATGGACAAACCCGCCGATGGCGGGTTTTTTGTTGCCTGAAGGGCGAAGGTCAGGGCGTGACGACGACGACACCGAATGCTGCGCGTGCGGGGCTGCCCAGGGGGATCTGGGTGCTCGGCTTCGTCTCGATGCTGATGGACGTCTCCTCCGAGATGATCCACGCGCTGCTGCCGGTCTATCTCGTCACCGTGCTCGGGGCCTCCACGCTCACGGTCGGCTTCATCGAGGGCATCGCCGAAGCGACCGCCTCGATCACGAAGATCTTCTCCGGCGCATTGTCCGACTGGCTCGGCCGGCGCAAGCTCCTCGCGGCGCTCGGCTACGGGCTGGCCGCGCTGACAAAACCGCTGTTCCCGCTTGCCCCCAGCGTCGGTTGGCTGATTGCCGCGCGCTTCATCGACCGCGTCGGCAAGGGTATTCGCGGCGCACCGCGCGATGCGTTGATCGCCGATATCGCACCTGCGGGTCTGCGCGGCGCGAGCTTCGGCCTGCGGCAGTCGCTCGACACCATCGGCGCATTCGTCGGACCGCTCGTGGCGATCGGCCTGATGTGGTGGACGGCAGATAATTTTGCCCTTGTCTTCTGGGTGGCGGTGCTGCCGGCCTTCCTGTCTTTCGGCCTGATCGCATTCGCGGTGAGCGAGCCGGAGCCGGACCCAAGCCGGGAGACTACGAAGAATCCGCTGAACACCTCCGCCATGCGGCAGCTCGGATCCGTGTACTGGCGCGTCGTCGCGGTCGGCATGGTGTTCACGCTCGCGCGCTTCAGCGAGGCCTTTTTGATCCTGCGCGCGCAGAACATCGGTCTCTCTGCGATGTGGGTGCCGGCGGTGCTGGTGCTGATGAACGTGGTCTATGCGCTGTCGGCCTATCCCGCCGGCGTGCTGTCGGACCGGATCAACCGGACCGGCCTGCTCGCGCTCGGCCTCGTCTTCCTCGCGGCCGCCGACCTCGCGCTCGCGCTGCTGCCGAACCTCGCGGGCCTCGCGCTCGGCGTCGTGCTGTGGGGGCTGCATATGGGATTGACCCAGGGCCTGCTGTCGGCCCTCGTCGCCGACGCCGCGCCGCCGAGCCTGCGCGGCACCGCATTCGGCTATTTCAACCTGTTCACGGGACTGGCCTTGCTGGCCGCAAGCGTGATCGCCGGCGCGCTGTGGGATGCCTACGGTCCGGCGGGCACGTTTTTGGCCGGGCTCGGCTTCGCGCTGGTCGCGCTCGTAGGGCTGCTCGCCGTCGGCAATGGTCTGGCAGCGGAGGACAAATGATGATGGAGGGGCGTTCGTCGTGTTGAGCGGAGTGATCGCAATCGTGGTCGGCAGCGTTCTCGGCGGCTGCGCGCGCTATTTCGTCTCGGGCGCGATCGCGCGGCGGCTGGGTGAGACCTTTCCCTGGGGCACCATGACCATCAACATCACCGGCGCCTTCCTGATCGGCATTTTCGGCGCGCTGGCAACCCATCCCGGCTCGATCTTCGCCTCCCCCAATCCCTGGCTGTTCGCGGTGACCGGGTTCCTCGGCTGCTACACCACGGTGTCCTCGTTCAGCCTGCAAACGCTGACGCTCGCGCGCAACGGCGAGCCGATGCATGCGCTCGGCAATGTCGCGCTCTCGGTCGGGCTTTGCCTTGCCGCCGTCAGTTGCGGCTTTGTCCTCGCTGACGGTCTTGGAGGCTAGAGGCGGATGACCGTTCCCTCCTCCACCGACCGCTGGCGCAGCGCGATGCTCTATGCCTGGGTTTCCTTCGGCAGCGTCCTTGGCGGCCTCGCGCGCTATTTCGTCTCCCTCGTGCTCGACACCGGCCCGGGCTTCCCCGTCGCGACGCTGTTCATCAATGCCACGGGATCGCTGATCATCGGCTTCTACGCAACGCTGACCGGCCCCGACGGCCGCATGCTGGCGCGGCCCGAGCACCGGCAATTCGTCATGACCGGGTTTTGCGGCGGCTACACCACCTTCTCGGCCTTCAGCCTGGAGACCTTCCGCCTGTTCCACGGCGGCATGAAATACACGGCACTCGCCTATATCGCGGCATCCGTCATCTGCTGGCTGGTGTCTGTGTGGCTCGGTCATATGATGGCAAGCCGCTACAATCGCTTGACGAGGAGCTGACCATGCAAATCCCCAATCAGGCTGTTTCGCTCCGGATCTTCATCGGCGAGAGCGACCATTTCGGCGGCAAGCCGCTTTACGAAGCGATCGTGATGACGGCGCGCGAGCGGCATCTCGCGGGCGCCACCGTGCTGCGCGGCCCGATGGGGTTCGGCAAGTCGAGCCGGCTGCACACCTCGAAGATCCTGCGGCTGTCGGAAGACCTGCCGCTACTGATCGAGATCGTCGACAGCGAGGACAGCATCAACGCATTCCTGCCCATCCTGGATGGCATGATGTCGAGCGGCCTGATCACCTTGGAGAAGGTACAGGTCCTGCAATATGGTGCGAGGGCCGCACACTGAGCACCGCGGCTGAACCGAGCCCGCCGTTTCCGGGAGGCGGAATGAACGACACCGTTACCAAGCCGAAAACCAGGACGAAGACCAAGGTCGAGCGGCCCAAGCTGCACAAGGTCATCCTGATCAACGACGACTTCACGCCGCGCGAATTCGTCACAATGATCCTCAAGGCCGAGTTCCGCATGACCGAGGATCAGGCCTACAAGGTCATGATCACCGCGCACAAGCTGGGCGCCTGCGTGGTCGCCGTGTTCACCAGGGACGTCGCCGAAACCAAGGCCACCCGCGCCACCGATGCCGGCCGCGCCAAGGGCTATCCGCTGCTGTTCACGACGGAGCCCGAGGAATAGCGGCTCGCTGCTCGCGATCCGGCGCCCGAGGCGTGTCAATGATGATCTGGTCGCAAGTTACTTCAACCTGGCAAAGACCTTGCTGAACTGGGGAAGCTGCAGCCTCCGCTTCTCCTCCAGGTATTCAGATTCAGTGAAGGGGCCGCTCACGAAAACCCGCACCGCAACGTCCCATTCGTTTGCTTTTCGCGAGATGTAGTAAAACTCCGTGACGGAGCGGTCCGGTCGCTTTCCCGATGTCCATGGATGGCGAGCGAACACGATGTACTGGGCGTTCGCGCCGGCCTGAAAGACCGTAGGCTCCGGGAGGCCGTCGCCAACGCAAGTTCCATCCGTGCCGACGGAGCGGCAAAGCGTCATGTCGTCATCCGTGTCGACGGCGACGAGACGATAGGGACCGTCAATCGCTTCGTCCTGAACGAACCCGCAGGCTGCCAGAAACAGGAAGAGTGCCAAGCATACCCATCGTCTCACATGCGGGATCATGCATCGACTTTCAGGCCATCACCACCGGCGTCTCTTCGGCGAGCCCATACACGCGCTGCGCCTTGGAAAATCCAGCGATCGGAAATTCGCCGAGCTCGCGCCAGTCATGGCGGCAGGCGTTCGCGAAGACTTCCGAGACCACGACGGTCCGCCCCAGCCGGCCCGTGATCTTCTCCAGCCTTGCCGCGAGATTGACGGCGGGGCCGATGCAGGTGAAGTCGAGCCGGTTGCCGCCGCCGATATTGCCGTAGAGGATGTTGCCGACATGCAGAGCGACGCCGAAGCGGAAGCGCTCGACGACGTCGCCGACCGGAAAGGCGAGCGCCTCGACGCTGGCGCGGGATTCGCGCGCAGCCTCCAGCACGCGCGTGCAGACATGCGCGGCATCGCCGACATATTCATCGATCGGGAACACCGCGAGCAGGCCGTCACCCATGAATTTCAGCACCTCGCCGCCATGGCCCCGGATCGCGGTGACCTGGCAGTCGAAATACTGGTTGAGGATCTCGACCACGGTCTCGGCCGGCAGCCGGTCCGACAGCGCAGTGAAGCCGCGCAGATCCGAGAGCCAGATCGCGGCCTGCATGGTGTCGTTGTGGCCGCGGCGGATCTGGCCGCCGAGGATGCGCGCGCCAGCACGGTTGCCGACATAGGTGTCGAGCAGCATCTCGGCGGTGCGGCGCAGGCTGATGATCTCGCTGACGCGTGCAAGCGGTGCCGCGAGGGTCCGGATCGCCGCGATGTCGTCGTCGCTGAAGCCGCCGGGACACCGCGTGACCCAGCTCGTCGCGTGGATCGAGCCGTCGAGATAGTGCATCGGCATCGCGAGGTAGTCGGTCACGCCTTCGGCGCGCATATCGTCGAGGAACGGAAACCGCTTGCTGTCCGGATCGTCCATCCGTCCCCGGACCTCCAACCCCTCCTCGAACACGATCCGGAGCGGGCTCCGGGCGAATTCGGGCGTGTCCAGGATCTCGAAATCGACAGTGCCGATCTCGACCTTCTGACCTTCCCGCCAAATGAAATTGCGGCCGAAGATTTCCGGATGCAGCGTTCGGATGAAGATACCGAACCGCGACAGCGGCAGGCCGGCCGCGACCAGATGCTCGCAGACCTCGGCGATCATCTCGGAAGGGGTCCCGGACGACCTCGCACCGTCGATCAGCCAGTTGGTGATGCGCTGGATCTCGGAGTTTTGCATGTCCGCATTTGCGGACGAAGTTGTGAGGACGTCAAGCTGCGCGGTGGGCTAGTACCGCGACACGAATGCTCTAGCGGCCGACCTGCCCGCGATCCCGAATGAAGTGATCGGCGAGCACGCAGGCCATCATGGCCTCGCCGACGGGCACTGCGCGGATGCCGACACAGGGGTCGTGGCGGCCTTTGGTCATAATCTCGGTGTCGGCCCCAGCGCGATCGACCGTCAAACGCGGCTGGAGGATCGACGAGGTCGGCTTCACCGCGAAACGCACCACCACCGGCTGTCCGGTGGAGATGCCGCCCAGAACGCCGCCGGCATGGTTGGAAAGGAAGCGCGTGCCGTCATTGCCCGTGCGCATCTCGTCGGCGTTCTCTTCGCCGGTGAGCTCGGCCGCGCCAAAGCCGGCGCCAATCTCGACGCCCTTCACGGCGTTGATGGTCATCATCGCACCCGCGAGATCAGAATCGAGTTTTGCATAGATCGGGGCACCGAGGCCGGCCGGCACGCCTTCGGCGACGACCTCGATCACCGCGCCGATCGACGAGCCGCTCTTGCGGATGCCGTCGAGATAGGTCTCGAAGAACGCGGCCTTGTCCTTGTCGGGACAGAAGAACGGATTTTTGGCAATCTCGTCCCAGTCCCATTTGTCGCGGTCGATCTTGTGCGGGCCCATCTGCACCAGCGCGCCGCGGACCTTGACGTCGGGCAGCACTTTTCGTGCGATCGCACCCGCAGCGACGCGCATTGCCGTCTCGCGCGCCGAGGAGCGGCCGCCACCGCGATAGTCGCGCAGGCCGTATTTGGCCTCATAGGTGAAGTCGGCGTGGCCGGGCCGAAACTTGTCCTTGATCTCGGAATAGTCCTTCGAGCGCTGGTCGGTGTTCTCGATCAGGAGCCCGATCGGGGTGCCCGTCGTCACCTGCACGCCGGTCTCCGGATGCGCCATCACGCCGGACAGGATTTTCACCTGGTCCGGCTCCTGGCGCTGGGTGGTGAAGCGCGATTGGCCGGGCCGGCGGCGGTCGAGATCCTGCTGGATATCGGCCTCGGTGAGCGGGATCATGGGCGGACAGCCGTCGACCACGCAGCCGATCGCCACCCCATGGCTCTCGCCGAAGGTGGTGACGCGGAACATGTGGCCGAAGGTGTTGAAGGACATCGCTGCTCGCTGGGTCGGTTCGGGCGTGTGGTAACGCGCGGGGGGCCGGGGGTCAAACCCATAGCCACCGTGGATGACGGCGAACCGGCCTAACTAAACTTCTCAAGCCGCCCGTCGCGGAAGACATAGACGGCGCCCTGCTCGATATAGAGCTCGGCGGCGCTGGCGGGCGTCTCCAGGCCGAGCGAAACCATCAGGGCCCGGCAAGTCCCGCCATGGGCGACTGCGACGGTGTCGGTCCGGAGCTCGTCGTACCAGGCGCGCACGCGGACCTGCACATCGGCGTAGGTCTCCCCGTCCGCGGGGCCGACCGTCCATTTGTCGGCGAGACGCCTGGCATAGACGTCCGGATCGGCCGCCTCGCTCTCGGCCAGCGTCAGCCCTTCCCAGCTGCCGTAGCCGATCTCGCGCAGGCGATCGTCGAGCGCGTAGTCCGCCGGCGGCAGTTCGAGCTTGCCGCGCGCGAGTTCCATGGTCTGCCGTGCACGCCCGAGCGGGCTCGACACGTAGGGTAACGCCGCCTTGTCCTTGCCGTCGCGCTTGAAAAGATCCGCCAGCACGCCGCCGGCCTGCACGGCCTGACCGCGTCCACGCGCGTTCAGCGGAACGTCCTTGGTGCCCTGAAGCCTCCCGAGCGCATTCCACTCGGTCTCACCGTGGCGAAGATAATAGATCGTGGGCACCGGCATTCCAGATTTATAAGCTAGTCCTTGCCGCCGAACGAGATGTCCGGCGCGTCCGGGCGCTTCATGCCGAGCACGTGATAGCCGGAATCGACGTGATGCACCTCGCCGGTGACGCCGCGCGCGAGATCGGAGAGGAAATACAGCGCGCTGCCGCCGACGTCTTCGATCGAGACGTTGCGCCGCATCGGCGCGTTGTTCTCGTTCCACTTCAGGATATAGCGGAAGTCGCCGATGCCGGATGCCGCGAGCGTCTTGATGGGACCTGCCGAGATCGCGTTGACGCGGATGCTCTTCTCGCCGAGATCGGCCGCGAGATAGCGCACGCTGGCCTCCAGCGCAGCCTTCGCCACGCCCATCACGTTGTAGTGCGGCATCCACTTCTCGGCGCCGTAATAGCTGAGCGTGATGAGCGAGCCGCCATCGGTCATCAGCTTCTCGGCGCGCTGCGCCACGGCCGTGAACGAGTAGCAGGAGATCAGCATCGACTTGGAGAAATTCTCCGGCGTGGTGTCGACGTAGCGGCCGTCGAGCTGCTCGCCGTAGGCGATCGCATGCACCAGGAAGTCGATCTTGCCCCACTTCTCCTTCAGCACTGCGAAGGCGGCGTCGATGGTGGCAGCATCGGTGACGTCGCAATGGCCGAGCACGAGGCCGCCGATCTCGGCGGCAAGCGGCTCGACGCGCTTCTTGAGCGCATCGCCCTGATAGGTGAAGGCGAGCTCGGCGCCGGCTGCGTGGCATGCCTTGGCGATGCCCCAGGCGATCGAGCGGTTGTTGGCAAGGCCGAGGATCACCCCGCGCTTGCCCTGCATCAGACCTGAATTCTGCGCCATTTGCTAACGTCCCGTCGAGCTCTCGTTGAGGTCTGGAGGTACACCAGCCCTCCTTCGCGGTACAGTCCTAATACGCGGCGTTAACGCTGTTTCAAGCGCCGGAATAGCCGTTCCGTTCGGGTGTTATGATGATTGAGGCGCTCGCGCCGGACACCAGGACGTCAAGACGGCATGAGTGCGTTTCGCCAGAGTGTGGAAGCCATGATCCCGGCGTTGCGCCGCTACGCCCGCGCGCTCACGCGCGATGCGGATGCGGCCGACGATCTGGTGCAGGATACGCTGGTGCGGGCGCTGCGTTCGGAGCGCCTGTTCCTCGGAGGCGATGTCAGGAGCTGGCTCTATACAATCCTGACCAACCTCAACAAGAACCGGCGGCGCTCGCTGGCAAGACGCCCGCAATTCACGCAGCTGACGGAGAACAATCCGGATGCCAGCGGGACCGAGGCCGAAGGGCGCGACATCGAGAAGGCGCTGGCGACGCTGGTCGAGGAGCAGCGCTCGGTGCTTCTGCTGGTGATGCTGGAGGGCATGAGCTACCGCGAGGTCGCCGACATCCAGGGCGTGCCGATCGGCACCGTGATGTCGCGCCTGGCGCGAGCGAGAGCCCACGTTAAAGCCTCGCTGGAAGGTGAGCGCCCGGCGCTCAAGCGGGTGAAGTGATGGCAGTGTTGATGCATCGCGCAGGTCGCTTCGCCTGCATGGAGCGGGAAGCAGCGCAGTTGAACCGCGAAAGACATTTTGGGCCGCAGAGCCAGAGACGATCGATATGAACGACCATAATATTCCCATTACCGAAGACGAGCTGCACGCCTATGTCGACGGCGAGCTGCCGGCCGAGCGCCGCGCCGATGTCGAGGCCTGGCTTGCCACACACCCTGACGATGCCGGGCGCGTGCAGTCCTGGCGCGCCATGGCCGAGATGCTGCACGCGCGTTACGACTCTGTCGTCCAGGAGCCGGTGCCGGCCCGGCTCGAGCTCGAGCGGCTGGAGCGCCGTCCCCGGCAATGGTTCTATGCCGCCGCGGCGGCTGTGCTGGTCGCCTTCGTGGCCGGCGGCACCGCCGGCTGGGTGGCGCATGGCGCCGCCAACGCCCCCTCGACCTTCCAGAGCTTTACGGCGGACGCGCTCGACGCCCACCGCCTCTATGTCGTCGAGGTTCGCCACCCCGTCGAGGTCGGCGGCAACGAGCGCGACCATCTCCAGGCCTGGTTGACCAGGCGCTGCGGCTGGACCGTGTTCGCGCCGAACCTGGAGGCGAGCGGGCTGAAGCTCGTCGGCGGCCGGCTCTTGCCGGGGCCGAACGGTCCGGCGTCGTTCCTGATGTATGAGGGCGCCTCGGGCGAGCGGTACACGATCTACACCGCCAAGACCGAGAACGGCGCGACTCAGATGCGCTACGCCAAGGCCGACAAGGACGGCGCGCTGTTCTGGGCCGAGCGCGGCGTCGGCTACGTCGTCAGCGGCGGCAGCGATCGTGATCGCCTGACCAAGGTCGCGCAGGCGGTCTACGACCAGGCCGAGAAAAACGGTACCTGAGCAACCGCTTGAAGGCGGTGCCTCGATTCCGACATTGAAAATTTGGAATCAAGACATGGGTGCGTCTCATTATCGCACCGGATGCTCACGAGAAAATGAGTAGCGTTCGATCCGCCGATCGACGCGGGCGGCCTCGATTGGGGTTTTTGGTACCGCGCTGGTCCCCCTCTCGAGGCCGCACCTATTTATCGACTGCCCCGCCGGACAGCCGACACGTCGAACCACATGAGGCGAGAGGCGCTATCACGCCTCAGGCATATGACGAGCATCATCTGTTGAGAGATGCTCTGGTCCTTTGGGAGAACCCCCTTCAGTTGCGATCTCGCCCTAAAGCGCGATGGCTCGCGCTTTAGCAATTTTCTCTGCGCATGATCTTTTCGGAAAACGGCTGAACGCCGCATGAACGCCTCGCTCTCACGCGGCCCTCCGGGTCCGGATCATGCTTTAGCCAAGCCCGCTACGTGGATTGTAGGGGTGTTGGTCCCGCCACTTCTCCATCAATGCCTCAAGCTCGGCGTCGTTCCCGTCCGGTAGCATAATCCTGATGGTGACGAAGAGATCCCCGGTTCCGCCAGTTCTTGGCAATCCCTTGCCCTTGAGGCGGAAGGTCCGGCCGCTGGAGGTGTTTTTCGGGACCGACAGTTCCACGGCATTGCCGAGGGTCGGCACACGGACCTTGCCGCCGAGCACCGCCTCGTAGAGCGTGACCGGCAGGTCGATCCTGAGGTCGGCACCCTCGATCTTGAAGAACGGGTGCGGCGCGATGCTGATCGTGATCAGGAGATCGCCCGGCGGATGGCCCTGAGCGCTCTCGCCCTGCCCCCGCAACCGGATCTGCTGGCCCTCGGTGACGCCGGCCGGAATCTTGACGTTGAGCTCCTTGCCCGTCGGCAACCGGACGCGCTTCTCGCCACCCTTGACCGATTCTTCCAGCGAGACGGACATGGCGACATTAACGTCGAGATCGAGGCCGATCCCGCCGGTGTCGAATTCGAACTGCCCGGCGCCGCCGGCCCCGGGCCGCGCACCACGCGTCCCGCCGAACATGCTGTTGAGGATGTCCTCGAACGCGCCGCCGCCCTGACCAGGGCCCGCGCCGCCGCTGCGGAACGTATAGCTTTCGAACCCGCCGGGACCCGCACGGCCGCGCGGCCCGCCGCCGCCCGGAAAACCCTGGAAGCGCGGCTTGCCGTCGGCGTCGATCTCGCCGCGGTCGAACTGCTTGCGCTTGTCCTCGTCGCCGATGATCTCGTTCGCCGAATTGATCTCGGAGAAGCGCTCGGCGGCCTTGGGGTCATCCTTGTTGCTGTCGGGATGGTGCTTCTTGGCAAGCTTGCGATAGGCGCTCTTGATCGCGGCAGCGTTGGCGCTCCGCGGCACCCCCAAGACCTCATAGGGGTCGCGCATCCGTCACGTCTCCTTCAAGAAATCGAATTGTTCAAAGGGCTCCCCGCCCCATCTGCTGGTCATGTGGGAGGCGAGTGGCATTTTTGCAACTAGCCGCAGAGCCGATTCCTAGCTCCGCCACGGCTTTAGCGTATGAATCTCCCAACGGCCACGGCTGCTTTGGCAGCCGGCGCCCTGGAGCCAGCTTTCGGTGCTGCCATTGACGTAGCTCGCCAGGAAGTCCCGGCACTTGCGGCCGTCCTCGGCGGCGTAGGACTGCGCAATCGGCGTCACCGAGCCGCGCGCTCCGGTTTCCGGATTCTCCCAGTGCTGGCTGGAATCCTTGTCGCCCTTGCTCAGGACGTCGGAGGCGGCGTTACGGGCGAAGGCAAGATCGGTGTCGGTCGGCGGGGCGTCCTTTGCCGGCCGCGCGATCGAGCCGGTCAGGTCGCTGTCGTCGGCCTTGGCGTAGGCACTGGTGTCGTTGCGGGAAAAGCTGCAGCCGCCGGAGCCGAGCCCGATCAGAATCATTGTCATGACAAAGCCGGACGGCCGGATCGCCGATAGGCCAACGCGTCCCCATGCCCTATATAGGGCGGTAGCGGACAACAACGCGTTTTGGGCCGCGGGACGCAATTCGGACTCCGGACATGACCGACACGACCTCGATGAAACACCAGACACCCTTAACATCCGGTGATTTCACCGCCGCCGACGAACCGTTTGCGCTGTTCGAGGCCTGGCTGAACGAGGCGATCAAGAGCGAGCCGAACGATCCGAACGCCATGGCGCTCGCAACCGTCGACCCCGACGGGCTGCCAGACGTGCGCATGGTGCTGATGAAGGGCTTCGACACCGACGGTTTCGTCTTCTACAGCCACATCGCGAGCCAGAAGGGCCGCGAACTCGCCGCAAATCCTAAGGCGGCGTTACTTTTTCACTGGAAGTCACTGCGCCGTCAGGTCCGCGTCCGCGGCAACGTGACGCCGGTGACCGACGCCGAGGCCGACGCGTACTTCGCCACCCGCCCCAAGCAGGCGCAGATCGGCGCCTGGGCGAGCAAGCAGTCCGAGGCGCTGGAAAGCCGCTTCGCCTTCGAACAAGCCATCGCCAAAGTCGCGGCCAAGCACATCATCGGCGAGGTGCCGCGGCCGCCGGGCTGGAGCGGCTGGCGCATCACGCCCTCGCGTATCGAGTTCTGGCACGACCGCCCGTTCCGCCTGCACGACCGTATCGAATTTCGCCGTGACGCGGCCGGCCAGCCATGGTCCAAGACGCGGATGTATCCCTGAGCTTAGGCCGACCTGAAAGATGTCCATGCCGCATTCGTCCAATGCGCCGCGCCGCACGCTGCTCCTGACCGGAGCGAGCCGCGGCATCGGCCACGCCACCGTGATCCGCTTCTCGTCGGCGGGCTGGCGCGTCATCACCTGCTCGCGGCATCCCTTCCCCGAGGACTGTCCGTGGGATGCCGGCCCCGAGGATCACATCCAGGTCGACCTCGGCAACCCCCTGGACACCGCGCGCGCGATCACCGACATCCGCAACCGGCTCGAAGGCGGCATGCTGCATGCGCTCGTCAACAACGCCGCGATCTCGCCAAAGGGTCCGGGCGGCTCGCGGCTTGGCTCGGTCGACACCGACCTCGACACCTGGACGCACGTCTTCCACGTCAATTTCTTCGCGCCGATCATGATCGCGCGGGGATTGATCGAGGAGTTGAAGGCGGCCAGGGGCTCGGTCGTGAACGTCACCTCGATCGCGGGCTCGCGCGTGCATCCCTTTGCGGGCGCCGCCTATGCCACATCGAAAGCTGCGCTTGCATCCCTGACGCGCGAAATGGCCTCCGATTTCGGCCGCGTCGGCGTCCGCGTCAACGCGATCGCGCCGGGCGAGATCGACACCTCGATCCTGTCGCCGGGCACCGAGAAGATCGTCGACCAGCAGATCCCGATGCACCGTCTCGGCACGCCCGACGAGGTCGCCAAGATCATCTACGTGCTGTGCACGGACACCAGTTCCTACGTTAACGGCGCCGAGATCCACATCAACGGCGGCCAGCACGTGTAAGGCCAGGCAGGCGAAGCATGGGCCGGTTCGCGAGCACTGCGTCACTCTACGAGCATTTGCGGCCGCCCTACCCGAGCGAATTCTTTCGCAGCGTCGCACACAAGCTTGGTCTCATCAAACAGAGCAGCCTGATAGACCTCGGCACCGGACCCGGACTCCTGGCGCTCGGCTTCGGCCCCTATGTCGGCCGCGTTGTCGGCGTCGATCCCGAGCCCGAGATGATCGAGGCGGCGCGACGCGCCGCAGCGGGCGCACCGCGGGATATCACGCTGATCGAAGGCAAGGCCGAAACGCTGGCTCCCGACATCGGCAGCTTCGATGTCGTGACGATCGGGCGCGCCCTGCATTGGATGGATCGCGACCTGACGCTTGCACTGCTCGACCGGCTCGTCGCGCACGACGGCGCAATTGCCATCTGCGCCTCATTCTCGGCCACCGACGGCCGCAACCCGTGGCTTGACGGCTACAACGAGGTCCGCCGCCGCTGGTCACCGGCCAAGCTCTGGGAGGAGGCAGGCATGGGCACGCGCACCCATCGCGACTTGCCGGCGTTCTTTCGCGGCAGCGCCTTTCAGCCCACCGAGTTCGTCACGGTTGAGACCAGCCACACAATCAGTGTGCAGGATCTGACACGCCGCACCCTCACCTACTCGTCGTCATCGCCGGAAGCGCTTGGCGAAAATGCCGACGCGATGCTGCGCGACGTCGGGCAGCATCTCGCTCCCTTCAGTCGCGACGGCGCCATCGCCGAGACCGTCGTCTCGACGGCCCAGATCGTGAAGCGCTAGATGATTTTCCCGCTCGAAGGGCGGGAAGCAAGGCGATCCAGACAACGCCGCCGCAGGACCTGGATCGCCTTTACCCTTCCGTTCCTCAATCGACTCGAATCCGACGCGACCGATCGCGCAGCCGCGGAGCGGCCGTGCTGAACGCAGTCGAGCAGTCGTCGTCGTTCTCACCGTCGAGCAGCGGAGCACCACAGTGCCGGCACATGCGCGCCGACATCGACGACGCCTTGCCGCTCGCCAGGACCTGACGATAATTCGCCAGATCGATGACGTTGCGGGGCGACGTTATGTGTTTTTCAACCATGGCTGTTCCTCGCGGCTAACATGCTGCTTATCGCAGACAAGTTTCGCGCAAACGTTCAGCCCACTGCTCAAATTTTACCGGAGGAATTGGGGCGGCGGGCACACATCACGGCGCGGCCTCAATCCCGCTCTATTCTGCGACACCAACCACCGTGTCTCGTTGAACGGCGTAAGGTCTCGGTAGGTATCAAAGCCACTTCTTCCACTTGAAGAGCCAGTACGGGACGATCGCGGCGGCGAGCATCATCACCAGCGCCATCGGATAGCCGTGGACCCATTCGAGTTCCGGCATCGCCTTGAAATTCATGCCGTAGATCGAGGCGATCAGCGTCGGCGGCATCAGGACAACGGCCATGACCGAAAACAGCTTGATGATGTTGTTCTGCTCGAGATTGACCACGCCGAGCATGGCGTCGAGCACGAAGGTGATCTTGCTGGAGAGATAGGAGGCGTGGTCGGTCAGCGAGGCGACGTCGCGCTGCATGGTCTTGAGCTGCTCGCGCATGTCCTTCGACCATTTCACGCCCTCCACCACCGCGGAGAGGAAGGTGACGACGCGGCCGATCGACACCAGGCTTTCGCGAACCTTCGAGGTCAGATCGCCCTTGCGGCCGATCGAGATCAGGATCTGGGAATATTGCTTGGCGTGGCCGTGGCGCTCGCTCTCGGGCTCGAAGATGTCGTGCGAGACCTGGTCGATCTCCGCGCCGCAGCGCTCCAGGATGTCGGCGCAGCGGTCGATCACGGCGTCCAGCAGTTCCATCAGGACCATCTCGCCGGTGATCACGGGCGTGCAGGACCGGGCCAGCTTGGCCTCGACCAGCGCAAACGGCTTGGGCTGGTCGTAGCGCACCGTCACCAGGCGGTGGTCGCCGAGAATGAAGGTCACAGCCGTGGTCCGGGGCATGTCGGTGTCGGACTGGCACATCAGCGTCGCCGTCATGTAGCGGGCGCTGTTCTCGATATAGAGCCGGCTGGAGATCTCGATCTCCTGCATGTCCTCCCGGGTCGGGATCGCAATGCCCGAGAGCCGCTCCACCGCCTTGTCCTCAGCCGCGGTCGGGTTGACCAAGTCGATCCACACAGCGTGCTCGGGAACCGCCGCGAGGTCCTCGACGACCGCTTTCTTGAGGGAGGAGTCGGAGGGAACGAACACAGAAAACATGCACAACTCCAGCAGGGGCCTGCGACAGACTGACAGCCCTTAGCGCGATTCTGACAAGTTCAAGATGACAAGCACATTAACGGGGCGTTTGCATTTGTGGCGGCGCCGTGGCCCAACCGTGGCACGGAATCGACAGTCGGGCGCGCTTTGCCTAAAAACCAGCACAGGAGCGCAAAACTTGCGGCAAAAAAGCCACAGCTCGGCTCTTGCAGCGCGGGAAAAGGTCCGAAACGCTGGAATTGTGGCAGATTTCAACGATAATAGGGCCCAACGGAGTCGTGGTTTGGGCGCGTCTCAAGCCCCGCGAAAGCTAGTTGTTGTCGATTGGAACCAAATCATGTCGTCGCTGAAAGTTATGCTGGGTATTTTGGCCGCTGGCCTGATGCTGTCGGGCTGCATGCAGGCCACACATTTTGAAGCGACCGACACCAAGGCCTTCAAGCCGAAGGACAAGGAACTCCTCGCCAAGGTCCGGTACGAGAACACCCCCGTCGCCGAGCCGTTCCGCCGCGCCATCGTCGATTACCACCGCAAGGAATCGCCGGGCTCGATCGTGGTCGATTCCGACAACCATTACCTCTACTGGGTCATGGATGGCGGCAAGGCGATCCGCTACGGCATCACCGTCGGCGAAGAAGCCATGGCCTGGTCGGGCATTGCCAAGGTTGGCAGCATGACCGAGTGGCCGGCCTGGCATCCGACCCCGGGCGAGATTTCGCGGCTGGGCGTGCCGACCTACGTTGCACCGGGTCCGGACAATCCGATGGGCTCCCGCGCGATGTATCTCTACTCCGGCGGCAAGGACACGCTGTTCCGCATTCACGGCACCAACCAGCCGGAATATATCGGCGCCTCGATCTCGTCGGGCTGCATCCGCCTAACCAACGAGGATGCGATCGACCTCTATGGCCGCGTCAAGGTCGGCACCATTGTCGTGGTGCTCGAGCCGAAGCATGGCGACTCGCCCTACAATTCGCGCCTCGCGCTCGGCGGCAGCCAGACGGGCCAGGCGGGCAGCTACTGATCGCTTCCTGCTCTCGGACATTCAAAAGCGCCGGTTTTACCGGCGCTTTTTTGTTGCCGGCTTGTGCGGCTCGGCTTTGGTGCCATCGGCGGCCGACTTGTCCGCCGGCGCAGGGGATTTCTGCGCCGGCTCGTCATCAGCTCCGTCCTTGGCTCCATCCTTGGCCTCAGGCCTGGCCGCGACCTCGCGCGGCGGCGCCTCCTCGGGCCGTCCCGCCGGCAGCAACGGGGCGACCTGCGGCAGGGGATCCCAGACGTTCCACTGACAAATCCGGTAGTCGTTGCGCCGCTGCGCCAGGTCGAGATGGATGTGGTCCTCGTGATACCAGTCCGAGCCCGGACCGAGCACGGTGGAAAAGCGCGCGCAGACTGAATGCAGCACGCGCTCGCGCACATCGCGCGGCATGCCGCGGTCGGTCAGGCCGATCGACCGCCCGTTGGCGAGCTTGATGGCGCGAACGTCGAGCGCGTTGGCCTTGCCGTGCTCGGACAGCATCGCGCCGGCGATGCGGTTACGGCCTCGGCATTCGAAACTGTCGAAATTGTCGAGATCGCTGATGGTCGAGCCGAGGCTCGCCGCCAGCGGCACCATGTCCTTGCGCACCCAATCGGCGATCGCGGAGGCCATGGTGCAGCGGAGGATCGCCGCCGGCTTGACCGCCACCTTGCGCTTGTCCGGCAGCACGATCGCCTCCAGCCGCACCAGATCCTCGCCGCCGCAGGCGCCGGGGCCGCGAATATCGGGAATGGACGGCGCGACGGCGATCTCCTCGGTCAAGGCGAGCCGGCAGACCGAGAGCTGCTTCTCGGGCGGCGGCGCGGCCTCGACGGGCTTGGTCGCGCTCGGCTTGTCTGCGGAAGGCTTCCCCTCTGCCTCCGGCGCGGCCTCGTCCGTTGCTTGGGGGGCCTCCTCCGGGCGGGGCTTTGGTAGCGGTATCCTGGCGGAGTGCACCTTCGCGCGCGGCCGTGGTGTACCAAGACCGAAGATATCCAGCGGCGTAGCATATTTTCGCGCTTCTGCCCGCTCCGCCAGCACAAGCGACAGCCCGAGCGCAGCGGTAACCATTGCCGCGCCTGCGGACATATAGCCGCGACAAGACCATTTGCGGCGAAAGTCCGGCAGGCTAAAACTCATGACAATTCTTTGGCCCAGCGCTGAGAGCTATAAAAAGTCCAGCCCACCTCGGAGGAATGTCTGAATGCTTGGTTTGATGCAAGATTGGCCCCTGCTCTGCCACCGGATCATCGAACACGCCGCCAAGATTCATGGCAAGCAGGAGGTCGTTACGCGATCGGTCGAGGGACCGATCCATCGCACCACCTACGGCGAAATCCACAAGCGGGCGCTCAAGGTCTCGCAGGTGCTGGAGCGAGACGGCATCAAGCTCGGCGACCGTGTCGCAACGATCGCCTGGAACACCTGGCGCCATCTCGAGGTCTGGTACGGCATCATGGGGATCGGCGCCATCTGCCATACCGTCAATCCCCGCCTTTTCCCCGAGCAGATCGCCTGGATCATCAACCATGCGCAGGACCGCATCGTGATGACCGACCTCACCTTCGTTCCGGTCCTGGAGAAGATCGCCGACAAGCTGCCAAGCGTGGAACGCTACGTCGTGCTCACCGACAAGGCGCATCTGCCTGAGACCACGCTGAAGAACGTGGTCGCCTACGAGGACTGGATCGCGGAGGCCGACGGCAAGTTCGAATGGAAGGACTTTGACGAGAACACGGCCGCCGCGATGTGCTACACATCCGGCACCACGGGCGATCCGAAGGGTGTCCTGTATTCGCATCGCTCCAACGTGCTGCACGCGCTGATGGCGAACAATGTCGATGCGCTCGGCACCAGCGCGTCCGAGACAATGCTGCCGGTGGTGCCGCTGTTCCATGCCAATAGCTGGGGCATCGCCTTCTCGGCCCCCTCGCAAGGCACCAAGCTGGTCATGCCCGGCGCCAAGCTCGACGGCGCCTCCGTCTACGAGCTGCTCTCGACCGAGAAGGTGACGCACACGGCGGGCGTGCCCACGGTGTGGCTGATGCTGCTGCAGCACATGGCCGCCAACAATCTGAAGCTGCCGGCTTTGAAGATGGTGATCTGCGGCGGCTCGGCGATGCCGCGCTCGATGATCAAGGCCTTCCTCGACATGGGCTCGAACGTGCGCCACGCCTGGGGCATGACCGAGATGAGCCCGATCGGCAGCGTCGCGGCACTGAAGCCGCCGTTCCAGAATGCGACCGGTGAGGCGCGGCTCGACGTGCTGCAGATGCAGGGCTATGCGCCCTTTGCGGTGGAGATGAAGATCACCGACGATGCCGGCAAGGAGCTGCCCTGGGACGGCAAGACCTTCGGCCGTCTCAAGGTCTCCGGCCCCGCCGTCGCCAAGGCCTATTACCGCGTCGACAGCAACATCCTCGACGAGGAGGGCTTCTTCGACACCGGTGACGTCGCGACCATCGACGAGGCCGGCTACATGCGGATCACCGACCGCTCCAAGGACGTGATCAAGTCCGGCGGCGAGTGGATCTCCTCGATCGACCTCGAAAACCTCGCGGTCGGCCATCCCGCCGTGGCGGAGGCCGCCGTGATCGGCATCTATCATCCCAAATGGGACGAGCGGCCGCTGCTGATCGTGCAGCTCAAGCAGGGCCAGCAGGCCAGCCGCGAGGACATCCTGAAGTTCATGGACGGCAAGATCGCCAAATGGTGGATGCCTGACGACGTCGCCTTCGTCGAAGGCATTCCGCACACCGCGACCGGCAAGATCCTGAAGACCGCACTACGCGACCAGTTCAAGGATTACCGTTTCCCGAACGCGGCGGCGTAACCCTCGGTACCGCCCTCCCCCTGGAGGGCGTGAGCGCTCGACGCATTGAAGCCTCCACAACGTCATGGCCGGGCTTGTCCCGGCCATCCAGGCCTTGCCCCGCGGCACGGAGAACGTGGATGCCCGGGCATAGGCGAGCGGAAGCGACGCCGTCCTTCGGACGGCTATGCCCGGGCATGACGGTCTGGGCGCATGCGGAACCCTTGAATTTGCTTCCGGGCCGTGGTCTCAACGGCCCATCGTCGCGCCAAATCGGCCGACATCGCCCCCGAAACCCCGGCAGAGCTTCACCCGATGGCCCGCAGGTTTTCCGCTCCCTATCAGTCGGAGCCCGTGTCCAGCCTCGCGAGCTGGGCGCGTAATCTGGCCGTGTTCGCGGTGGTGGCGGTGGTGGTCTCGATCATCATCGTCCGCTTCGACTTCCTGGAGATGAAACCGGCGCTGATGACGTTCTTCGGCGGGCTCGCGATCGCCGGCCTCTCGATCCTGTTTGGGCTCGCGGGCTTTGCCGCGATCTGGCAGAACGGCTCGCGCGGCATGGGGCGCATCCTGCTCGCCTTCCTCATCAACGGCGCGATCCTCGCTTATCCCGCTTATCTCGCCCTGCAATACCGCAAGCTGCCGCCGATCTACGACATCACCACCAACCCGATCGACCCGCCGCGCTTCGACGCGCTCGCGCATCTGCGCACCGGCGATGGCACCAACACCGCGGTCTATGCCGGCCTCTATTCGGCCGAGCAGCAGCGCCAATTCTACCCGGACATCGAGCCGATCGAGCTGGAGATCCCGGTCGATCGGGCCTATGCGATCGCGCGCCAGCTCGTCATCAAGCGCAAATGGCTCGTCATCGACGAGCGCGAGCCGCAGCCGCCGCGCCGTATCGGCCGCATCGAGGCGGTGGCACGGACGCCGATCATGGGGTTCCGCGAGGACATCTCGATCCGGGTCGTGCCCGATGGTGACGATTCCCGCGTCGATATCCGCTCGGCGTCGCGCTATTTCGACAGTGATCTCGGCAGCAACGCCGCGCGCGTCAAAAAATTCATCGACGATCTCAACACCGCCGCCGACGCCGACGCGCTGAAACCGGTGAAGAAGACGCCGGTCGCGCCACCGAAGGCACCGGCGAAGACGGTGAAGAAGTAGCCCCGCTGTCATTCCAGGACGATGCGCAGCATCCAGCCCGGAATGACGAGAAGCTAGGCCCCCGCCATTCGATATGTCCCACCGATCACGGGATCGCCGTCCGTCGTCACCACGCCGCGCGCGACCAGATCTTCCAGATGCGCCAGGACCGAATAGCCGGCGGCCGTCGTCAGCCTGGGATCGATACCGATATAGATCGCGCGCACCATGGTCGGGATATCGGCCTCGCCCTTGGCTAGGCGATGCAGGATCGAGGCCTCGCGCGCCTTGCGGTGGCGGATCAGGAAGCGCACGAAGCGCTGGCCGTCCGGGATCTCCGGGCCGTGGCCTGAGAAATACAGATCCTCCTCGCGCGCGGCGAGGCGGTCGAGCGACTCCATGTAGTCGATCATCGAGCCATCGGGCGGCGCCACGATCGAGGTCGACCAGCCCATCACGTGATCGCCGACGAAGTTGAATTTCCGTTCGGGCCAGGCGAAGGCGAGATGATTGGCGGTGTGGCCGGGCGTCGCCACGGCCTCCAGACGCCAGCCGGCCCCCTCGACGACATCGCCATGGGCGATCCTGATATCGGGCGCGAAATCGCGGTCGGCGCCGGACTCCGGATTGTGCTTCTCGCTCTCGAAGCGCGGGCGCGAGGCACGGTGCGGGCCCTCGGCATAGACGGGCGCGCCGGTCGCCTGCTTGATCCGCGCGGTGTTCGGCGAATGGTCGCGATGGGTGTGGGTGACGAAGATATGGCTCACCGTCTCGCCGCGCACGGCATCGAGCAGCGCCGCCGCATGCGCCTCATCGTCCGGGCCGGGATCGATGATCGCGACGTTGCCTTGGCCTACGATGTAGCTGACCGTGCCGGTGAAGGTGAACGGGCTCGGATTGTTACAGAGCACGCGCCGCACGCCGGGACGGACTTCCTCGACGACACCGGCTTTGAGCGGAAAGTTGCGGTTGAACGGGATGTCGTCGTTGTCGGACATGGGACTTCCTGTGCACTGCAGCCCCAACCCTCACCGTCATACCCCGCGAAAGCGGGTATCCAGTACGCCGCGGCGCCTGAGGCGAAGGCGAGGTCTCTGGGATACTGGATCGCCCGCTCTAGTGCGCAATTGCGCACAGGGCGGGCGATGACAGCGGAGCAAACTAGCCGCGGCCGAAGAACGCTGCGACTAGAAAAACGCCTGGATGCCCGTGATCGCACGTCCCAGGATCAGGGCGTGGACGTCGTGAGTCCCCTCGTACGTGTTGACGGTCTCGAGGTTATGGACGTGGCGCATCACGTGGTACTCGGCCGAGATGCCGTTGCCACCGTGCATGTCTCGCGCGACGCGGGCGATATCGAGGGCCTTGCCGCAATTGTTGCGCTTCATGATCGAGATCATCTCGGGGGCAAACTTGCCCTCGTCCATCAGACGGCCGACGCGAAGCGAACCCTGGAGGCCCAGCGCGATCTCGGTTTCCATGTCCGCCAGCTTCTTCTGCACGAGCTGGGTCGCGGCGAGCGGCTTGCCGAACTGCTTGCGATCGAGCGTGTACTGGCGGGCGCGGTGCATACAGTCCTCGGCGGCGCCGAGCGCACCCCAGGAGATACCGTAGCGGGCGCGGTTGAGGCAGCCGAACGGGCCCTTGAGGCCGGACACGTTGGGCAGCAGCGCGTCCTCGGGAACCACGACGCCATCCATCACGACCTCACCGGTGATCGAGGCGCGCAGGGACAGCTTGCCGCCGATCTTCGGCGCGGAGAGGCCCTTCATGCCCTTTTCCAGCACGAAGCCGCGGATCTGGTTGTCGTGCTCGGCCGACTTGGCCCAGACCACGAACACGTCGGCGATCGGCGCGTTCGAGATCCACATCTTGCTGCCGGTCAGGCGATAGCCATCCGAGACCTTCTCGGCGCGGGTCTTCATGCCGGCCGGATCGGAGCCGGCGTCGGGCTCGGTGAGACCGAAGCAGCCGACCCATTCGCCGCTGGCGAGCTTCGGCAGGTACTTCTTGCGCTGGTTCTCGTCGCCATAGGCGTAGATCGGGTACATCACCAGCGAGGACTGCACCGAGTTCATCGAGCGATAGCCGGAATCGACCCGCTCGATCTCGCGCGCGACGAGGCCGTAGGCGACGTAGCTCGCATTGGCACAGCCATATTCCTCAGGCAGCGTAATGCCGATCAGGCCGAGCTCGCCCATCTCGTTGAAGATCTCGCGGTCGGTCTTCTCCTCGAGATACGCCTTGGTGACGCGCGGCAGCAGCTTGTCCTGGGCATAGGCGCGCGCGGTGTCGCGCACCATGCGCTCGTCTTCGGTGAGCTGCTCGTCGAGCAGGAACGGATCGTCCCATTGGAAAGAAGCCGCAGCCGGCTTGTCCTTGGTCTGAGGGCGCACGCTCATGAAACGTCCTTTCGTCTGGTTCCGTCAAAATTTGCCCGACAAAGTAAAGCGCCGCGGCAACAAGTGCAATTGCGTTGCAGATGGATGGCTCTGCGTGAACCCCGGGGATGCGCAACGCGCGCCCCCGGAATGACAGCGCTAGCTTTCAAGCTGCTCGTTGGCGACGATCTCGATGCCGAAGCCTGACAGGCCCTTGTAGTCGTGCACCGAAGAGGTGAGGTGGCGGATCGAGGTGACGCCGAGGTCGCGCAGGATCTGCGCGCCGACACCGACCTCGCGCCACTGGCGGTTGCGGTCCGCCTCGCTCGCGCTCTCATCGGGCAGCGGAGCAACGGGGACACCGGCGGCGCCGTCACGCAGGTAAACCAAGACGCCACGGCCGGACTTCTTGAAGTGCTCGAGCACCGCCGCCATGCGCTTGTGGCCGGTGAAGATGTCCTTGACAATGTTGGGCTTGTGGAAGCGCGTCAGCACGTTCTTGCCGTCGCCGACGCCGTTATAGACGAACGCGACGTGGGCGATGGAATCGAACGGCGAGCGGTAGGCATAGCCCTGAAGCGGCCCGATCGGGCTGTCGGTGACGAAGGTCGAGACCCGCTCGATCAGCTTCTCGCGCACCTGGCGGTAGGCGATCATGTCGGCGATGGTGACATGCTTGAGCTTGTGCCTGGCGGCGAACTGCGCAACCTGCTCGCCCTTCATCACGCTGCCGTCGTCGTTCATCAGCTCGCTGATGACACCGACCGGCGGCAGGCCGGAGAGCTTGCACAGATCGACCGCGGCCTCGGTATGGCCGGAGCGCAAGAGCACGCCGCCGTCCTTGGCAATCAGCGGGAAGATGTGGCCCGGGCGGGCAAAATCGTTGGCGCCGACATTGGGATTGGACAGCGCGCGGCAGCACGAGGCGCGCTCTTCGGCCGAGATGCCGGTGCCGCCGTCGGGCTTGTAGTCGATCGAGACCGTGAATGCGGTGGTGTGCGCGGAATCGTTGTGGGCCACCATCGGATCGAGCCGGAGGCGGCGCGCGTCCTCGGTGGTCACCGGCGCGCAGACGATGCCGGAGGTATGGCGGATGATGAACGCCATCTTCTCGGCGGTGCAGAGCGAGGCGGCGACGATCAGATCGCCCTCGCCCTCGCGGTCCTCGTCGTCGGTGACGACCACGAGCTCACCCCGGGCAAAGGCCTGCAAGACTTCCTGAACGTTATCGGGCATTTCCCAATCTCTATCGGTTATGGCCGGGAGGCTTAGCCGGACGCCTTAGCCGGACTTGGCCCCAAGCGCTAGTGTCCTGGACGCAACCGCATATGCCTGATGGCGGGCCGGCCCGCGGGTCTAAGGCTTGCACCGAAGATACCAGGGATATAGGCGCACACGGCCCGGACGGAAAGCGGCCGCGCCGCCTTCAGGGCAGCACTTCGCGCCGCTCGCCGAGCCGGACATCGAGCTCGGCCCGCTTGTCGGCCAGCAGGCCAGCCTGGGCCGCTTCGATCACGGTAAACAGCTCATGAGCGTCGCTGAGCCGGGTCACCGTGACGTAGCTGGCGCCGGCCGCGTAGAGCTCGCTCACATCCGACAAAAGATCGGCCGTGGCCACGATCATGGCGGTCGGGTTGAGGGTACGGACGTGGCGGACCAGCTTCTCGTTGCTGGCGCCCTTGAGAAGGGCGTCCGGCACGCTGAGGATGATCATCTCGGACTTGCCGACGCCGGCATGGAGCAGCGTGTCGGCGCTGCTGATGTCACCATAGATCACGTGCAGGCCGCGCGACAGCAGCGTCTTGTACACATTGGGATTGAAGTCGATCACGGTGATCTGCTCGAGCAGCACCGGCGCCTGCCGTTCGATCTCGGCCAGCAGCGCGCTCGCCGCACGGAAAAAGCCGAGGATGACGATGCGGCGGGCCTCGCCGTGGCCGCCCTCGTGCCCCTCCTCGGCGTGGCCGTTGCCATGGTCGAGGTCGCGCAGGCCGATCCGCTTCAGGGGGCCGATCGCCCAGCGGGTGATCTCGTCGCTGCGGGTCATCACGAAGGTCGAGAGCACCGCCAGCACCACGAAGGCAAAGGAGGCCGCATTCGCCGTTTCGGCCGCGATATGATGGTCGGCGACGCCGGTCTGGATCACCACCAGCGAGAACTCGGAGATCTGCGCGAGGTTAAGGGCCGGCAACAGGCTGGCGCGCAGGCCCTGCTTCATCAGGTAGAGCGGGGCGAAGGTGGTGACGAGGCGGCTGACCACCGTGAACGCCGCGATCATCAAGGCAAGCCCGATCACGGAGAGGCCCGGCACGGGAATGGTCATGCCGAGCGCGACAAAGAACAGCGTGATGAAGAAGTCGCGGAGCGTGGTGACCTTGGCGGTGACGTCGAGGGCGTAAGGGAAGGTCGACAGCGAAACGCCGGCGATCAGCGCACCCATCTCGCGCGAGAGTGAGAGCCGCTCCGCGGTCTCGGCGACGAGGAAGCACCAGGCGAGCGCGCCAAGCAGGATCAGCTCGGGGCGGCGGGCAATCTGATGGAATAGGCGCGGCAGCACGTAGCGGCTGACCAGCAGCGCGGCGGCGACCAGCACCGCGACACGGCCGATCGACAGCAGGATGACGCTGACCTCGAGATTGGCGAGGCTCGGCTGCACCGCCAGGAACAGGATGGCGAAGATATCCTGGAGCACCAGCACACCGAGCGTGATGCGGCCGGGCAGCGTGTCGAGCTCGCGCTTCTCGTAGAGCACCTTGACGATGATCACGGTGCTCGACAGCGCGCAGGCGACGCAGAGATAGACCGCATCGAAATGCCCACCGCCGAGCGACAGGCCGATGCCAACGAAGAACAGCACCCCGAGCACGCAGCCGCCGATGAGCTGGCCGCCCGCCGCGAACAGGATCACCTTTCCCGCCCGCACGATCTTCTTCAGGTCGATCTCGAGCCCGATCATGAACAGCATGAAGATCAGGCCGAGCTCGGAGATGACGCTGATCGATTCCTGCGATTTGACCCAGCCGGCACCGAATGGACCTATGCAGAAGCCGGCGATAAGGTAGGCCAGGATCAGCGGCTGCCGGGAGAAATGGGCGAGCAGGCCCAGCATCCAGGCAAACAGAATACAGAGAGTGATGTCGCGAATGAGTTCGTGCATACCAAATTGGTCCGTTTTGCCGCACCCTAGGGCCAGGTTGCGGCGCGGCAAGCGAGCAATTCGTCACATGCGAGCAGGGCTTTTCGCAGCAATGCTGCTATGTCCCCTCGCCTCTGCCGCGCCCGCAGCCGCGCAATCCAAAGTCAATATCGAACAAAACTTTGCCGATTCGCTCACCACACTGCCGAAGGAGGAACTCGCCGTCTCCGGCGGGTTCTATGTGCCCGCCTATTCCAGCGTCGCGATGAGCCAGGGCAAACTACGTGTCGACTTCTCGGTGACGCTGAGCGTTCACAACGCCTCCGAGACCCAGCCGCTGGTGGTCAAACGCATCGCCTATTTCGACACCGCAGGCAAGCAGGTCGAGACCTACCTGAAGGGCCAGGTGGCGCTGAAGCCTCTGGCCACCGTCTCGATCTTCATTCCGACCGACGATGTGCGCGGGGGGACCGGGGCCAATTTCCTTGTCGACTGGGCCGCAACAGGCGAGATCGCCGAGCCAGTGGTCGAGGCCTTGATGGTTGGCGGCGTCGCCAATGCGCATTACGCTTTCATCAGCCTGGGCCGTCCGACGAGGACGGCCGGCAAGAAGTAAGGCACGCCGGCGCAAGGCCGGCCGCTCAACAAGAACAAAACGAGGAACGCCCCCATGACGTCCAGCTTCGATTTCGCGCCCCTGTTTCCCGCAGGGCTGCCGGCCCCTTCCGCGCGCTGGACGGGCCTCGCCAAGTACAGTTTCGTCGGCGGCAACAACGATTCCGAGCAGTTGCCGCTCGACGGCCTGATCGAGGCGACCAATTCCGCCCTGCAAAAGGAAGGCCGCTCGCTCGCGACCTACGGCCTGGCGCACGGGCCGCAGGGCTACCTGCCCTTGCGCGAATTCCTGGTGACAAAACTGAAGCGCGACGCCGGCATCAACTGCACCGTCGACGATCTCCTGATCGTCTCCGGCTCGCTCCAGGCGCTCGACCTCGTCAACGCGACGCTGCTGACACGCGGCGATACCGTGATCTTCGAGCAGGACAGCTATCAGGGCTCGTTGACCCGACTGGCGCGGCTCGGGGTCAACGTCGTCGGTATCCCCCTCGACAAGGACGGCATGCGCATGGATGTGCTGGCCTCGACGCTGGCCGATTTGAAGAGCCGCGGCATCCGGCCGAAATACATCTACACCATCCCGACCGTGCAGAACCCGACCGGCAGCATCATGCCGGAGAGCCGCCGCACCGAACTGGTGCGGCTCGCGGCCGAATATGGCGTGCCCATCTTCGAGGACGATTGCTACGCCGATCTCGTCTGGTCGGGGCAGCGACCGCCGGCGATCCACGCGATGAGCCCGAACGGCGGCGTGATCCATATCGGCTCGTTCTCGAAATCGATCGCACCGGCGCTGCGCGTCGGCTTCATCGTCGCGCCCTGGGATGTGATGTCGCGGATGCTGGCGCTGAAGACGGATGCAGGCTCCGGCGCACTGGAGCAGATGGTGCTGGCCGCCTATTGCAAGCCGCATTTCTCGACCCACGTGCCCGCGTTGACGAAGGCGCTGCGCACCAAGCTCGATACGCTGATGGAGGCGCTGAACGAGCAGTTCGGGACGGCGGCCGAGTTCGAGGAGCCCAAGGGCGGCATCTTCCTGTGGGTGAAGCTGCCCGACCAGGTCGATACGCTAAAACTCTATCAAGCCGCGCTCGCCGCCGGCGTGTCGATCAATCCGGGCCCGGAATGGTCGACCAACAAGCCCCATTCCAGCTCGCGGCTCAGGCTGTGCTTTGCGAGCCCCTCGCATCAGCAGATCCGTGAGGGCGTCGCCGTGCTGGCCGAGGTCTGCCGCAAGGAGTTCGGCGTGCCGGCCCGCAGCGCCAACGTGGAGAAGCGGGCCTAAGGCTCGCTCTAGGCCACCTGAGGCTGGCTGCCGTGGATCGCGGAGGCCAGCCGCAGCAGCAGCACGATCGAGACGTTGCCCTTGCCGGCCTCGATCTGGGCGATGTAGCGCTCGGAAATCCCGGAGCGGCGTGCCAGCTCCCGGCGCGACAGCTCGCACCGCGCACGCGAGGACCTCAAGCGCTCGCCCAGCTCGGCCAGGAACGCGGTCTCGGAATAAGGCGGCACGGCACAGCTCCCCGGCAGTACCTCGCCCGCGAAATCCACGACTTGATTCAGCATCGCTCTCACCAACTTCGCCTTCGGGAGCGCCATCCTACCCTTGATACGACCGGCCTCATTGACGCGGATCAAATTCGCGCGCGATTGCCAGCTCGCATGGACGATCGCGCGCGGGATGCTACACTTGGACTTGTTCGAGGCGGGGTTTTTCAGGACATGAAGCGTTGTCTAGGCTGCTGGATCGCGGCGGCGATGCTGTGGATTGCGTTCACGCCAGCGGCGGGCGCCGAGACGCTTGCGGCGACGGTCGAGCAATGGGGCCTGCTCGGTTCATGGGCGGTCGATTGCGCGGCGCGGCCGGACCGCGACAAGGGCTCGCTGTTGACTTACGAGATCAGGAAGGACGGCCGGGTGATGTACCGGCGCGATTTCGGCGAGGCCAGGGACGAGAACGAAGTTGTGTCCGCCACGGTCGAAGCCGAGGGCCTGCTCAATGTGATGGTGTACTTCCCCTCGCTGCACCAGACGCGTGAGTTCGGGCTGCTGCTGGCGAAGGATGGCAGCTTGCGCGCGATCTACAATCGCAGCGAGCGCGGTGTGTACACGATCAGGGACGGCAAATACGTCGCGACAGGCGCGCCGACACCAGCGCAGCAACGCTGCGATTGAGCATCACGTTTGAGCATGATCGTTTGGAAAACCGCTTCACACTTTTCCGGATCATGGTCTGTCTGAACATCCATTCAGAATTCTCTTCCAGTTCCTCCGGAACGTTCGCACACATGCGCCGTTCTCATGTGCATTGCATTGGAGGAGGACATCATGAAGAAGCTTGGTTATGTGGTTGCGGCTCTCGGCGCGCTCGCGATCGTTGCACCGACGATGGCGAATGCCGAAACGGTGGTGATCAAGAACGGCTACCATCATGGCTACGGCGCCCGCGCCGAAATGCGCGAGCATCGCGACCACGGCTGGCATCGCGGCTGGCACCATCACGACCGGGTCGTCGTGGTCAAGCGCGGTCACCATCACCACTGGGATTAATGCGTAACGCATGATGGAAATGGCCCCTCGCGGGGCCATTTCTTTGCGCTCTTTCTTCCTTCTCCCCTTGTGGGAGAAGGTGGCGCGAAGCGCCGGACGAGGGGTTGCTTCAGCGCATTCAATGAGAATTGGACTCGCGGATGGAGACCCCTCACCCGTCTCGCCGCTACGCAGCGAGCCACCCTCTCCCGCAAGGGGAGAGGGTAAGGGCGGCGCGTTCAGCGTCGAGTTTTAATCCCACACCGGCGCAAAGCCTGGATTGACGCAACGCCTGTCCTTGGGCAACGCCGCGATCTTCTTGCGGTCGGCATCGTCGAGCGTGATCTTCAGCGCATCGAGGTTGGCTTGCTGGCTCTCCCGGCGCGAGGCCTTCGGGATCGCAGCGACACCGCCCTGGTCGAGCAGCCATTTCAGCGCGACCTGCGCGGCGGTCGCGTTGTGCCTGGCGCCGATCTCGGCCAACGCCGGATCTGACGCGATGCGTCCTTGCGCGAGCGGGCAATAGGCGACCAGCGGGATCGATTTGGCGTTGAGATAGGCCAGCACCCTCGATTGATCGAGCATGGCGTGATATTCGATCTGGTTGCAGGCGATCGGCGCCTTGATGTCCTCGACCGCGATCTTGAGCAGCGCCGTGGTGAAATTGGCAACGCCGATCGCCCGCGTACGCCCCTCCTCCTTCAGCTTCATCAGGGTCTCGAACACCGCGCCCCAGTTCGCGGATTTCGACGGCCAGTGCACGAGGTAGAGATCAACATGGTCGAGCCGGAGCTTGGTCAGGCTGGCGTCGAAGGCGCGGCGGATCGCATCGGGGCTGAGATTCTCGTGCCAGACCTTGGTCGTGACATGCAGCTCGCCGCGCGGCAGCCGGGCCGCGGCGAGCGCGGCACCGATCGATTCTTCGTTGGCGTACATCTCGGCGGTGTCGATGTGGCGATAGCCGATCGACAGTGCGCTCTCGACCGCCGCGCGGCAGGCATCGCCCTGCATGCGGAAAGTGCCAAGGCCGAGCTTGGGCATGCTGATGCCCTGTGTCTTCAGATGATCCATGAGCTAACTCCTGACGTATTTCAGCCGCCGAACACGCGGTGGGGCCGCAAGGGCAGACTCTTCGGTGATTGAAAAGAGGTGGCGGGGATAGAGACTATAGCGCAGGAGACGCGAGGCGGCCAATCAAGATCGGGTTAGTGCTGGGATGCGCGATCCGTCCCCACCGTCATGCCCGGGCATAGCCGTCCGAAGGACGGCGTCGCTTCCGCTCGCCTATGCCCGGGCATCCACGTTCTCAGGGCCGAGCAGCAAGGCGTGGATGGCCGGGTCAAGCCCGGCCATGACGACGGAGAGAGTTGCCCACTCACGAATGCTGCGCGACCACGGCCGGGCGCGCCTGCGGCTGCGGCTGCGGCACGATGTCGACCGACCAGAGGTCGCGGTTGTCGACGTCTTTCAAGGTCACGGTCATCACGCCGCTCGCACCGTCGATATCGACCCTGCCGAAGAACTGCAGGCCGAAGCACGGCGCAAGGTTCTCCCCCTGCGCCTCGCTGCAGCCGTTCTGGTACATCGCGACCGGGCCAAACGTATTGTCGAGCTCGCCCGGACCCCAGGTGCCGGCATGCAGGGGTCCGGAGACGAACTCCCAGAACGGCTCAAAATCCTGGAATTGCGCCTTGTTCGGATCGTAGTAATGCGCGGCGGTGTAGTGCATGTCGGCGGTGAGCCAGACGATGTTGCGCACGCCCGCGTGCTTGATCGAGGCCAGCAGATCGGCGACCTCATGCTCACGCCGATCGGGCGCTCCGTTGCCGAGCGCGACGGCATCGAGACTGACGAGGCCAATCGGCAGGTCGGCCGCGATCACCTTCC
Source organism: Bradyrhizobium sp. LA6.1 (assembly GCF_040547805.1). Taxonomy (NCBI): domain Bacteria; kingdom Pseudomonadati; phylum Pseudomonadota; class Alphaproteobacteria; order Hyphomicrobiales; family Nitrobacteraceae; genus Bradyrhizobium; species Bradyrhizobium sp. LA6.1. The sequence goes on along the minus strand of NZ_JBEPQK010000001.1, from coordinate 37,284 downwards.
AGGTCGCGCGCGAAGCGGCGAGCTCCCGCTTCAGCCATGCGAGCTGCTCGGCACCGAGAATCCAGCCGCGATGGTCCTCGCCCTTGTTCCAGCTGTCGTCACGATAGCTGCGCATGTCGATCATGAAGACGTCGAGCAGCGGACCATAAGCGATCTTGCGATAGACGCGCCCCTGTCGCGTGCCGATGTCGCGGATCGGCATGAAATCGAAGAAGGCACGGCGGGCACGCGCGACCAGGCGCGGCGTGCCGTCGTCCTCATAGCCGGCGTTGTCGTAGCTGCCGGTCGGCGACCAGTCGTTGGTGACCTCGTGATCGTCCCACTGTGCGAACATCGGCACCTGCGCGTGGAAGGCGCGAAAATGCTCGTCGAGATGGTTGTATTTGTAGTTGCCGCGGAATTGCGCCAGCGTGTGCGCGGCCTCGGCTTTCTCCTCGGTCACCAGATTGCGCCAGGTCTCGCCGTTCGGCAGCTTCTGCTCGGAGGGAATCGTGCAGTCGGCGTAGATATGATCGCCGGAGTGGATGAAGAAGTCCGGGCGATTCTCGAGCATGGTGCGATAGCTGCGATAGCCGCCGCGCGAGATGTCGATGCCCCAGCCCTGCCCCGCGACGTCGCCCGACCACACGAACGAGATAGATTGCCCTGCAGCCGGCGCGGTGCGGAAATGGCCGACGCGGCTTTCGCCGGCAATGCCGGTCGCGATGTCGTCGAAACGCACGCGATAGAAGATATCCTGCCCGGACGGCAGATCGTTCAGCAGCAGTTTTGCGGTGAAGTCGGCATCGGGCAGCGCGTCGCGCGAAGCTGACGCTATGATCGTCTTGAAACTCTCGACGGTCGCGCATTCCACCTGCATCCGCGCGGGCCGGTCGGCGCGCGCCCAGATCACGGCGGAGCCATCCGAGACGTCGCCGGACTGAATGCCGCCCGCGATCTGCGGGCGATCGGCGGCGCGGCTGATGGATGGCTTTGCGACTGTGCCGAGCGCGGCAACGGCGAGGCTTGAAGTCGAGCGGACCAGGAACTGCCGCCGGGTCCATGCGCGCGAGGCGCGGAGCGTTGCCATTCAGGAAACCTTCGTCGAATCGCGACGGAAGGTGCCTGCGCTCCTTGACTCCTATCCTGACGGTTTCTTGACTCCGCGCCTACGGTTTTGCGACGCCCGGATGACGCGAGAGATCCGGCTAGTGCTTCCAGTTGCAAATGCCGCCGGTGCGGCACGGCCAGGTCTGGATGCGGGTGTCCATCGCCTGCGCGTCCAGCGGATTGCCGCGACGATGTGCAAGCTTGGTGCGCGCTGCGCCGCGTGGCTGGGCGCCCCTGGCATGAACAACCTTCGGCTGGGCCACGTGCACGCGTTCGGCGGCAACTTTCTTCGGCACGTCGATGGGTTCGCCGCGCGCCTGCGCCTCGTTGCCTCCCTTCGCCTCCAACGCAACCGGGGCGAACTGCGTCTCGGGCCCGAGCCGCTTTGGCGACAGCACCGCCTTGGAGAGATCGAGACCGAGATATTCGTCGGGCTTGTAGTCGTCAGCGCGCGCAATGCCGCCCCATGCGAGCACGAGGGCAACGGCAACTGCAAATGGAACGCTCTTCAGGACCACGGACGCCTCCTGAAATTGCTTATTTCAAGGGGTAATTTACTCCTATTTAGGAGGCGTCACGCGCAATTCCAGCGGCCAAGTGCCGCCGTGGTTAAGAAGTTTGGCGGAGTCAGGCGAGCTTTCGCGCCGCACCCGTCCCGTCCAGGAACCCCATCAGGCGGCTGCGGATGATCTCTTCCGCCTCATCCATGATGCGATCGACGAGCTCCTTGCAGGAGGGGATGTCGTGGATCAGCCCTGCGACCATGCCGCAGCTCCAGGCACCCGCGTCCATCTGGCCGTCCAGCATGATCTTCGGATAGACGCCCGCGACCTGGTCGTGGATGTCGTCGATGCTCAGCTTGGCGCCCTTCTCGCGCTCGATCTCGAGCAGACGATCGACGTTGGCGTTCTTCAGCACGCGCTCGGTGTTGCGCAGAGCGCGCATGATCAGCCGGGTGTCGAGCTCGGTTGCCGCAACAAGCGCGTTCTTCACGTTCTGATGCACCGGTGCTTCCTTGGTGGCGATGAAGCGCGTGCCCATGTTCATGCCGGCCGCGCCCAGCGACAGCGCCGCGACGAGGCTGCGCCCGTCAGCCATGCCGCCGGAGGCCACGAACGGAATCTTCAGTTCCTCCGCCGCGCGCGGCAGCAGGATCATGTTGGGAATGTCGTCCTCGCCGGGATGGCCGCCGCACTCAAAGCCGTCGACGCTGACGGCGTCGCAGCCGATGCGCTCGGCCTTCAGGGAGTGGCGCACGGACGTGCATTTGTGGATCACCTTGATGCCGGCGGCCTTCAGCGCAGGCATGTATTGCTCCGGGCTGCGCCCCGCCGTCTCCACCGCCTTGATGCCGCCTTCGACGATGGCCGCGATGTATTCCGGATAAGGCGGCGCCGAGAAGGTCGGCAGGAAGGTGAGGTTCACGCCGAACGGCTTGTCCGTCATGTCGCGACAGCGCGCGATTTCCTTCGCGAGCAATTCCGGCGTCTTCTGCGTGAGGCCCGTGATGATGCCGAGCCCGCCGGCATTGGAGAAGGCAGCGGCGAGTTCGGCAAAGCCGACGAAATGCATGCCACCCTGGATGATCGGGTGCTCGATGCCGAACAGTTCGGTGATCGCGGTCTTCACGTAGGGGCCTCCCGGATTTCAGTTTGTATTGAGATCAGTCTAGCCGCAGTCTTGCTCCGCGGTCACCATTTCTCTCCGAAGGGACGGATCTCCATCTCGAAGGTCCAGGCGCTCTTCGGCTGCTGATAGAGCTGCCAATAGGCATCCGCGACAGATGACGGCGGCATCAGAAGATCGGGATTATCAAGCGCATTCGCCCCGAGCGCTTCGAGCCGGCGCTGCCGCACCCACTCGGTGTCGACGCCGGAATCGATGATGAGATGGGCGACGTGGATGTTGTTCGGCCCGAGCTCGCGCGCCATCGCCTGCGCCACCGCGCGCAGTCCGAATTTTGCGCTGGCAAAGGCAGCAAAGCCGCTGCCGCCGCGCAGGCTCGCCGTCGCGCCGGTGAAGAAGATGTTGCCGCCACCGCGCGGCAGCATCAGCCGCGCCGCTTCCCTGCCGGCCAGGAAGCCGGAATAGCAGGCCATCTCCCACACCTTCCGGAACACGCGCTCGGTGGTGTCGAGGATCGGGAAATTGACGTTGGCACCGACGTTGAAGATGCAGACTTCGAGCGGCGCATGCTGGTCGGCGTCATTGAGGAAGGAGATGACCTCCTCCTCTTTGCGTGCATCGAGCGAGCGCGCGTGAATCTCGCCGCCGGCGGCCTCGATGTCCTTCACCAGCGGCGCCAGCTTGTCGCCGTTGCGGCGCCCGGCAAAGACCGTGAAACCTTCCGCGGAAAATTTCTTGGCGATCTCGGAGCCGATGAAATCGCCGGCCCCGATCACGGCGGCTGTCGCGTTTCGCTTGGGCAAGGTCACCTCCTCCGGTGAGAACGGTATGTGATTGGGCCGGAGGCTATAGTTCTAAAATAGAACTGTCAAACTACAGGGGTGAATGATATTCTTTATTAGAAATAGCGCTGATCATTCAAGTCAGTTCCTTTTTCTGACTTACTACCCTTTGCCGGAGATCGCTACATGAAGTGGGACACGCTGGATGAAGAGCCCTGCTCGCTCTCCCGGACCGTCGCCGTGGTCGGCGACCGCTGGACGCTGCTGATCCTGCGCGAATGTTTTTTACGCGTGCGCCGGTTCGAGGCGTTTCAGTCCTCGCTCCAGATCACGCGGCACCTCCTCTCGGAGCGTCTGAAGAAGCTGGTGCGGTTCGGCATCCTGCGCCGCGTCCCCTATTCCGAGGCGCCCAAGCGCTACGAATACATCCTGACGCAGAAGGGCCTCGACCTCTACCCGATCATCATGGCGATGGTGCATTGGGGCGACACCCACATGGGTGACGAGCGCGGCCGCCCGCTGCTGCACCAGCACAAGACTTGCGGCAAGGAGTTCGACCCTGTGATGGTCTGCTCGGAATGCGGTGAGCCGCTGCATGCGAAACAGGTGCATGTGCATGCGGGACCGGGACGGAAGGAGGCGGTGGGGTAAAGTGGCGCCAAGCAAACGGTGTCGTGCCCCGGCTTGACCGGGGCATCCAGTCGGTGGGCCGTTCCTTGCTCATCGGAGCTCGCTTTCCATGGGAGCTTACGCGAAGGGAACGCCGTAATACGAGTTGATGCCTCGGACTGCCGCATCATCACCCCAGTTCCAGTCGCTGCGCTCGCCGTATTTCGGCGCGCCTTCGAGCGTCTTGGCGGTGATCCCGGTGACATAGCCGCCGAGCTCCGTATCGTATTTCAGCGACTGCCAGGGCAGCGGATAGTGGTCGTTGCCGAGGCCCAGGAAACCGCCGAAGCCGAGCACGACGTAGGAGACCTTGCCGCTGACCTTGTCGATCATCACGCGTTCGATCGAACCGATCTTGCTGCGATCGGCGCCATAGACCGATGTTCCCTCGACCTTGTCGCTGCCGATCAACCTGTCCATCTCGCTGCGGTCCAACTCGTCTTGCATCAGCATCCCAATTCTCCACTCAGCCAACGTGTGAACCAACCGGGTCTGCGAGCGAACGTTCCGGCGCATGTTCTGGTGGTCGCATCAGACACGGAGCACGGTCGCCAGGGGCGATCAGCGAGCGGCCGCGGCCTCCGGTAGCATCAGGAAATCATGCATCGCGGCAGCGGTCTGAAGCTGATCGATGCGCGCCACAACAGAATCGCGCCGCTGTCCATCCGGCAAGCCCGACAGTTCGTGCTCGAGCCGCAGCTGCTCTGCCTTGAGACGTTGTTCGAACGTGTGGGGCTCAGATCGTCTTCGCATCTTCCGTCCTCGGTGGTTGCAGCCCCGAGCTGTTGGCCCAGCGCTCGACTTGCTCGATGACCTTCTGGTGACTCGGACGCACCGGTTTGGGCGGCTCGGGCTCTTCAGAAAGCTTGCGGGGTAACCTGACTTCCTCCGTCATGGCCTGTTCTCCCTCTCTTCCGAAAGAATGCGCCACCGCCAGAGTTGTTTCAATAATAACTTATTGATTTTACTGATTATTTCTACTCATCTGGCGATTTTTCCGACTCTTGTGGAACTCGCACCAAACTCGTTCGTTGAGCAAACTACTCAACTTACTCACTTTGCGTGATCGACCATGAATGACCTTCGCGCCGAGCGCCTCCAGGTCATGCTCTCGCCGGAAGAGCTGGCCGCCGTCGATGATTTTCGATTCAAGCACCGCATGCCGACACGCGCTGCGGCGGTCCGAGAGCTCCTCAAATTCGGGCTCGCAGCCGCGGGCATCGAGACGAGCATCGACCCGTCGGCAGGCATCAAATCAAGCGAGTTTGGTGTCTTTGGTCGCGGTCCCGAAGGACACGCGCCCGCGAAGCCCGAGGGCGACACCGAGGATTGAGTCTCTCACAAGCAAAACGACCCCGGCACAGTGGGGTACCAGGGCCGTCCTTGGAGATTGCTTCCGGCGCACCGGGGGCATGACAGCCGGAAGCAATCCGTCGACTCGTCGCGAAGGGATTCGTTCCTCGCGAGAACTAGCCGGTCGGCGCGTCGCCGGAATCGTCCGGCATCACGCCGGAGCCCGGTGTCTTGGTGTTGTCGTTGAGCTTGGGATCGCGCGTCGCTTCGCGCGACGGCGAGCCCTTCGAATCCGTCTTGTGCACGGTTTGCGCGCGCTGTTTGTCGCGCGGTTGATCTTCCCCCCGCTTGTCCTTGACGATGCCGTGGTCGGAATGCGCCATGATGTCCTCTCGCCTCTCCAGATGTCCTGAAGCGCTTACGCGCCGGCACAACGAATGTTCCAGCGCGCGAGGCCCGCAGCGCTAACTATGCGTGGCGTGGATTGCCGCCGATGCATTCTCCAGATGCACCTGCCGCACCGTCGTCACTGTCGCGAACGCGACCGAGACGCCAAAGGCGAGAATGAGCGAAAGAAGAGCCAGACGTGGAGCCATCGCAAAACCTCCTTCTGGAATCAAAATCAACGCGATCGACAGTTCGTGGATGATCCTGGATTGGTTGCTTGCATTCCGTGAGCAGTCTCACATGCAGATTCACAAAGATGAGAGCGCTTACGCATCCTGCGTTCGGAGGACGCGGACCTTTACGGGCGGGATTTCACCGTCCAGCCAGTCCTGCTCGTTCGCCAATGCCGTCCAGGCATCCGCCATGCGCAAATAACGCTTGTGGGTGGGCTGCCCTTCCGCGCGCTCGGCGAGCTGAAGGCAGTTGTCGGCGTTATCCCTGAAAATGTCAGACTGTTTCATACAGAAGATGTGGGAACGGAACTCTCGCTCCGCAATCGCCCTTACCGGATCGTAACGCGAGGGAACTTCGCACGAGGTCGGTCATTGGAGATGCATGAGGATTCTCGTCGCGATCATCCTGGCTTTCATCAGCACCTCGGCGTTCGCCGACAATATGGGTGAGCGAACGGCCGGCGACCGTGTGCCGACAGCAACCGATGTCATCACCGGCCTCTACAGCTTCAGCCGTTTCCAGCAGAGCCTGCTGGAAAGCACCGACCTGAAAGGCAATGCGGAGGTGAAGAATCTCGCGGCCCTGCGCGCCGAGGAGGCGGGCAAGCGCGACAAAACCCTGAAGCAGATTCAGGACGCGATCGGTGCGGAGCCGCACGCCGGTAAGACGACGTCAGTGAGCGCAAGCCTCGTCGAGCCGGAAAATGCGGATGGACCGACTTACGTCAGAAGCTTCTATGCCGCGCAAATCCCCGAATATGACTCCGCCATCAGCCTGCTCGAGCGCTATCTGAAAGCGCCCGACAATCCTGCGCTCGCCGCCTTCGCGCGCGCGCAATTGCCGATGCTGCGCACGCAGGTGAAAGATGCGGAGCGCACCATGGCGGACAAATAGCAGCCCTATTTGTCTTCCGGATGATGCTGTTCGCTCTACGGCCGCACCGTACGATCACTCTCGGGGCCGGCATCGCCGTTGTCGTCCCTGCCGCCCGAAGTCGAGGTGTCGCTGCCGCTGGGGTTCGATCTGGTCGCAGTCCCCGTGGCCTGCGAATCAGCGTGTGGCGTGGCGGAGCTTGCGGCGGGGTCGCCAGTCACAGCCCCGCGCCCGCTGGGCGCGCCAGCCCTCTCTCCTAGGACGGCTCTGAGCTCTGGTGCAGCGGCCGGCCGGCTTTTTCCTGAACGGGATGGAACCATCGTCACTCCTCACCGTTAATTTTAATTTGGCCGGGCTGAGCACGGCAGGTTCCAATTCCAAGCGCCGCAACGTTGGCGCTTGATTTCGAATTTGGCTGACGCTCTATTTTGACAACTGCGTCACGCCTTGGATTCGGCCGACGCCGCGGGGGAATCAGTATGAGCGACCTCGATCCCGGAACTGCATCACGCTCCGGTCGTCGCGTTCCAAAGCCAAAAACCAACGGTATGTCGGACCCGGATTCGCGGCCGGAATTGCTGCTTGCCTTGCAGGCCATGCGCAGCGGCGATTTTTCGGTGCGGATGAGCGGGGACTATCTCGGCATCGACGGCAAGATCGCCGACACTTTTAATGAAATCATCGCCGCCAACCAGCGCATGGCGCAGCAGCTCGAGCTGGTCGGTCAGGTCGTAGGGCGCGAGGGCAAGACCCGCCAGCGTGTGAAGTTCGGCCTCGCCAGCGGCTCCTGGGCTGACATGGAAGGCTCCGTCAACACGCTGATCGACGACCTCCTGTGGCCGACGCGCGAGGTGACGCGCGCGGTCGCGGCGGTGGCGCAAGGCGACCTGCTCCAGACCGTCAAGCTGGACGTCGACGGCCGCCCGCTGCGCGGCGAATTCCTGCAGTCGGCGACCATCGTCAACACCATGATCAAGCAGCTCGGCGTGTTCACCTCCGAGGTGACGCGCGTCGCGCGCGAGGTCGGCACCGAAGGCAAGCTCGGCGGCCAGGCCCAGGTGCCGGAAGTGACCGGCGTCTGGAAGGATCTGACCGAGAGCGTCAACTCGATGGCGAACAACCTGACCAACCAGGTTCGCAACATCGCCGAGGTCACGATCGCGGTCGCCAACGGCGACTTGTCCAAGAAGATCACCGTCGACGTCCGCGGCGAGATCCTTCAGCTCAAGGAAGCCATCAACACGATGGTGGACCAGCTGCGCTCCTTCGCCTCCGAAGTGACGCGCGTGGCGCGCGAGGTCGGCACCGACGGCAAGCTCGGCGGCCAGGCGATCGTGCCCGGCGTCGCCGGCACCTGGAAGGACCTCACCGACTCCGTCAACGCGATGTGCGGCAACCTCACCGCCCAAGTCCGCAACATCGCCAACGTCACCACTGCCGTGGCGCGCGGCGACCTGTCGCGCAAGATCACCGTGGACGTGCGCGGCGAGATCCTGGAGCTGAAGGACACCATCAACACCATGGTGGACCAGCTCAACTCCTTCGCCTCCGAAGTGACGCGCGTGGCGCGCGAGGTCGGCACCGAAGGCAAGCTCGGCGGCCAGGCCCAGGTGCCAGGTGTGGCCGGCACCTGGAAGGACCTCACCGACAACGTCAACTTCATGGCCTCGAACCTGACCGCGCAGGTCCGCAACATCGCCGACGTCGCGACCGCGATCGCCGGCGGCGACTTGTCGAAGAAGATCACGGTGACCGTCTCGGGCGAGATCCTTCAGCTGAAGGAAACGCTCAACACCATGGTGGACCAGCTCAATGCGTTTGCCGGCGAAGTCACGCGCGTCGCGCGCGAGGTCGGCACCGAGGGGCGGCTCGGCGGTCAAGCCAACGTGCTCGGCGTCGCCGGCACCTGGAAGGACCTCACCGAGAGCGTCAACTCGATGGCGTCAAACCTGACCGCACAGGTCCGCAACATCGCCGAGGTGACGACGGCGGTCGCGGGCGGCGATCTGTCGAAGAAGATCACCGTGGACGTGCGCGGCGAAATCCTGGAGCTGAAAGACACCATCAACACGATGGTGGACCAGCTCAACGCCTTCGCCGGCGAAGTCACCCGCGTCGCGCGCGAGGTCGGCACCGAAGGCAAGCTCGGCGGCCAGGCCCAAGTGCGCGGCGTCGCCGGTACCTGGAAGGACTTGACGGACTCGGTCAACTCGATGGCCTCGAACCTGACCGGTCAGGTCCGTAACATCGCCGAGGTCGCGACCGCCGTTGCGAAGGGCGACTTGTCGAAGAAGATCACCGTGAACGTGTCGGGCGAAATCCTTCAGCTGAAGGAAACGCTCAACACCATGGTGGACCAGCTCAACGCCTTCGCCGGCGAAGTCACGCGCGTGGCGCGCGAGGTCGGCACCGAAGGCAAGCTCGGCGGCCAGGCCCAGGTGACGGGCGTCGCTGGCACCTGGAAGGACTTGACCGACAACGTCAACTCGATGGCGGGCAATCTCACCGCCCAGGTCCGGAACATCGCCGAGGTCGCAACCGCCATCGCCGGCGGTGACCTGTCACGCAAGATCACGGTGGACGTCCGCGGCGAGATCCTTCAGCTCAAGGACACGCTGAACACGATGGTCGACCAGCTCAACCGCTTCGCGGGCGAGGTGACGCGCGTGGCGCGCGAGGTCGGCACCGAAGGCCGGCTCGGCGGCCAGGCCAACGTGCCCGGCGTCGCCGGCACCTGGAAGGATTTGACCGACAGCGTGAACTCGATGGCGGGCAACCTCACCGCCCAGGTCCGCAACATCGCCGAAGTGACCACCGCCGTGGCGCGCGGCGACTTGTCGCGCAAGATCACCGTGGACGTGAAGGGCGAAATCCTCGAGCTGAAGAACACCATCAACACCATGGTGGACCAGCTCAACGGCTTTGCCGGCGAAGTGACGCGCGTGGCGCGCGAGGTCGGTACCGAGGGCAAGCTCGGCGGCCAGGCCGAAGTGCCCGGCGTTGCCGGCACCTGGAAGGACCTCACCGACAACGTCAACTTCATGGCCTCCAACCTGACGGCCCAGGTCCGCAACATCGCCGAGGTCGCGACCGCGATCGCCGGCGGCGACCTGTCGAAGAAGATCACGGTGGACGTGCGCGGCGAGATCTTGCTGCTCAAGGACACCCTGAACACGATGGTGGAGCAGCTCCGCTCCTTCGCCGCCGAAGTGACCCGCGTCGCGCGCGAGGTCGGCACCGAGGGCCGGCTCGGCGGTCAGGCCGTCGTGCCCGGCGTCGGCGGTACCTGGAAGGATCTCACCGACAACGTCAATTTGCTGGCCGCGAACCTCACGACGCAGGTCCGCAACATCGCCGAAGTCACGACCGCGGTCGCGCGCGGCGACTTGTCCCGCAAGATTACCGTGGACGTGAAAGGCGAGATCCTCGAGCTGAAGAACACCATCAACACCATGGTGGACCAGCTCAACGCGTTTGCCGGCGAAGTCACCCGCGTCGCGCGTGAAGTCGGCACCGAAGGCGAACTCGGCGGCCAGGCCCAGGTGCCCGGTGTGGCCGGCACCTGGAAGGACCTCACCGACACCGTCAACTTCATGGCGGCGAACCTGACCGAGCAGGTCCGCGGCATCGTCAAGGTGGTGACCGCGGTTGCGAACGGTGATTTGAAACAAAATCTCACCGTGAAATCCAAGGGCGAGGTCGCGGCGCTCGCCGACACCATCAACAACATGACCGAGACGCTCGCGACCTTCGCCGATCAGGTGACGTCGGTGGCGCGCGAGGTCGGCGTCGAGGGACGGCTCGGCGGCCAGGCCGACGTGCCCGGCGCCGCCGGCACCTGGAAGGATCTCACCGGCAACGTCAACCTGCTCGCAGCCAACCTCACGTCGCAGGTGCGCGCCATCGCGGAAGTCGCGACCGCCGTGACCAAGGGCGACCTGACGCGGTCGATCCAGGTCGACGCCCGCGGCGAAGTCGCCGAGCTGAAAGACAACATCAACACGATGATCACGAACCTCCGTCTCACCACGGACGTGAACACCGAGCAGGACTGGCTGAAGACCAATCTCGCCAAATTCACCAACATGCTCCAGGGCCAGCGCGATCTCACCACCGTCGGCCGGCTGCTGCTGACCGAATTGTCGCCCCTGGTGAACGCCCATACCGGCGTGATCTATCAGGTCGAGAACGAGGATAGTCCGCGGCTCCTGCTGCTCGCTTCCTATGCCGGCGACGGCGTCTATCCCTATCAGCGCGTGCTCCCGCTCGGCGACGGCCTGATCGGCCAATGCGCCCTCGACAGACGGCCGCGCGTCATCGCCGACATTCCACCCGACGTGGTGCCAATCAACTCGGCGCTGTTCCGCGTCGCGCCAAAGAACCTCGTCGTGCTGCCGGTGCTGTTCGAAGGCCAGGTCAAGGCGGTGATCGAGCTCGCCTCGCTGACCTCGTTCACGACCTCGCAGATGACGTTCCTCGAGCAGCTTACCGACTCCATCGGCATCGTGCTCAACTCGATCGAGGCGACGATGCAGACCGAAGGCCTGCTCAAGCAGTCGCAGCAGCTTGCCGGCGAGCTTCAGACCCAGCAGCGCGAATTGCAGCAGACCAACGACCAGCTCGAGCAGAAGGCGCAGCAGCTCGCCGAGCGCAACGTCGAGGTCGAGCGCAAGAACCAGGAAATCGAGCAGGCCCGCCGCGCACTGGAGGAAAAGGCGACCGAGCTCGCGCTGACCTCGAAGTACAAGTCCGAATTCCTCGCCAATATGAGCCACGAGCTGCGCACACCGCTGAACTCGATCCTGATCCTGGGACAGCAGCTCACCGACAATCCGGATGGCAACCTCTCGGCCAAGCAGGTCGAGTTCGCCCGCACCATCCATGGCGCCGGCACCGACCTGCTCAACCTCATCAGCGACATCCTGGATCTCTCCAAGATCGAATCCGGCACGGTGACGGTCGACGCCGAGGAGATTCTGACTGCGAACCTGCTCGAGACCGTCGGGCGGCCGTTCCGGCACGAGGCGGAAAACCGCAACCTGTCGTTCAAGATCGACGTCGACCCGAACCTGGCCCGCAGCATCGTCACCGACTCCAAACGCCTGCAGCAGGTCCTCAAGAACCTGCTTTCCAACGCCTTCAAGTTCACCGCCGAAGGCGAGGTGCGCCTGAAGGTCGTCGCCGCGGTCGGCGGCTGGGGCACGGATCACCCAGTGCTGAACTCCGCGCCGGCGGTGATCGCGTTCGAGGTGACGGACACCGGCATCGGCATTCCCCTGGAGAAGCAGAAGCTGATCTTCGAGGCGTTCCAGCAGGCGGACGCCGGCACCAGCCGCAAATACGGCGGCACCGGTCTCGGACTTGCGATCAGCCGCGAGCTCGCGAGCCTGCTCGGCGGCGAGATCCATCTGCGCAGCGCGCCCGGCAAGGGCTCGTCCTTCACGCTCTATCTGCCGCTGAAATATTCCGGCCCGACGCTCGCGCCGCGTGCGCCCGCGCCGCAGCAGTACAGTCAGCCGCCGGCGTTGCAAGCGGCTGCACCCGAACAGCAGCGCGTCATCGAGCAGATCGCCGACGACCGGCTCAATCTCGAGCCCGGTGACACCATCCTGCTCATCGTCGAGGACGATCCGCATTATGCCCGCGTGCTGGTCGATCTCGCCCGCGACAAGGGCTTCAAGGTTCTGGTCGCCGCGCGCGGCGCGGAGGCCCTGGAGCTTGCGAAGCAGTACCAGCCGCGGGCCGTTTCGCTCGACGTGTTCCTGCCTGACATGCTGGGCTGGACGGTGCTGAGCCAGCTCAAGCACAATCCGCTAACCCGCCACATTCCCGTGCAGATCATCACGCTCGACGAGGACCGCCAGCATGCGCTGGCCCGCGGCGCCTTCTCCTTCGTCAACAAGCCGACCACGACCGAGGGCGTCTCGGCCGCGCTGACGCAGATCAAGGAATACGCGCGGCCGCGGCGCAAGCGGCTCCTGATCGTCGAGGACAACGAGGCCGAGCAGCTCTCGATCCGCGAGCTGCTGCATCACGACGACATCGAGATCGTGACGACGGATACCGGCGCCGGCGCGCTCTCGACGCTGCGCGAGGCACCCTGCGATTGCGTGGTGCTCGACCTGCGGCTGCCCGACATGAGCGGCTTCGAGGTGCTGGACCAGATCCGCAACGACGAGAGCCTGTCGAACGTTCCGGTGGTGGTCTTCACCGGCCGCGAGCTCTCGGCGGAGGAGGATGCGGAACTCCACACCATGGCGCGCAGCATCGTGGTCAAGGGCGTGGAATCGCCGGAGCGCCTGCTCGACGAGACCGCCTTGTTCCTGCATCGCGTGATCACGGAACTGCCGGTCGAGAAGCAGCGCATGCTGGAGAAGCTGAACAGTTCCGACGAAGACCTGATCGGCAAGACCGCCCTGCTCGTCGACGACGACGCCCGCAACATCTTCGCGCTGTCGAGCGTCTTGGAACGGCGAGGCATGAAGGTGCTGACGGCCACGACCGGCCGCGAGGCGGTGACGCTGGTCGAATCCAATCCGGAGATCGCCATCGTGCTGATGGACATCATGATGCCGCAGATGGATGGCTATCAGACCATCGGCGTCATTCGCGAAAATCCGGCCTTCGCCCGCCTTCCGATCATCGCGCTGACAGCCAAGGCGATGAAGGGCGACCGTGAGAAATGCCTGGAAGCCGGTGCGTCCGACTACCTCGCCAAACCCGTCAACACCGATCAATTGCTGCTTGCAATCCGCATGTGGCTGCACCGCTGAGTTTGGATCCGCGAATGGACCACGAAAAGGTCAACATCCTCCTCGTCGACGACCAGCCGGCCAAGCTGCTCGCCTACGAGGTGATCTTGAAGGAACTCGGCGAGAACCTCGTGATCGCAGCATCGGGCCGCGAGGCGCTGGAGGTGCTGCTCAAGACCGAGATCGCGGTGATCCTGGTCGACGTCTGCATGCCCGAGCTCGACGGCTTCGAGCTCGCCGCGATGATCCGCGAGCATCCGCGCTTCCAGAAGACCGCGATGATCTTCATCTCCGCGATCCAGGTGAGCGACATCGACCGGTTGCGCGGCTACGAGATGGGCGCGGTCGATTACGTGCCGGTGCCGGTCGTGCCGGAGGTGCTGCGCGCCAAGATCAAGGTGTTTGCCGAACTCTACCGCAAGACGCGCGAGCTCGAACGGCTGAACCAGGAGCTCGAGGACCGCGTTCGCGCACGCACGGCCGAGCTGGAGAATTCCACCGCAAAGCTGCGCGAGAGCGAGGAGCGGCGCAGCATGGCGATCGCCGCCGGCAAGATGGGGTCCTGGGACTGGGACTGGATCAACGGCGACTGGATGTGGGACGAGGGCCAGTACCGCATCTTCGGCGTGACGCCGGAGACCTTCAATGTCACCTCGGCCAACATCCAGGCGCAGCTGCACCCTGATGACGTCGACCAATTCAGCCAGGCGATTGCCGCGTTCAATACCGGCGCGCACGCCTATGAAGGCGAGTTTCGCGTCAGCCGGCCCGATGGCGAGGTGCGCTGGTGCGTCGGCACGGCGGCCGCGACGGTGGACCAGGGCGGCCGCGTGGTGCGCGTGAGCGGCGTCACCGTGGACATCACCGAACGCAAACGCGCGGAAGAGAGACAAAACCTGCTGGCGCGCGAGGTGGATCATCGCGCCAAGAACGCGCTGGCGCTGGCGCAATCGATCGTGCGCCTCACCCGCGCCGACGAGGTCAAGGCCTACGTCAACGCCGTCGAAGGGCGCATCAACGCGCTCGCGCGCGTGCACACGATCCTGTCGCTGTCGAGCTGGCAGGGCGCCGAACTCTCGAGGCTGATCGACGAGGAGCTCGCGCCCTACTCGCTCGGCGGCCAGATCAAGCTGGCCGGTCCGGAAGTTCAGCTGGCGCCGGCGACAGCGCAGACGCTGGCGCTGGCGTTGCATGAGCTCTTCACCAATTCGGCGAAATATGGCGCGCTCTCGACGCGGTCGGGGCGGCTCGCGATCGGCTGGCAGGTCGAGGACGACCACCTCACACTGACCTGGGACGAAACCGGCGGCCCGCTGGTGAGGACGCCGAAATCCCGTGGCTTCGGCACGCGGAGCTTGCTTGCCAGTGTGGAATCGCAACTCGGCGGACAGGCGGAATTCAACTGGCGTGCCGAAGGCCTGTTGTGCCGCCTCGAGGTGCCGCTGACGCGGAAGACCGTAGCGCCGTCGGCCGCGAGCAAGTTCGACGCGGCTCCGTCCGAACCCCTTCAGCGGGCCTCAGGCTAGAGCGCTTGCGAGCGAAGTGGGCTCCGGTTCGCGCGTAAGGACAGGAATCTGGAGTTTCGGCCCTGATTCACTCAGAACCGATCATGATCTAGCGCGCCGCGGCGACCCTCACGCGCTGCATCGCCTGCGGTTCGTCAGCGACACGTCCTTCCAGCCAGGCTTCCGTTTGCGAAAGCTCGCGCAGCGCCCGCGCGTAACGGCGGGCTGCGCTCCGCTCGACGCCGCGCGGCAGCTTGCGCGCCTTGCGCAGCATGTCCACAGCCGCGTTGCGATAGGCCAGCGAGCGATAGAGAAAGACGACCTTACCCATATCGAATGTTCCCGTGTTGATGGCATTCATCCTCGCAAGACCGCCATGAACGTCGGATGAAGCGGGGAATGACAAAATCGTCATGATAATGGAACCCGCAATCGTCGTGCGCGTTTTATGCCACACCGCGAGGCGGTTCCATGCGCGGGAAAAAGTCGCCGAGCCTCATCTCTCCGACCGGCGTCATCAAGCTGATGACGCATGCGATGATGGGCGCAGCCCTCGGCCTTGTCTTCGGGCTCGCCCTCGTCCTGTTCAATCCGGCGGTCGCAAATTTGCTGAACCACGGCGGACATTCGGCCGCCATGGTCTTCATCATCACACTGGTGACGACGTTCGCGATCGGCGCGACGCTCACGGGCCTCGTGTTCATCCTCGCCGAGGACAAGGAATTTTGAAGCGCGCGTGACGCGCACCGGGCGCTTTCGTGCGGAACTCCTGCGGCAAACGGCGGTTGGCTGCCTGCGTCAATTCAACTCAGGGAGTTCCCGCGCATGAAAACCACCAAGCTCGCTCTCACCGTGATGCTGGCAACCGGCCTCGCCGCCGCTCCGTTCGCCGCGCAGGCCAAGTCGCATAAGGCCAAGCCTGGATCCGCGATGTCGTCGTCGCAGACCACAGGCGCCAACACCAAGTCCACCAAGGGAGCTGATCCCTCCGGTCAAGGTGGTTCAGGCCCCGGCTCCGACCAAGGCGGCACCATGACGAACAACAAGGGCGGCATGAGCAACACCAAGTGAGCTCCGGCCGACGATCAAAGGCCTCGCGGCGACGCGGGGCCTTTCGCTTTGGAGCTGGAGCTTGGAGCTGGATTGGGAATCCTTCCAGCGTCAGATCGCTAAAGCGGCCGTCCCGCGGCATTCGCCTTCACGAGATGCTCAAGCTGTGCACGTTTGCGTGCGATCAGGAGCTGCGCTGCGGCATCGTCGAGACCCTCGCGCTGCAATTGCCGGATGGCGGAGCCGAGTTCGAGAATTTCGGCGCGCAGCTTTAGAATCCGGTACGTGTCCGGGTCTTCCTCCACCGCACGCTCCCAAAATTCTCAGCGGCGCGCGATCACGCGCAGCGGACTGCCGGATGTCGTTGCAGGACGAAGGCGTACCCGCTCGCGGACGTCAGGCAGGACATCGCCGCCACCGGCCGCCTTCCATTCGCCGATCAGCAGGTTGATTTTCCGGCGCAGATCCATCTGCGCCAGGGCCTTTTCTGTGCAGTCGCGGTCGCGATCGACGAGGTCGCGCACAGACACCTCGATGTCGGCCATTTCGAGCCTCAAGGCGCTGATTTTGCGTCGAATTTCATTAATTCTGTTGTCCATGGCTTGTTAGAACAAAATAAGAACATATAGTCAAGTCACGATTTCAGAACGGAGAGGCCAAATGCAGGTTCAGGGTAAATACGACGCCAGGGTTTTCCTCGCGGAGCAGATGACGAGAGCGCAGGGGCTGAGGCTGAAGCGTCTGAGCGAGGAGGCCTATCAGCCCACTCAATACGATCGGGCTCTGTCCTCGACTGAGGCTGCGCGCCGCATTCGAGCGCTGGAAGACGAGATCGAGTTGGCGAACTCCTTCTGAGGAGCGCGGCCAGCGCATTTGGAACGTAGGGTCAATGATGCGGTTCTTTCCCGGGCCAAGGGAGAGAGTTGATGGCACGCAAGGCAAAGAAACGCCGCTACTCACGCAGCGCCAGCAGTGATGTCGAGCGCGAGATGCGCCGTTATAAGAAGGGCACCGCGAAAAGCGGCCCCGGCGGTCGTGGCGGACGCGTGAAGAGTCGCAAGCAGGCGATCGCAATCGGCCTGTCGGAAGCGCGCGCGAAGGGCAAGAAGGTCCCGAAGAAGGCGTCGAAGCGAAAGACCTCCAAGAAGAAGACGGCCAAGAAGACAGCCAAGAAAGCGAAGAAGACCGCGAAGCGCAAATCCAGCAAGCGGTAACGCCCACTCGCGTCAGATCATGCTGCCCGGCATGAAACAGCGGATCGAAATCCCGAACGCAGTCTTCACCGGCCACACCATGGTGTGGCCAGCCCGGTTTGGCTCGGTGATGACGGCCTCATCAGGCACGTCCACCCACTGCCCGTCGAGCCGCACGCGATAGTGCCCATCGTGCGATTCCCAATCGGGGTCGGATACAGCAAAGCCATCTGCATCCGAGCAGCAGGGCCCGAGATGGCTGCGCAAGCTGTCGAACCAGGGTTTCAGCGGCGAGTTGGCGTAGCGGCCATCGTCGCGCCCCAGGGCGCTTCCGGTCGTCAGGACAAGCGGCGCCACAAGCAGCGCACACCTCAGCGAGAGCTTCAATCGATCCATGTCGGCACCGATCAAATGCGAACCACCGGTTCCACAAGAAGGCCGGGCGTTCGAAGTTCCACTCCTGCAATTCGCCTGGGCGTCTTCATTGACGCCAAAGCCCAACACGTGATTCCGAACTGTGACGAGCGAACGCGGCTTTTTCGGACGAACCCGTCATCAACGCTGCCGTTAACGAGAATGTTATCGGCACCTGTGGGAATCTTCCAGACGCGCACGAAAAAGGCGGCCCGCAGGCCGCCTTTTGAGTTTGCCGCGGGAAGCGCGAGGCTTAGGCCAGCGGCACCGCGACGAACCGCGTCGCTTCCTGGCTCTTCACCTGCAACAGCACGCTGTTCTTGCCGGATGATTTGGCCTGCGCCAGCTCGGAACGGACGTCGCCGACATTGGCGACGGCCTTGCCGCCGACATTGAGAATGACGTCGCCGGTCTGGATGCCGCGCTGCGCGGCGGGTCCCTGCGGATCGACCTCGGTCACGACGACGCCCTTCTGGCCCGCGCCCTGGACGTCGCCGGCCGGCGCCAGGCTGAGACCGAGGCGCGGCGTGCCGGTGTTCGGCTGCGCCTTGCCCTCGCCGGCCTTGGCCTGCCGCTCGTTCGGCAACTCGCCGAGGGCGAGTGTCACCGTCTTGCTCGCGCCTTTGTGGAAGACGTCGAGCTTCACGGACGTGCCCGGCGCCAGGGTGGCAATGGTGCGGGCGAGATCGCGGGAGTCCTTGATCGCGGTACCGTTGACGGCGGTAATGACGTCGCCCGCCTCGATGCCGGCCTTCGCCGCGGGGCTGCCGTCCTGCGGATTGTCCACGATCGCGCCGCGCGCCTCCTTGAGGCCGAGGCTGTCGGCGATCTCGGCGCTCACCGGCTGCACCTGCACGCCGAGCCAGCCGCGGGTGACCGAGCCCTTGTCCTTCAGCTGCGCGACGACGAGCTTCGCGGTCGAAGCCGGAATGTCGAAGCCGATACCGACCGAACCGCCGGAGGGTGAGAAGATCGCGGTGTTCACGCCGATCACGTTGCCGTTCATGTCGAAGGCCGGACCGCCGGAATTGCCCTTGTTGATCGGCGCGTCGATCTGGATGAAGTCGTCATAGGGACCGTTGCCGATGTCGCGACCGTTGGCCGAGACGATGCCGGCGGTCACGGTGCCGCCGAGGCCGAAGGGGTTGCCGACCGCGACCACCCAGTCACCGATCCGCGGCTTCTGGTCGGAGAATTTAACGAACGGGAAGTCCCTCTTGCCATCGACCTTGATCAGCGCGAGATCGGTCTTCGGATCGGTGCCGACCACCTTCGCGGTGTAGCTCGTGCCGTCGTCCATGGTCACCTGCACCGACTCGGCGTGATCGACGACGTGGTTGTTGGTCACGGCATAGCCGTCGGCGGAGATGAAGAAGCCGGAACCCTCGCCCGTGATCATCTGGTGGCGCTGGCGCGGCATGCCGTTCATGCCACCCGGGCCGCGGAAGCCGAACTGCCGCGAAAACTGGTCGAACGGCGAATCCTCGTCCGAATCCATCCGGTTCTGTTGCAGCATCGCGCTCTTGTCATTGTCCTGGTCGATCTTGACCCGCACCGAGATGACGGCGGGTTTGACCTTGCTGACGAGATCGCCGAAGCCCGGCGGCGTCGCGGCGGCTTCCGCCGCCTGGGCCGGCCCGATGAAGGAATTCAGACCGAACTGCGAAGAGGCGGGAGAGGCAGCGAGCACGGCCACGCCAAGCGCGGCCACGGTGCCCAGCAGCGCAAGCCGGCGTGGCTTCAAGATCTTGCGGGACGTGGTGGTGTCGGAATTGACGTGATCGTTCATGTCGAAATGTCCATGTTGGGTAAGTCGCCTTGCAACCAACATGGACATCGTCACCTTACGGCGTCCCGTCCGTCCGATTAAATCTTGGCAAAGGTGCCGCGAAAATCAGGGCTGCATATTTGATGCGGCTCAACACAGGCCACGTGCGCAGTGATAGGCTGCGGCCACTGGATGATGTCCATCGGAGGCGCGCCATGTACAAAGACATTCTCGTCCACATCCCGACCGAGCGCCCGATGAGCGCGGTGATCGACGGCTCGATCTCGCTCGCGGCGAGACTCAACGCACACGTCGACGCGGTCGCCGTCGGGTACGTCGCGAGCAGCACTGCCTACGTCCTGGATGGCGGTGCCGCCGTAGCGGCCGTGTTCGAGATGGAGCGCGAGCGCGCGGTGGAGCGTGCCGAGGCCGCGTTGGCGATATTTCGGAGCGAAGCCACGAACGCCGGCATCTCCTGCACCTGCCACCCGCTCGGCGCAATCCCGGCGGACGCAGCCGGCTCGCTCGGCGAGATGGCGCGGCTCCACGATCTCAGCATCGTGCTGCAGCCCGATCCGGCGCAAGGCTCATTCGACAATGATATGCCCGGCGAGATCCTGTTCCAGGCGGGCGGACCGGTGCTGTTCCTGCCCTACACCTTTCGTGGGTCATTCAGGGCGAACCGGATCGGCATCTGCTGGGATGGCAGCCGCCTCGCCGCCCGCGCGATGCGCGACGCCGCTCCCTTCCTGGCCCGCGCCGAGGAGATCGTGATCATCACGATCAACGAAGCCGACGCGGTTCCCGACGAGGTCTCGGCAAGCCATCTGGCAAGACACCTCGGCCGGCGCGGATTGTCGACCCGCACGGTCAGCCTGTCGGCGGCGCGCGCCGACATCCAGCCGACCATCCTGTCGCTGGCCGCCGACGAGAGCCTCGATCTCCTGGTCATGGGCGGCTACGGCCACTCCCGGCTGCAGGAACGCTTCCTCGGCGGCGTCACCCGCGCCATGCTGGAAGCCATGACCGTCCCGACGCTGATGTCGCATTGATCGAGAGATGATCCGCAACGGACCGACGCCTTCACGCCGCGGCGGGGGTCTCAAATGGCGCGGTGGCGATGGCGTCGTCCTCGGGTTGCGCATTGCACGCGTCGAAATGCGCCTTCAGCGCAATCTCCGCGAGGTATTCGAAATGTTCGGCTTGGCCAAGGAGTTGCCAGTTCTGGAGCGGCCGATAGGCCGCCTGCTGACGACAGAGAGACGCCAGCGCCCGGTAGCGACGTACGTTCTCCATGAGACCCTCCCTCGCATTCACTGAGCTTATTGCCCTGATTTACGTCAGGCCGATGGCGGTTATGCAAAACATTTACTGCGTGCGAAGCGTCCCGCGCAACCTGGGTTAACGTCTGGGAAACGCGCAGGCCCCATTGGTTCCTATCGGAGGACTCCACGTGGAACTCATTGGCCAGGCGTAGCGCTGGCGCACGACGGAGATGCCGATCAGATCAAGATACCGTTCGATCGATTCCGGCCACCCGATGAGATTGCCCTGCATTTCTGCGCAGAACTCTCGCGCGAGGAAGGCCCGCCGCGCTGTGCGGCATGCCCTGTAGAACCTCGGACGGAATGGCACGCCATGGCACAACCAGCGCGACGCCGGCTCTGCCACGCCTGTATGCCGTATTCTACCGGGTGAGCGCGGCCTCGCCGGCCCGGATCGTCTGCGCCGAACCATGTTGCAGCTTCGGAACCCTGCCGGCTTCCGCAGCAGCGCGGATGGCGGCGATATTGCCGGCATAATCGGCGCTGCTCTTGCCGCGGAACACGGCCGATCCTGCCACGAGGGTGTCGGCGCCTGCGGCAGCCACGGCGGCGGCATTGTCGCGCGTGATGCCGCCATCGACCTCGAGCCGGATCGGCCGGTCGCCGATCATGCTTCGAATGCGCCTGATCTTCTCGATCTGGGAGTCGAGGAAGGACTGGCCGCCGAAGCCGGGATTGACCGTCATCACAAGCACGAGGTCGAGACGATCAAGCACGTATTCGATCGCAGCTTCCGGAGTAGCCGGACACAGGCTGACACCAGCCTTCTTGCCGAGCGCGCGGATGGCCTGGAGCGAGCGGTCCAGATGCGGGCCGGCTTCGGCATGAACCGTGATGACGTCGGCGCCTGCCTTTGCGAACGCCTCCAGATAGGGATCGGTCGGCGCGATCATCAGATGCACGTCAAAGATCTTCGCCGTCGCCGGTCGGATCGCCTTGATGACGTCGGCGCCGAAGCTGATGTTCGGCACGAAATGTCCGTCCATGACGTCACAGTGGATCCAGTCGGCGCCGGCAGCATCAATTGCCCTGATCTCCTCGCCGAGGCGCGCGAAATCGGCGGCCAGGATCGAAGGCGCGATGAGGATTTCTCCCGTCATGGCTTCGCACTCCTCTGCGCGTCCGCACCACCGCTGAAAACGCGGCTCGCAAGGACATCCGTCGGATCGATCGTCTCGAGATCGGCGACATCGAGCATGCGGTCGAGATCGGAGACGAGGCGATCGGCCTGCCGCAGACGGATACGATCGACCGCGTTGCGGATCGAGCGCGCGTTGGAGAAGAAGGGCTGGGTCCGGCGCAGCGCGATGTAATTTTCGAAGGCTCCGCGCGCCGCCGCCGAGAAGCGGTATCCACGCTCCTTCAGCATCAGCTCCGCGATGACCAGCAGCTCGGCTTCCGCATAGTCCGGGAAGTCGATGTGATGGGCGATGCGCGAACGGAAACCCGGGTTGGAGGCAAAGAAGCTCGTCATCCGCTCGCCATAGCCGGCGAGGATCACGACGAGGTCCTCACGCTGGTTCTCCATCACCTGGAGCAGGATCTCGATCGCCTCCTGGCCGTAATCGCGCTCGTTGTCAGGCCGGTGCAGATAATAGGCCTCGTCGATGAACAACACGCCGCCCATCGCCTTCTTCAAGATCTCCTTCGTCTTCGGCGCGGTATGGCCGATATACTGGCCGACGAGATCGTCGCGCGTCACCGAGATCACCTGCCCGCGCCGCACGAAACCGAGACCGTGCAGGATCTTTGCCATGCGCAGCGCCACCGTGGTCTTGCCCGTGCCCGGATTACCGGTGAACGACATGTGCAGTGTCGGTGGCGACGATGCCAGTCCCGCACGCTGGCGGATGCGCTCGATCAGCAGCAGTGACGCGATCTGGCGCACGCGGTTCTTGACCGGCCGGAGGCCGATCAGCTCCTGCTCGAGCTGTTGCAGCGTGTCGGTGATCCCGGCCGCCTCGGCCTCCTTGCGGAGATCGAAACTGGTCTCGCTCGTTTCAGCGGTCGTCGCATGAGGGACATCAAGCATCGGCACCTCGAAGAAAGGAGCTTCGCCGCGGGGGGAACGGCGAAGCAGTGGTCCGCCAAGGAAACGGAGCAGGGAGTGCTCCGCGCGGAGAGGAGTGACTAGGTCGACGCGTGCGCGGCCGGCCGGCGCACGGTGGTGTAGCGGATCGCACGTCCGCCCACCTCCTGCCGCACCAGCTCGAACTCGGCTTCCTGCGGCGGACGGTTGACGAGGAACGAGATCCGCACCGATTCCCAGCCATGGCTGGAGTCGAATCCACTGATGCGGATGTAGCGGTCGCCGTAAACCCTGCGGCACTCGGCGAGCTCCATCATCACGCCGGCGGCGTCCTGGAGGTCGAACATCGGCAGGCCCCACATCTCCCAATAGGTGTTGCGGGGATGCGGATCGTCGGTGAACTCGATATTCACCGCCCAGCCATTGGCGAGGCAATATTGCACCTGCTTCGTGATCTGGTCGTCGGTCAGATCAGGCAGGAACGAGAAGCAGCCCTGGGTCAGTTTCATATCTCATCTCCTCAAACGGTTTCCAACGCGGTCGGCACGAAGTCCGGCGTGTCGGTGGATTGATAGTTGAAGCTGACGTCCTTCCAGACCTCGAGCGCAGCCTTCAGCGGCGTGCAGGTCTCTGCCGCCCTGGCCAGGATCTCCGGACCTTCATGGACATAGTCGCGCCCCTCGTTGCGGGCGAGGATCATCGCTTCGAGCGCCACACGGTTGGCGATCGCGCCAGCCGCAATGCCCATGGGATGGCCGATGGTGCCGCCGCCGAATTGCAGCACGACGTCCTCGCCGAGGAGATCGAGCAGCTGGTGCATCTGGCCGGCATGGATGCCGCCGGAGGCGACCGGCATCATCTTGTTCAGGCTCGCCCAGGACTGGTCGAAGAACAGTCCATGCTCGAGCTTTGTCGGGTTGAAGTCTTCGCGGCAGACGTCGTAATAGCCGCGCGTGGTGTTGGGATCGCCTTCGAGCTTGCCGACCACCGTGCCCGCATGGATGTGGTCGACGCCGGCGAGCCGCATCCACTTCGCGATGACGCGGAACGACACGCCGTGACTCTTCTGCCGCGTATAGGTCGAGTGACCGGCGCGATGCAGATGCAGGATCATGTCGTTGCGCCGTGCCCATTTCGCCATGGACTGGATCGCGGTGTAGCCGATCACGAGATCGATCATGACGATGCACGACCCGAGCTCTTTGGCGAACTCTGCGCGCTCGTACATGTCCTCCATCGTCCCCGCGGTGATGTTTAGGTACGTGCCCTTCACCTCGCCGGAGGCAGCCTGCGCGCGATTCACGGCCTCCATGCAATAGAGGAAGCGGTCACGCCAATGCATGAAGGGCTGCGAGTTGATGTTCTCGTCGTCCTTGGTGAAGTCGAGCCCGCCCTTGAGCGCCTCGTAAACCACGCGGCCATAGTTGCGCCCGGACAAGCCGAGCTTGGGCTTCACCGTCGCGCCCAGCAACGGCCGGCCGAACTTGTCGAGCCGCTCACGCTCGACCACGATGCCGGTCGCCGGCCCCTGGAACGTCTTCACATAGGCGACCGGGAAGCGCATGTCCTCCAGGCGCAGCGCCTTCAGCGGCTTGAAGCCGAAGACGTTGCCGATGATCGAGGCCGAGAGGTTGGCGATCGAGCCCGGCTCGAACAGGTCGAGGTCGTAGGCGATGTAGGCGAAGTACGAGCCCGGCGTGCCGGGCACCGGATCGACACGGTAGCACTTTGCGCGATACTTCTCCGCAGCCGTCAGGCGATCGGTCCACACCACCGTCCAGGTCGCGGTCGAGGATTCGCCGGCAACCGCCGCTGACGCCTCGATGGGGTCCACGCCCTCCTGCGGCGTCACGCGGAACAGCGCGATGACATCGGTGTCCTTCGGCGTGTAGTCGGGCTCCCAATAGCCCATGCGCGCGTATTCCATCGTACCCGATCGATAGCGCTCTTTGCCGCGGACAGTTCCTGCGTGTGCATTCATGGCTCTCTCCTGCTCTTCTCTCTCTGAATGATTAGGCGGCGACCGACTCGCGGGCGCCGATGCGCGGGTCGAGCTCGCCGGCGCGATAGCGCCGCGCCATCTCGCTCAAGGGAATGACCTTGATCTTGCTGGCGTGGCCCGCGGTGCCGAACTGCTCAAAGCGATCGCGGCAGAGCTCGCGCATCGCATCCATCGCAGGCTTGAGGAATTTGCGCGGATCGAACTCGGAGCGCGTTTGCGCGGCGACCTTGCGGAACACCGCTGTCATCGCCAGACGACAATCGGTGTCGATGTTGACCTTTCGTACTCCGCTCTTGATGCCGCGGACGATCTCCTCCACCGGCACGCCCCAGGTCTGCGGCATCTCGCCGCCGAACTGGTTGAACATGTCCTGGAGCGGCTGCGGCACCGAAGAGGAGCCGTGCATGACGAGATGCGTATTCGGCAGGCGGCGGTGAATCTCCTCGACCACCCGCATCGCCAGGATGTCGCCATCAGGCTTGCGGCTGAACTTGTAGGCGCCGTGGGACGTGCCCATCGCGATCGCTAGCGCATCGACCTTGGTGGCGCGGACGAAGTCGACGGCCTGGTCGGGATCGGTGAGGAGCTGGTCGTGGCTGACCTTGCCCTCGACGCCGTGGCCGTCCTCCTGCTCGCCGCCGCCATGCTCGAGCGAGCCGAGCACGCCGAGCTCGCCTTCGACAGAGGCGCCCACCCAATGCGCGAGATCGACGACGCGGCGGGTGATGTCGACATTGTAGTCGTAATCGGCGGCGGTCTTGGCGTCGGCCTTGAGCGAGCCGTCCATCATGACCGAGGTGAAGCCGTGGGCGATGGCGGAGGCGCAGGTCGCCTCGTCATTGCCGTGGTCCTGGTGCATGCAGAGCGGAATGTCCGGATAGGTCCGCTCCAGCGCGTCGATCATGTGCGAGAGCATGAGATCGCCGGCATAGCTGCGCGCGCCGCGCGAGGCCTGGATGATCACGGGCGCATCGACCTCGGCCGCGGCCTGCATGATCGCAATACCCTGCTCCATGTTGTTGATGTTGAACGCCGGCACCGCGTAGCCGTGGTTGGCGGCGTGATCGAGCAGCTGACGAAGGGTGATACGGGCCACGAAAGTTCCTCCTGTTATGGCTTGCCGGCGCGAGTGATCGTCCGCCGGGCGGCTTCGGCAACGCTTTGCGGCGTGATGCCGAATTCGCGGTAGAGCACCGGCGCCGGCGCAGAGGCGCCGAAGCCGCGCATGCCGACGAACTCGCCGTCAGTGCCGATCCAGCGATGCCAATCGCCGGCGACTGCGGCCTCGATGCCGACGCGCGGGGCGGTGCCGAGCACACAGGCGCGGTAGTCCTCCGGCTGTTCCTCGAACAGCGCGAAGCATGGCGCGGAGACCACGGCAGCGCGGATATGTTCCGTCGCGAGCAGGCGAGCGGCTTCCAGCGCGATCGAGACTTCGGAGCCGGTCGCCATCAACGTGACGTCGCGACCGCCGTCCGGCGAGACGATGAGGTAGGCGCCGCGCGCGACACGGTTCCTGCCGCGCACGTCGCTGCGGAATGTCGGCAGCGCCTGACGCGACAGACACAGCACGGAGGGGCGATCTTCCGCCTCAAGCGCGCAGTCCCAGGCTTCCAGCGTTTCGACCGCGTCGGCGGGGCGGAACACCAGAAGGTTCGGGATGACGCGCAGCGCCGCGAGATGCTCGACGGGCTGATGCGTGGGACCGTCCTCGCCAAGACCGATGGAGTCGTGGGTCATCACATGGATGACGCGCAGCCGCATCAGGGCCGCAAGACGGATCGCCGGCCGGCTGTAGTCGGAGAAGGCGAGAAAGGTGCCGCCATAGGGGATGAATCCGCCATGCAAAGCGAGGCCATTCATCGCGGCGGCCATGCCGTGCTCGCGAATTCCGTAGTGGATGTAGCCGCCGGCGAACGCCCCACGCGTCACGGGAGTCTGCGCTTTGGCGTGCGTGAGGTTCG
Source organism: Bradyrhizobium sp. LA6.1 (assembly GCF_040547805.1). Classification (NCBI taxonomy): domain Bacteria; kingdom Pseudomonadati; phylum Pseudomonadota; class Alphaproteobacteria; order Hyphomicrobiales; family Nitrobacteraceae; genus Bradyrhizobium; species Bradyrhizobium sp. LA6.1. The sequence goes on along the minus strand of NZ_JBEPQK010000001.1, from coordinate 10,329 downwards.
AATGCGTCAGGTCCGCCGAGCCGCCGACCAGTCCGGGAATTGTCCCGGCAATGCCGTCGAGCACCTGTTGCGAGGCTTGCCGCGTCGCCAGCTTCGGACGCTCGCTGGCAAAGCGCTCGCGCAATTTCGCCGAGGCCTGGGCATAGGCCTCCGGCAGGGCAACGGCCTTGCCCTCGATGAACAGCTCACGCTGCGCGGCCGTCGCGCATTCGTAGCGGTCGAGCCAGGCAAGACGCTCGACCTGCCCGCGCTGTCCGATCATCCGCCATGCCTTGAGGATCGGGATCGGCACCACGAAAGGCTGATAGTCCCAGCCGAGCGTCCGCCGCGCCGCCGCCGTTTGCTCGGTGCCGAGCGGCGCACCATGCGCCTTCTCGGTGCCCTGACGGTCCGGCGCGCCATAGCCGATGATGGTACGGCAGGCGATCAGCGACGGTTTTGTGCTCTCACGCTCTTCGGCAATCGCCTGCGCAACCGCTTCGGGGTCATGGCCGTCGACACTGCGGACCGACCAGCCGGAAGCCGCAAAGCGCGCGAGCTCATCATCGGAAGTGGCCAGCGAGGTCGGCCCGTCGATGGAGATGCCGTTGTCGTCGAACAGCACGATCAGCCGGCTGAGCTGGAGATGACCGGCGAGCGAGATCGCCTCCTGACTGATGCCTTCCATCAGGCAGCCGTCGCCCGCGATCACATAGGTGAAGTGATCGACCAGGCCGTCGCCGTGCCGTGCATTGGCCATGCGCTCGGCGAGCGCCATGCCGACCGCGGTCGCGATCCCCTGCCCCAGCGGGCCGGTCGTGGTCTCGACACCCGGCGTGTGGCCGTATTCCGGATGGCCCGGCGTCTTCGAGCCCCACTGCCGGAACGCCTTGATGTCGTCCAGGCTGACATCGCCGCCGGTGAGATGCAGCAGCGCATAGAGCAGCATCGAACCGTGCCCCGCCGACAGCACGAAGCGGTCGCGATCCGGCCAGTTCGGGTGCGCGGAGTCGAACTTGAGGAACCGCGAGAACAGCACGGTCGCGACATCGGCCATGCCCATGGGCAGGCCGGGATGGCCGGACTGCGAGGTCTCGATGGCGTCGACCGCGAGGAAGCGGACGGCATTGGCGAGATCGTTGTGTGTGACTGCCGTGATGTCGGCTTCGGCGTGGACGGAGATGTTCATCGGATTCTCTCCCTATTCACTTCAGATTTCGCTTGCGCTCGATCAGCTGCATGATCAGCGGCGTCAGGATCAGCTGCATCGCCAGATCGAGCTTCGCGCCGGGACACACGATGGAGTTCGCGCGGGACATCCAGCTGTGGGGAAGCATCGACAGCAGATAGGGGAAATCGATGCCACGCGGATTCTTGAAGCGGATCACGACCATCGATTCGTCCGGCGTCGGGATCCAGCGCGCAATGAACGGATTGGAGGTGTCCACCGTCGGCACGCGCTGGAAGTTGATGTCGGTCTCGGTGAATTGCGGGCAGATGTAGTGGATGTAGTCGGGCATCCGCCGCAGGATGGTGTCGGTGACGGCCTCGGTCGAATAGCCGCGGGCGCTGCGGTCGCGGTGCAGCTTCTGGATCCATTCGAGATTGATGACCGGCACGACGCCGATCTTGAGATCGGCGTAGCGCGCGACATTGACCTTGTCGGTGACGACGGCGCCGTGCAGGCCCTCGTAGAACAACAGGTCCGAGCTTTCCGGCAGCCGCTCCCATTCGGTGAAGGTCCCGGGAGCCGCACCGTGCAGTGCGGACCCCTCGACGTCGTGGACATAGTGCCGCGTCGTCGCGGTGCCGGTCTCGCCATAGTCGCGGAAGGCACGCTCCAGCTCCTCGAACAGGTTGGTCTCGGGGCTGAAATGGCTGAAATGCTTGTTGCCGCGCTCGGCTTCCTTCGCCATCTGCGTGCGCATCTCGGCACGGTCGTAGCGATGGAAGGCGTCGCCCTCGATGTAGGCGGCATTGACCTTCTCGCGGAAGAAGATCTGTTCGAACGTCTTCTTGACCGAGGTGGTGCCGGCGCCGGAGGAGCCGGTGATGGAGATGATCGGATGCTTCCTGGACATGGGTCGCCTCGCTCACAGCCGGAAGAAGCCGCGCCGCGCGAACAGCGGTGCGGAGATGCTGGCGACCAGCAACGGATCGCAATGCAGTTCCTCGACGCGCTGCACCTCGTTGCTCGAGCCCATGATCAGCGGCACGCGCTGGTGCAGGCTCTGCGCCGATAGCTCGAGGATGCGCTCGCGCCCGGTCGTGGCGGAGCCGCCGGCCTGTTCGATGATCATGGCCATCGGGTGCGCCTCGTAGGTGAGGCGCAGGCGGCCGTCGCCATAGCCGGGGCGCGCGTCCGAGGGATAGAGGAACACGCCGCCGCGGGTGAGGATTCGGTAGGCCTCCGCGACCAGCGAACCGATCCAGCGCATGTTGAAATTGTGGTTGGCGGGCCCTTCGACGCCGGCAAGACATTCGTCGACGAAGGCGCGGACCGGCGTATCCCAGTGGCGGCGGTTCGACGCATTGATCGCGAATTCTTCGCACGTCTCGGAGATCTGCACGGCGCTGCGCGCGAGGCGGAAGCAGCCCGCCCTGCGGTCGAGCGTGAAGATGTCGACGCCGTCGCCGAGCGTGAGCACCAGTGAGGTCTGCGGCCCATAGGTGACGAACCCCGCGGCAAGCTGCGCCGAGCCGCGCTGATGGAAGGCGAGAGCCAGGTCATCCGGGGCAGGCAGGATCGAGAAGATCGTGCCGACGGTCATGTTGATGTCGATGTTGGAGGAGCCGTCGAGCGGATCGATCGCGACGCAGATTTTTGCCTCGCGGTCGCCGATTTGCGGCTCGCGCATCTCCTCCGACGCGAGCGCCGCGATCGGCAGCCTGCTGAGACAGCGGCGCAGGATCGCATCCGCCTGGAGGTCGAGGTCGCGCTGGAGATCGCCGTCGCTGTTGCGGCCGGTGGTCAGGCCCGACGCGTCCGCAAAATCGCCGGTGGCGATGAGGTCGGCGATCTCGATCGCTGCCGCCGCGATGGCGTCGACTGCGGCTGCCACGGCCAGCGCATGCGGCGCCGTCTCGGAATACCGTTGAAGGTGGTCGTCCAACCTGAGTTGCCCGGTCATCTGCGTCCATCCCCTTGCAGGCGCCGCATCCAGTTCCCTCCCCGCTGGAGGTCGGTGCGGTCGGTCCCAACACGAGGAGATTGACAGGGGCGGCTTAATAAGGAAAATTTCTATTCATAATGAGCGCCAAAGAATTTTCTTATAATGGTCCCGGCCACGCAGCGGCCCAGCTCCGGCATCTGACGATCCGGCAGCTCCGCTCGCTTGCGGCGCTCTCGGCGAAGGGCAGCGTCACCGCGGCCTCGAGCCAGCTCGGCCTGACCCAGCCAGCCGTCACCCAGCAACTCCGGCAGCTTCAGGACCTCGCCGGCCTGCCGCTGGTGCAGCGGACCGGCGACGGCATGCTGCTGACGGAGGCAGGCAAGGAGGTGCTGGCGCTCGCCGAACGCGTCGAGGCCGCGATCATGGACTGCCAGGGCGCGCTCGATCTGCTCGCTGGACGGACCGGCGGCACGGTGCATCTCGGCGCGGTCTCGACCGCGAAATATTTCGTGCCGCATGCGATCGCGGCGTTCTCGAAGCGGCATCCGAAGATCGAGATCAAGCTCACGATCGGCAATCGCGAGGAGATCCGCGAGGCCATGCACGGCTACGATCTCGATTTCGCCGTGATGGGTCGGCCACCGGCCGACGTCAGCGTCGACGTGCGTCAGCTCGGGCGCAATCCGCACATCATCGTCGCGCGCAAGGGACACTGGCTGGGGAAGGATTCCGGCCTCAACCTGACCGACCTCGTGCACGAGACCTTCCTCACCCGCGAGCCGGGATCAGGGACGCGCACGCTGATGGAAGGCATGTTCCAGAGATCGGATCTCGAGCCGATCATCGGCATGGAGATGAGCAGCAACGAGACCATCAAGCAGGCCGTCATCGCCGGGCTCGGCATCGCCTTCATCTCGGCCCACACGGTGGCGCATGAGCTCGCCGAAGGTCGTCTCATCGTGCTCGATGTCGCGGGCCTTCCGATCGTCCGGCAATGGTACGTGATCCGCCGCAGCGACAAGGTGCTGCTGCCACCGGCGCAGGCGATGTTCGATTTCCTGGGCTCCGAGGGCTCGAACTATTTGCCCGACGTGCCCGAGTTCGGCGGGCAATAGCCCACCGATATTCAGCCCATCAGCTTCATCGCAACTGTTGCCGCCAGAATGACGATGATCTGGAGCAGACGCTCCGTCGTGAAGACACGGTTGAAGGTGGTCATCGCTGGTCCCGGCCGACGTAGGAGATCTCGATCGGTCTGGTGCTAGCACACGCGGGCGCCGAGATAACTCCTTAGTCGCCACGGATCCTGCCGGCGCGCCGAAACATGTGATCGCCTGGAACCCGACAAGTTTCGAACGATTCAAATCATCCTGCGCGGAATGGCCGCACGGTCACTTTGTTCATGCACACAGTGACTTCGCGTGCACGGATGCTCCTTGCCCCGCATCCGGCCGTGCAATGGGGAATCCGGGCGAGTTTTGAAAGAGTCAGGGAGGGCGCGATGAGCCACATCGCCGCCGCGGGAGAGCTTTTGTCTGCCGCAAGCTACATGTCCAAGCGCAATTTTTCGGGTATCGGAGGCGTGTTGACCGCGCTGATGACGTCAGCTGCGTTCTTCGCTAGTCCGCAGGCCTTTGCGCAATCCACGCCCGCGCAAGGCGTGACGATTCCATCCGTCACCGTGACCGCGCCGGACGCACAGCGCCGTACCAATCCCGTTTCGGCCGCCCGCCGGTCGAGCAGCGGGCGGACCCGCCGGACGCAAACGGCACGGCGGCCGGAGACGACCGCCGCGCCACAGCCCTTCATGCCATCGCAGGACGCGCGCACCGGCACCGTCGGCTATTTCGCCAACAGCACCTCCGTCGCCACCAAGTCGAACACGCCCATCGTCAACATCCCGCAATCGCTTTCCGTCATCACCCAGCAGCAGATCCGCGACCAGAATTATCAGGGCTTGACCGATGTCACGCGCTACGTCCCGAGCGTCGCCGTCCATCAGGGCGAAGGCAATCGCGACGAGCTCGTCATCCGCGGCGTCGATTCCAGCGCCAACTTCTTCGTCAACGGCTTTCGTGACGACGTGCAATATTTCCGCGACCTGTACAACGCGCAAAGCATCGAGGTACTGAAGGGCCCGAGCGCCCTGACCTTCGGCCGCGGCGCCGGCGGCGGCGTGCTCAACCGCACCCTCAAGGAGGCCGATGGCACCCGCATCTACCAGGCGACGGGGCAGACGGGCTCGTGGGGCGACCGCCGCGTCTCGCTCGATGCAGGACAAGCCATCAATGAGAACGTCGCCGCCCGGCTGAACGTGTTCTACGAGGGCAGCGATGCGTTCCGCGACTTCAACCATCTCGAACGCTACGGCATTAACCCGACCGTTACGCTGAAGCCCGACGACTTCACCAAGATCAAGCTGTCCTACGAATATTACCACGACGGCCGCACCGCCGATCGCGGCAATCCCTCGCAGGGCCTTCCCGGCGGCGTCACGCGATTCAATCCGACGACACCGTTCGCGCCGAACGGCAATCTTCAGACCTTCTTCGGCAGCCCCAGCCTCAACACCGCGCAGGCGACCGTGCAGACCGGCATGGCGATCATCGAGCACGACTTCCAGAACGGACTGTCGGTGCGCAACGGCACGATGGCGGCCGACTACCAGAAGTTCTACCAGAACGTCTATCCCACCGGCGGGCCGCTCGCCGGTGCCGTCAACGCAGCCGACACCGCGGTCAACCTTGGCGCCTATCAGCACACGACCAACCGCGACAACGTCTTCAACCAGACCGACTTCACCTACAAGGGCTGGACCGGCCCGATCGCGCACACGGTGGGCTTCGGCACCGAGTTCGGCCGCCAGACCGGTGTCGATATCCGCAACACCGGCGTCTTCCCGAACGGCACCAACACCATCGTGCAGAACCCGTTCGCGCCGACCTATTTCGGGCCGGTCAACTTCGTCCACCACTTCACCGGCACCAACACCGATGGCGTCACGACGCCGGATTCGAACAGTAAATATGCACTGAACGTCGAGTCCGGTTACCTGCGCGACACCATCGAGTTCTCACGCGCGCTCCAGCTCATCGTGGGCACGCGGTTCGACCGCTTCGAGATGTCGGCGCTGGACATGAACACTAACCTCAACCGCAATCGCACCGACAACCTGGTGTCGCCGCAGGCGGCCGTGCTCCTCAAGCCGATGGAGACGATGTCGGTCTACACCGCCTACAGCATCTCCTATTTGCCCGCCTCCGGCGACCAGTTCTCCTCGCTCAACGACGGCACACTGATCCTCCAGCCGCAGAAGTTCGAGAACACCGAGGTCGGGATGAAGTGGAACATCAACCCGAAGCTGTTGTTCTCGACGGCGATCTACAACCTCAACCGCACCAACCAGCCGATCGCGGATGGCAACAATCCCGGCTTCTTCCTGCCCTCCGGCAGCACGCTGACGCGCGGCTTCGAGGCGAGCCTCGTCGGCTACGTCACCGAGCAATGGCAGTCCACGCTCGGTTATGCCTATACCGATGCGAAGATCACCAGCGCGACGTCGGCGACGGTCGTGCCCGGCAATCGCGTGCAGCTCGTGCCGTACAATCAGTTCGCCTGGTGGAACAAGTACCAGTTCACGCCGATGTGGGCGGCCGCGCTCGGCATCATCTATTTCGGCGATTCCTTTGCATCGTCGGATGACACGGTGAGACTGCCGAGCTTCGTACGCTTCGATGCCGGCGTCTACGCCACGATCGATGCCAACTGGCGGGCGCAGCTCACGGTCGAGAACATCTTCAACCGCGGCTATTGGGCGTCCGCCGACGGCAACAACAACATCTCGCCCGGCCAGGGCCGCACCGTGAGGGTCCAGGCGAGCTACCGGTTCTGACGGCTATGGCGCGAACGTCTGCGTCCCATCGCGTGTCGTTCGCGCCGTTCGTCATCGATACGAATACCTGTGATGGTTAACGATCAGGCGGCGCGCTGGACGGCGGCGTAATCCGCGCGCGCGGCGAAATAGGCTTCCAGCTCCGACAGCGCCCGCGCTTCCCACTCGCTCGCCTGCTCCAGAAGCGACCAGCTCTGGCCAGGGCGGAATGCAGCGGTCTGGCGATAGAGCGATGCGATGCCGCGATAGCGGCGCACGTTCTCAAAGATGGCGTGACCGTTCATGTTCAAAAACTCCCTCGTCATTCCCGGGGGAGAAATTGCGGCCAAATCTTTTTCGAAAAGTTAGCGGCGCGCACCAAGCTCGCGGATGGTTGCCGGACTGTTGCGCCGGCGCAACGCGCCGCTTCCGCGCGACGCGGATTTATTGCGAATTCGTTGCCGTGCTCTCGCCCGAGGGCTTCAGTCCACCGCGGCTGATCATTGCCATCGTCTCGCGGCAGAGATCGGCAAGGCCGATCAAGAGCACCGCGAGCAGGCAGAACAGGTTGATGGAATCCGCGCCCGCGCTGGAGAGCGGCATGAACTGGAAGAACGGCGGGATGAACGCCCACCACACCAGCGGAACGGTGAGCAGCGCGGCGAACACCGCCGCCGGCGCGCCCGCGACGATCCCGAGGACGAACAGGCTGGGCAGGAACGCCGCGAAATAGAGCTTTGCGCCGAGTGCGACGCAGACGCCTTGAAGCGCGGCCGACACGGCGACGACGACAAATCCGAGCAGAAACGCCTGCCACGACCATGGCCGTACCCGCGGTACGCCAACCAGTCCCGCACGCCTCATCAGCCTCCCCCTGCCGCCCGTTAACCGGGCTCGCTTGCGACCAAAGTACTACAACCGCAGGGAAACCGCGAGACGGAAATCGCACGGTGCCGGGCTGCGTATCCAGGGCTTGGTAAACGGCCGCGGGCACGATCGTACCACTACTCTGTCGCCGCATAGAGCAGGCCCGCGACGGGCAGAGCAAGGCCAATGGCCGACGCCAGCGTCCAGCCGCCTTGCGCGAAGGCCCAGGCGCCGACCGCAGAGCCGGCAGCGCCGGCGGCGAAGAACGTCGCCATATAGAGGCCGTTGAGACGGCTGCGGTGCTCATGCCCGAGCACGAAGATGGCGCGGAAGCCGAGCACGACGTTACCCTGGACACCGATATCGATGGCGATCGCGGCCACGACCAGGCAGGCGAGGTTCAGCATCGAGCCGGCCGCGCCGATATAGGTCACCAGGAAGCCGGCGGCCGCGAGCAGCATGGCGACCAGCGTCGCGATGCGGCTATGGCCGCGATCGGCGAGCCGTCCCGCGATTGGCGCGGCAAACACGCCGGCGACGCCGGCGAGCGCGAACAGCGCGATGCCGCGCTGGGAGAAGCCGAATTCGCTGGCGAGCTGGAGTGGCGCCACCGTCCAGAACAGGGTGAAGGCACCGAACAGGCTCGCCTGATAGAGCGCGCGGCGCCGGAGCAGCGGCGTGGTCCGGGCCAGATGCGGCATCGACAGCAGCAGCGTGCCGTAATGCATGCGCGCGACCGGCTTGCGCTTCGGCAACGTCGTCCACAACACCGCCGCGAGCGCGATCATCAGCGCGGCGGAAATGAAGAACACCGCGTGCCATGACAGCGCTGCCGTGATGAAGCTCGAGACTGGCCGCGCCAGCATGATGCCCAGCATCAATCCGGTCGAGACATTGCCGACGACGCGGCCGCGAATGGCTTCCGGCGCAAGGTGTGCCGCATAGGGAATGATGATCTGCACGGCGACAGAGCCGAGGCCGATGAACAGCGCGGCGATCAGGAACGGCAGCGCGTGGGTGGCGAACGCGGCGGCCAGCAGCGAAGCCGCGCCGAGCGTGATGACGGAGCAGATCAGCGCGCGGTTCTCGACGAGGTCGCCGAGCGGCACGATGAAGAGAAGCCCCACGCCGTAGCCAATCTGCGTCATGGTGACGATCAGCCCGGCCGCCGCATGCGAGAGGCCGAGCGCGGCGCTGATCGGGGCGATCAGCGGCTGGGCGTAGTAGATGTTGGCGGCGACCATGCCACAGGCCGCGGCAAGCACGAAGGTCAGTCGTTGCGACACCGCATCCGGCCCGGGTGCGGTCTCGATCGTGGCATTCATCGTCATTCCAACAGACTCCAGATATCGGGAATGATCATTCCCTAATAAGACACAAATTCAGGCGAGCAGTTTCATCGCGACGCCGACCAGGCGCTCGCCGTCGAGCGGCAGGCGCGCCTTGCCGACGACGCGCATTCCCTGCGTGATGCAGATCATCAGCCGCGCGGTGTCGTCGGTCGCAACATGGGCGGGAATCGAGCCATCGGCCTGGCCCTCGCGAATGAGGCCAGCGATGAAGGCCTCGTTGGTCTCGAGCTGGGCGTTGACGCGGGCGCGGACGTCCGGATCGAGCGCGGCGAGCTCGACCGCGCCGCCGACCACGATGCAGCCGCGACGGCCCTCGATCCCCTGGGAGTGCTCGACATAGGACAGCAACATATGGCGCAGTCGCTCGCGACCGTTGGCGCCGCGCGCGGCCGCGCTGCGGGTCTGCTCCCGGCGCACCGCGGCATAGCGCTCGAAAGCGGCCAGGAACACGGCCTGCTTGTCGCGAAACGCCTTGTAGACGCTGCCGGTGGCAAGCCGCATCGCGGCGGTCAGGTCACCGATCGAGGTGGCATGATAACCCCGCTCGCAAAATACGCGTACGGCGCGGTCGAGCGCGGTGTCCATGTCGAATTCCCGGGGACGGCCGAGCGGACGGGCGGCAGGCTGGGGACGGCGCGCGGCTTTTTGCATTGCGGGATAATAGGGAATGAGTGTTCCCGAATCAAGGCACGGAGTTGTGAATGGGGTTTATGAAGGGGACGCTCTCTCCGCATCGTCATTGCGAGCGCAGCGAAGCAATCCAGAATCCCTCCGCGGAAAGGCTCTGGATTGCTTCGCTGCGCTCGCAATGACGGAGTGTGAGGCATCGGCGTCGTCCTCAAAATACCACTGTCATTCCCCGCGACCCGGCTACGCCAAGGCTTCGCCGGGGCTTCAGTCTAGGGCCGCCGAAGCTTTAGCGTAGGCGGCAAGCGGGGAATCCAGCACGCCGCGGCCTCTCGGCTCAATCACAGCCGTCCCTGGAAGACTGGATCGCCCGGTCAAGCCGGGCGACGACAGCGAGTGCCTGGTCGCAGACACGCCTTCGCATCCTCGCGGCGCATCTCGCCCGAGCTTTGCTTGATCTCTCCACCCTCGAAGCCAAGAGGGCGCAGGGAAGGCCGGGTGCTGACCTCGCACCCGCGGT